>NZ_JAWQUM010000034.1:0-1001 GCF_033447125.1 Rhizobium sp. PL01 | reverse complement strand
GTGTTCGACCTGATCCTCATATGAAGGCACGCCGGTGCACTTCGAGGTCAGATCTTAAGACCAGCTTCTCGAGATCTGTCCGGGGATGCGCGGTCAGGCAACATCCATCGGCATGTCGTCAGAGGAAGCCGGAAACACCAAAATCCCCAAATCCTTGCGGACTTGAAGTTTCGATGGTTCAAACAACCAACAACAAACATGCCTTGAGTAACAAGCTTCCTACCTACCTCCAGTCCCTCCACTGCGTCGGATCGGCTAGACCTTCAACAGCTTTAACAGGACTGGGCTCGGACGTTTCAAATGACCTTTCGATCACTCTCAACACCTGGAAGCTTCCAGACATATCTTCTCTTCACAATGTAATCAGAACAGGCATCAGGCTCAAACGAACCGATGCAAACTTTTATTTCTCTCTTAGGATATTCCGTCTTCCACCACCTGCGCGCCGGGTTGGCCGGCGGCGGTGCGCCACCAAATAAATGGTGGAGCTTATCGGGATCGAACCGATGACCCCCTGCTTGCAAAGCAGGTGCTCTCCCAGCTGAGCTAAAGCCCCAATCTGTTTAAGCCTCTGCAGGCAAAAAACCGAGGGATCAACGACCAGTCCTGAGCATCAGCAGCAAAAGCCGCGACAGCATCAGGACAAAAACATGGTGGGCCCGGGTAGACTCGAACTACCGACCCCACGCTTATCAAGCGTGTGCTCTAACCAACTGAGCTACGGGCCCAATGAATTAGCGTCGATCTTTTAAGTCCGATCAGACCGCCAAACAGGGGCAAAGCCCCACGCCGGTCGTCCGGCGCCCATTTTACCCACATACATGGGCCGGAGGCGAGCGCTATAAAGCGCGGCACCGCCGTGAGGACATATCCTAATCGAGAAAGAGAAACGTAGACGGCGGTATTCGCCTTACTGCGGTGTACCCGAAGGCACATCTCAACAGCGTATGTGTTTCGATGGTCACCTGACTGGCGCCATCTATGTTCTAAAAAGCGTGACC
>NZ_JAWQUM010000033.1:0-1052 GCF_033447125.1 Rhizobium sp. PL01 | reverse complement strand
ATGGCAAAGAGCAAATTTGAGCGCAATAAGCCGCACGTTAACATTGGCACGATCGGCCACGTCGACCATGGCAAGACGTCGCTGACGGCAGCGATCACGAAGTATTTCGGCGAATACAAGGCGTACGACCAGATCGACGCAGCGCCGGAAGAAAAGGCCCGCGGCATCACCATCTCGACGGCGCACGTCGAGTATGAAACGCCTGCCCGTCACTATGCCCACGTTGACTGCCCCGGCCACGCCGACTACGTCAAGAACATGATCACCGGTGCAGCGCAGATGGACGGCGCGATCCTGGTTTGCTCGGCTGCCGACGGCCCGATGCCACAGACCCGCGAGCACATCCTGCTTGCCCGTCAGGTTGGCGTTCCGGCGATCGTCGTGTTCCTCAACAAGGTTGACCAGGTCGACGACGCTGAACTGCTCGAGCTCGTTGAACTCGAAGTTCGCGAACTTCTGTCGATGTACGACTTCCCGGGCGACGACATTCCGATCATCAAGGGTTCGGCTCTGGCTGCGCTTGAAGATTCGGACAAGAAGATCGGCGAAGACGCGATCCGCGAGCTGATGGCTGCTGTTGACGCCTACATTCCGACGCCTGAGCGTCCGATCAACCTGCCGTTCCTGCTGCCGATCGAAGACGTGTTCTCGATCTCGGGCCGTGGTACGGTTGTGACCGGCCGCGTCGAACGTGGCATCGTCAAGGTTGGTGAAGAAGTCGAGATCGTCGGCATCCGTCCGACTGCCAAGACGACTGTTACCGGCGTTGAAATGTTCCGCAAGCTGCTCGATCAGGGCCAGGCTGGCGACAACATCGGTGCTCTCGTTCGCGGCGTTACCCGTGACGGCGTCGAGCGTGGTCAGATCCTGTGCAAGCCGGGTTCGGTCAAGCCGCACAAGAAGTTCATGGCTGAAGCCTACATCCTGACGAAGGAAGAAGGCGGCCGTCATACACCGTTCTTCACCAACTACCGTCCGCAGTTCTACTTCCGCACAACGGACGTGACCGGCATCGTGTCGCTTCCTGAAGGCACGGAAATGGTTATGCCTGG
>NZ_JAWQUM010000032.1:0-1198 GCF_033447125.1 Rhizobium sp. PL01 | reverse complement strand
GTGCCGGCTGTTGTCGGCGTGCCGGTAAAGGTCCGCGTCGTGGCGTTGTAGCTCAGCCAGGCCGGAAGTGCGGAGCCGTCGGCGGCCGATGCCGTGAAGGTCAGCGTGTCGCCGCTGTCGGGGTCGGTGAAGGTATTGGCCGGCAGCACAAAGGAATAGGCCGTGCCGACGGTGGCGTTCTGGGTGGCAGTCTGCACAGCAACAACCGGCGCATCGTTGGCGCCATGGATGGTGACGGTGATGTTCGCCGTGGCGGTGGCACCTGCCGTGTCGCGCATGGTGTAGCTGAACACGTCGCTCAGGGTGTTGGTCGACTGGCGCAATGCCTGCACCGCAGCATTGTTCTCGTTGACGGCATAGCTATAGGCACCCGACGCATTGAGCACGAGACTGCCATAGGCACCGTTGAGGGCCGTGCCGAGCGTGCCTGATGTCGCACCGAAGCTGACCGCAGACACCGTCTCGGTATCGCCAGCGTCAGGATCGGTGTCATTGGCGAGCACATTGCCGCTGGCGATCACGCCGCCCGAGCCGTTGGCCGTGCCACCCTTTTCGGTCGCATCGCCGACATCGGCAACCGCCGTCGGTGTCGTATTGCCCGGTACCGACACGGCGATGTTGTAGGTCTCGCTGGTGCTCAGACCACCAAGGTCGGTCGCCGTCACCCGGATGCCATAGGTGCCGCCTGTTGTCGGCGTGCCGCTAAAGGTCTGTGTCGTGGCGTTGTAGCTCAGCCAGGCCGGAAGTGCGGAGCCGTCGGCGGCCGATGCCGTGAAGGTCAGCGTGTCGCCGCTGTCGGGATCGGTGAAGGTATTGGCCGGCAGCACGAAGGAATAGGCCGTGCCGACGGTGGCGTTCTGGGTGGCAGTCTGCACAGCAACAACCGGCGCGTCGTTGGCACCGTGGATGGTTATCGTGAGACTTGCCGTGGCGGTGGCACCTGCCGTGTCGCGCATGGTGTAGCTGAACACGTCGCTCAGGGTGTTGGTCGACTGGCGCAATGCCTGCACCGAAGCGTTATTCTCGTTGACGGCATAGCTATAGGTGCCGGCCGCGTTGAGCACGAGACTGCCATAGGCACCGTTGAGGGCCGTGCCGAGCGTACCTGATGTCGCACCGAAGCTGACCGCAGACACCGTCTCGGTATCGCCAACGTCAGGATCGGTGTCATTGGCGAGCACATTGCCGCTGGCGATCA
>NZ_JAWQUM010000031.1:0-1225 GCF_033447125.1 Rhizobium sp. PL01 | reverse complement strand
ATAAGCGTGGAGAGCCGCGTGTTTGTGCAATGGTCAAAACACCTAGCCCCGAGGAAGAAGATCGCCGCCGGGTTTGCCGGGAGCGCAAGGTTCTAACCGCGGAGCGCGTCCAGCATGTCAATCGCATCAAAGGCCTGCTGTTCGCTCAGGGCGTCGGCGATTACGAACCGCTGCGCAAGAATAGGCGCGTACGATTGGATGAGCTTCAGACGGGTGATGGTCGTCCTTTGTCGGCCCACCTCAAGGCTCAGGTGAACCGAGAACTTGATCGGCTCGAACTGCTGCTTGCGCAGATTGCGGCTGTGGAAAACGAGCGGGATACACTGCTGGTGGCGCAAAAAGAAAGCATGACCACGCAAGCAAAGCCGGCTGCAGCTATGTTGTACGATATCAAAGGCATTGGTCTAGAATCTGCCGCTATCCTCTGGACCGAAGGGTTGTTCCGACACTTTGACAATCGGCGACAGGTTGCCGCCTATGCGGGGTTAGCACCAACGCCCTGGCAGAGCGGATCCATCGATCGCGAGCAAGGCGTTTCGAAAGCTGGCAACCCACGACTGCGCACCACAATGGTTCAGTTATCCTGGCTGTGGTTGCGCCACCAACCGAAGTCAGCGCTCAGCCTCTGGTTTGCGGCACGGGTGCAATCGAACGTTGGACGCAGGAAGAAGAGCTCGATCGTGGCGCTGGCGAGAAAGTTGCTGGTTGCTTTATGGAAGTATGTGACTGCCGGAATTGTCATCGAGGGCGCTGTAATGAAGGCCGCCTGAGGAGTGCATCCACGGAATTCCGAAATCTCCCAGGAACTGAACTGTCCTGGCGGATCCAGTTAGACGAACCGGACCTTCGCATGGTCTGAAACACCGTTTTCAAGAATGGTCTCGTCTTCCTGAGCCCTGCCCGCCGAAAGCGGGATTTTGGTGCAGCCGTTGCGAGCGGCGACCGCATGTGAGGTTGATCGTGCTCGTATGCGAGCCGCGTCATGCAAAGGGTTCAGAGCTTGGATACCGAAATCAACGCTGGAGAGCCGATGATCATACCCTGACACCACCCACTTGACATGCAATTCCCCATGTGAGGCGAAGGTGGCGCTTGCCGCCATCCGGGGCGAACAGACGTTGGTGGAATTGTCCCAGCAGTTTGACGTGCACGCCAACCAGATCAAGCAGTGGAAAGAGCAGCTCCTTGAGGGGGCGACCGGCGTTTTCGGTGATGAAGCGAAGAC
>NZ_JAWQUM010000030.1:0-1347 GCF_033447125.1 Rhizobium sp. PL01 | reverse complement strand
CGCTTCCACGAGCTTGGAAGCGCGCGTCAGGTGCTGCTGTCGATGACAAAAGATCAGATTCACTTCCCACGGCCGTCGGATGAAGGGCGCATGACCAACTTCGTCTGGACACCAGTCCGTTATCGCAATGTAATCGGCATTCTCAAAAACCCCTTCTACGCCGGCGTTTACGTCTATGGAAAGAGCGAGAAGCGGACTGCAATCGTCGATGGACGAGCCCGGCGCAGTTACGGGCACGGCAAGCCCTTCGGCACCTGGGAGGTGATGATCCGGGACCATCATGAGGGCTACATCAGCTGGGACGAATACGAGCGCAACCAGCAGCAATTGGCGCTCAATAATTATGGCCGCTCGGGCGGGGTAAAATCGGGCCGTGGCGGCAAAGCGCTATTATCGGGTCTCCTAACCTGCGGACGGTGCGGGCGGAGGCTGAGTGTTGCCTATACGGGCAATCCACAAAGTCCCGTCTATCGCTGCACAAAGCAGAATCTGATGTTGGGCTTGCCTCGGTGCATGACCTTCGGCGGCTCGAAGATTGATGCGGCGGTTGCACGCGAGCTGTTGCGCGCGGTAGAACCGTTAGCGATCGAAGCGACCTTTGAAGCAGAGCGGATGCACCGGGAGCGGCAAGAAGACCAGCGCCACATTCACGACCTAGAGCTCCAACAGGCTCGCTACGAGGCTAGCTTGGCTGAACGTCGCTATGCGGCATGCGATCCCGACAATCGTCTGATTGCAGCGCAGCTTGAGAAGAATTGGGAAACTGCACTTCGCCGAGTGCGAGATCTGGAGGAGCGCAAGCCTGCCGACAGTCCTTCGACAATAGAAGTCGATCCAGGCACCTTCGCGAACTTGGCCGACAATCTCTTGGCTGCCTGGGAGTCACCCGATGTGACCATGCGCGTGCGTCAGCAATTGCTGCGGACACTCATCGCCGACATCGTCGTTGATGTCGACGATGCGGTGCGTGACGTAGTGCTGACGATCCATTGGAAGGGCGGTCAGCATTCGGAACTCAAGGTCCGTAAGCCTCAGACCGGTGAGCACGGTTGTGCCACCACTGAGGATGCCCTGGCGGTGATGCGTAGCATGGCTGGGCGGTGGTCCGATGAACATATTGCCGCGTCGCTCAATCGAATGGGCATGCCCACAGGGCAAGGAAAGACCTGGACCGCACACCGCGTCTCTTCTGTAAGGCGGGTGCGTGCAATCCATGCGTACAAATCAGCCGAGAAGGACGGCAATTGGCTGACCATGACCGAGGCCGCGGCGGCCCTTGGCGTGACCAACCATCGGATACGCTACTTGATCAAGGCAAAGGTGTTGGCTGCCGAACAGGTGGTCCCT
>NZ_JAWQUM010000029.1:0-1356 GCF_033447125.1 Rhizobium sp. PL01 | reverse complement strand
ATCTCAATTCGAGCCATGAAACCTCTTTGATCTGGAATTAATGTCAGCACTAATGCTGGTTCTAATGCCAGAACATCGCCCGATTTACCCGATCAGCAGAATCCGTTCCCCGGACGCTCACGGCGATTTCCACATCGGCGGTCTACAACCTCTTCCACAAGCCGCGCGACCCGCCTTCGATACGCATCGTGTATTATGCCGGAATCGATCCGACCGGTGCCCTAGTCTGGCTGCGGGACGGCTCGTTCAGATTTCGGCTTGTGATTTCGCTCAGGAGTTTGCCCGCAATGTCGTCTGGAGCTGTGTTATTTCCTGTCGCAAGGCCCTGATCTCGCGCAGGATTTTATCTTGATCGTCGTGCATCGCCGAGCGCTCGTCTGACGCAGCGCTCTCGCCTTCTTCCTGCATGGCGGAAACAATGATACCGATGAAGAGATTGAGGACGGCAAACGAGGTCAGCACGATGAAGGGGATGAAGAACGTCCAGGAATAGGGATGGTCCTCCATCACGGGACGCACTATGCCCATCGACCAGCTTTCCAACGTCATAACCTGGAAGAGGGTGTAGGCTGACTCGCTCATGGAGCCGAACCATTCTGGGAATGACTCTGCATAGAGCTTCGTCGCCATCACCGAGAAGATATAGAAGACGAGGCTGAGTAGTAGGACGATGGAGCCCATGCCCGGAAGGGCAGCGATCAATCCACCCACGACGCGCCGCAATGATGGCACCACGCTCACCAGCCTCAGGACACGCAAGATACGCAGCGCGCGCAGGACCGACAAGGCGCCGGTCGCCGGGAGCAACGCGACCGCGACGATGGCCAGGTCGAAGATGCGCCAGGGGTCTCGAAAGAAGGACAGCCGATAGACAACGCATCGAGCTGCGAGTTCCAAAGTGAAAATCGCGAGCACCACCTTGTCGATGGTCGTCAGCAACGCGCCGTAATGCGCCATAACAGTGGACGACGTCTCCAGACCAAGCGTGATCGCGTTGATGATGATTAGCGCCGTCACGACCCGTTCGAAGTGACGGGATTCTATAAGCGATTTTAAGGGGTTCACAGCAGTTCCACTACACAGGAGGTTTCGTCTTCAATGGTGGAGACTGGCCGTGCCGTCAAGCCCGGGAATGGGGCTCGTCGCATTGATTCAGTCTGTATTAAGGTGTGCGTCCTCTGCATTTGACGTTGTCATTAAAGGCGCCGTTGTAAAATTCTCTTCGTCAGAGAAGTGGCTCGGTTTGTCTGAACAGTTCCGGGCGTTTCGCTAAGTGGATTTCCGCCTCGATTATGCCGCCACCATCATTGGTGCCAGCGCGTTGAAGTAGGCCTGATCCGGTGTCTGCCGGTCAAG
>NZ_JAWQUM010000028.1:0-2246 GCF_033447125.1 Rhizobium sp. PL01 | reverse complement strand
CCTTCTTCTCGGCTCCGCTGCAGCTCTCGCAGCAGTATCCGGCGCCCAGGCAGCTGACGCAATCGTAGCTGCTGAGCCGGAACCAATGGAATACGTTCGCGTTTGCGACGCATTCGGTACTGGCTACTTCTACATCCCAGGCACGGAAACCTGCCTGAAGATCGGCGGCTACGTCCGTTTCCAGACCAACTTCGGTCGTGACCAGGTACAGAAGGGTGCTTTCGCAGGCAACGGTTCGTCCAGCTGGGATACGTTCACGCGTGGTCAGTTGCAGTTCGACGCCAAGAACGACACTGAACTTGGCACGCTTGAAAGCACGATCGTTCTGCAGACCAACGCCGATGCGGCTGGCAACAGCGACTCGACGTTCCTTGATACGGCTTCGTTCGCGATCGCTGGCTTCAAGTTCGGCTACTACTACAGCTGGTGGGATGATGGCATCGCTGGCGAAACCGATGCTCTCGCAACCAACACCCTGTTCAACTCGATCTCGTACACCTACGATGGCGGCGCATTCAAGGCCGGTATCTCGGTTGACGAACTCGAAGGCATTGGTCGCGCTGGTGGTTTCCCCGCTTTGCCGAACGATTTCAGCCGCAAGGATAACGGCGTTGGCGTTGCTGCCATGCTGTCCGGTTCGATTGGTGGCGTAACGGCTACCCTGCTCGGTGGTTATGACACAGAGCGCGAAGAAGGCGCAATCCGCGCTATCTTGTCCGCTGAACTCGGTGCTGGCACGTTCAACCTGGCCGGCGTCTGGGCATCTGACCCGAACGTATATTACAACGAATCCGAGTGGACCGTTGCAGCATCGTACGAGTTCAAGGCAACCGACAAGCTGACGATCACTCCGGCTGCTCAGTACTTCGCTGACTACGCGTTCATCGACGGTACCGATGCATGGCGTGTTGGCCTGACGGCCGGCTACCAGATCACGGACGGCCTCAAGGCTCTCGCGACTGTTAACTATCAGGACATCGACGACAACGCCACGTTCGGCGTCGGCGGCGACGAAGTCACCGGCTTCGTCCGTCTGCAGCGCGACTTCTAATCTGATCATCTGATCGGATTGTAAATTGCCCGCAACCTCTATGAGGGGTTGCGGGCTGTTGCATTTGAGTAACTGTTGTTGACGGTGCAGACTTTGAGGATCCGTTCGATGCAGGTTTTGAATTGAATGCCGAGCGCGGCAGTCTTTGTATAACTCCTCCTTGGAGGGTTATCATTGAGCCGGGCACGAGACAAAGCGGGCGGTAACGCCGACTTTGAAAGCGCAGGTATCGGAGCGTACAGTCTCCATTACCAATTCGCTGTCGGCCGCCCCGCCAAACCGGTAGAAAGCGTGTCTCTCAAGCTGCTCTTTGAGCGCTATGGGGATCTGCTCTGGGAGCCTGGTTCGCACAAATACAATGTGACGGCCTTTATATATGAACTCCACACTCTGCTGATTACGCCTGAGTTCTCGGTATTCACCGACGAAATGCTCGATAGCCTGATCGCCTCCCTGCGCAAACGCGGCAACAGCAACGCAACCATCAATCGAAAGATGGCGGCACTAAGCAAGCTGTTGCGAAAGGCGTTTAAAATGGGAGAGGTGCACAGTTTACCCGAATTCCGACGGCAGAAAGAGAAGTCTGGCCGCATTCGCTTCCTTGAATACGACGAGGAAGATCGGCTTTTTGCGGCAATCGAGAGCCATTCCGAACTCTATCATCGCTTCTGTATTTTCCTTGTTGATACCGGCGCTCGGCTGGGCGAAGCGATCAGCTTGCGCTGGAATGATATCCACGAGGATCGCGCGACATTCTGGGTTACAAAATCGGGAAAAAGTCGATCGGTGCCCCTGACGTCACGTGCTGTCGTGGCTGTCGCTCGTCGGGCCGGACAGATCGGACCATTTAACAGCATTGACCAGCAACAGTTCCGCGCGGTCTGGAACCAGGCAAAAAAGGAGGTTGGTCTATCGACCGACAGCGATGTCGTACCTCATGTGCTGCGGCACACCTGCGCCTCACGCCTGGTCAGAGGAGGTATCGATATCCGCAGGGTTCAAATGTGGCTCGGCCACCAGACGCTACAGATGACGATGCGATATGCCCATCTCGCCTCTCATGATCTGGATGTGTGCGTGCCGATCCTGGAGCGGCATAAATAGATCTCAGCAGGCGCTAAGCTGTTGGTCTTCCCGAAGCTGGTCGGGGTTGCGCAGGGGAGACCAACAGCGCTTGGTCGGTTATCTCTGACTG
>NZ_JAWQUM010000027.1:0-3463 GCF_033447125.1 Rhizobium sp. PL01 | reverse complement strand
CGGTGCAACCCATGGAAAACCCGATCCGCGCTGGGACGGTTTTCTCGATACCACTGACAATTGGCAAAAACGCGCGTCGCATCGCATGTCGGCCTATTTCACGCAGTGACGAGGTGGCGTCCGTTCGACAGAACAGTTTTGCCTTTATCATGACCTCAGCCCCTGCGGTCATCAGCTTCGTGTTCAGGTACCCATTTTTGAAACCAGATAAAAGTAGCCCTCCGGCCGTTCACCACCATTCCGGTTCGACCTTAAAGCGCCGAAGGGCGTGGGCTGGGAGCGCGACGGCAATGGCTTTGACAGGTTCGGCGGCGACCAGGCCGCAGCGATCGAACAGGAACTCATGAAGCCCCAGGGACCAGGCGCCTGGACCGCCACAAAATGAGATCCGTCATTCCTTCCTGAAGCCAACGCGCTGGGCGGCGCACCAACAGCAGCCGTGCGATTACAGAATAAGGGTGATGTCGACGCGCGCAGCGAAGGCGGCAACCTGCCGCATTTCGCCAACGTCCGAGTAGATCGCAACATTGCTTATTCCGGTCAGATCGGTCTCGGCGACGCGATCCCCAAACAGGAGCACCGCCTGCTGTGGATCACAGCGTTTCGATGTCCAGATCAGACCATGCGCGTCCGGCCGGCTTTGTTGAATGGCCAAGGCCCACTGCGCGGTGATGTGATAGTCAGCAGCTGTCGTATCGATGAGATCTGCTCTGCTGAGGCCCCACTTGGCCAGATCAGGGGCGAAAAGAGGAACCAGAACGAGATCGCGCTTCAACTCAATGACCGAATGGGCGAGAGGCTTGATATTGTCGATGCCGATGGTCTTGTTCGGTTCGTCAATCGGGACGTCGTGAAAGATCGTCTCGTGAACCGCGCATTCGTAGTCGGTTGCCAGATACTGTGTAGGGACAGCATCGCTGCCTGAGACTAGCGGCGCAAAACGGCTGGGACGACCCTTGCCGGGTTTGAAAGAGCAGCTTCCAAAACGCTGATCGTGGACCCGGTGGAACCTCGTCCCGGCCTTGATGTCATGAGAGTTCGAGGCCGGGAACGGTGAGGGAGGCGTATTGATCATCCGGCGATGGTTTCCGCCTCATTTGCTGCGGCGGAAATCACAGCATCGCCGTCCTTCAACACGTCGACTGGGCGCTTGCCGGCAAGCCATCCATTCGGAGAGGTGAACCAGAATGCCAATTGCCAGCCAGACTTTTTCTCCCCCAGCAGGGCGAGCACCTTGGCGACACTTTCAATGGGCTGCCCCTCCTCGAACTGGAAGGCCGGGAAATACTCGACGCCGCCATGCTTGATCGAGAATACCTTTGCCTTCATCTTCCATCGCGAGGCGGTCATGCTCTTGTTCTTGGAACCATGTCCGGCAACTTCTGCCAGATCCTTGCTCGTGAAACTTGGCCATCCTTCAAAAAACCGCGCTCTCGCCTTGGCGTTGCTGTCGTAGAGCAATCTCTCGACCTTGGCATTGGGAGGCGTGCGCATGTAGACCGATACCAGTGCATCGATGGCGTCATCGGTCAGTTTGCTCTGGCGGGCTTCCACGATCGCCGGCACATGCTCGACGATATCGCGGATGGTGTCCCGCACAGCCTGATTTGGCATGTCAACAAGCACGACCATCATGTCATCGACATGGCTTTCAGGCGTGGAGTGCATGGCGTTCGCCATCGCCCTGCGCAGTTTCGCGCCAATTGAAGACGCACGCTGCTTTGCCGTCAGCTTACGATTGACCAGGCGCACACCGGCGTCCGATGTCTTCTCGCCGGAAACGGAATCCATTTCGACTTGTAGCGCGCGAGCGAACTCGGCTCCATCATAGACGCGAAGACCATTAGTGATAGCCATCTCGGTGCTCCGGGTTATTTGGGTTATCAATTGTAGTATAACCTATATCACCGGGAGGCTGTTTTCAAGTGTGACCTCTTTTGACCGGCAAAGGCTACACTTAGCGCAAAAAGCGCCGCCAGAAAACCGGGGCCTTTTACCCGTGAAGTCGAACAACCTCCAAAGCGAAACGGCTGCTGGATCCCGAGGCTAAATATGGTCCCGCGAGCCGTCTATCCCCAAGCCATAAGACCGGGGGGCGTCGCCCTTCGGGCCGGGCTGGCGGCAAATCGGAAGCCCGACGTCGGTCTTCCCCCTTGCGGGCGGCCATCCCTGACGCAGGCCGAACGGACCGTGCCGCTTGCAGCTTGCCGGCCGCAAGGGAAGCTTCGCCGCGTCCCGAATTTTCTCCTTCTCTCCTTTCATCATCCGCGCCCTTGCAACCGTCAGCCTTCGCGGCGACCGGGTCGCGCCCTTGAAATGTTTGGGGCGGAAAGGATGTCGAAATATGGAAAGACAGGAAATCGAACGGATAAGGGACAAGGTGTCCTGCGGGGTCGTGCTGGAGCAGGCGGGTTTTCAGGCCGACCTCAAAGAAAGCACGCGACGCGCCGTCAAATTCCGGCGCGGTGGGCAGATTGCCATCGTCACCCATGCGGGGATGGGATGGTTCGACCCGCTGTCGGACAGGAAGGGAGGTGTCTTCGGCCTGCAGGCCTGGCTTCAACCAGACGATTTTGCAGCGACCCTCAGGTCAGTTGGTGCGCTCGCCGGTGTTCAGGCATCTGGCGCGGCTTGGCCCGTGTTATCGCGACCGACAGAGAGCATCGCCATCCCAAGGCGCTGGGACAGTCGTCCGCCGCTGCGGCATGGCTCTCCCGCCTACCGCTACTTCAACGATAGCAGGCTGATTCCAAGCCGACTCCTGCAGCGTGCCATCCGACAGGGTCTGATCCGGGAGGGACCGTACGGCAGCGCCTGGTTGGGCCATCATGACAGCGACGGGAAAATTTGCGGCTGGGAGGAACGCGGTCCCCGATGGCGCGGCTTCTCCTCTGGGGGCACAAAGATCCTGTTTCGCTTCGGCAGCCCGGCGGCGCTTCGCTTGTGCATCACAGAAGCCACCATCGATGCACTCAGCCTCGCGGCGATCGAATGTGAGCGGTTCGATACGCTCTATGCCAGCACCGCCGGAGGATGGTCGCCGGCAACGGAATTGGCGGTGCGCGATCTCGGTGGTCATCGAGATCCTCGTTGCAGCGACCGATCACAACAGCCAGGGCGAGGCCTATGCCGACATGTTGCGGCGCATTGCGGAGCGAGCGGATTGCGGCTTCCGGCGACTTCGTCCGCAACTGGAGGATTGGAACAAGGATCTGGCCGAAAACGGTGCGGGCTTCTCGCAGAACGCCTGACTTCACACGCGCCGCAACTATGCTGCCATTAGGATCGGATACCCGCGATCGGGCGGCGGGCGGTCGGAGCAAAATACAGGAATGCCGACCGTTGCTAAAGGTGCCTCGCCATACGGTCTTGCGATCACCCATGGATCGCTGATAGAGCAGCGTCAGATATCGAGGTGTTATTCTTTGAAAAAGTCCAACCACAGTTTCGCCGTCGAATACAA
>NZ_JAWQUM010000026.1:0-4130 GCF_033447125.1 Rhizobium sp. PL01 | reverse complement strand
AGGCACCGTTGAGGGCCGTGCCGAGCGTACCTGATGTCGCACCGAAGCTGACCGCAGACACCGTCTCGGTATCGCCAACGTCAGGATCGGTGTCATTGGCGAGCACATTGCCGCTGGCGATCATGCCGCCCGAGCCGTTGGCCGTGCCCCCCTTTTCGGTCGCATCCCCCACATCGGCAAGTGCCGTCGGTGTCGTGTTGGCTGGGGGCGGACCAGCATTGAACATCACATCGACCCAATAATTCTCCGACTGGTAGGTGCTGGTGGGGAACAGGCTGGTGCTGCCATAGCGGTAGACGCCGTTGCCGGCAGCTGGCGCCGTCAGCGGGCCGCTCGTCACATTGGAGGTAAAGTAATTGGAGGTTGACGAGTAACTACCGGTATCTGTGTGGTAAGACGCCGTGTAGATCTGCCCAGGCGTCAACGAAACCGGACTGGAGAAATACGCCATCTGCCAGCCGCTGGCGGTCTCGTTTGTGAAGGTGAGGGTTGCGAGCTTTGTGCCCGTGCTCGACCATAATGAGCCGGTATGGGTACCTGTGTCCTGGGTGCCCTTGTAAAAACGAATACCACTGATGGTACCTGCCACGGAGGTCTGGAAACGGACACCGAGCTCAACGGCTGCCATATCGTTGGTGTTGACGACAGCTGGCGTGGAGCCCAAAAAGAGGGCCGTAAAGCTTTGTCCGCTTACGGTAACCGTGCGTCCCGCCGAAGGCGTCTCGAGGTTGATGCTGTCATCGACAGCGCGGGACAGGACAGTGTAGGTGCCGGCGACCTGAGGCGACCAAGTATACGTCCAGTTTTCATCGCCCGTCGCCGGATGCCAACTCGCCCCATTGTCGGTCGAAACCTCCACGCCAGCGATGACCCCGCCACCGGTGTCGGTGGCGGTGCCTGTGACGGTAACGGAGGATCCGACGGTCGCTGTGGCTGCCACCGAAAAGACTGTGGTCGGGGCAATATGGTCCGTCGAGGCGGTCGCAGCGACGAGCCCGGATTGCAGCGTGCCCGGCTGTATGCCCATTTCGGCAAACAAGTTTACCATTGCCTGCTGCACGCGGGGATCGGTCGGCGTCACTTCCTTGTCGTGATTGTCGCTCAGCCCCCAGGTCCAATAGACCGTCCCTGCGCCGAACACCAGCGCACCACTGGGCGCGCGATAGAGCGTCAGATTGTGGGTCGAGACGCCGTTGCCGGTCGTATTTCCGTAGTCGAGCAGGTAGGTGCTCACCGGAAGCGTTGTCGACGACAATTTCACCAGGCCGGCCGGATCGAAACCGTTATCCGGTGCTTCGTCCCACTCATACCCGAGATAGTTTTTGGTCAGCGTTGCCGTCTGGCCGGGCTGGAGATTGGCAACGCTCGTATTGCGCCAGAAGCGCAGGTTAGCGTCATCATAGGGCACGGTGATAGACTGGAGATTGGTGCCGACATCGTCGACCTTAAACAATTGGCCGGTCAGCGAGTTTTCCGGGCTGCCGCCGCCGATTGCGGGCGGGCTGAGGCGCGGATCCCGGAAGGTGCCCGTCCATTCGTTGGACGGGTCGATGCTGCTGCCTGGTGCCCAGGTTTCCTTGTAGGAGATCAGGGTCCGATAGGGCGTGGCGTCACTGCTGTAACTGTCACCCCAACGGGTGCGCCAGTAAACCTCGTTACCGCTCCAGAACTGCAGGTTGACGCCCGCATCTCGGGCTGCCTCGACATTGGCGCGCTGCTGCCCAGACCAGTACTCATCGTGCCCGGCATCAACATAGGTTTTGTGGTTCAGGAGCAGACTGCCATAACGATCGACATCGACACCCGCCATGTACGAAACATCATAGCCGTTCTGTTCCAGCCAATAGATGCCCGCATACTCTGCGCCGAACAGATAGTCTTGCGGGCCGGCAAAAGTGCCGACGCCGCCGCGCGTCGCGATCGGTCTGTTGTAGCTGACGGCATAGGCGCGACCGGCACCCTGACCGGTCGCCGGACCGTTGCCGCCATAGAAATTTGCGCCACCCCAGCCGTTATAGGCTTGCCAGGTCTCGTCTGCGGTCTGGAAGACGATGTCGCTATGGCTGTCATCGTCGCGTACGATGAACGGGATATGGTTTTCGCCGAAAGTGCCATCCTGACGCACGAGCTTGGCGATGTAGACGCCTGATGCAGCGTCCGCGGGAACGTCCCAAGATGCGGAAACTGCCCAGTTGCCGGCATCCACCGTGCCCGTCGAGGCATTGCGCAACGGATCGGGCTGCGACTGCAAACCGGTGTGCTGCAGGCTGGTCACCTTGCGCGCGCCCATGCCGCCATAATAGCCAAGACGGTAAATATCGATCCGGTAGTTGGTGGAATCCGTACCGATCTTGAAACTGATCGTCTTGCCGTTGTCGACGCTGATGTCGGTCGCGAACCCCTCGATATTGGCGCTACCGGATCCAACGATACCCCACTCGCTCTGGGGATTACCCAGCTTCTGGTTTTCCAGCACGACAGCGTTGGTGGCCGTCTCCGACGCCGCTGCCAGATTCTGTGTCGCTGTCTTTTGCGTGACCAAGGGTTTGGTGACCGAGCCGGAAAGGATGCCGATGCCCTTGGAGGTCGTGGTTCCTGTCCCGCCCTCTCCCCCGCCTGGCAAGGATCCGTTCCAGGCTACCTGATCTGACCACCGTGCTGTACCGCTCCAGCCCCTGAGCGGGGACAGATGACGATCCAAAAGCGGATCGCTGATCGAGGCGCGGATTGTCCCCTTGCCGGTCGGTACATAATCAGGCCCGTCTATCAACCTGGTGCCCGGCAACTGGCCGCCCGCTTCAAGCACACCATCCTGTTGGGCCCAATCCAGGATCCGCGTGGGCGAGTTGAAGTAGCCGCACCCGCAGACACCAAGAGGCATACCAAAAAACAGAGATGAATGAATCCCGGCAATCGACGCTGTCGCCTGTGTCGATGGAGTCGACCCGAGGATCACGACCCGGCCAGAAGTCGCACGCTCGCTCACCACCGTGATTGACCCTGTCCCCACCGGCGCAGTGTCTTGCGGCAGAAATGGCGCCAGAGGATCGTGGCTCATGGGGCCCGTCTGGACGTGGCCGTCATTGAGTAACGATACAGTTCCGAACAGAGTACCGCCCGCGCCGCGCATAAAAGGTGCAAAACCCGTCGCGCCGGATGCACCCGCTACAGCAGCGAACCCGTGACGCGCGACAGAGGCGCTCGCTTGGGTTGCCGTTCCACCATCCGTTGCAAAAACGTCGGTCCACGATGCCGGTGCATAGCCGACATTGACCTGATTGTCCGTGACGCCGGAGGCTTCCTCCCTCTGCCCAATGTCAGGCTCATCGAGCGTTGCGCTGTTGATAGGGCTATCCGCAATGGCTCCATCCCGGCTCGCATCGGCACTTTGCGCCTGGGCAGAACGTTGAGACGAATCCTCGCGCCCATGGGCCGTCGTGTGCGCCCTCATCTTTCCGCTGGCGGTCAACCACCACAACGGATCCAATAAATCCATGAGCATTGAGCTTGAAGCCCAGCGGCGAGCGTTGCGATACATGGCATGCCCCTTCTCGCTAAATTGTCAGGTGAACACTGTGAGGACCGCTCAAGAGCCTGATCCCGGATTGTAGCCGAAAACGGAGGCACCATAGGCTACCCATTTTGATCTAACCGGCGGCCTCTCCTTTTGGAGAGGAGCTTTGTCGCAAAGTACGCTCTCCCCTTCGCAGCCCCCCAAATGGGCTAAGAGAAGGCTCCGCTTAGCAACATGGAGGCGTGTTACGTTTTCTCGGGCTTAAAATTTGCGGATAGTTGGTCGCCGTGACCACAATGACGGGGTGCGATAAGGACCATCGCTTTCGGCCGTCAGCATCGCTCACGCAGTCTGGTTCATTTCACATCTCCACCGACCCTCCGGCTGGTCGGAGAAATGCTGTTGGAGCGTGCCGACGGCATCGCTGTCGTAGATTGGCACCATCTGTTTCGATACCGCAATTTTGAGAGTACAGAAACGCGTGTCACTCCCCCCGGCGACTATGATCCCCTTCATCTTGAATGCCTTGCTTCCTGTCGCTTGTTGCAATGATGGTTTGGTCCACACCACCACTTGCCGTCTTGTAAAATGTGGCGTCCTTCACTGGCTGGCCTGT
>NZ_JAWQUM010000025.1:1770-5225 GCF_033447125.1 Rhizobium sp. PL01 | reverse complement strand
TTTGGTATTTTCTTGCCATTAATAGACCTGGCAGCGACCTACTCTCCCGCGTCTTAAGACGGAGTACCATTGGCGCAGGGGCGTTTCACGGCCGTGTTCGGAATGGGAACGGGTGCAGCCACCCCGCAATAACCACCAGGTCAACTAAGGGCAAGAATTGCTCCGGCGACGGAGCAAAACCAAATGAGAAGCTGGCGAGGGAGGCGTTGCCTCTCTCCTTTTTAGTCTTTGAACACGTTTTGTTGCCCGCCTTCCGGTCGAAGACCGCAAGCGCAGAGCGCGTCGCCAATCGTTTGGCGCGCCGTCCGCAGCGCAGCCGCCTTGCGGCGACAGCGTGAGGACAAAACAGATGGCTTATGGTTCATCTTCGATGAACATAAGCAATGAGAACAATCAAGCCAATCGAACGATTAGTACCGGTAAGCTTCATGCGTTGCCGCACTTCCACACCCGGCCTATCAACGTGGTAGTCTTCCACGGTTCTCAAGGGAATACTCGTTTTCAGGTTGGTTTCCCGCTTAGATGCCTTCAGCGGTTATCCATTCCATATATAGCTACCCTGCTATGCGGCTGGCGCCACAACAGGTCCACCAGAGATATGTCCATCCCGGTCCTCTCGTACTAGGGACAGATCCTGTCAATATTCCTACACCCACGGCAGATAGGGACCGAACTGTCTCACGACGTTCTGAACCCAGCTCACGTACCGCTTTAATTGGCGAACAGCCAAACCCTTGGGACCTGCTCCAGCCCCAGGATGCGATGAGCCGACATCGAGGTGCCAAACAACCCCGTCGATATGGACTCTTGGGGGTCATCAGCCTGTTATCCCCGGCGTACCTTTTATCCGTTGAGCGATGGCCCTTCCACACGGGACCACCGGATCACTATGACCGACTTTCGTCTCTGCTCGACTTGTCAGTCTCGCAGTCAGGCGGGCTTATGCCATTGCACTCGACGAACGATTTCCGACCGTTCTGAGCCCACCATCGCGCGCCTCCGTTACTCTTTCGGAGGCGACCGCCCCAGTCAAACTACCCACCATACACTGTCCCGGATCCGGATAACGGACCGCGGTTAGACATCCATGACGATAAGGGTGGTATTTCAAGGATGGCTCCACCTGAACTGGCGTCCAAGCTTCAAAGCCTACCACCTATCCTACACATGCCGACACGAATGCCAGTGTAAAGCTATAGTAAAGGTGCACGGGGTCTTTCCGTCTGACCGCAGGAACCCCGCATCTTCACGGGGAATTCAATTTCACTGAGTCTATGCTGGAGACAGCGGGGAAGTCGTTACGCCATTCGTGCAGGTCGGAACTTACCCGACAAGGAATTTCGCTACCTTAGGACCGTTATAGTTACGGCCGCCGTTTACTGGGGCTTCAGTTCAAAGCTTGCACCTCTCCCTTTAACCTTCCAGCACCGGGCAGGCGTCAGGCCCTATACGTCGTTTTGCAACTTCGCAGAGCCCTGTGTTTTTGATAAACAGTCGCTACCCCCTGGTCTGTGCCACCCCTCCATACTTGCGTACGAAGAGGTCACGCTTCTTCCGAAGTTACGCGTGCAATTTGCCGAGTTCCTTCAGCATAGTTCTCTCAAGCGCCTTGGTATACTCTACCTGACCACCTGTGTCGGTTTCGGGTACGGTCTATACGGTGGAGCTATTTCCTGGAACCGCTTCCTCGCCCACTCAATCCAATAAGAGCAAACAAGTTACGCAATCCGTCACTACCACCAGGCCCACGAATATTAACGTGGTTCCCATCGACTACGCATTTCTGCCTCATCTTAGGGGCCGGCTAACCCTGCTCAGATTAACTTTAAGCAGGAACCCTTGGTCTTTCGGCGAGGGAGTCTCTCACTCCCTTTATCGTTACTCATGTCAACATTCGCACTTCCGATACCTCCAGGACCCCTCACAGGTATCCCTTCACAGGCTTACGGAACGCTCCGCTACCACAGCCTGGTTCCGAAGAACCAGCGCTATCCTCAGCTTCGGTGCATGGCTTTAGCCCCGTTACATTTTCGGCGCAAAGACCCTTATTTAGACCAGTGAGCTGTTACGCTTTCTTTAAATGATGGCTGCTTCTAAGCCAACATCCTGGTTGTTTTGGGATCCTCACATCCTTTCCCACTTAGCCATGACTTGGGGACCTTAGCTGGAGGTCAGGGTTGTTGCCCTCTTCACGACGGACGTTAGCACCCGCCGTGTGTCTGCCGACTAGTACTCCTCGGTATTCGGAGTTTGGTTAGGATCAGTAAGACGGTGAGTCCCCATAGCCCATCCAGTGCTCTACCCCCGAGGGTATTCGGTCGACGCACTACCTAAATAGTTTTCGCGGAGAACCAGCTATTTCCGAGTTTGATTGGCCTTTCACCCCTAGCCACAAGTCATCCCAATCTATTGCAACAGATGCGGGTTCGGTCCTCCAGTTGGTGTTACCCAACCTTCAACCTGCTCATGGCTAGATCACTCGGTTTCGGGTCTAATGCGACGAACTGAACGCCCTATTCAGACTCGCTTTCGCTGCGCCTTCACCTATCGGCTTAAGCTTGCTCGTCACACTAAGTCGTTGACCCATTATACAAAAGGTACGCCGTCACCCTTGCGGGCTCCGACTGTTTGTAGGCAACCGGTTTCAGGTTCTATTTCACTCCCCTTGTCGGGGTGCTTTTCACCTTTCCCTCACGGTACTTGTTCGCTATCGGTCATGCACGAGTACTTAGGCTTAGAGGGTGGTCCCCCTAATTTCAAACAGGATTTCACGTGTCCCGCCTTACTCAAGGACCTTGGGTGTTCTACATGTACGGGGCTATCACCCGCTACGGCCGGACTTTCCATTCCGTTCCACTTTATTCCCCAAGGCCACTGGCCTGGTCCGCGTTCGCTCGCCACTACTTGCGGAGTCTCGGTTGATGTCCTTTCCTCCAGGTACTTAGATGTTTCAGTTCCCTGGGTTCGCTTCTTACACCCTATGTATTCAGGTGTAGATACCTTATCACAATGCTTAGAAACCCAAACTGAGCCTAAACTCAGCTTGGATTCTCTAAGCATTTAAGGTGGGTTTCCCCATTCGGAAATCCATGGATCAAAGCTTATTCGCAGCTCCCCACGGCTTATCGCAGCGTATCACGTCCTTCATCGCCTGTGCATGCCAAGGCATCCACCAATTGCCCTTATTTCACTTGATCGTTCTCATTGCCAATGCTCATCTTTAAGTTGGTTTGGCTAAGCCTATCCTTTTCGCTTGCGCTCAAAGGGCAGACCAAACCGGGCCAACACTGCGGTTACCTTTTACAACCACAGTCAATCCAGATGCCATCAACGTGTTCGACCTGATCCTCATATGAAGGCACGCCGGTGCACTTCGAGGTCAGATCTTAAGACCAGCTTCTCGAGATCTGTCCGGGGATGCGCGGTCAGGCAACATCCATCGGCATGTCGTCAGA
>NZ_JAWQUM010000024.1:0-9399 GCF_033447125.1 Rhizobium sp. PL01 | reverse complement strand
TGCCGCAGACGGCAGTGTAACGCCCCAACCGATCGGCACGGATCGGATGCCGGGTACGGTTTCCTCAACGGATAAGGTCCGCGATCCAGCTCAGGAAACTGGGTTGCCGCAACCGGACAATTAATCCGGCCGGAACTCAGCTTTGGCACAGCCATCTCAAATGGAGATCGTCCCGGCAACAGAGACAAAATAGGGCGCGAACTGGTTACCTGAATAAAGGATGCGGCCAAACTGCTTCAGACGACACTCGACGAGGAGCAGGCAACGGACATAGCGTTGACCGGCATCGCGACGTCGGTGGTCAACCTGAAAGCCGAGGGATAACGAAGAGCTTTAGCGTTTCGAAGCCACTGAACTCCGAAGGGACGGAAATATTGTTTTCCGTTCCTTTTTACACGTTGGGTCCGCCGCGTTCACCCCCATCACATCAGTTTAACAAAGCCCATTGGGCGAGGGCGATTGCCGGCGCGGGAAATTGGCAGGCCGCCGCGGTGGAGCATTCCAACGTGTCCGCATACGACATCGTAAACAGCACATTCGAGAGCAGGCAAATATCCATGGATGCGCGGGAACCTTTCGGTCGCCGGATCGCTTTCATCGAAATGGAACAGGTCGCAGAAAAATCGCCCATTGCCGTTGTGGTTGATGACGAGCCTTTAATTCGTATGGACACGGCTGACATCATATCGGACGCTGGTTTTCGGGTACTTGAAGCAAGCGGAGCCGAGGAGGCATTCGCGTTCTTCGATAAGTACCCAACTATTCGACTTTTGATAACCGATATCCAAATGCCGGATATCGATGGCCTGACGCTTGCCAGGCACGTCGCGGTCCACTGGCCCAATGTCAGTATCGTCATTACCTCCGGAGCAGTGTCTCCGCGTGCTGACGAAATGCCGCACAATGCCTGAACTTGTCTTGGAAGCAATCCGAATCGTCTGCGAGGTACCAATAGACAGATGAACTTCGCAACATTTTTCCCCAGGTAACTCCATAACTGCCAAATTGTTTTTTCTAAGTGGGCGATCGACCCGAGCAAAACTGGCCCGCCCATTTTTGCGGACCTTGCCGAACCAGGAGCACATTACGACCTTGCCCCCACAGCGATCGCCACATTAACCGTCAACTCAAACGCCGAAGGCTAAAGACCTCGGTAGCGATATAGGGAGAGAGACACATGGCTAGCAGCGCATTGAAAGCACTTCTCGGGGTCCTCGCGGTGGCCGGGTTCCAGAACAGAGACAAGATCGGTGAATTGCTGCGTGGACTTCAAAATCCTCAAGGCGGTGGCGACCCTTCACAGAAGCAAGGAGGGCTCGGCGATATCCTCGGCGGTGTAACGGGGGGAGGAGTTGGCGGCCTTGGCGGGTTGGGAGGACTGCTTGGTGGCGGTTCAGCTGGCGGTATTCTCGGCGGCGGTCTGGGCGACCTGCTGAAACAGTTCCAGCAGAACGGCCACGGTGAAACCGCGAATTCCTGGGTCGAAGCCGGCCCAAATGCTCAGATCGACGATCGCCAGCTGTCCGAAGCTCTAGGACCAGAAATCCTTGATGACCTGTCGGCCAGAACCGGGTTGTCGCCGCACGAGATACTGAGCCGCCTTAGTCTGGAACTTCCAAAGGCGGTCGATGAGCTAACGCCTGATGGCTCGATTCCTGTCGATGATGACTCATCCGAGTTAGGCGGCAGACAGTCCGTACCTTCGATCAAGCCGGAAATTGTCTGAAAGAGTTTCTTCAACCATAGGCCGCCCACTGGCGGCCTTTTTCTTTGACGCAGTTCGTGACGTAACTCGAGTGTCTATTTCCTGATAATCTTCAGAGCGAACCTCGCCTCGATCAGTGGCGCGTCTGAATTCCTTGAACACCATACCGTCTTACGGAACGCCCGCAGCAATGGGATATGAATATGAAGCTTACAGTGCGAGAAAACATGTCGCCGTTTCTGCGCGACGAAAACGGTCATGTCGCGATGACCGATGGAGAAAAAGATTGGCTCGTCATCGTCACCAAGGAGGCACTGAAAGCAATTTCCATCCCTCCGCTTGCCGACCAGCAACGCCTAATAAGCCATCTACCGTCCTTCATCGAGATTGCTCTTTTTAAGCTCGAACACGGCCGAGCAGGCGAGGAAGACACGATCTGGATCCAGACCGACGATATTCAGGACTGGCGGCAGGCGAGAACACAAGGGTAGTCGACGCAACCTGTAAGACCATACGTCATTCGAAACGGTCTGAAACAACTGATAATGCTGGAAAATCGGCTGCCCATCGATTATGTGCAGGCTTCCGGGGGTTCCGAGGCGGATTATGGCGACGACAGTAGATTTAACGAAGGCAAAATCTTGGCCGTTGGGCGGCGGTGAAATGGGCGAGCGCATTCGTGCGTTCGACTGGTCAATGACGTCGCTTGGCCCCATTTCGGACTGGCCAACACACCTTCGTATCAAGGTTAATTCCATAGTGAACTCTCCGATCCCGCAGGTCATCATGTGGGGCGATGACCATGTGATGATTTATAACGACAGCTATGTCGACATCGCGGGCGGCTACCATCCGAAAGCACTGGGTGGCCGCGTTTCGGACATCTGGCCGGAAATCTGGGATTGGAACAACAACGTACTTACCGCAGCCTTCCGAGGTGACGTGCAGTCCTTTCGTGACCAGCCAATGGCACTGCGACGTCGCGGCGAACCGGAGACGGTAATCTTCGACCTCTTCTACACGCCGATCTACGATGAGGATGGTGTCGTTGACGGCGTCCTGTGCACCGTTCTGGAGAATACGGAAAAGCACCAGGCGATAAGCGCGCTCGCTATCAGCCGAGCCGAACTTGCCAGCCTGACGAATGCGCTGCCAATCCTTGTCGGCTTCATCGACCTGAGCCTGACCTATCGCTTTGCCAATGACGCGTACAAGGAGTGGTTCGGTCGCAGTCCGGGGGAGATCGTTGGGCGGCCGGTTCGGGAAATCATCGGCGAGGAATATTTCGAGAAGAGACTGCCGCTCATCCAGCGTGCAATGGCGGGCGAGACGATAGTCACGGATGCCTCCATTCAGCGGCCTGACGGCCATGAACGGCATGCTGAGGTTCGATATGTGCCTCGTCAGACAGCGGTCGGCATCGACGGCATCTACGTCCTCATCATCGACATTGATGACCGTAAGCGGTCCGAACTCGAGCTTGCCGAGAGCAATCTACGGTTCCGCACGGCGATGGACGTCGTTCATGGCGTCCTCTGGACCAACAGCGCCGACGGACGAATGAAAGGCGAACAGCCTGGGTGGGCCGCACTGACGGGCCAGTCGCCGGAGGATTACCAAGACTACGGTTGGGCCACTTCTGTCCACCCTGATGACAGTGGACCGACGGTCGATGCCTGGAACAAGGCAGTGGCCGAACGGCGAACCTTCGTGCACGAGCATCGGGTCCGCAGACACGACGGCGTGTGGCGGTCATTTTTGATCCGGGCCAATCCGATTTTTTCCGATAACGGCGAGATCATAGAGTGGGTCGGCGTACACACGGACATTACCGAGCAGAGGTTGGCAGAGCGCGCCCTCAGGGAGCGGTCCGACGATCTCGAACGACAGGTCGTCCACCGCCAACGTGCCGAAGAACAGCTTCGACAACTTAACGAAACCCTTGAAGACCGTGTCGCCGAGGAAAGCGAGCAGCGTCGGAAAGCCGAAGCGAAACTTCAACAGGCGCAGAAGTTGGAGACGATCGGCAAGTTGACGGGTGGTGTCGCACACGATTTCAATAACCTGCTTCAGGTGGTCTCCGGTAACCTTCAGTTACTGATGAAGGATGTGACCGGAAACGACCGCGCCGAACGCCGGGTGATCAACGCATTGGCGGGCGTCAACCGCGGAGCCAAACTGGCCAGTCAGTTGCTGGCGTTTGGCAGGCGCCAGGCGCTTGATCCGAAGGTCATCAACGTAGGGAAGTTCGTCCGGGGGATGGATGATATGCTGCGGCGGTCACTCGGCGAAGCGGTGGAAATCGAAACCGTTATCGCAGGGGGACTATGGAACTGCCTGATCGATCCTGCCAACGTCGAAAACGCGCTTCTGAATCTGGCCATCAACGCGCGGGATGCGATGAACGGAACAGGCAAGTTGACCATCGAGGCTGGAAACGCCTATCTCGATGACGCTTATGCCCAGGCTCATGATGACGTCACCCCTGGCCAGTACGTCGTTTTGTCCGTCTCCGATACGGGAGCGGGAATCCCTGAAGAAATCCTGGACACCGTGTTCGAACCGTTCTTCTCCACAAAAGAAGAAGGCAAAGGCTCGGGGCTCGGGCTGTCGATGGTTCACGGTTTCGTCCGCCAGTCTGGCGGACACATCAAGCTCTATAGCGAAGTGGGCCACGGAACGACGGTGAAGCTCTACCTTCCTCGCGCCACCGACAAAGAAGACAGGGAAGTTGACCTGCGCTCCGGTCCGGTCATCGGCGGCACTGAAACCATCCTGGTCGTCGAGGATGACAACGAGGTCAGAGAGACCGTGGTTGAGACCTTGACTGACCTCGGCTATAAGGTCTTGAAGGCGCCGAATGCGGATGCCGCTCTGATCATCATCGAGGCGGGGATTGCCATTGATCTTCTTTTTACCGACGTGGTCATGCCGGGAACCTTAAAGAGCCCCGAACTCGCTAGGAAAGCCCGCGAACGTCAGCCCGATCTTGCCGTCCTCTATACGTCGGGATATACGGAAAATTCCATCGTACACGGCGGGAGACTCGATGCCGGCGTGGAACTGCTATCCAAGCCGTATACCCGTGAGGCACTAGCGAGCAAGCTCAGGCAGGTGCTCGCCAACCGGGCGCAGAAGTATCAGCCCTCCCCGGCGGCCCCTCTGTCTATCGAGCCCGTTCAGCAAGAAGCATCCGCCACACTTTCCATCCTGCTGGTTGAGGATGACGTCCTGATCAGGATCAACACCGCCGATATGATCGCCGAACTCGGACACGATGTCATCGAAGCGGGCACAGGCGCGGAGGCGATTGCCCTGCTGGAAACTCGTTCGATCAATGTCTTGGTAACAGACCTCGGTCTGCCGGACATGGGCGGAGCCCAACTCGCCGACGAGGCGCGCGCCCGCCAGCCGGCACTCGGTGTTGTCTATGCCACGGGACACGATCGTCACACTGGTGAATTGCCGCTGGAGGCAGTGGTCGTCACGAAACCGTATGGCGCAGAGGACTTGCGATCAGCGTTAGAGCAAGCGTGGATTGCCGTCCGAAGAGAATGACGTCGTTTGGGTCGATAAGCCTCGAATGGGATTTTCCCTTCTGGTACCGCAGCACCGGGCGAAGTGCGCGGAAACGACGAGCGGTGACACCTGCGCAAGGACGGGACCTGTTTCTGGGCTTCTGGCGAGATGATGGCGCTTCGCGACGAAGACGACCTCGTTGTCGGATTCATCAAGATCCTACGAGATCGGACCGAGCAACGTGAGCGTGCCGATCGAAAGCGTCTGCTCATGCATGAACTTGGTCACCGGATGGAGAACACGCTGTCGGCTGTTCAGTCGATTGCCACGCAGACGTTGCGCAACGCGAAAACTTCGCGGCTTGGGCGAACGCCGACGCCCTCCTGAATTGGGGTCGGCCTTCCGCCAGTTCGTCGGCGAGCCGCTGCGTTCATCCGCAATGGTGATAGCGTCTCCCAGGTCTAAGCAGGCGGGGGGCTGCCTGCGGCTTGTCGAACGTCAGTGTGCCAATCCCATCACGGACGTCCACACTGGCGAGGCCGATCACCGTATCCACATTGGAACGGCCTGCCATGTGACCGACAAAATATATCAGGGTTCCCACGAAAACGAAGGCGAGCAGGATCCCAATTGAAAGAGACATGTGTGGTACGAAAACACCTTCGTCTTGCGTCCGCACGGTGCGAAGGACCATCAAGGCGTAGGAAAACGTTCCATCGCCTGATTTCTCCGGTCCTTTACAAAATTTCGGAGCAGTCGAGGTTTCATTTGCCGGGCTGCCAACTACACGGCGGCAATTGTTATTCAAAACACCGTGCCAGCGACGTCGAGGGCAATTCGCCAACCAACATGAACGGCAAATTAACGCAGCGTTCGAGTTGGGTTCAGAGTAACTGCTATAAACTTTCGCTTACTCTCGATGCTGCGGTGGGCTGGACATAGGAACTATTTTCAAAGTTGAAATATAAAAACTGTCCTCTATCGGACAAGGCTTTGAGTTGACGGATGCAAGAAGGCCGGCAAGCTCGGCCAACGCAAGCCGGCAACTGTGGGTGACCGCCTCTTCAATAGGTCCCACGTCAGAGGTGGCTATCCTCTGCACTGGGACGAGTAGGCCAACATTTCCGTTACTTAACAACAAACGTAGGAGAAAACCGTGAGAAAGCTAATCATCGCAACCATGATAGCGCTTACTGCCACGGCCGCTGGGACTGCGCCATCCCAAGCACAAATCACCTTCCAGTTCGGAGACGATGAGGGTGACGGTAATTATAATGATGGCTACGGAGATGGCTACGACGTACCCCGACGCGACTACGACAGCCAAGATTACTATCGAGACCAGTATCACGGTGATCAGTACAATAGCGAGCCATATCGGCAGTATCACAGGCCCCACCGACACCACCGTTGTCAAATTGAGGTCATCACGCATTGGCGCCATCACCATAGGGTGATAGAACGCTACAGAGTTTGTCGATAATTTTTCATCGAGGGTCGTCTTCCACAAGCCCTTGCGGAAACGCGCATAATGTCCTCCTAGACTAGTCAAAAGGCGCTGATCACCTCGCTGGCGTGACGAAGTGGCCGTTTCCATCACGGGCAAAAAATACTGCGCATGTATGCTGATGGCTGTGTTCTCGACGCTCTGATCCAGAGCCGCCGGAACAATAAGGCGGCCCTTGGGCTGATGCGTAAGCTACTGAACGGCCAAGATGCATATTCCAATGAACCGGACGGATCCGCCTACCGGACGGTCGTTCAACTCGTCCAGTATAGGCATGAACAGTCTGATGTGGCCACTTGGAGTCATCGTTATCGTGGGCATAATCCTTTCGTTTATCGGATTGGCCTGATTATCCGGCCAAGGCGGCCGCCAAGAAGGTGGCCCCGGTTTTCGTTCTTAAGTTGAATGTCGAAGGCGGTGAAAGCGTCTTATAACAATTCTTAGGAGCCAAATGCCTCGCTTGGTGGACCGATCATCGTTCTCTTTGTCATCGTGGCAGTTGTCACAGCAGTGATTTATTGGATGGGCCCGACACGTCACGGTGGTGTTGCCCGCGTGCGATTTAGCCAGATCGCCACGAACCCCTTATGCCGAGCACCGAAGTGCCGACCAAGGCTGTAATGCGTTCCACGGCTTCATCCACGTCAACAATCTCCTGCGGCACAGCCAAGGCGCTGGTGACCGGAAGGTCCTCAAAAAGATGGCACCGTTCTGTCCAGGATGGTTGGACGGCCTATTATGACGTCCTTCGGTGGATTTTGAAGCTGAAGCGGCGTCATGGAAGCGAGGACGGCCAAGCGGCCGAGCATAATTAAAAACACAATTAGGAAGTCCACCATCATGAGCGCGGTCCGGTGACTGGAGCACAGATTGCGGGAGCCCGTGCTCGAAGCCGAAGATAAACTTGTACGTCAGCGTTTCGTCTGAAAATCGCCCGACGCTCCGATTATTGCTGCTTCAACGTCACTGCATTCCAGCGTCAGTTTCACCCCGTTCGGAAGAGACACGCTCATCGTAGCTGGAGAGGGAAAACGGCGGATCTTCTCAGGTTTTGATCGCTGAACCTCATCAAAAGTGACTGGCAAATCCTGCGCAAACGCCCTGCTTTGTCGCGACACTGCGCGATCCGCGGTGCGTTCGATCTGCACCGCAACAAATGCCGATGTCGAAGACGGCCCTTTCGGCACAGTTTCCTTCTCACTCAACCGATGCTTGCCTATCCATTTCCACACGAGGTCGGCATTGACCCCACGTTAGAGCGCTAGCCCCGCCACCGAAGCCCCCGGCTCAAGGCAGGCTGCAACCAGCCGATCCTTCGATAACGGATCAAAACGGCGGCGACCGTTACGACCACCAAGCCTCACACGCAGTTTCTGATCATCGTCCATGATTCGGCGTCCCGCTTTTCTCCAACCCTTATCGACCTTCCACTTCATTTCTCTCTTGTTCACCTTCGCACCAATTTCCAATGCTGGTAGCAATTCCGCGGTGGGATTGGCCGCTTTCATCGCTGTGATCAGGGCCGCAGCATCCTGAATTGGGGTGTTGTCGAATTCGCTGTCCATATGTGCTGGCCCGCAAACACGTTGACGCCTCCCACAACAGCCTTCAGAGAAGGTATCCAGACGTAGCTGTGAAGCGGCAGGTCACCATCCAGACCTCTGATTTCTAAAGCTCGTCCTTCAAGCTCGAGTTTTTTTTCTGATGCGACTTCTGGAATCACTGGCGATTCCGGGGCGTTCGCACCCGTCGGTATTGTACCATGCAAAGCTCCCAAACCTGATGGCGATGCCAGGTTGCAAGCTGGAGCGTTTGGTTCAGCAGGCTTGAGAAATATTCGAATTCCGCCGGTTGGTGCCGTCGAAGACCGTATTAAAGTCGGAAACGTACTGAGGACGATCGCGTTCGATGCCACCGGGAGCGGTTACCATAGGAATCCACGCCGAGATGATCATGCGCGGCGCAAATCTGCGGAATGACCCTGCCGTTTCCAACGGCAGGGTCGATTGGAGTAAACTTTACTCGCTGTCGTCTCCGCCACTGTCATCTGACGACGCATCATCGCCACCCGCGTCGTCCGTAGACGTGTCATCATTTTCGGCCGCGCTGTCGTCATTCGCGTCGGCGTTGTCTTCCGATGCAGTGTCGTCTGTCGCATCATTGCTGTCCGGTGTTGCGTCATCGGCAGTCGAAGAGTCGTTAGTCGTTTCTTCGGACGACACATCTTCGGTCGATGTCACTTCTTCACTCGTGGTTTCTTCCGACGATGTTTCCTCTTGCGAAATTGACTCCTCGACCACAGTTTCTTCGCTTGTGTAGGATTCTTCGATCGACACTGTTTCTTCGGAAATATACTCAGAATAGGAAAACGAGCTTTCGAAGCTTGTCGTTGTTTCCCAGCTCGACAACTCGCTGACGCTATACTTTTGGTTGTACACCTCAAGTGTGATGACGGCCGCAACGACCACCAACGCACCGGCGCGTTCCACATCGAACTTGAAGTTCGAGTTTCCTGCCTTCAACTGTCGGCGGACGGCGACGTCTAAGAGGTGGCTCGGTTTGTCTGAACAGTTCCGGGCGTTTCGCTAAGTGGATTTCCGCCTCGATTATGCCGCCACCATCATTGGTGCCAGCGCGTTGAAGTAGGCCTGATCCGGTGTCTGCCGGT
>NZ_JAWQUM010000023.1:0-10505 GCF_033447125.1 Rhizobium sp. PL01 | reverse complement strand
CGTCAACATTCCGGCTGCGCTGACCTGTCCCCAATCCACACCGCGTTTGGACGACAGCGCCATCAGACCAGAGGGCAACGTCTTTTCCGCGTCCGTGTTCAAGAGGGTGAGTGACAGGAAGAGTTCACTCCATGCTTCCACAAAGACAAACCCTAATGTTGTTCCGATGCCCCGAAGTGCGAGTGGCACCACGAAACGCGCCAGCGTTTCTATGCGGCGTCCTTCAACTCGCGAGGGAGTGTCTCGAAGAAGGACTTCATCAGATCAGTCATTTGCTCCGGCGCGGCGATTTAAATCGCATGCCATACCGGGTTCGCTTGCCTTTTACGGTGCGACTGAAGGGCGTAGGGGCGGTTAAAATCTTACACGTGTAAAATATTCAAGTGCCGGATTTGTCGTATCCGGCTCGATATGAAGGGTAAAACTGGCAGCATTCTCCAAAATGAGAGTATTCCAGGTAAATGCGTGATACGTTCACTTTGAACCCAGTTTAGACAGCCCTGCCGATCACCGGCATAAAAATAAGGGGAGCAGAATGGTGTTCATTTTCTCTGATGGAATGTCCAGAAATAGTGGTTATCCTTCGGATAGTCGCGCTACGATCGCGGCGGTTCGCGCAGCAATCGCCTACGGCTGTGATATCGACACCTCCCGCCTTACGTTTAGGATGCTCGGACCCTACTTGATTATCGAAGGAATTGCTTACCACGGCTGCGGCGATGAAATCAGTTCAATCGCTGGTGATATTGTCGGCGTCGACAATATCCAAATTCGAATTTTCGAGCAGGGCCACAACCACTGATCCGAAATATTTAAGTGAGACGGTATGAAACCTGATCGGCCAACCTGAATTTCGGTTGGTTTCGATAGTTTGTTGATATTACCCAGTCGGTTTCCGAAACATGGCCCGATCCATGCCAGTGAAAAGGCCCGAAGCGTTTCGCCTCGGGCCATTCTAATTTTAGTTGTCTTTGTATTCTGGCTGCGCCTTCAGCGTCGCTTCGGTTGAATCAACATACACACGAACGTCGTCGCCTTTTTCGTTTCGCATGATATTGACGGATTCAAGCGGGACGGCGATGTGGTGTTCGCCCATCCCCAGGAATCCACCGATATCCATCACCAGCTGTTTGACGGATCCGTCCGCGTTTAGCACCAACTTGTCGACTTCGCCGATATCCTCGTCTTTCGCGCCGTACACTTTCTTACCGAGTTCCGGTTTTCGACCGGGCAGATGAAAATCTCATTGTTGCCTTGGTTATGTGACCGTCTCCCTGCACTATTGCCGACCAGATGCGGTTTCCACACCGGATAGACAAGCGCCATGTGCCTTTGTCTTCGCCCTCCCCGATTTCCACAGTGCTCTTGATCAGGCCACGGGCCATCAGGGAGCGCATCTCACTGGGCGGAATACCGAACCGCTCAGCAAGAACGATAGCATCGAGGATAAAGTCGCCTGTGCTTTCGCGGCTCACAATGATGGGCGGTTGCTCACCGTCTGGCGAGATTTCGACAAGAGGGCTCATGCCGGTACCGCTAGCCGCTCGCGAAGACTGGAAGGACTCGACACCATATCGGCAAGCGTGAACTGATCGAGACTTGCGAAAAAAGCCTCGCTGGCACCCCGCAGGGCGCCGGTCAGCCGACAAACTCCAGTGAACACACATGTGTCGTTCCGATCTCCTAGACAGGGGACAAGCTCCATGTCCACCTCCAGCGCGCGCACGACATCACCGATCCGGATGTCGGCCGGATCCCGGGCCAAGAGGAGGCCTCCCCGGCGGCCTCGCACGCTTTTGACTAGCTTCACGTTTACCAGGGTCTGCGCGACCTTCATGAGATGATTGCGGGAAATCCTGTGCCGCGCGGCCAATTCCTCGATGGTCACGAGACCATGATCAACAACGGCGAGTGCCATAAGAACGCGCAATCCGTAATCGGTATGGACAGTCAGTCGCATGGCAATCTCCAAAAGATGCATTTACAATACCTCTTTTTCAGAATAAGGAAAGAGGGACATCAATGATTGAGGGCAATATGGCTATCGTCGCGCCTGTGCAGGTCCCTTCCGAGGCCATCATCGAACGACTTGTGCGTGATTTCTACGGTCGTGTTCGTGAAGACGCGGTCCTGGGGGCAATTTTCGAGCAACGCCTGTCCAATCGTTGGGATGCCCATATCAAGACAATGATTGATTTCTGGTCATCGGTAACGATGCGCACTGGCCGATATACCGGCCAGCCACACGTTATGCACCGCAACCTCGGGCTTGAACCCGCGCATTTTGAACACTGGCTGGCACTGTTTCGAAGTGCGGTGGAGGACAATTGCGAGGGGGCGATTGCGGACCTGTTCATCGACCGGGCCAACCGGATTGCAAGCAGCCTTCAAATCAGCCTCAACATCGGGCCGAACGCGATCGATTTCAAGAAGATCGCAGGATCCAAACGCATCGCGGGACAGATCTAGGCTCGCCGTTCTGGCTAACAAAAATAGGTCGTCCTCGCTCGTCACAAGCGGAAACCTTCCCCGACTGGAACCATCATGACCTACAGAGACGCAATTTTTTCCCACCGCCTGAGCACAGGAGTACTTCCCCTCGGGGCAGCGTCCGCGATGCTGCTGGCATGGCCCGCCCAGGCACACGTCAAATGGTTTGCGCCCTACATCGTCGGCGCGGCACCACAGCCGGTCAGTGCGACTCTGTCGAACACATGGTTCTGGCTCGGCATTGTGTTGGTTCTGTTGTTCTTTCTCGCGACGCGGGCGGTGGAGGAAACAAGCGGCGGCGAGGCGATACTGAGAGGCATGGACCGGTTGTCGGACCCGCTCTGGAGCCGCCTCGACGACTTTGTCCGCGTGGTAATTGGCGCATTTTTCGTGGCGATCTTTGCCGTGGGCGGCGTCTACCTGACACCCGATCTCAAGACGCCTTCGGAAATGGTGTCATGGGCGCAACTTCTCATCGCCATGTTGATCTTCTCGCGCCGGACACAGCCACTTGCGGCGGCGGGTATCATTGGCCTCTGGCTTCTGGCGCTTCGCGACTACGACATTTTCCACTTGCTCGACTACCTCGCGCTCGGTGTGGGCGTGGCCGCTTACCTCGTGCTGGAGGCCTCCTCCAAACCGGAATGGCGCAAGCACAGGTTCCAGGCGTTGCGATGGGGAGTCGCTATCGCCTTGATGTGGTCGAGCCTGGAGAAATTTGCCTATCCCGACTGGTTCTACCCGCTCGTCCTGGAGAAGCCCTTCCTGACATTCGGTCTGCCACGTGACGTGTTCATTCCGATGGCTGGCGTCGCGGAGTTCACCATGGGTTTCGGGCTTCTCTGGACACCGCTCGTCCGTCGTCTGTCCGCCATTTCGCTGTTTGTGATTTTCAACGCCGCTGTTTATCCGTTCGGTCGCGTCGATCTGATCGGTCATGCCCTGATCATGGCTGTCATCGTGGCGATCGCGGCCGATCACACTAGGGAGGTGTTCTTCCTCCCCAAACTGAAGAAGGCCCTTATCGGCGTTCCTGTCGGACTGACGGTCGCCCTAACCTTGTTTGTGGCTAGTTACTGGGGGCTGCATGCCGGCTTCTACGGTTCGCAAGGCACTACGGCTGCGGACGTCGAGCGGATTACGCACACGCCTGACGTCGAGCATCCACATGACGCACAGGATAGCGCGAGCCAGCCGGAATAAACGATTTTCGGATGGCCCGGTCTTTTTCACCAACGGTGTGGTGGCGCGGTGTTGATTATCGCCTAAACTTGACCGGCTTTTTCGTTGCGGAGGGATCCGCTCAGGTCGAGCACGAAGAAGTGCGCTTTCCTCTCCACGCCACCGATGACCACCATCGCCTCGCCGAAATCGGCTTGCCCATGGCCAGGCGGATGAGCCAGCGGCACGAATACCTCCTGACGGCGCTGATCCCGCTCGCGCATATAGTCCTTGATGATCGTGTAGCCGCCGGTGAACCCGCGCTCGTCCCGGAGCCGGTCAAGTACCCGCTTGGCCGTATGGCGCTGCTTGCGCGGCATCTGCATGTCCGCATCGAGCCACTGGTCGATCGTCGAAACGAACGCATCCAGCTTCGGCCGCTGGATTAATGAGCGTCGCTGATAGCCAGGCGGCGTCGAATACGACACCATCTTGGCGACACTGTCGCGAGATATGTTGAAATGCTTCGCAGCCTGACGCCGGCTCATCCCTTCCGAGACAGCCAGTCGCACCTTCAGATAAAGTTCCACGGTGTAGATCCCCAGGCCCTCCTGCATTCGTCGCAGAAGGGTAAATAGGTGGCCGGGTTTTATTCCGGCGCAACAGGACTATCCCGCCGCTACCGTGGCCGACTTTTGCACCGCCGCTCTCACCACTGCAGGGGGGTGCATTTGAAGTGTCGGGGGAAAAGGCGATTGAAGCTGGACAGTGAATCGAATGCAACAATCATGCTAACATCGAGGACAGAGCGGCCAGGTGATCTAAGCAGCGCGGCTGCCATCTGCATCCGCATAGCAATGATGTATTCCTGCGGTGTTTGACCAATCGCATCTTTCCACACGCGGCGTAAATTTGATTCACTCATGCAACAGATGTCGGCAAGTTTCCCAACGATCCACCGATCGCCATAGTATTCGGCCAATGCCTCCAGCGCGGGTGCAATTCGGTTTAAAGGCTTATACCGCTTCCTAATAAATCTGACTCTTTGGGATTCCCATTGAGCGATTTTCATGAATCCTGCGGCAAAGGAGATTTGCCGCATGCGACATGGAATAGAGCTTCGAGGCGACTATGACGCGGACACGCTGCGTCAACTGGCGCGACGCACGACAGACGCCAATCAGGCGCGGCGACTTTTGGCACTGGCAACCATCTATGACGGTGTATCTCGCGGCGAGGCAGCCCGCGTCGGCAGTGTGACCCAGCAGATTGTTCGCGACTGGTCGTGCGGTTCAATGCGCATGGGCCGGATGGTTTGTTGAATGGCAAATCCACCGGAGCGCCAAGCAGGCTGAATGATGAGCAGCGCAAGGCTATGGCCGCCAGAGTTGAGAGAGGTCCGACGCCAGCCGTCGATGGTATTGTGCGGTTCCGACTGATCGATCTGACGCAATGGCTTTGGGAAGATTTCCGCGTCCTGGTCAGCATTCAGACACTCAGCCGGGAACTGCGTGGCCTGGGCTACCGCAAGCTTTCCGCCCGCCCGAAACACTATGCGCAGGACCCGGACGCTCAGGAAGAGTTTAAAAAAAACTCCCCGCCGCTCTGGCAGAAATTGCCAACGAAGTCGGTGGCAAAACAATAGAAATATGGTTTCAGATGAAGCGCGAGTAGGACAGAAGAACAAGATCACGCGTCGCTGGGCCAAGCGCGGGACACGGCCATCTGCTCCGCATGATCAACGAACGCGTTCGGCCTACATCTTCGGTGCGATTTGCCCGAAACAGGGTAAGGGTGCCGCACTCGTTCTTCCCCACTGCGATACCCAGGCCATGAACCTGCATTTGGTCGAAATATCCAGGAATGTCGCTCCAGATGCCCACTCCGTGCTCCTGATGGACCAAGCAGGTTGGCATCTCTCGGCAAATCTGATCGTGCCGGAGAATATCAGCACCCTACCATTGCCGCCCCGATCACCGGAACTGAACCCGGTCGAAAATCTGTGGCAATTCCTCAGGGACAACTATCTGTCAAACCGCGTCTTCACGTCATACGACGATATCCTCGACCACTGCTGCTACGCCTGGCGAAAACTCGCGGCTCAGCCGTGGCGTATCATGTCTATCGGCCTGCGCGAATGGGCTCACGCCCCAATCCGTCAAGCATAATGAGAATTAGTATTAGGGGTTCTTACTTCGGTGATCGTGGTCGTTGACCTACTAAAAAAAAAACGATCACGGGCCTTGGTCCGCCTGTGCGCGGTAGAAACAGGTTGTGCTACTTTGATCGCTGGAGGGGAGTTGCCGATTGCTTTTTGGAGGCGTTCACCCCGTTAAAAAACGTGGCACATGGGCTGTTGCGTACTTGAGAGTGGTGACGCCATTTCGGTGGCGATCCCGGTTAGGAAAATGGCGAACTTGCGCGGCCCAGCCCCTCCTTGATCCAGAGGAGGAGACGTCATGCCCAAGACAATACCATCTAACGCGCAGAATCTAAGGCGCATAAACCCAAGAGCCGCCGCCATCGATATCGGCGCGACTATGCATATGGCCGCCGTCAATCCTGACGCTGATGACATGCCAATCCGCGCCTTCGGGACTTTTACCCACGATCTGCACGATCTCGCTCACTGGTTCAAATCCTGCGGGGTTACCAGTGTCGCCATGGAGTCGACAGGTGTCTACTGGATACCGGCTTACGAGATTTTGGAGCAGCACGGCTTCGAGGTCATTCTAGTGAATGCTCGCTACGCCAAGAATGTCCCGGGCCGCAAGACCGACGTCAGCGATGCAGCATGGCTGCGCCAACTGCACTCCTATGGCCTGCTTCGAGGAAGCTTTCGGCCGAATGCGCAAATTGCCACCCTGCGTGCATATTTGCGGCAACGAGAACGGTTGGTCGAATACGCGGCCGCTCATATCCAGCATATGCAAAAGGCGTTGATGGAGATGAATCTTCAGCTTCACCATGTCGTGTCAGATATCACTGGCGTGACAGGCATGAGGATCATACGGGCAATCGTTGCCGGCGAGCGAGACCCGGATGTGCTGGCATCCTTGCGCGATATCCGTTGTCACTCCTCGGTCGAAACGATACGGGCATCCCTGGTTGGGAATGATCGGGATGAACACATTTTTGCGCTTTCCCAGTCGTTGGACCTGTACGACTTTTATCAGCAAAAGATGCTCGAATGCGATCGCAAGCTCGAGCAGGCGATCGCCACAATCGCGCATAATGTCGAGAAGCCACAATCGCCGTTGCCTAAGATCAGAACGAAGACGAAGCAGCCGAATACGCCATCCTTTGATGTCCGGGCCGCATTATACGGCCTTGTAGGGACAGACTTGACGCAAATCCATGGCCTCGGTTCATCACTTGCCCTGAAGTTGATCGGCGAGTGCGGCACAGATTTGCGGGCATGGCCAACCGCCAAGCACTTTACATCGTGGCTCTGCCTGGCTCCTGGCAACAAGATATCTGGCGGCAGGCTTCTCTCGTCGAGAACACGCCGGTCATCGAGCCGTGCTGCAGCACTTTTGCGGTTGGCGGCCACCACTATTGGCCGAAGCGACACGGCGTTGGGTGCATTTTATCGACGGTTGGCAGGACGTATCGGAAAGCAGAAAGCCGTGACGGCGACCGCACGAAAGATCGCTGTGCTCTTCTACAATGCCCTTCGCTTCGGCATGGCCTATCGTGATCCTGGTTCAGCGGCATATGACGAGCGACATCGAGGTCGGGTCTTGGCAAACCTCCAGCGCCGTGCTCGAGCCCTGGGTTACCAGCTTGATCCCATCCCCGATGCGGAGAGTGTTTCTTAGGAAGGCAACCGAGCCATTGCGCGTCGGCGCGACCTCCATCACCAGTGGCGTTGACCCGTTCAATGGGTCGAATGGCTGGGCTCTGACCAGCCACGGTGTCGGCGAAAACTTGTTCACCGTCGACATGGACGGCAAGCTCGTACCGGAGCTGGCGGAAAAAGCAGAGAGAACGGGCGACCTCTCCTGGACAATTACCTAGATGCCGTAATGGGCCGACCCTTCCGAGATTGTAGCCAGATTGGTGGCTGTCCCTCAGAATGACGATGTTGAGACGGGGCGCGAGCTGGTCGGGCCCAAACATCAAGCGAGGAACAGCCATGGAGTACTTTGCCGGAATTGATGATTCTTTGGAAGCGAGCAGCGCAAAGTTCGATCGACAGCCCGTTAATTTTACAGTGCCGGGGAGCCCATTAGGCGACGCATGGTGATCACCTGTTTGGATTTGGATAATCATGTGCCGATTGGCATGTGGCTTCCAGCAAAGCTGATCGCGAACAGTGACCAGTCATTGATGATGTGTGCTCCAGCCGAGACCCAAAGGTTTCTCGTGCGAATGTAGGACCAGGTTAGGACCAGACGGCTGATACCGATGACGACGAAGCATTGAATAAGGTTCCAGTCGTAGGTCGGCAGATGAAGCGAGCAAAACCAGACTGTCGACACCAATATGCCAGCAGCGAGGCTGGCCCGTCGCCCCCAACCGAACTTTGTGTAGCATGTCCACATGACCGCGAGCAGCGGTAGGATGGTCACGACCTCCTCGCCAATCAACTGAATGAAAGTCCGCAGCATGAACAGCGCGATATCGAATGGCCCGGCCACGGCCAGGACATCAATGACCGGATTAACCGCGAATGTCATAAAGAACTGCAACGCCAACGCCGTTGCGGACGAAAGGATCATTGTGGTTACGGCGAAAAAGACCGAACGCCCCAGAGCCGCCAATCCGTACGGGCGAAACAGAGTGTTCAGATGCCCATGAGACACCAAAGCGAGCGCGATCAAGGGCACCACGGCGAAAAGGATCGCCGGAACGAGTGAGGCCACCCCCTGTAGGTCGGCCATTGGCGAAACCGTCAAGAGAATGGAGCCCACAATTGTAGCGGCGATGATAATCGCCCAGCCCAACGGGACGATCGGATACGGTTCATGGTTATAAAATGGAAGATCGTCGGTCGTCGGCGATAGTGGCTGTGTAGATGCCGGGTCTAAAGCCATATCTGTATCAGTTCACGGACACGAAATTGCCATCGGGGTCGAACCAGCAATTGAAGAACTTCTGCCCCTCTCCATCGGGATAATACCCCTGGACGACAATGCGGTTGCCGCTCCTGAATGCCATATTTGTGGTGATCTCGGTCGGTCTCCTCCCGAATGCGGCGGATGCTTCGCCTTTGCAGAATGCCGGCAACGATCCCATCGCCACGGCATTCGTGTTACGGAGCGGCCGCTGCTCTGGCATTCCCTGGTCTTGGGTAGCGTCGTCTGTAACCCCCTTTGTCTTGACCTGGCATACCCCATTCGCGCCGCCTTTTCCCGTGTAGGAAATATCGGGGCTGCCATCGGGGCTGACGGTAACGGAAACGGTGATATTGCCGAGACGGGCTTCATAATAGTTTTCATTGAAGCGTTTCAGCTTCGCTTGCTTGCCGCCGATGTAGATCGGCCCGCCTGTGTCGGCATGCACGTCGACTTTTCCGGGGCAGGAAGCATTGAAGAAAGGCACCTTGGCCTCCACCGAATGCGAGAACATGGCGGCAAAGACGAGAACGCCAAAAGCTGTTGTGAATTTGTGCACGGAAGCCACTCCCACCTGAAAGAATACAAAGTCGACGGACACACAATGCCCAAATGCCAGCAGACTTCAAGTTGAATGACACTGCGTCGGCCCAGCCGTCCGAATGATGTAGGGAACATAGGTTGGCGCGAAATGGGGAGAGCGTTTCTTGGACTCCATGAAATTGATGAAATCGCTGGAGGAACTGCTATACGAACTAGTCTCGTAGCTGGTCTTTTACCCAATCACCATGTGGCGGTCACTCGTACGACCGCTAGAGATGATGCGTTATGCCCACACCGAGCTTGCCGATAGTCCAGACGAACAATACGACGACACGCTCAGCCCGCCCTTGTTCCTGCTCATCACCCTTCTGATCGCACAGGCTTTGTCCTCAGCAATACCGTCCGTCTACGATCCGTCGACAGCCCGCAAAGGCGCTCTCCTCAGAATCAAACCTGCTGATCGCGCGGGGCGAGATCTTCGGCGTTTTTTGCGCTGGTGATGGCGGTGACGGTGTTGAGGCGAAAAGCGAGCAGGTTGACCAGGAGCACGTTGAGATCACCATTCTTCGGTCAATGCTTCGTGGTCTCGCCTTTTGCGATGATGGCGAGCCTGTCCCTCGGCTTGATGCTGATACCTGGGCATGGGGGCGTTTCCGCGCAGCCAAGACAGCCAAGCGGGTGATGCGAAAGCTTCTCAAACAACAGAGTCATCCGCCGCGCGTGATGATCGCTGACAAGCTGCGATCCTACGGCGCAGCAAAGCGCGACATCATGCCCAGCGTCGAATAGCTTTCGCACAAAGGTCTGAATAACCGGGCTGAAAATTCCCATCAACCGATACGACGGCGAGAGCGGATCATGAAGGGATCCAAGTCAGCCCGACATCTCCAGCGTTTCGTCTCCATTCATGAACCCGTCGCCAATTTCTTTCACATTCCACGCCATGATATTCCGTCAGACCATCACCGCGACCTGAGAAGCGCAGCCATGCAGGTGTCGAATGAGTCCATGACTGTTCCTCGCTTGATTTTTGGGGCCGACCCGTTGGGATCCCGTTTCAACGTCGTCATTCTGCGGGACAGCCACCAATCTGGCTACATACTCGGAAGCGCCGGCGCATTACGGCATCTAGGAGGGCGTCCACGAATTGATTTTGTGTCCGCGGATCCTTTGTCGGCATGAGCATTGGCGAAAAGGTTTGTTGTGTTGCGGCAATTGAAGGCAGTCGGATGCAGCATCAAGCGCGCTTGC
>NZ_JAWQUM010000022.1:0-19412 GCF_033447125.1 Rhizobium sp. PL01 | reverse complement strand
CGCCTTGTATTCGCCGAAATACTTCGTGATCGCTGCCGTCAGCGACGTCTTGCCATGGTCGACGTGGCCGATCGTGCCAATGTTAACGTGCGGCTTATTGCGCTCAAATTTGCTCTTTGCCATTTCCGGCTCTCCGTTTTGTAACCCCGAAGGGTAATTCTCTTGTTTCTGTCAGCGGGCGTTAGGCTCCGGTCACTTCTGACCGGAGTACTTCGCCTGGATTTCCTGCGACACGTTCGACGGAACCGGCGCATAGTGATCGAAGGTCATCGTGTACTGTGCACGGCCCTGCGACATCGAGCGCAGGTTGTCCACGTACTTAAACATGTTGGCCAGCGGCACGTTGGCATTGATCACGACGGCGATGCCGCGTGCTTCCTGGCCCTGGATCTGACCGCGACGCGAATTCAGATCGCCGATAACGTCACCGACGTAATCTTCCGGCGTCACAACTTCGACCTTCATCATCGGCTCGAGAAGCTGAGCACCAGCCTTCTTTGCTGCTTCACGGAAGCAAGCGCGGGAGGCGATTTCGAAGGCGAGAACCGAGGAGTCGACGTCATGGAATGCGCCGTCGATCAGGGTTGCCTTGACGCCGAGCATCGGGAAGCCAGCCAGCGGACCGGAAGACAGAACACTTTCGATGCCCTTCTGGACGCCTGGAATGTATTCCTTCGGGATCGAGCCGCCAACGATCTTGGACTCGAACTTGAAGTCGTCGCCTTCTTCATTGGGTTCAAAGATGATCTTGACGCGTGCGAACTGACCGGTACCACCGGACTGCTTCTTGTGCGTGTAGTCTTCTTCGTGACGCTTCGTGATCGATTCACGGTAGGCAACCTGCGGCGCACCGACGGTCGCTTCAACCTTGAATTCGCGGCGCATGCGGTCGACGAGAATATCGAGGTGAAGTTCACCCATGCCTGCGATGATCGTCTGGCCGGATTCTTCATCCGTCTTGACGCGGAAAGAAGGGTCTTCAGCAGCCAGGCGGTTGAGCGCGAGGCCCATCTTTTCCTGGTCGCCCTTGGTCTTCGGCTCGATGGCGATCTGGATGACCGGCTCGGGGAATTCCATGCGCTCGAGGATAACCTGATGCAGCGGATCGCAAAGCGTGTCGCCGGTCGTGGTTTCCTTGAGGCCTGCGAGTGCAACGATGTCACCGGCAAAGGCTTCTTCGATGTCTTCACGGGAATTGGAGTGCATCTGCAACATACGGCCGACGCGCTCGCGCTTTTCCTTGACCGTGTTCATGACCGACGTGCCCTTGGAGAGCTTGCCGGAATAGATACGGGCGAAAGTGAGCGAACCGACGAAGGGGTCGTTCATGATCTTGAAGGCGAGCATCGAAAGCGGCTCTTCATCCGAAGGATGACGGGCGATTTCGGCTTCGGTCTTCACATCGATGCCCTTGATCGACGGAATGTCGAGCGGGGACGGCAGATATTCGACAACGGCGTCGAGCAAAGGCTGAACGCCCTTGTTTTTGAAAGCCGTACCGCAGAACATCGGGTGGAACTTCACGTCGATGGTGCCGCGGCGAACCAGCTGACGGATCTTATCGTTGTCCGGCATGATACCGTTCAGATAGTCTTCCATCGCCTGTTCATCGATATCGACGACCTGTTCGATCATCTTTTCACGATATTCGACAGCCTTTTCCTTCATGTCGTCCGGAATCTCGACGACATCCCACTGTGCGCCGAGCGACTCGTCGCGCCAGATCAGGGCATTCATCTCGATCAGGTCGATAACGCCCTTGAATTCGGTTTCTGCACCGATCGGGAGCTGCATGACAACAGCGATGGCGCCGAGACGAGTCTTGATCATTTCTACCGAGCGGTAGAAATCAGCACCGGTCTTGTCCATCTTGTTGCAGAAAATCATCCGCGGAACATTGTACTTTTCAGCCTGACGCCAGACGGTTTCCGTCTGCGGCTCTACGCCGGCGTTGGCATCAAGCAGAGCGATCGCACCATCGAGAACGCGCAGCGAACGCTCGACTTCAATAGTGAAGTCAACGTGGCCGGGGGTGTCGATGATGTTGAAGCGGCGCATCTTGCCATCGCGACCCTTCCAGTAGGTCGTTGTGGCAGCGGACGTGATGGTAATACCGCGTTCCTGCTCCTGCTCCATCCAGTCCATGGTGGCAGCGCCGTCATGGACTTCGCCGATCTTGTGCGACTTGCCGGTGTAGTAGAGAATCCGCTCAGTCGTCGTGGTCTTGCCGGCGTCGATATGCGCCATGATACCAAAATTGCGGTAGTCTTCGATTTTATATTCGCGAGCCATAATGACTGCCTTTCGAAAATTGTACGTCGATTACCAGCGATAATGCGAGAATGCACGGTTGGCGTCAGCCATCTTGTGCGTGTCTTCGCGCTTCTTCACAGCGGAACCACGGCCGTTTGCCGCATCCATGAGTTCGCCGCAAAGGCGATCGATCATGGTGGTTTCGTTGCGCTTGCGGGCAGCAGCGATCAACCAGCGAATGGCGAGAGCCTGACGGCGCTCAGGACGAACATCAACTGGAACCTGGTAGGTTGCACCACCGACGCGGCGCGAACGAACTTCGACGTGCGGAGCGACATTTTCGAGGGCCGAATGGAACACGACGACCGGCTCCTGCTTCAGCTTGCCCTGGACCAGATCGAACGCACCGTAAACGATGCTTTCAGCAACCGACTTCTTACCATGAAGCATGATTGCATTCATGAACTTGGTGACGACCAGATCGCCGAACTTCGGGTCCGGATTGATCTCGCGCTTTTCTGCACTATGACGACGTGACATACTTTTGTCTCTCAACTTTGAACGGACGCCTTAACACGCGGAGAACCTCGCGCAGCGTCTTAAATTGTGGAACCCGAATTACTTCGGACGCTTTGCACCATACTTCGAACGGCGCTGCTTACGGTTCTTGACACCCTGGGTATCGAGAACGCCGCGAATGATGTGGTAGCGAACGCCCGGCAAGTCCTTTACACGACCGCCGCGGATCATGACGACGGAGTGTTCCTGAAGGTTGTGGCCTTCACCAGGAATGTAGCCGATGACTTCGAAGCCATTGGTCAGACGGATCTTGGCAACCTTACGCAGAGCCGAGTTCGGCTTCTTCGGGGTCGTCGTGTAGACGCGTGTGCAAACGCCACGCTTCTGTGGGTTTTCCTGCAGTGCAGGAACCTTGTTGCGCTTTACCTGTGCCTGACGCGGCTTGCGGATCAGCTGGTTTACGGTAGGCATATAACCATCCCTTACAAATTCTGTCTCAATACCCTTGCGGGCGGATCAATGCCGTCGCCGGCGGTTTAGAACGCTTCATAAATGCGCGAACGAGGACCGATCCACTTTTCAGCAGATGGCCCGCAAAAAGCAGAGGACGCTGTATTTTCAGCGTCTTGCGTGCAGCATTTTGGTCTTCAGCGTGCGTTTCGAACCTTGTTTGAGGCGAACTCCAGAACATGACGTTCCGAACCAGCCAGCCTCACATGGGCTCCGATGGGGCGGGGTGTACTGATTTCGGGGTGTCGCGTCAAGGGGAATTAACAAATATTCCTGCCTCCGCAAGGCTGACATGCCTGCAAAACAAGGCTTTGAGGGCATACTCGATGCGGCCAGCCTCCCGGCAGACCGGATTCGCCAACGCGCCGCCTTCAACTTAAAGAATCATAAAGCAATTTCACAATCCGGTGGGGAGGACCAAGAATCGCCCCTGCCCGTCACGATTCGTCCGGGAACTTTATTTTTTAGGACGCGCGACTGCACAATACATTGTAGAGACATCGCACACATCTTTCGAAAGAGGAAATAGCCATGACTGCCATCCCGGACAACGACAACAACAACGACGGACCGATGATCTTCATCATTATCGGGAAGGCCTATGAGCAGGATGGCGATGAAGAAGGTGTAGATATCCACGTTATGCTGCGCGCACCCGACGATGATACGGCTGTGCGCGAAGCGCTGAACGCCCTTGCCGAGGAAGGGTTCCTCGAGGCGGATCTCGACCAGATCGGCACCCTCACCGACATTCCGAACGACGAACCGCATGCCTCCGCCTACCAGGGCGCGCTGACTGGCGAAGTGGCAATCATCAAGTTTGGGTGAAACGGCTCGCGCGCATGGCGACGGGTCTACCGCTAACATCTGAATAGCTTAAAAGCCGCCGGGGTAACTCCAGCGGCTTTTTTAACGTCGATTCACTATGTTGGCGCCAATCGGCCTTACATCGCGGCCGGGTCGAGCGTCAGCACAACGAACTGCGTGAACTGGCCGTCGAGATTGAAATTGTTGTCGGATGCGATCACCAGCGTGCGCTTGCCGCCGATCTCAGGTCCAAACGTCACGGATTCGATATTGTCGATATCCAGGCCGAAGTCGCCCTCGCCTATCTTCAAAACATGCTGCTTTGCCAACGGTTTCACTTCGGCATTCTTCAGTGAATTCAGACCTTTGACGTCAGTCGCACCACCGAGGCTGGCACTATAGAAATTGATCTCCGTACCGGTTCCGAGCGCGAAGGACCGCTCGACGGTCAGGAGGGTATTGTCATCCAGCGCCAGCATGTCCGCAAGCCCGTTGTCATTGTAGTATGGCGGCTTGGTCGCCTTCGCGAAGATTGGGCCAGTATCATAGGCAAATTCGCTGACGGGGGCGCCTGTGCCAAGATCGAGACCGATCAAGCGGGAGCGGCTTCCCGCCTTCAGCGTGGCCTTGTCGCCGTCCTGCGCCAAGGCGTTTTCCGTTCCAACCCACAATGTCTTGCCATCTGCTGAAATGCTCAGGCCTTCAAACGCGAGATTGTTCCTTACGCCCTGCGAACCATCGGCATTCGGCACATAATAATCCGGCAGTTCAAAACTGCGCACAGCCTTTCCGTCAAGGCCGGCCTCATAGACCGCAGGCTTTCCCTTCGCATCGCCCTCGCTTGACCAATAGAGCTTTTTCGCCGTTGCATCGTAGCGGATCGCCTCCGGATCTATGTCTTTTTCCGCAAAAGGCTTGCCCGCCGTATCCGAAAGCTGGGTCGTCGAGACGATGTCGATCCCGTTGACGCCGTTTTCAGCTATCGCCAGTTTCAGCGTGTAAAATCGGGCCGGTGCCTTCTGCGACCGGTCATCCGAAATGGCGTAGAACAGATCGTTGGCCGCGTCATAGTCGAGCCCGGAAATACCGCCGAACTCCACGCCGCCGATCTTCAATCCGGTCGGCAGGACAATCTGGCCGAGCAGGCTGACTTTGCCAATCGCGGGATTTTCAGCGAAAACGGATGTCGCAGCGAGTAATGCGGCCAAGCCGGTGACGAGTTTCACAATGGTCTTCATGTCGGTTTCCGTGTTTTCAATCGCGAAAAACAACGCTGCCACCGGCTGATAACAGAGACACGAAGGTTCCATGTGGGTTTGATGACAACCGCCCAAACAAAAGCCGCCCGGATTGCTCCGGGCGGCTTTTGCAATTGGTAGGCCAGAGCGGTTAACCGCCCTCGCCTTTTGAGCCTTACTCGGCTGCTGCTTCTTCCTTTGCTGCCATATCGGCAAGCATCGGGGTTGCTGCATCCGCGCCCGTTCCCTTGCGGCGCTCTTCGAGGATCATCTCGTCGCGCGCAGTCGCAATACGGCGGATCTGGGTCATCGTGCCACCGGTACCGGCTGGGATCAGACGGCCGACGATCACGTTTTCCTTCAGACCCTGCAGACCGTCGGTCTTGCCGGCGATCGCAGCTTCCGTCAGCACCTTGGTCGTTTCCTGGAAGGAAGCGGCCGAGATGAAGGACGGCGTCTGCAGCGATGCCTTGGTGATGCCGAGCAGGACCGGATCGCCGTAAGCCGGCTTCTTACCCTGTTCGATCAGCTGATCGTTGACATCTTCCAGTTCGATGCGGTCGACGCTGTCGCCAACGATATAGGTCGAGTCACCGGCGTCGGTCACTTCTACCTTCTGCAGCATCTGGCGAACGATCACCTCAATGTGCTTGTCGTTGATCACAACGCCCTGCAGACGGTAGACTTCCTGGATTTCGTTGACCAGGTAGGAAGCGAGTGCTTCCACGCCCTTGATCGCCAGGATGTCGTGCGGTGCCGGGTTACCGTCGAGGATGTAGTCACCCTTTTCGATATAGTCTCCATCCTGAAGATGGAAGGGCTTGCCCTTCGGGATCAGGTATTCGACCGGCTCAACACCATCTTCCGCAGGCTCGATCAGCACGCGGCGCTTGTTCTTGTAGTCACGGCCGAAGCGGATCGTACCATCGATTTCGGCGATGATCGCGTGGTCCTTCGGACGGCGCGCTTCGAAGAGTTCGGCAACACGCGGCAGACCACCGGTGATGTCCTTCGTCTTGGCGCTTTCCAGCGGCGAACGTGCAAGCACGTCACCCTGGGAGACCTTGGTGCCCGGCTCGACCGACAGAATGGCGTCGACCGAAAGCATGAAGCGGGCGTCGCCACCACGCGACAGCTTCATGACTGCGCCGTTCTTGTCCTTGATCACGATTGCCGGCTTCAGGTCGATACCGCGCGGCGTCGAACGCCAATCGATAACCTGACGCTTGGTGATGCCGGTTGCTTCGTCGGTCGCTTCCAGAACGGAGATACCGTCGACGATATCTTCGAAATGAACCGTACCTTCGACTTCCGTCATCATCGGGCGTGTGTAGGGGTCCCACTCGGCCAAACGCTGGCCGCGCTTCACCTTGTCAGCATCGTCGACAAAGATCTTCGAACCGTAGGCAACGCGCTGCGAGGAACGCTCGACACCACGTTCGTCGAGGATCTGGATCGCCATGTTGCGGCCCATCGCGACGAGAATGTTTTCCGAGTTGCGCAGCATGTTGCGGTTCTTGATCTGGATCGTACCTTCATACGAAGCTTCCAGGAACGAGCTGTCGACAACCGTAGCCGTGCCACCAAGGTGGAACGTACGCATCGTCAGCTGGGTGCCCGGCTCGCCGATCGACTGAGCGGCGATAACGCCGACAGCTTCACCCATGTTGACGGGTGTTCCGCGTGCAAGGTCACGGCCGTAGCAGACGCCGCAGACACCGGTCTGGATTTCGCAGGTCAGCGCCGAACGGATACGGATCGACTGGATGCCGGCCTTTTCGATTTCGACGACATCGGCTTCAAGGATCATCTTGCCGCCATCGACGATACGCTCGCCGGTAACCGGATGATCGATGTTGTCGAGAGCCGTACGACCGAGAACGCGAACACCGATGGAGGCAACGACCTGACCGGCATCGACGATGGCGGTCATGGTGAGGCCAGTTTCAGTACCGCAATCCACCGAGTTGACGATGCAATCCTGCGCGACGTCGACGAGACGGCGTGTCAGGTAACCGGAGTTAGCGGTTTTCAAGGCGGTGTCTGCGAGACCCTTACGGGCACCGTGGGTCGAGTTGAAGTACTCGTTAACGGTCAGGCCTTCCTTGAAGTTCGAGATGATCGGCGTCTCGATGATTTCACCCGACGGCTTGGCCATCAGGCCGCGCATGCCGCCCAGCTGACGCATCTGGTTCGGTGAACCACGAGCACCCGAGTGCGACATCATGTAGATGGCGTTCATCGGCTTCTGACGGCCGTTATCGTCGAATTCAACAGCCTTAATGCGGGCCATCATGTCTTCGGCGACCTTGTCCGTTGCCTTGCCCCAGGCATCAACGACCTTGTTGTATTTTTCGCCCTGAGTGATCAGGCCGTCATTGTACTGCTGTTCGTATTCCTTCACCAGGCTTTCGGTGTCACCGACGATCTTGGCCTTGCTATCCGGAATAACCATGTCGTCCTTGCCGAACGAAATGCCGGCGCGGCAGGCATGAGCAAAGCCGAGCTGCATGATGCGGTCGCAGAAAATGACCGTGTCCTTCTGGCCGCAGTGACGGTAGACCGTATCGATCATCTTGGAGATGTTCTTCTTGGTCAATTCCTGGTTGCAGACGTCGAACGGCACGTTGGCGTTCTTCGGCAGAAGTTCGCCGACGATCATACGGCCAGGCGTGGTTTCGTAGATCTTCGAAACAGGCTTGCCATCGGCATCGACAGTCTTGAAGCGGCCGCGAATCTTGGCATGCAGCGTCACAGACTTGGTTTCAAGCGCGTGATGCAGTTCGCCGAGATCGGAGAAGGCCATGCCTTCGCCCGGTTCGTTCTGGTTCAGGATCGACAGATAGTAGAGGCCGAGAACCATGTCCTGCGACGGAACGATGATCGGTGCGCCGTTTGCCGGGTGCAGGATGTTGTTGGTCGACATCATCAGGACGCGGGCTTCCAACTGCGCTTCCAGCGACAGCGGAACGTGAACGGCCATCTGGTCACCGTCGAAGTCGGCGTTGAAGGCCGTGCAGACGAGCGGATGCAGCTGGATCGCCTTGCCTTCGACCAGAATAGGTTCGAAGGCCTGGATGCCCAGGCGGTGGAGCGTCGGCGCGCGGTTCAGCAGAACCGGATGCTCGCGGATGACCTCGTCGAGGATATCCCAAACTTCCGGCTTTTCCTTTTCAACCAGCTTCTTGGCCTGCTTGACGGTCGAGGAGTAACCCTTGGCGTCGAGGCGGGCGTAGATGAACGGCTTGAACAGTTCGAGCGCCATCTTCTTCGGCAGGCCGCACTGGTGCAGCTTCAGTTCCGGACCGGTCACGATAACCGAACGGCCGGAATAGTCGACGCGCTTGCCGAGCAAGTTCTGGCGGAAGCGGCCCTGCTTGCCCTTGAGCATGTCGGACAGCGACTTCAGCGGACGCTTGTTGGCACCGGTGATGACGCGGCCACGGCGGCCGTTGTCGAACAGGGCGTCGACGGATTCCTGCAGCATGCGCTTTTCGTTGCGGATGATGATGCCAGGCGCACGAAGCTCGATCAGACGCTTCAAACGGTTGTTACGGTTGATGACGCGGCGATAGAGGTCGTTCAGGTCGGACGTTGCGAAACGGCCACCATCCAGCGGAACCAGCGGACGCAGGTCCGGCGGGATCACCGGGACGACCTTCATGATCATCCATTCCGGGCGGTTACCGGATTCCATGAAGTTCTCGACGATCTTCAGGCGCTTCATCAGCTTCTTCTGCTTCAGCTCGGACGTGGTGTCAGCCATTTCCGCGCGCAGATCGCCTGCGATCTTTTCAAGATTCATCGAAGCCAGCATCTCGTAGATGGCTTCTGCACCGATCATTGCGGTGAACTGATCTTCGCCGAACTCTTCGACGGCGATCATGTATTCTTCTTCCGAGAGAAGCTGGTTTTCCTTGAGGGAAGTCAGGCCTGGCTCGGTGACGATGTAGTTTTCGAAATACAGGACGCGCTCGATATCCTTCAACGTCATGTCGAGCAGCGTCGAGATGCGGCTCGGCAGGGACTTCAGGAACCAGATGTGGGCGACCGGCGCAGCAAGCTCGATATGGCCCATGCGCTCACGGCGAACGCGCGACAACGTCACTTCGACGCCGCACTTTTCGCAGATGATGCCCTTGTACTTCATACGCTTGTACTTGCCGCACAGGCACTCATAGTCCTTGATCGGGCCAAAGATGCGCGCGCAGAAAAGACCGTCGCGTTCCGGCTTGAACGTACGATAGTTGATGGTTTCCGGCTTCTTGATCTCACCGTAGGACCAGGAGAGAATCTTCTCCGGCGACGCAATCGAAATCCGGATGGAATCGAAGGTCTGCGCAGGCACCTGCGGATTGAAAAGGTTCATGACCTCTTGGTTCATGCCTATCTCCTTTATGGGCTATCGCCCTGAGCTTGGCAGAGAGCGCGGCAAATCCCGGGCGCCGGCTCCTGCTCGAAACGGATAAAACCGCATGAAATGCGGCCGCATTTCCTCCCCTGCCTCACCAACATGAGATCGGGTGGAAACGGTGCGCGCCGCTTGGGAAGCGGCACGCACCTTGATGTTTTACTCGGCCGCGTCCGGCAGCTGCTGGTTTGCCGCATTGAGTTCGTCGAGCTTGGAATTCTCCAGTTCGACGCTGAGGCCCAGCGAACGCATTTCCTTGACGAGAACGTTGAAGCTCTCCGGAATACCGGCCTCGAAGGTGTCGTCGCCACGGACGATCGCCTCGTAGACCTTGGTACGGCCGGCCACGTCGTCGGACTTGACTGTCAGCATTTCCTGCAGGGTGTAAGCGGCGCCGTAGGCTTCCAGAGCCCAGACTTCCATTTCCCCGAAGCGCTGACCGCCGAACTGCGCCTTACCACCGAGCGGCTGCTGGGTGACGAGCGAGTAAGGACCGATCGAACGGGCGTGGATCTTGTCGTCCACAAGGTGGTTCAGCTTCAGCATGTAGATGTAGCCGACAGTCACCTGACGGTCGAACTGATCGCCGGTACGGCCATCATACAGCGTCGACTGACCCGAAACGTTCAGACCTGCCTGTTCCAGCATCTCGTTGACGTCGGCTTCGACAGCACCGTCGAAGACCGGCGTTGCGATCGACACGCCGCGGCGGGTCTGCTCGGCCAGACGAACGATCGAGTCGTTGTCGTAGTCCTTGATCGGCTCGCCCTTCGGACCGGAACCGATGACGCTGTCGATGGTATCGCGCAGCGGCTGAATGTCAGCGCCCGCCTTATAGGCATCAAGCATGGCACCGATCTTCTTGCCCATGCCAGCGCAGGCCCAACCCAGATGGGTTTCAAGGATCTGGCCGACGTTCATGCGCGAAGGCACGCCGAGCGGGTTCAACACGACGTCAACATGCGTACCGTCTTCCAGGAACGGCATGTCTTCGATCGGCACGATGCGGGAAACCACACCCTTGTTGCCGTGACGGCCAGCCATCTTGTCGCCTGGCTGGATCTTGCGCTTCACAGCAACAAAGACCTTGACCATCTTCATGACGCCCGGAGGCATTTCGTCGCCGCGCTGGACCTTTTCGACCTTGTCCATGAAGCGATGCTCAAGCAGCGACTTGGATTCGTCGTACTGGCCACGCAGAGCTTCGACTTCGCCCTGAGCCTTTTCGTCTTCCGTCGCAAACATCCACCACTGCGAGCGAGGATATTCGGAGATAACGGCGTTCGAAAGTTCGGTGCCCTTCTTGAAGCCCTTCGGACCGGCAACAGCGACCTGACCGCGCAGCATGTCGAGGAGACGCGAGTAGACGTTACGATCAAGGATCGCCTGTTCGTCGTCGCGGTCCTTGGCAAGACGCTCGATCTCTTCCCGCTCGATCGCCATCGCGCGTTCGTCTTTTTCCACACCATGGCGGTTGAAGACGCGCACTTCGACGATGGTGCCGAAGGTGCCCGGAGGCATGCGCATGGACGTGTCGCGGACGTCGGAAGCCTTTTCACCGAAGATGGCGCGCAGAAGCTTTTCTTCCGGCGTCATCGGGCTTTCGCCCTTCGGAGTGATCTTGCCGACCAGAATGTCGCCAGGGGTCACTTCCGCACCGATGTAAACGATACCGGCTTCGTCGAGGTTCTTCAGTGCTTCTTCCGAAACGTTCGGAATGTCGCGGGTGATTTCTTCCGGACCAAGCTTGGTGTCGCGCGCCATCACTTCGAATTCTTCGATGTGGATGGAGGTGAACACGTCATCGCGAACGATGCGCTCGGACAGAAGGATCGAGTCCTCGTAGTTGTAGCCATTCCACGGCATGAACGCGACGAGCGCATTGCGGCCGAGAGCCAGGTCACCAAGGTCGGTCGACGGACCGTCAGCGATGATGTCGCCCTTGTTCAGAATGTCACCGACGGTAACCAGCGGGCGCTGGTTGACGCAGGTGTTCTGGTTGGAACGCTGGAACTTCTGCAGGCGGTAGATATCAACGCCGGACTTGCCAGCCTGAAGATCTTCCGTCGCACGGATAACGATACGCGTTGCGTCAACCTGGTCGACCACGCCGGCGCGACGGGCACCGATGGCGGCGCCAGAGTCGCGAGCAACGATTGGCTCCATGCCGGTACCGACAAACGGAGCTTCGGCACGCAGCAGAGGCACGGCCTGACGCTGCATGTTCGAGCCCATGAGCGCGCGGTTGGCGTCGTCGTTTTCCAGGAACGGAATGAGCGCTGCCGCAACAGACACGAGCTGCTTTGGCGAAACGTCCATCAGGTTCACGATGTCGCGCGGTGCGAGCATAACGTCGCCGGCGTGACGGCAAACGACGAACTCTTCAACGAACGACTGGTCCGTGTTGAGTTCGGAGTTGGCCTGGGCCACGTGATACTTGGCTTCTTCCATCGCCGACAGGTAGACGACATCCTTGGTCACCTTACCGTCAACGATCTTGCGGTAAGGGCTTTCGATGAAGCCGTACTTGTTGACGCGGGCAAAGGTGGCCAGCGAGTTGATCAGACCGATGTTCGGGCCTTCCGGCGTTTCGATCGGGCAGATACGGCCGTAATGGGTCGGGTGAACGTCGCGGACTTCGAAGCCTGCGCGTTCGCGCGTCAGACCGCCCGGTCCAAGAGCCGAAAGACGGCGCTTGTGGGTGATTTCCGACAGCGGGTTGACCTGGTCCATGAACTGCGACAGCTGCGAAGAACCGAAGAACTCGCGAACAGCGGCAGCAGCCGGCTTGGCGTTGATCAGATCCTGCGGCATGACGGTGTCGATTTCGATCGACGACATGCGTTCCTTGATCGCACGTTCCATGCGCAGCAGGCCGAGGCGATACTGATTTTCCATCAATTCGCCGACCGAACGCACACGGCGGTTGCCGAGGTTGTCGATGTCGTCGATTTCGCCCTTGCCGTCGCGCAGGTCCACGAGCATCCGGACAACAGCCAGGATGTCTTCCTTGCGCAGGATACGAACGGTATCGGCAGCATCCACGTCCAGACGCATGTTCATCTTCACGCGGCCAACGGCGGAGAGGTCGTAACGCTCCGCATCGAAGAACAGCGTGTTGAACATGGCTTCAGCCGAATCCATGGTCGGCGGTTCGCCGGGACGCATGACGCGGTAGATATCGAACAGGGCATCCTGACGGTTTTCGTTCTTATCGACCGAAAGCGTGTTGCGGATGTAGGCGCCGACATTGATATGGTCGATGTCGAGGATCGGGATTTCGTCGAAACCAGCCGTCAGAATGACGCCGAGCGTCTTCTCGTCGATTTCATCGCCGGCTTCGAGGAAGATTTCACCCGTTGCCGGATTGACCAGATCTTCGGCAAGGAAGTTGCCGTAAAGCTCGTCGTCCGTGGCCTTGATGGCCTTCAGGCCCTTTTCCGTCAGCGTCTTCAACAGGCGCGGCGTCAGCTTCTTGCCGGATTCAACGACCACTTCGCCGGTGTCGGCGTCGATCAGGTCGGACAGAGCCTTCTGGCCCTTGAGAACCTCCGGCTGGAACGGAATCCGCCAGCCCTTGCCATCACGGGCATAGAGCGACTTGGTGTAGAAGGTCTCGAGAATTTCCTCGCCGTCCATGCCAAGCGCCATCAGCAGCGACGTGACAGGGATCTTGCGGCGGCGGTCGATACGCGCGTGGACAACGTCCTTCGCATCGAATTCGATGTCGAGCCAGGAGCCGCGATATGGAATAACGCGGGCAGCAAACAGCAGCTTGCCCGAGGAATGGCTCTTGCCCTTGTCATGGTCGAAGAACACGCCCGGCGAACGGTGCATCTGGGAAACGATGACGCGCTCGGTGCCGTTGACGATGAACGTACCATTGTTGGTCATGAGCGGCATATCGCCCATGTAAACGTTCTGTTCCTTGATGTCCTTGACGGACTTGGCGCCCGTGTCCTCGTCAATATCGAACACGATAAGACGCAGCGTCACTTTAAGCGGCGCTGCGTACGTCAGATCGCGCTGACGGCATTCCTCAGTGTCGAACTTCGGCTGTTCGAACTCGTAGGACACGAATTCGAGCATGGAAGCACCGGAGAAATCTGTGATCGGAAAAACCGACTTGAAAACAGACTGAAGTCCCTCGTCTGGACGGCCGCCCTGCGGCTCGTCGACCATGAGGAACTGGTCGTAGGATGCCTTCTGAACCTCGATGAGGTTCGGCATTTCTGCGACTTCGGGAATTTTACCAAAAAACTTGCGTACGCGCCTACGACCATTGAAAGAAAGGGTCTGAGCCATCGTCGCTCCTTCAAATTTTGCATCCGGGCCTGCAACGGACGGGAACCGATGGCCAGTCGACCCCGTCAATCAATGGATTGTTCAATCTCGTCCAACCTCCAAAAACGCTCAGCGCGGATTGCTGTGCTGTTCCTGGTTCGGGACTATCCTCTTGAAGAACCCATTACCCAAAAGCCGTTTTCAATGGGCTTTTGGGTAATATGTTCAGAAAGCGGTCAAAGAGAGGCGGCCATTTTCACGGCCACCTCCCCTTTAAAACAAGCAGAATTACTTGACGTCAACCTTGGCGCCAGCGTCTTCGAGCTTCTTCTTGAGATCAGCAGCTTCAGCCTTGGAAACGCCTTCCTTGACAGCCTTAGGAGCGGCTTCAACGAGGTCCTTGGCTTCCTTCAGGCCGAGGCCTGTGATCGCGCGGACTTCCTTGATGACGTTGATCTTGTTTGCGCCGGCATCTGCGAGGATGACGTCAAACTCAGTCTTTTCTTCTTCAACAACAGCAGCAGCACCGCCGCCAGCAGCAGCAGCAGCTACCGGAGCAGCAGCGGAAACGCCCCACTTTTCTTCAAGAAGCTTCGACAGTTCTGCAGCTTCCAGAACGGTCAATGCGGACAGGTCTTCAACGATCTTAGAGAGATCAGCCATTTTTTAGTTCCTTTTATTCGGTTCGAACTTGGTTAGATATAACAACGAAAAACCGCCTTATGCGGCTTCTTCGTCCTTCTTGGCGTAGGCCGCGAACACGCGGGCAAGCTGGCTTGCCGGTGCTGCAACAACCGATGCGATGCGCGTTGCCGGGGTCTGAATCATACCCAGCAGTCTTGCACGCAGCTCGTCCAGCGACGGCAGGGTCGCAAGCGACTTGACTGCATCCGCGGACAGCGTGGTTGCTCCCATGGCGCCACCGAGAACAACGATCTTGTCGTTGGTCTTGGCGAAATCCATAAGAACCTTTGGAGCCGTGATCGGGTCGGCGCTGAATGCTACCAGCGTCTGGCCCTTGAAGAGATTTGACATCCCTTCGGCTTCCGTACCCTGAAGGGCGATCTTGGCCAGGCGGTTCTTCGCGACTTTGACGGTGCCGCCAGCAGCGCGCATCTTCGAACGGAAGTCGTTCATCTGTGCGACTGTGACACCAGCATAGTGGGCCACGACAACCGAACCGGCGCCCTTGAAGGACTCGTTCAGCTCCGTGACGAATTCGCGTTTTTCCGCTCTTTCCACTGCCTATCTCCAGTTGACTGGACCGTAAAACACAGTCCAGTCGGTTTGCCTTTGCCGTAAGAGATCAAAGTTGATCCCGCACGACGCTCGAGGATCCTGTCCCCTGCGCGTTCCCGTTTAACCGGTACGGCACAAGGCAAGCCGAGGTTCGAACCGAATTTCCACACTTGCGTGCGTCAAATGAAATTCGGGACTCACCCATCTCATGCAGGCTGAAGTGATTAAGGGATAACCACCTGCAATCTCGGACAGGAGTTCCGGGTTTGATCCCGGAATTTCCGGCCCCGAAAGGCCGGAAATCTGTGACCGGACAAAAGTCCGGATAAACTTGATTAAGCGCTAACCGTCGACGGGTCGATCTTGACGCCTGGACCCATGGTCGAGGAAATCGCGACGCGCTTGACGTAGTTGCCCTTGGCGCCAGCCGGCTTTGCCTTGATGACCGCATCAGCGAAAGCGCGGATGTTTTCTTCAAGAGCAACAGCATCGAACGATGCCTTGCCGATGCCAGCGTGAACGATACCGGCCTTTTCGACGCGGAACTCAACAGCGCCGCCCTTCGATGCCTTGACAGCACCGGCGACGTCCATGGTGACAGTTCCGACCTTCGGGTTCGGCATCATGCCGCGCGGGCCGAGAACCTTGCCGAGACGACCGACGAGCGGCATCATGTCCGGAGTGGCAATGCAACGATCGAAATCGATCTTGCCGCCCTGAACGATATCGACCAGGTCTTCTGCGCCAACGATGTCTGCACCAGCAGCCTTGGCTTCATCAGCCTTGGCGCCACGTGCGAACACGGCAACGCGAACTGTACGGCCAGTGCCGTTCGGCAGATTGACAACGCCACGGACCATCTGGTCGGCGTGACGCGGATCAACACCGAGGTTCATCGCAACTTCGATGGTTTCGTCGAACTTGGCGATGGCGCGAGCCTTCACCAGAGTAATTGCCTCGGAAAGAGCAACGAGCTTCGTAGGATCGATGCCTTCGCGGGTCTTCTGTACGCGCTTTGCAAGCTTTGCCATGTTACGCCACCACTTCCAGACCCATGGCGCGGGCGGAGCCCTCGATCATGGTCATTGCGCCTTCGATATCAGCTGCGTTCAGGTCTTTCATCTTGGCCTTAGCGATCGTTTCGATCTGAGCCTTGGTGAGCTTGCCTACGGTCGCACCCTTGCCCGGCGTCTTGGAGCCGGAGGAGATTTTTGCTTCCTTCTTCAGGAAGTAGCTGACTGGCGGCTGCTTCATGATGAAGGTGAAGGACTTGTCCTGGTAATAGGTGATGACGACCGGGATCGGCATGCCCTTTTCCATTTCCTGCGTGGCGGCATTGAACGCCTTGCAGAATTCCATGATGTTTACGCCACGCTGACCAAGCGCCGGGCCGATTGGCGGGGACGGGTTTGCCGATCCTGCCTTGACCTGAAGCTTGAGCTGGCCTGCAACTTTCTTAGCCATTTCTCTCTGCCTTTATGGTTTTCCCGATCTCCCTGCCCGCCATATGCGAACCCGGAACCGGAAACGTTACAACCGGTTTCCCGGCCTCTCATGCCACCCTTTCAAAAAGGACGGCGGCTGCGGTTGCGTGGTGCGGATTGACCGATCCGGCTAAGACCGGCTTCCTTCCACGCGGTTTGCGGGCATGCCCGCATTTGCCAGACACAACGGCCCGGCAAAACCAAAAGAAAGCTGCGCAGCCGAACGAATTCGGCGCTACAGCCTTCAGAAATCAGACTTTCTCGACCTGAGCGTACTCAAGATCCACCGGCGTTGCGCGGCCGAAGATGGACACTTCAACCTTGAGGCGCGAACGCTCCTCATCAACATCCTGCACGATACCGTTGAACGAGGCGAACGGACCGTCGGACACACGCACCTGCTCGCCGACCTCGAAGGAGATCGAAGGCTTCGGACGATCAACACCGTCCTGAACCTGGCCGAGAATGCGCTCGGCTTCAAAATCAGGGATCGGAACCGGCTTGTTGTTGGAGCCGAGGAAACCCGTGACCTTGGGTGTATTCTTGATGAGGTGGTAGGCCTCATCCGTCAGGTTGGCGCGCACAAGCACGTAACCCGGAAAAAACTTGCGCTCGGCATCGACCTTGCGGCCACGACGAACTTCAACGACCTTCTCGGTCGGAACGAGAATCTTTTCAAACAGATGGCTCAAGCCCTTCTGCTTGGCCTTCTCCTCGATCGATTCAGCAACCTTCTTCTCGAAATTCGAGTAGGCGTGAACGATGTACCAACGCGCTGCCATATTCATCCCTAACCGTTCAAACGCCAGCATTCAGGACGAGGCCAATCAGCCAGCCCATCAGTTGGTCCGCAGCAAAAAAGAAGATAGCCGCAAAGAACACCATGACGAATACCATCAGCGTCGAGATCATTGTCTCGCGCCGTGAAGGCCATGTGACTTTCGCCGTCTCAGCACGAACCTGCTGCAGAAACGTAAATGGATTTGTTTTGGATGCCATTGAATGCTCACGCCTTAACGGCCCGTAAAGCTGACGATCAGCCCCACGCGCCGCGTGTCTGTTTGAACCCTACATAAAGACCGATTCTATAAATCACAAGAGGTCAACGATCTTTTTGCGAAATTAGCCGGAAAAGGCAAGCCTTATCCCTGTATAATGCGCCATACAGTTGCGGCATGATATGTACCGAATTGAATGGCAGGGGCAGTAAGGCTCGAACTTACGACCTGCGGTTTTGGAGACCGCCGCTCTACCAACTGAGCTATACCCCTAGACCAGCGGCGCCGAGTGCTACAAAGCGAAGCGCCACATGAAGTCAGCGGGTTATTATTCAGTTTGGCCGGGATTGACAAGCGCCTTGGGCAGAAAAAAGAAAAGAAATCCGCTTGAGAGGTACTTTTTCCCGGCCTGACGTTCACGGCTCAGACATCGACATATTTGCGCCAGTCGTGCTCCTCCCTGAAGCCAAGCACTTCCCGGATCTTCTGGTTGGAAAGCAGCCCTTCAAACTCACCGATATCGCGCGTAAACGGCACATTCGGAAAATAGCGGGCGGCCAGTTCCTTCGTCGGCGTATTGGCCGATACGGTATCGTTGGTCGCGTTGAAGATCTGAAATCCCAGACCATCCTTTTCGATGCAAAGCTGGACGATCTGGCCGAGATCGCGGGCGTCAATATAGCTCCAGGCAATGCGCTTGCGGATTTCCGGGTTGGCGAAGTAGGCCGGGAATCGCTCGTATTCATGCGGCTCGATGACGTTGCCGATTCTGAGCGCATAGATGTCAGCCCCGAACCGCTCGGCGAAGGCACGCGCCGTCTTCTCGTTCACCACTTTCGACAGACCGTACGAATCCATCGGATTGACGTCATAGTCCTCATCCAGGGGAAACTGATGGAAATCGCGATGGCCTTCAGCAAAGCAGACGCCATAGGTGGTTTCGCTGGAGGCGACGATGATCTTGCGAATGCCGAGCTTCACCGCCGCCTCGATGACATTATAGGTGCCCATCGTGTTGATGCGGAAGGTTTCGTTATCCGGCTTGATCAGGATGCGCGGCACGGCAGCGAAGTGAACCACTGCATCGAACGGCTGTGGTCCCTGCCCTTGTTCTAGGTCAGGAAAATCCCGATGCATCGACATGACGTTGAACATCTGACCGCTGTCAGTGATATCAGCGATCAGATTGGTGACACCGGGGCTCTCCAGTGGAGTGAGGTCGACATTGTGCACCTCGTATCCAGCCTCCACCAGATAGGGCACGGCGTGCCGCCCTGCCTTGCCCGCGCCACCCGTAAACAAGATCCGTTTGCCCATGATACTTCTCCGTTCAACTGCCGCCCGTGCAGGCGATCGCATACCGCATTACCCGGTTGGGATGCCCTGACCCTTTTGAGGGCTGCAGCAGCCCGTCTCCGGATCAAGGAAGCACGATGTGCCCGAATTGTTGGCATCCGCGCAACCAACCTACATGCCACCGGTCGCCAAACAACAAAAAAACCCCGCCGTTGCCGGCGGGGCTCTTTTCACTTCGTGCTTATCGACGATTACTCGACGATGGAGGCTACGATGCCGGCGCCGACGGTGCGGCCGCCTTCGCGGATAGCGAAGCGCAGCTTTTCTTCCATCGCGATCGGAACGATCAGCTCGACGGAAACCGTGACGTTGT
>NZ_JAWQUM010000021.1:0-50576 GCF_033447125.1 Rhizobium sp. PL01 | reverse complement strand
GGTCGCGGCAGAGAGCGCAAGGCCGGTTGGGACCACAGCCGTCCATCCATCGCCCGCATGGACCAAGCTGTTGACGAAAGCCAGAACAAGGGAGGTCACGAAGCCCAGGATCTCAGCAAATGACGGACGAAGCGGCCGGGTTGCGGGGCGCAGAACGTCGACGACGGCGGCAAGGATGGCAATCGCACCACCGACGAGCCCGGCAAACAAAAGCCAGGACGTGAAATTCTGCCACATGAGATTATTGGTCTGCCAGAAGGCAATATCGCTCGCCAGCGCGAGTGTAAATCCAACAAAAAGCAACGGTACAAAAACCCGTTGGAGAGGATAACCAAGGCGATAAGTCTGCGAGGTTTGCATGGTAAGTCCTGCGCGTCTGACATCTACCCGGATCTACGGATGGGAAGCCGTTTTGTTCCAAGACGGCACCTCAATTTCCCCAAATTGCGGCAAAATACGCGGCGTGCATACCAACCTCGGAAACCTTTTGCTGACGCGTCGTCACAGGCCTCCAAATCAAAATCTCAGTGAATAAAAATCTGACACGTCAGAGCGCCCCCTTTATAATGCCACTCATTCTACAAGGATTTCTCAGCAAGAACTTGCAAATTCCTGCTGAGTAACTCGGGGATTCAAGGGATGCGTGCAATCACCTTGATCTCAAAGTCGAAGCCGGCGAGATTGCGCAAAAGAACTAAAGAGTAAGAGACTAATGTTGAAGCAGGTTCCGACTAGAATCGCGACAGGAGATTGCCCTGTGACACGTGGAATGGTTATCGGCATAGTGATAGGCGCCGCTATAGGAACGGCCCTACTCGACAACGTGGCGACCGGGATCGCAGTGGGTATTGCTGTCGCAGTGGGCTGCGGCTACTATTTTATCAGGAAACCTTGAGGCCAAGTCACTAAATCGCTCTTAAGAAATGATTGCCAGTCGCACAAAATTGCGGCACACTTCCTTCTGCAATGGACGAACTCTCGCCTCAATGCGCCTTCGGGCGCTTTTTTTGTTTGCAATTTCTATATAGGCGCGCTTGGGATATTTCTTTACAGGCTCCCACCATCCTTGAAGTAGCCAGGGTATTGAATTTCTTCCGTCGAGATCGTCGTCCCCTTTGTTGAAGCTCGTTGACATTGGAACCATTCGGCGGCGTCAAGCAGTCGGGCATGGGGCGTGAAGGGTCCAAATATGGTATCGAAGGCTTCCTTGAACTGAAATATGTCGCACTTTCCGGATGTGACCGTTTGGGGTGAAGCTCTGCCGGCGCGCAATTGCGCCGGCAATACGAGCACGCCGAAAAATTCTATATGGAGAAGTGCTGGCGGCAACCGCTGCCCTTGCCGAACACTGTCGGCGTCGGCTGCGGTGACTGTAGCCTCTCTGAGTTTGAGGACACGAATAGGTCAGCTTGGAAGGTATTCCCGGCTCCACGAAACACTAGCGGTTCCCGAAGCGATCATTTTTTCGATCTCGTCATCTCGGTAGCCAAGCTCCGACAACACCCGCGTCGTCGATGCTCCGTATTTCTCCGCCGGAGGCGGAGAGGCAACTTTTGCAAAGCGTGGGCGAACGGCGAAGGGATCGAGTTGGGTGACGGTGCGGCCACTGGGGTGATCGGGAAATATCGAGAACGCATAGCTGCCTCGTTCTGTGCCGGGCGTGCCATCAGCCACCCTCGCACCTCGGCTCCGAATGCTCCCGAGGTTCTCGCAGAGCGATGCACCAATGTCGGCGACGATGAGGCGTCTTTGCCAGGTCTCGGCGGATGCGGTGGCGAAAGTACGCGCGAGATAGGCCGCGCGGTCTAGTGACGGCATTGAAGGCAAATCTTCCAATCCCTCGATCACCGCGAACCGCGGCAGGTCCGCTTCGGATGCAGCTAGCAAAATTGCACCCCCATCGGCCGTTTCGTAAACTCTCGAAAGCGCATCGAACCCCATCGTCTCACGGCCCGCAGGCTCGTTGAACGGCTGGCGGCCCGCATAGTCGTAGCAGAACGGTATCTGCGCTAGACCCGTCAACGCCGATAGCGAGGTTCGCGGCCTGCCGACAACACCAGTCGTCGATTTCTGGTAGAGCGCTGCCGCCGTTACAAGGGCGGCGCCGAACCCGCACATGACATCAATCGTGCCGACATGGGCATGCTCTTCCGGCGTCTTCATCGAGCCGCCGAACCGCAACATGATGCCTGTCGCCGCCTGAACCAGATCGTCATAGCCAAGGTAGTTGGTGCGCGGCCCCTTGCGCCCTCCTCCGAAACAATCGAGCTGGCAGAAGATCGCTTGCGGGTTGATTGCTTTCAGGCCTTCAACATCCATACCCATCGCGTTGACCTGACGATCGGTAGCGTTCCAGATGATGATGTCGACGGATTGCACCAGCTTTTCGAAGGCAAGCCTGCCGTCTGGCGAACCGATGTTCAGCAGTGCCGACTGCTTGCCGCGCATATGCGACATGCCGAAGATCACCGTGTTCCAGCAATCATAGAGCGGTTTTGCCGGATCGATCTTGATGACCTCGGCGCCGAAGCGGGCGAGGTAGGCAGCGGAGTGCGGCCCGGCGATGACGTTGCAGAGATCGAGCACCTTGATCCCGTCCAGCCAACCGAGGTACGGGTCGGAGCCAGGCGTCGGCCGTTGAGGCGTCTTTGTTGTTCGTAATCTGGCCAATGCGTCTGCAACGCTTCCCCAGGCGCGTGGTGCCGGAGAAAGCATCGCTTCGGCGCTCTCCTGTAACCAGGCCATCGGTCCCGGCTGAATCATGCGGCCGAGGACGGGGTCTTCAACCTCGATCATCAGACCGGCCGCCTTTGCATGGTCGTCGGCGATCCACTCCTGTAGCCATCGTTGCGGCGCACCGGGGAACAGCCCCTCGCCAAACACACGCTCCCATTCCGCTGCTGTCTTCGTCAGGAAGACATCTTTCATCCGGCTTGCGATCTTGTCAGCCCAGAATTTCGGCAGCGGATAGACCCCGAGTGAGACGTCGGACGACCATTCTGAAACGGGAAGATAGGTGTCCTCCTCCTCACGAAGGCCTTCGGCGACCAGGTCGTCATAGATGCCGAGCGCCTGCAGGCAGCGTTTGGCGTGATTCTTGTGGCTCGGGCAGACGACGTAGAACATCCGGCCGTCGCTGCACTGGAAACTGCGATAGAACGGATCGAGAAATTCCTGCAGGTCGTCATAGGACATGTCCATCGGTAGATCCTCGGCGCGGCGGCGCTCGATTTCCTGTTCGCGCTGGGTCTGGTAGCGCATCGGATAATCGTCGATCTTGATCGAGTTGTAGGACAGACCCTCCATCACCGCGGCAGCAAGCGGCACCTCGATATGATCACCATGCCCCGTTCGCTGACGCGATTGCAGGGCAAGCACCGCTGCAGATGCAGCCAGCATGGTTCCATAGGCGGAGGCAAGCGGCAGCGGCGAGAAGGAAGGGTTGATGCCCATCAGCACACGGTTCAGGCCCATATCGGTGAAGACGCCGGACGAGGCCGCAATCACCGTCTCGAAGGCGCGCCAATCGCGGCGCAACTGATCGTTCGAGGCGAAGCCGGGTATCGAGACGCTGATCAGTTCAGGCCGCGTCGTGCGCAATGCCTCGAAGTCGATGCCGAGCCGGGCGAGTACACCGGGCCTGAAGTTCTCGACGACGATGTCGGCCTCTGCAGCCAGCGCTTTCGCCTCGGCGAGACCCGTCTCCGTTTTCAGGTCGATCGTAACGATCAGCTTGTTGCGGTTGAGGATGGCATTGGCTGGGTTGTCCCACAGCGGCCCCGAGGGTGGGTCGATATGCACGACCGTTGCGCCGAGATCGCCAAGGATCATAGCCACAGCGGGGCCGGCAATATACTGGCCGAAATCGACGACCCGAACGCCGGACAGGGGCAAGGCCGCAGGTGCTATGGATGTCGTCATGTGTTCCTCCGAACTTTTTATTTTAGGCGTTCAGTTTCGCGTCGCCAATGATCCAGCGGGCCGCCTTTTCGGCAATCATCATCGTCGGCGCGCTGGTATTGCCGCTGGTGATGGTCGGCATCACGCTGGCATCGACGACCCTGAGGCCATCGATACCCCGCACCCGCAGCCGGCTGTCGACCACTGCTACCTCGTCGCCATCGCGACCCATTCTTGCGGTTCCGACCGGATGAAAGATGGTATTTGCGATATCGCCGGCAAGTTTGGCCAGTTCGCCATCGGTCTGGAACTCAATGCCGGGTTTCCACTCGATCGGCTGATACTTGGAAAGGGCCGGCTGGCTGACGATCGTCCTGATCTGGCGGATACTCTCGGCCGCGATCCTGCGATCCTCATCTGTGCTCAGGTAGTTCGGCGCAATCACAGGGGCTTCGCCACGGCAATTGCGCCGAACCCGCACGCTGCCTCGACTGGTTGGATTTAGATTGCAAACGCTGGCCGTGAATGCCGGGACGGCGTGGAGAGGTTCGCCAAACGCATCCAAGCTGAGCGGCTGGACGTGATATTCGAGATTGGCATGGGCTTGGCCCGGGTCGGAGCGCGTGAAGGCACCGAGTTGTGAAGGCGACATGCTCATTGGGCCACTGCGCTTCAGCGCGTATTCCAAGCCGATCTTCGCCTTGCCCAACAGGCTGTTGGCCAGTGTATTCAGTGTCCTCGCGTCCTTGACCTTGAACACCGCACGGATTTGCAAATGGTCATGCAGGTTGTGGCCAACGCCAGGCAGGTCGTGTTCGACGCCGATGTCGGCCGCCTTGAGCGTTGCCACCGGACCGATACCCGAGAGTTGCAGGATCTGCGGTGTGCCGATGGCACCTGCCGAAAGGATGACTTCGCGCTTGGCCCGAACCGAGACGCGCTGGTTCCGGCGATAGAGCGAAAGACCAATGCACCGCTTGCGCCCATCCTGTCCCGTTTCGACGATCAGCTTGTCGACTTCCGCCTCCGTCCAGATCGTCAGGTTGCGGCGGCTCTGGACGGGTCGCAAAAAGGCCTTCGACGTATTCCAGCGCCATCCGGCTTTCTGGTTGACCTCGAAATAGCCGACGCCTTCGTTGTCGCCGCTGTTGAAATCGGGAGAGCGCGGAACGCCCGCCTGCACTGCGGCGTCGGAGAAAGACTCGAGAATGTCCCATTTGAGGCGTTGCTTTTCAATCCGCCATTCACCGCCATGGCCATGCATATCGGAGAAGCGGCTGTTGTCGCCAGTGGCCGGATCGGCACCGCAATCCAGGCGGTAATGATCCTCGTGCGCCATGAAATCCGGCAGGGAATTTTTCCAGGACCATTCGCTGTCGCCCGTTTGTGCCGCCCAGCTATCATAGTCGCGGGACTGGCCGCGCATGTAAATCATGCCGTTGATCGACGAACAGCCACCAAGTGTCTTGCCCCGGGGATAGCGAAGTGAACGTCCATTGAGACCGGCCTCAGGCTCGGTGCTATAGAGCCAGTCTGTGCGCGGATTGCCGATGCAATAGAGATAGCCGACAGGAATATGAATCCAGGGGTAATTGTCCTTCCGGCCAGCTTCGATCAATAGCACGCGTTTTTCCGGATCGCGGCTCAGTCGGTTGGCAAGCACGCATCCAGCTGAACCTGCTCCGACAATGATGTAGTCGAAGAATTCGATATCTGTATTCGGGCCGCTCGTTCTCATGCCCGCGCCCTTACAAAGCTGAACAGAGATGCTCTCATGTTATAAGCCAGGAAATATTCGATGGACATAACGATCCTCCCACAGCCATATAAACGTGGTCTATTTCCAGAATCCAATGACAAATACGATGAGCTATTATAAAGGAATTTTATATGGCTGATCATTTGGACTTCAAACTGCTGCGCGCGTTTGTGACGGTTGCCCGAGAAGGCAATGTCACCCGCGCCGCTGAACTCCTGCACCTCACTCAACCTGCCATCAGCTTCCAGCTCAAGCGCCTCTCTGAAAACGTCGGGCTGACGCTGTTTAGGAGGACAGCGAGCGGGCTTGAACTGACGCGGGACGGCGCATTGCTCGCCACCAAAGGAGAGCAGGTCCTCGCTTCGGCCACGGAGTTCAGCCAGACCGCCCGCCACCTGACGCGACAACCACGTGGCAAGCTCAGGATCGGCACGATCATCGATCCGGAATTCACGCGCCTTGGCGCATTCCTGCAGGCTTTGGTCGAAAGCGGCCCTGGAATTGAGACAGAACTTCGCCAAGGCATGAGTGGCGAGGTGGCAAGCGGCTTGAAACGTAACGAACTCGACGTCGGTTTTTTTCTGGGTGACCTCGATGATTACGGGTCGAGCACACAAGTCGTTGATCCGGCATCCGACGCCCAGTTCTTTATCCGGCCGCTTTCGCGCCTGACCTACCGCGTGGTCGCGCCTCCGGCATTTGCCGGCCTGGTTGCCGGCCGCGATTGGAACGAACTTGCGGGACTTCCCTGGATCGGTACGCCGCCGGCGTCGGTTCATCACCGGTTGCTGGCACGCACACTCGGCGCCCTCAATCTCAAACAGAATATCGTCGCTCTCGTCGATCAAGAAACATCGATGCTGGCCATGGTACGCACCGGCCTCGGCCTCAGCCTGTGCAGGGAATCCATAGCGCTTAACGAACGGCAGACGAACGGTCTTATTATAGCCGATCGGGTCAAGCTTGAGACGACATTGGGCTTTGCGTGCCTACTCCCGAAGCGTTCCGAGCCGAACGTCGTACTCGCCTTCGAGATGATGAAACGCATCTGGCGAAGGGACAGTAATTCATTGTCAAATGGTTTTAAAGAATAAGAAAAGGGGCGCTGATAGCACCCCTTCGTTAAGTCTTACATATGGCCCATGCTCTTCTTGGCATTGTCCATGTGCATCTTGCAGTCGTCCATTTTGTTGGCCTTCATGGAATCCTTGGCCATCATCATTTCCTTAGACGCCATTTCCTTCTTTTCCATCATGGCAGGATCGGTCATCGCATCCATATCCGCCTGCATTTTCATCATCGACGCATCGTCGCACTTCATCGCGTCCATGGCATAGACGGGCGCGGCACAGAGCGATGCGAGCACGGCAACTGCGAGTACAGGTTTCAGCATTTTGTTTCCTCGTATGCGAGAGCAAAAACACTCCCGTAAGGAAACGTAGTCGATGGAAATAATGTTCAGCCGTCTCAATGCTTGTGCGACGGCGTTGCTACAAATGTTTGCGTGATGAGAAAATAGTTTCGGAAGGTTCGCTACACGATTGTTTGCGGGCAGAGAAGGGTTCAGATCGGGAAGCCATGATTTTGCCTGAAGAGCTGCTCAACGTGGCCACGACGCTAAAGCGACCTTAACGACACTCTCAAGGACCCTGCGATCGTTCAGTGATTTGTGCAGCACGCCCAGGCCTTTAACGATTGCACAGAAAAAATCCGCCAGTGCCCTGACATCCGTATGGGACTGTATTTGTCCCGCCTGTCGCGCGCGCAGGAACGCACTTTCAAATTCGCCGCGCATTGCTTCCAAACCATTTCTGATCACGACTGAGATATTAGCATCTCCTAGTTCAAGACAACTGTTTGTCATCAGGCAACCGGGCGGGCGGTCTGGTTGGTGCATGCGCTCGACGATCGAGGTCAACATGAAGTGCAAGCCGACAAATACATCAGGATTTTGCAGGTGCCGCAGCAGCGTTTCGCTCTCCGTGCGGCGGTAACGGTCAAGAACCTCGAGAAACAGAGCAATCTTGCCACCGAATGCATTGTAGAGACTGCCGCGTCCAAGGCCGGTCGCCTGTTCCAAATCCTGGATCGACGTCGCCTCATAACCCTTGCGCCAGAAAACCTGGACTGCAGCATCGAGAACGACCTGCCTGTCAAATTGCTTCATCCCAACCATATCAGACGTTAGCACATTGATGTGATCGTCACCATCCTTGACCGTTCGTTACAAAATAAGGCACGGTAAGGATGCGGTTGCAGGTCGGATTCTGTGCCTAAAGGTTGAGCAGCAGAACCCATTTTATCGAAAGCGACACGCAACGAACGCTCTCGATGCGGCTTACGACAACTTTCCCCTCCATCATAGAAGGTCCGTCATGATCAAACTCTATTATCACCCGTCGCCAAATCCTGCGAAGGTGGCACTCTTTCTGGAAGAGGCCGGACTTGAATATGAAGTCGTGCCCGTCGACACCAGAAAGGGTGAACAGTTCGATCCGGCATTCCTCGTCATAAATCCAAACGCGAAAACTCCCGCACTGACCGATGGTGACGTCAATGTGTTCGACAGCAACGCGATTCTTCTTTATCTCGCGGAGAAGACCGGAATGTTCCTTTCTGATCAGGCTCCGGGCTCACGCGCTTCTCTATTATCATGGCTAATGTTCGTCGCCTCCGGGATCGGACCTTTCTCAGGACAGGCCGTCCATTTCAAGCACTTTGCGCCTGAACCGAAGGATTATGCCGTTAACCGGTACATGTACGAGGCTAACCGGCATTGGACCTTGATCGATACTCAGCTTGCCAAGGGGCAGTATATGCTCGGCAGCACATACACTATCGTCGATATGGCCGTGTGGGGCTGGGCGCGTGTTCTGCAGTTTCTGTTTGGTCCAGACATCTGGGAAAAACTGCCGAACGTGAAGCGGTTGCTGGACGAGATCAACGCCCGCCCGGCTGCGGCGCGTGCAGAAGCCCTAGCGAGCAAACACAGCTTCAAGAAGGAGATGGACGCCGAGGCACGCGATCACATGTTCCCACAAAACCGAAGCCTAGCGTCGATTGACCCGAACGAAGCAACGGAGACACCGAAATGAGCGGTGAAAAGCTGATGGCGGGAACAAGCTTCCCAAAATTGTCCTGGCCAACTGTGAATGGCGGCGCGCTTAATCTTACCGAAATAGAGGGTTGGCGGTTGCTTGTTGTCTATCGCGGCCAGCACTGCCCGATATGCCGACGCTACCTCACCACGCTGAACGGCCTGGCGAGCGATTTTGGTGGCGCTGGCATCAAGGTCTTTGCAGTGTCTGCGGACACGAAAGCCAAGGCAGAAACGGAGGCCCAGGAGGAAGGTTGGACTTTCCCTGTTGGCTTCGACCTGATGCCGGACCAGATGAACGCGCTCGGCCTTTACGTCTCGAACCCGAGGTCGGTTGAGGAAACCGATCGGCCGTTTTCGGAGCCGGGACTATTCGTCATCAACCCAGATGGCAAGGTGCAGGTTATTGACGTTTCCAACGCGCCGTTTGCCAGACCTGATCTGAGCCAGCTTCTGGGCGGTTTGAAGTTCGTTATCGGCAATGACTATCCGATAAGAGGAATGGCTGGCTGAACCAGGAGTGCCACTCGCGAACCATCGTCCCTTGTCTGTTGGCGAAACGACGGTCAAAAGCTGTGTCGGCCCGATAGTGCTTTGACGTTTCAAGGGCACACACTGCGCCCTTGAAACGCGCGATCTGCGCGGCTTTTCTAAAACGATGTGGTGAGTTGCGTCAGCCACACCGGTGAGGCTGCGACAAGCATGGCTTCAAGCTGTTTGTCGAGACCCGTCACGATCAGAATACCGACGGTAAGCAGGACCGCGCCGAGCAGCATCTTGCCTCCTTTCCCAGCCGTCAGCATGCGGCCGCGCCAGTGTATGATTGTTTCGCGCGACAGGGCACCGAGAGCAAGCAGGGGAAGAGACGCACCGATCCCAAAGGTAAGCATTGTCAGGATGACCTGGCCGAGATTTTCACCACGCGCTGCCATGATCGATGCGGCTCCAAGCGTTGGCCCGACGCAGGGGCTCCAGACGGCCCCTAAAAGCAGACCGACCAGCAGTTGGCCAGACAGCCCACCGCCTTCCACGCCGCCAAAGCGCTCCTCGGTCCAGGTGGCGATCGGACTGGCCGCCGTGGCCAGCCGCATCTGAACGGCGGGCAACATCAAAACACAGCCCAAGCCGATCATGACCATCCCCCCCACCGTGCGGAATACGGTGAGGTCGAGGCCTATGGAGAAGCCGATCAAAGCCACGAACAGGCCGATCGAAACGAAGGAAAGTGTAAGTCCGCCTGCAAGCGCTAAGACACCGAAACGATGCCTGGAAGTCGCCGCGCCGAGCACGACAGGCAACAAAGGCAGCACGCAGGGTGACAAAGTCGAAAAGATGCCGGCCAGCAATGCGAAGAAGGCCGTGACAAACACCGCTCAGTCTCCGATTGTCGAAGCGAACAATGCGCCGATGGAAACGGGTTTCGTGTCGCCGACCGAGCGTCCCGTTTCCTTGTCGCCGTCGAAAGCAATCAAGGTCGATTGCATCTGCGCCCCGAGTGCTCTGACGACATCTTTCTGCGCATCGAAATCAACATGAAACAATATCAGATCGGCGTAAGCCGGCTCTTTCGACAGGGCATCGACAATAGGTTTTTGCGCGGCACAAGTCGGACACCAGGTGGCGGAGATATCGACCACAACCGGTTTGCCGGCTTTTCGCGCTGCGTCAAACGAAGCCTTTTCGAAATCCTTCACCTCTGCCGCACACGCCACCGAGGCGGCAAACGCCGCAGCGAGACAGCCAGCGGCAAGCAAGCTTCTGTAACCGACCGACATCATGGAATTCCTCCGTCTGTTGTTCACGGTGCTACAATGGTCGAACATTTGGCCGCCTGCAACGACCAAACATGGCTCTTACGCGCTTGTGATTGCTCGTGATGGCGGGGAAACGGTCGTTAAGATGGGCGTTGCCATCTCATGGAAATTCGCGCTTTAAGTTTCGCGCCGCAAGCGCGTAGCCACCCCCAGCGCCATCAATAAAGTGCACATGGTCACGTGCTGACAGGCTCGGTACGAAGCACGTCATCAAGGCGCTTTCCTGCCTATGTATGCCATATCTACACCAGCGTTGTGCGGCGGCGTCTTGAAGGAGTTTTTCGATAGGCTCGAATTGCTCTCGCGCAATATCAATAGTCATCTTCAATGCATCGTCAAACTTCCGAAAATCCGAGTTCGCAGAAACCTCGGCCTTGTATCGCTTGGCGTTAAACCCGCCAATCTCAAGATCGAGGCGGTCCATGATTACGGCTGCGAGGGTCTTAGAAATGACTGAAACTTTATTAAAGAACTGGTTTGTTTTGCGGGAATGCGCAGCTGCCTCATACCTCAGGCCACTGCTGCTAAACGTTAGCGGTGGACCATTAACCGGTAAAGGATGGCCCGCCCGCTGTTGATTGCTTATCAAGCCGACAATTCTTAAGATCAAATTCTGGAACAGATCGACCGTCCCATCCTCCCCCGGTGCTACAATAAGGGAAACTATCTGGCCTTTCGAAGCGGGGATCGGGTCCCAACGACAGGATAGGCCGGTAAGATCAGGTGGAGAAACGTTGATCGCCTCCTTGATCTGAAAACGGCCAGCCTTCATTTCGGCCTCCGCCCATCTTACTCCACCACCCGAGAACATCGTGTAAGTCACGTCGGGGCTGACGCCCAGCCTCATCACACGGACATCGTTACCTGCCGCCCGGATACTCTGCATATCCACCAATGCGACCCTGAGTTCGAGCTGAAGAGCCTCTGCAGCCCATCTTTTCAGCGCAGCAAGAACATTGAGCACCTGCGTTCTTACAGAGCCAGGAACCGCCATGGATGCGCCATCACCCCCGAAAGCGTACGGATAATTTGTTTGCCCAAGAGCATTTGAAAGAGCCGAAATTACGCTCACGCCTGCCATATTAACGGCTTTGTAACGGCCTGCGTCAATCGCGCTCGATGAATCAATCACATCCGAAAGAGCGATGAACCAATCGCCTGGAAGAGGGGTATAAAGTGTCCGATCGGCGACTGCGGAGAATTCGGTCGCCACTACGAGGCTCGCCAGATATGCGTCAACCGCAGGATTTTTCAACGCATATACCCCGATCCAGTAAAGAATGGTGGTTTTCTTGGACCTTTCCCCAGCATGCTGTGTATAGCACGCCTAAACTGGTCAGGTCACAGGATTATGTTTTCAGCATCTGCAAGCTGGGTAGCGCGCCTTAGTTTTGGCCGGTCGCAGGATGTACACTATGTTGCCTCGTTGCGCGGCTGTCGATAAAGCGATTTCGCTCCAGACGACATTGCGGTGGCTCAGATATCACGGCGATCGGCGGCTGTAAGATGTTTACAGTGGAGATTGAAGAGATTGGCGATCGAGCCGTGGATAAAGGCGAAGTGATGGCATTGCCCTGAAGACTGGATCGGATCATGGCCGGTCCTCGTCGTCGAACAACCAGATGCGAGTTTTCTGTCCGGTTATCCAGACCCTCATACGAAAAATGTTCGATACTGGGCATGACTGGTCGTCATGTTTCCTGACGACATCGCTCAAACCGTATCCCATAATATTGATCCACTCAATGCGGTCGGCTCAGATGTTGCTCCTGTTGAAATCCAGCTGGCCTCAATGGATTGGGCATCCCAATGAAGACATTGCCGCCATACCCCCTAATATCGCCGCTGGCCGCTCGTAGATTTCTCACTGGCATCGGCCAGCTCGATGAGCAGCTTCTTCGCCGGGTGGTTTAGAGGCGCAGTTTTCTCCTATATGGACTTTGACTTAAACCGCGACAGTCCTTCGAAGCGTGGATCGACCGTTCGGCCGAGCGATAGGTCAGGAACGGTGAGATATCGGGAACACAAGCTTCAACGAGTTGTGTTGCCTCAGGAACGCAAGTGCTTCGTCTGCGGTTCTGGCTTCCAGCACGTGATAGCCCTCGTCAGCCACGATGTCGGACGTGTCCATTCGGATCAGCGGCTCGTCGTCAACGACAAGCGCGATAGGAATGGGTAGCTACTTGAATTCTTCTGGGCTCATTTTCATGGGCGTATAAATCTCCATGGGCGGTATGGTTCCAAATAGCCGGAATGGGTAGTTTGGAGCCTAGTACGACAATGACAGCGGCTGTAATACTCCGTCCTCTATCGTTACAGTCGCGACCACGGTCCCGGTAGCATCCGTAATATCGATAGCCCCAATCTCGATTTTACGGGCAGCCCTCAGTTCATCAGCGATAATTTCCTGCAAAGTCTCCGCGGCGCTCACCTTGGCAGCCTCGACCGACTCGAACGTTATCCCCTCTAAATCCTCATCAGTGCCTTCCTCGTTCCGGACGTGAAAAAAGTAGATGGGCATAATATCCCTCCAAAGCTGGGGTTTAGGTCAGTCAAGAAATGCACCTCTGGCGCCCAGATACTGTTGCGCCGACTGAACGATTGCCTGTGTCGCGATACCTAAAGTCTACCCCACCCTTTCAGCGCGGCGCGCGAGGGCAATCAAGGCTTCCGGCATACTGGTTCCAGCGGCCGCTTCGACGCTGATATCCGCCAGATCAGTCAAATCACCGAACGCGGGCCGGATGGCCCCCCGACTACATGCCTGAGGGAAAGTTCACCTTCGGGACCAGCGGTCGACTGCATGGGAGGCATCAGGATATCCTTTCCCATCGGGCCGACGGGGACCTAGATCTGGACAGGCTTAACCGTCGCAACCGAAACCTCGCCCTCCAGAATGCCCCGTGCGAGATCACTGCGTCCATGGTCGATCTCAATCACGGTGTAGAGCTTTTCCGACCGGAAAGCGCTGGCGTTGCGCGTTGTCACGTCCCCAGCCGGCGCGGCATCGATTTCCATGAAGTCCAGTTCTCGTTCCGATGCTACGATCCTGGCATCGCCAGTCGTTCTTGCGGCGACAACTACGACACCCTGGTAGGGCGAGTTATCCCATCGCGGATCACTGGTATTTGCGATGGGTTCAAGGCGATAGACGTTGAGAGGTTCACCGGCGGCACGGTCCGTAGTTGAAGCATCCCGCATTTGCGCCTGGCTCTCAACGGACGAACCGAACTCCGTCGAGCTTGTACCAGTGGTGGGGCCAAGATTGGTCTGATCGTTCGTTGAATTCGACATCAGCATGTCTCCTTGTTGCGTCGGTGAATGGTGAGCCGGTTACCGAGTGAGGCCGTAGAGAAAGGCTACAAGTCCAACCGCAAGCGCGGCCGATATAGGACCATCGTTGATTTTCTCTTTAATTGCGTTTTCGGCAGCTTTGTGAGCCTCAGCGGCAGTCTCCTCAAGTGCCTTTTGAAGCCTCGCAACTTCCAATTCGAGTTTATGCGTGCGGTTTAAGTCCGGATCCCGGTCTGTCGCGGCCAACGCCTCGTCCACAAGAGGTGCATCGATCTCGTCAGCGGAAAATTTAGATTTCTCATCGTAGTCCATGTTTGGGCCTTTCGTTGAGCGCGTCACTTCAAACTTCAATGGTTGGAAACCCGCGGTTTTTCCGCGGGTTCCACCGTTGTCAGCCTTCAGCCTTCTGATTGACAACCGATGTCGCAATGGAGGTGAGAGCCAGGTCGGTGGCCTGCTCTTCATCAAGCGTCGTCTGCAGCAGTCCGGCAGCATCATTCAGGCCCAACTCCAGCGCCCAGGTTCGAAGGGTGCCGTATCGCGACATCTCGTAATGCTCGACCGCTTGTGCGGCGGCGAGAAGACCGGCATCGAGGGCAGGCGAGCCTTTATACTCTTTCATGATCTCGGCTCCCTCGTCGGTGATGCCGAGGATTGCGTCACAGGTCTTTGCCTCCGGCGCCTCGCCGATGATCTCAAACACCTGCTCAAGGCGCTCGACGTGGACCTTCGTTTCAGCAAGGTGCTTTGTGAACGCGTCCTTGAGCTGCACGCTAGTGGCCGCCTCTTCCATCTTGGGAAGCGTCTCAACGATCTTCTGTTCGGCGAAATACACATCTTTGAGGGTGTCCAGGAACAGATCTTGGAGTTTTTTAGTTTCGGCCATTGGAATTTCCATTCTCTTGCTGAGGCCACCGGCACAATGCCAGTGGCTGGGAACTACGAGATGCGACGACCAGAAACATCGAATACCAGCGCACGTTTGGTGCCATAGACACCGCCAAACCACGCAGCGATCGCGCCAAACGCCAGCGTCACGAACCCGAGGATCGCTCCGGCAGAAACTGCGGCCGTGGCGGCCTGTGCAGCATCGATCGCCTTCTGCTTGGCAGCGGCCAGGTTGTCGCGGTAAGTATTTTCGTACTGTTCAACTTGCGATCGCGCCTGTTCGACCGGAATGCCTTGAGACTTGGCGATGTTATCGGCCGCACGGTTGCGAACCTCATCCTGTTGAACTCAAACTCGCCACATTAGTTCCGTCCGGAAGGGGTGCTCATAGCGAAACAGGAGCGAAGACAACTGATTATGGCTCACCCGTAAGATTCGGAACCACTATAGCTAATTGGTTACTAGTAGCTGCCCGACAAATGCTTCCGGCATTTCTGCTCCAGCCGCTGCCTCGACGCTAACGTCAGCAAGTTCCACCAAATCGTCGAACGACGGGCGGATGGCTTCTACAGCGTTCTCAAGGGTTGCATCGCGATCAGGGCGCGGGATCGATTGCATTGGAGGCATTGCTTGGCTCCTGTAGGCGTTGAAAAGGGTGCTAGTGCTAACGGGTAGAGCCAAACAAATATGACAATGCTGCGACCACGGCTGCGGCCGCTATTGGCTTTTCCGCTATCCAATTGCCGAGGTCGTCGAACAATGACCGGTTTTTCTGAACCCGATCCGAAGTGGGGGTCGACGGATCTGGTTCAGCTCTTACCCTTTCGGCGCTGTCCGCATCGGTTCTGCCTGACGGTATCGATGTCGAAGTCATTGAGATCGGATCCGAAGCCGGAAAAGAGTCTTTCAAAGCACTGTCGAGGTCGGCCTTTGCATCACGGCCGGCTTGCTCTGCGCGCTCCTTCTTAAGGGACGATACGGCCGGCGATTTTTTGGGGTCATCTGACATATTGCACCTCGGTTCTCTAATTCAACCATCTGGCTTGTACGATCGTCTCGACCAGCCCCTCATCCGTTGTTTCGACCAGCTTTATGCTACCATTGGCGTGAAGAGCACCAAGCGCACGGTCGATGGCGACATCATTTGCGTCCAGTAGTGCTTTCACGTCTTCGATCGTCTGAGGGCGAGATCCAATTGCGACGTGATGGTTCTCAATGCGGGTCAGGTAGTAGTGCAAACATTTCGTGTTCACGGAAGTCTCCAAAGCCGGTGCTGAAATCGATCGAACTCAACGCGGTGAGACGTAGCAAGTTCCCAACCGGTCGATTGCATTTGCGCGATGTACGCCGCGACAAACGCACAGAGCGCTGCAGATCTACGCGAATAATGATTTGCCTCAGCGAGTTTGGCTATCAGGAATTGGCCTTCTCACATGTCTCGCTCTTTAACCGGGCTTCTCGCAGCATCCTGGTTTTTTCCTTGGCGGCGGCGAGGCGGGCCTCTTCACTCGCTGTCGCGAACGCCTTTGCTTCGTCGAAGTCGCCGCGAGGAGATGTACCTCTCGGCCGCCGCTGGGATGTTTCCATCGTCATGGTCGCGCCTCCATCTCCGGAACAGACATGGCCGTTCCCGTCGCATTGCTGACCGCGCGTAGAAGCTCGCCGTCCATATACGGCTTGTGAACCCACGAAGCGGCTCTGAAGTCTTCGGGGAGGTCGTTGGGACTTCCGCCTGAACAGAAGATGATGGGCACGCCACGGGCCTGTAAAATCAACGCAATCTCAGTTCCGTCGCCATCTTTCAAATGTATATCCAGAATGGCGACAGTTGGGGTGTTGTGAGAAAGCCACTTCAAGGCATCGGTCCGCGACGAGCGCGCTTCAACCGTATACCCCGCTTTCAAGAGCGTTTCTTCCATATCGATTGCGATAAAAGGCTCGTCCTCCACCATGAGGATAACGTCGGTAACGGATACGACAGTGAGAAACGGATCAAAAAGCGACACAGCTCTGCTCCAGCGAAGTTGGGCAAGAGCAGAGGGTCTCTCAAACAGTCGCAGCCGAGGGAAAGGGTGGGCGCAGTGGGACTGGTGACGCTAGTGTACGCCAACCCCAGCGGCTGGCTATTAACTTTATTAATGCCTGAATGACAATTCGGGAGGCACGCGGTGCGAGTGACCGGGTTATGTCGACTTCAAATGTGGCGCAGGGCCATCAAAAAAATGTCCCAAGGGCTCAAACAACGTAAGCGCTGTCTGGGGAACTAAAGCAGCGCGTGGGCATTTTTCATTTTTGCAGGGGAGAATGACAGATGGCACCACGCGCGAACTGGAAGGGGTTTCTTAAGATCGGTGAGCTCACGTGCGCTGTGTCACTTTACACCGCAGCCTCCACATCAGAGCGGATTGCCTTCCACACCCTCAACCGCAAGACCGGAAACCGCGTGCGTCGTGAGTTCGTTGACAGCGAAACGGGCAGGGTCGTGGAGCGGGATGACCAGGTTAAAGGATATGAAGATTCCAACGGCCACTACGTCGTCTTCGAGCCTGAAGAGGTTGCCGCAGCAGTTCCAGACGCTGACAAGATGCTCGACGCGGACATGTTCATCGGTTGCGAGGACATCGATGATGTCTACTTCGACAAGCCATACTACCTCTCACCCTCGGATAAGCAGAGCCTCGAAGTCTTCACCCTGATCCGTGACGGTCTGGAAAAGAAGAAAGTGGCCGCCATTGCTGAAACGGTGCTGTTCCGCCGTGTCCGCAAGCTTTTGATCAGGCCCCACGGAAAGGGGCTCATCGCGTCAACTCTCAATTTCGAATACGAGGTCCGCTCGGCCGAGGATGCCTTCAGCGACGCGCCTAAACTGAAAATCGAAAAGGAACTGCTCGATCTCGCCGACCACATCATCGGTGGCAAGATGGGCAAATTCGATCCAAGCAAGTTTGACGACCGTTATGAAGACGCATTGACGGAAGTGGTGAAGGCCAAGCTCGAGGGCAGGGAGATAAAACCTCGCCCGGCTCCGGAACCAACGAAGGTCGTGAACCTGATGGATGCCCTGCGGCAGAGTGCTGGTCTCAAGAGCGAAGCGAAAAAGCCAAGCAAGAAAACGGCAAAAAGCGCTGACACTCCACCGAAGAAGAAGACTCCGACCCGCAAAGCGGGCTAACAACTGGAGCGTTATTTTTTCTTCGACGCTTCTAGGCTCTTTTTGAGAGCTTCCATGATGTTAATGATGTTGCTCGGCCCCTTGCTCTCGGCCTTCGGAGCAGTTTTCTTCTTCGATTTGCCCTTTTTCTTGGCGGCGATCATATCCAGAATGCGGTCTTGGACCGGGTCATCGACGATCGAAGGGTCCCATGGGGTTGAACGCGCCTCAATGAACTTTTCCATGAGCTGCATATAGTCGGATTCAGATTTCTGCGGTCCGATGGCTTTGAAATATTCGTTCGGGTCACGAACCTCGTCGCCATAACGCAGTGTCCACAGAACAATGCCATTACCGCGGGGTTCGAGCATGACGGCCCGCTCGCGCCGATACATGACAAGTCGAGCAATTCCAACCACCCCCTTGGTTGCCATCGCTTCCCGAATGACGGCGAACGCTTCTTCTCCGACCTTATCGCTTGGAGTGAGATAGTGCGGTGTGTCATACCAGATCCATTCGATCGAATCTTTTGGGATGAACGTCTCGATATCAATCGTACGGGCGCTCTCCAGGGCGACGGCATCAATCTCGTCGTCTTCTAGCATCACATATTCGTCTTCGCCGCGCTGAAAGCCCTTGACCTCGTCATCTTCATCCACCTCGCGACCGGTTACGGAATCGACGTAGCGGCTGACGACACGGTTTTCCGTGGCCCGGTTCAGGGTATGAAACCGTACTTTCTCGCTCTCAGTCGTCGCTGGGACCATTGAGACCGCGCAGTTGACCAAAGATAGCTTGAGGTAGCCTTTCCAGAACGACCGAGGTGCCATTGCAAGATACTCCGTGGGAATTCTTCGGGAACGGTGTGATGACGGGTTTGTTCCCCTCTTTGCGGCACTATGGCGGAAGGTAAGCCGCTATTTTTGCCAGCAGCCGACGGCTTACGCATCTTTTGCAGAGGCCGCGCGTTATGGCGATCATCATCGCAAGTGTTCCGAGGGTCCGATGGCAGACGACAAGCTTTCCAAATACAAGGCGAAACGGGACTTCAAGCTGACAAAGGAGCCCAGCGGTGCAGGCAAATTAAACGCCTCCAACCGTCTGCGTTTTGTCATTCAAAAGCACGATGCCACGCGTCTGCATTACGACCTCAGACTGGAATTGAACGGCGTTTTCAAATCCTGGGCGGTGACGCGTGGGCCGTCGCTCGACCCGCACGACAAGCGTTTGGCCGTGGAAGTCGAAGACCACCCCTTGGACTACGGTGATTTCGAGGGGACAATTCCCAAGGGCCAATACGGCGGCGGTACCGTCATGGTCTGGGATCGCGGGTACTGGGAGCCGGAAGGAAAGAAGATCCCTCAGCAGGCACTGGAAGACGGCGACTTCAAATTTTTGATCGAGGGCAAGCGCCTGCATGGCAGCTTCGTCCTTGTGCGAATGAAACATGATCGCAATGGCGGCAAGCGTACCAACTGGCTGCTTATCAAGCATCACGACGAACACGCCGTCGAGAGCAAAGGCGAAGCAATCCTTGACGATGCCACTTCGATCGCGTCCGGACGGACGATGGATGTCATCGCATCGGGCAAAGGCAGGAAGCCCAAGCCCTTCATGGTTTCTGGCGATGCCGTTTCAGCCGATGCGGTTTGGGACAGTAATCATGGGCTCGCCGCAGATGAGCGGAAAGTCCGAGCGTCCAAAGCTAGTCGGACGACACCACCGAAAACGCGGACATCGGAAATGCCCGAGTTCATCCAACCGCAACTCTGCGAGAGCCTCGCCCGTCCCCCATCTGTCGACGGTTGGATCCATGAAATCAAGTTCGACGGCTACAGGATTCAAGCCCGGATCGTTGACGGCGAGGTTACATTGAAGACCCGCAAGGGTCTTGATTGGACGGCAAAGTATCCAGCGATCGAAAAATCTTTCTCAGGACTGCCCAGCGCGATCATCGACGGTGAAATCTGTGCACTCGACGAACATGGCGCGCCGGACTTCGCCGCACTCCAGGCGGCTCTGTCCGAGGGAAAGACAGACGATCTGGTCTATTTCGCATTTGATCTGCTTTTCGAAGGAGACAAGGACTGGCGTGACAAGCCGTTGGTCGATCGGAAAGAACGCCTCCAAGACTTGATGAGGGAAAGCGGCGACGATCCTCGTCTGCGATTTGTCGATCATTTCGACACGGGCGGCGACGCGGTTCTGAAATCAGCCTGCAAACTGTCCCTTGAAGGCATTGTTTCCAAGCGGGCTGATGCCCCATACAAATCCGGCCGGACGAAAACCTGGGCCAAATCCAAATGCCGGGCGGGCCACGAGGTCGTCATCGGTGGCTGGGCCAAAACGAATGGAAGGTTCCGTTCGCTTCTGGTGGGCGTGAACCGAGGCGGCAGCTTCGTCTATGTCGGCCGAGTGGGAACCGGGTACGGAGCGACGAAGGTCGCGACACTGGTGCACAGATTGAAGGAGATAGAGACGAAGACCTCGCCGTTTACGGGGATAGGCGCTCCCAAGCGGGATCCCGACGTAGTCTGGGTCAAACCCGAGCTCGTTGCCGAGATTGAGTTCGAGGGATGGACAGGCGACGGCATGGTTCGACAGGCAGCCTTCAAAGGCCTGCGGGAGGACAAACCTGCATCGGAAGTTGAGGCCGAGAAGCCAGCAGACCCTGAAACAGCAGATGTCCCGGAGCCGCAGAAGGACGTGAGAGCATCCAGCCGTCGTCGTGCCGGCGCAAAAGCGAACGTGATGGGGGTATTGATCTCCAGTGCGGCCAAGCCTCTGTGGCCAGATGCTAACGATGGAAAACCCGTCACCAAACAGGAACTCGCTGAATATTATCAAGCCGTCGGCCCCTGGTTGATCGATCACATCAAGGGGCGACCTTGCTCGATCATCCGAGCGCCGGACGGCATCGACGGCGAGCAGTTCTTCCAACGACACGCGATGATGGGAACATCCAACCTTCTCGAGTTTGTCACGGTGTTTGGCGATAAAAAGCCCTACCTCCAGATTGACCGCGTCGAAGGGCTGGCGGCGGTGGCTCAGGTTGCAGCACTTGAGCTTCATCCATGGAACTGCAAACCAAAACAGCCGGAAGTCCCAGGCCGCCTCGTGTTTGACCTCGATCCCGGACCCGACGTTCCATTTTCGATGGTGGTCGAAGCGGCCAAGGAAATGCGTGATCGTTTGGATGCGCTGGGTCTCGTCAGTTTCTGCAAGACGACGGGAGGGAAGGGGCTTCACGTCGTGACCCCCCTCGAGGTCGGCAAGCGCAGCAAGCTGACGTGGCCGGAAGCAAAGGCGTTTGCACACGACGTTTGTCTCCAGATGGCACGCGACGATCCGGAGAAATTCCTCGTGAAAATGGCGAAGAAGCTTCGCAACGGAAGAATTTTCCTCGACTACTTACGCAACGACCGAATGGCGACTGCAGTTGCGCCATTGTCGCCACGTGCACGGCCCGGCGCGACTGTGTCGATGCCCTTGACCTGGTCGCAGGTCAAATCGGATCTCGATCCGAAGCGATTTACGGTGCGCACCGTGCCTGCGCTCCTGAAGAAGACGAAAGCATGGGAAGACTACTGCAGCGGCGAACGCCCGTTGGAAAAGGCGATCAAGCTTCTGGCGAAGTCGAACCGGGCAGCCGCGTGATGTCGACAGATTTGGCTGCCGCCATGCTGGCGATCAACCCGTCCCAGCCCAGGGACGCTGCGATCGCGGATGCAAGATCGGTGTTGCTCTCACGGGCGGCCAGAAGCGCCTCGCCGAGCTTGAGATGATCAAGCGCCACCCGATCAAGAACTTCGGCTTCCTTCAGCCGGCGTTCCGTGCGGCTCAGTTCAGCCTTGCGACGGTTGCTGCCAATCAATTTGCAGAATACATTGATCGTCAGATCAGTGACCGCCGCCTGCCTCTCGATGACGAAGGCGACCAGCGTGGCTTGACGACGCTCGGATGTCAGGCGCCGTATCTCGCGGGCATGCAGAATGCGCGCATCCCTGGCGGCGATGCCGTAGCGATTGGCATGGATCATCTTGCGCCTTTCATCGGAAATGGTAGCTCCTCGCAGAACCTCAAGACGGGCGATCAAACCCTTGAGGTTCTTCAGTTTCGCGCCTTCAGGCGCTTCCGCAATCCAGCCGAGATGGCTTGATCGCCAACCCGCTCAACGACAAGCTGATCAAGCGCCTCGATCGACGGCTGCGCCAGGTCCCGGATCAATTCGCGATAGGCTAGTCGGAGTGCCGCCGCCCGGCCCGCCGTCGCCAAGCGTATGAGCAGGGACAAGCAGCTTCCTGTCCTTCAGGGCTTCGATGACCGCCTTGGTGATCGGCTCACCTTGTTCAGTCGCGGTCGCTTCGCGTGCGGCAGCCTTTTCCAAAGCCATCAAGGTCTGTGACGCAGAAATGGATGCGATCAATCTCAGCCGTGAGGATTTCCGTAAGTGGAACTACACGACCGCACCGATGCTCACCGTAACCGACGAGGCTAATCGACCCGCGGCCAACCGCGAGGTTGACGGATGATCGACGACCCTGACAAGGCCGACCGCCTTGTCGATGCGTTGGAAGCATCCCTTCCCATCGAAACTAGGCTCTCCACATGCCTGATCCAAACACTGTCCAAGCGCTCTCCCGACGAGGCTATTCCAGCGAGATGCAACGTGGTGAGTGTCTTCTACATAAGTGAAGAAGGGGGAATTGTGTGCGCTTTGGACATCGGCGGGCCTGACACCAAAACGCCACACCTGGTCTCCATCACGCATCTAATCTTCGAACGAAAAGTATCGCTGTCAGCCAAATCGACGCTATCAGCGCCATCGCATCGAGAAGCTCAAACAGCAGGCACGCCACAACGACCGATGGCGGCTTGAAAAAACGTAGCGGTAGTTTCGCACAGGGCACTTAAGCTCATTTTGGCAATGGTGAGGGATGGCCCCAAAGACCGGGGCCATCCCTGCTATGAAAATGGTTCAAGTCCGAGGGCCGGAATAGATTACATCATGCCGCCCATATCAGGCATGCCGCCGCCGGCCAAATCCTTCTTCGGCAGTTCGGCAATCATGGCTTCCGTGGTGATCAGCAGCGAAGCAACCGAAGCTGCGTTCTGCAGGGCTGTGCGAACAACCTTGACCGGATCGACGATACCCATGGCGATCATGTCGCCGAATTCGCCGGTCTGGGCGTTGTAGCCGTAGTTGTCGGTGTTGCTTTCGAGGATCTTGCCAACGATGATCGAGCCTTCTTCGCCTGCATTTTCAGCGATCTGGCGAACCAATGACTGAAGTGCCTTGCGCACGATGTTGATACCGGCAGTTTGATCGTCGTTTGCACCCTTGATGTCGAGAACGATCGAGGCGCGCAGCAGAGCAGTACCGCCGCCTGGGACGATGCCTTCTTCGACCGCTGCACGGGTTGCGTTCAGCGCATCGTCGATACGGTCCTTCTTTTCCTTCACTTCGATTTCAGTCGCACCGCCGACGCGGATGACTGCAACGCCGCCCGAAAGCTTGGCAAGACGTTCCTGCAGCTTTTCCTTGTCGTAGTCGGAAGTGGTTTCCTCGATCTGCGCCTTGATCTGGGCGACGCGGCCATCGATTTCGGCCTTCTTACCCGCTCCATCGACAAGGATGGTGTTTTCCTTGGTAATGGTGACCTTCTTGACGCGGCCGAGCATGTCGAGGGTGACATTTTCGAGCTTGATGCCGATATCCTCGGACACGACCTGACCGGCGGTCAGGACCGCAATGTCTTCGAGCATGGCCTTGCGGCGGTCGCCGAAGCCCGGAGCCTTGACGGCAGCAATCTTCAGGCCACCACGCAGCTTGTTGACGACCAGCGTCGCAAGAGCTTCGCCTTCAACGTCTTCCGAGATGATAAGGAGCGGCTTGCCGGTCTGCACGACGGCTTCCAGCACAGGCAGAAGCGCCTGCAGATTGGATAGCTTCTTTTCGTGCAGGAGCACATATGCGTCTTCGAGTTCAGCAACCATCTTTTCAGGGTTGGTGACGAAGTAAGGCGAGAGGTAGCCGCGGTCGAACTGCATGCCTTCGACGACTTCGAGTTCGGTTTCGGCGGTCTTGGCTTCTTCAACCGTGATGACGCCTTCATTGCCGACCTTCTGCATCGCGTCAGCGATGTAATGGCCGATTTCCGTTTCGCCATTGGCGGAGATCGTGCCGACCTGGGCCACCTCTTCTGACGTGCTGATCTTCTTGGCCTTGGCCACCAGCCCCTTGACCACTTCCGTCACGGCAAGATCGATGCCGCGCTTCAGGTCCATCGGGTTCATGCCGGCTGCAACCGCCTTGGTGCCTTCGCGAACGATGGCCTGGGCGAGAACGGTTGCCGTTGTGGTGCCGTCACCGGCGATGTCATTGGTCTTGGAGGCCACTTCGCGCACCATCTGGGCGCCCATGTTTTCGAACTTGTCCTCAATCTCGATTTCCTTGGCGACCGTTACACCATCCTTGGTGATGCGCGGTGCGCCATAGGATTTGTCAATGATGACGTTGCGGCCCTTTGGACCAAGTGTGACCTTGACGGCATCGGCGAGAATATCGATGCCGCGCAGCAGCTTTTCGCGCGCTTCACGGCCGAATTTGATTTGTTTGGCAGCCATAGAAAGAACTCCCGGGCGCATCGCCCAATGATATCACAAGGAAAAATTACGGACAGCGCGGCTGAGATCAGCCGATAACGCCCATGATGTCGGCTTCCTTCATGATCAGAAGGTCTTCGCCGTTGAGCTTGACTTCGGTGCCCGACCACTTGCCGAACAGGATACGGTCGCCGGTCTTGACGTCGAGGGCGATGAGAGCGCCATTGTCGTCACGGGCGCCTGTGCCGACGGCGACTATTTCGCCTTCCTGCGGTTTTTCCTTGGCGGTATCCGGAATGATGATGCCGCCCTTGGTCTTCGCTTCGGCTTCGATACGGCGAACAACAACGCGGTCGTGCAGCGGGCGAAAATTGGTATCAACCATGTTTGGATTCCTTAATGGGCTCGCAGCCGAATGGCTTCTCCCCTGCACGATGAATAGCACTCCGCGCTTGGGAGTGCCAGAGATCATTCTGCGGCATACGGTGATCACAATCGCTATGTGTACGAATAATTAAAACATAAAGCCGGTGTTGTGTGTTAAAGAATTGAATATCCGATTTATCACGGGAGTCCGGCGATGAGATCATTCTTCGATTCCATCTATCAGTTTCAATATGTGCTTTTCTTCATTCAGTGGACATTAACGTTGTCTTTGGCGATCGGCGTCTGCATCGCTGTCGATAAGGCATATTTCTGACCAGAGTGAACGTTTTACCTAGTTTTCATATCTCAAAAACCAGTTCCCGCTCCGTCCGGAGCGTCGCCGAAAGACCATCACGATGATCAAGTTCCGCCCCAAGACTGAAGAAGAGTTGAAGCAACTGACTGCGCCGGTGGCGGAAAAATCCGTCATCGCCAAGCCTACGGGTCCGAAGAAACGCGCGAACGACTGAACGCGTCTGGTCGGCGCCGGAAACGCTGTGCCTGAGGAAAACACACTCCTAACCGCAGAAGACAAAACCCGTGGCGCCCTCTGAAATAAAACGAGCCCATGGACATCGACGCGATATCCTTCAACTCTGTGGCTCCGCTCCGAGCTGGCTGCCTCGTTGAAATTGGCGGCGATCTTCTGGGAGGCGGAAAAGCCCTGCAAGCTGAAACGAAGTTTATTGGGTTTTGTGCAAGCTTCAGTGCGGACGGCGAATGCGGTTGCTAGCCGCTGAGCGATACTTGACCTCAAACCGTGCGAAGCAGTGTTTAAAGGGATGAATTGTCAAATATTGCGAGATAGCCCCTGAGTTACTGCCAGTCTCAACCACTCGTTTAGATCACCCGGTTATCGTCGTTAAAACGCTGCGCCTGGAAACCGATACCAATGAATCCCTGGAATGAACTACTTGCCAACCTTGCGATCGTCGCCATAACGACATCGCTGTGGACTTTTGGACATCGACACATGGCGCATTTTACGCCGCGCTCTAGGTCAGCAGCATATGGTGGAATTATGGCGTGTGGAACGCTCGGAGCGATGTCGCTGCCGTTTCAGTTCCATTCCGGCGTCTTTCTTGATCTTCGCTACACTCTTTTGGCGATCTCTGGCCTGTTCGGAGGCCCCGTCGCTGCCGCAACTCCCTTTGTGGTGGCGGTCGGTCGCCGCATCCTGAGTGGCGGAACCGGCCTCTCCGTGGCGCTGCCTCTGATATTCATGGCGACAGCGAGTGGACTGATCGCCCACAGGTTTGTCCGTGGCATTCCTGATGGGCGGAGCATTTGCGTGGTGTCGCTGGCAGTTGTGTTCAGCGGTACGGCTGCATTTTTCGTCAAAGTGCCGTTCGATCAATGGTCCAATGTCATGCCAGCGGTCGTTGCGCCGTTTGCGCTTCTGCTTTTTGTTTCTGCGATGATTTCGAGCCTCGCGATTTCGCAGGAGCTAAAGCGGCAGCAGGCAACCACCCTTAACCGCATCTACAGAGCGATCATCGAGGCTCTTCCCGACTGTTTGAATGCCAAGGATCTCGATGGTCGGTTTATCGCAGTAAATCCAGCGACCGCAGCACTGATGGGCGCGGGGACCCCTTCCGATCTTATCGGCAAGACCGACTTCGACTTTTATCCTGAGAAAGCGGCGCGGACTTTCCGGGCGGACGAAGAGGCGGTTCTGCGCGAGGGAAAGCCGGTCGTCATCGAGCAGCGCTTCACCCGTACGAATGGTGTGGAGACGTGGCTTGCCACGTTAAAAGCGCCGTTCCACGATGACGATGGTAAAATGATTGGCATGATCACGCACAATCGGGAGATCACCGACCGGAAACTGCTGGAACGCGAACTGGCGCAAACCCAGCGACATCTGGCCGGCGCGCTGGCCAGCATGGCCGATGGTCTAGCCATGTTCGACCACAGAGGAGCGCAGGTTTTCAACAATGCGCGATATCTCGAACTCTTTCCTCTTACGGCTGACGTCCGGTCGACTGGAGCTTGCCTGAGGGCGATCATCCGGGTCGCTATAGAACGTGGGGAGGAGATGAACGGCGGTGGGAACTGCGACGACATAATAGAAAGGTCCGCGGATGCAATTTTGCGACCAGGCGACCGCCAGATGCGCCTTGCGGATGGGCGCTGGATCGAAGCGCGCACGCGGGCTACCGAGGAAGGCGGAAGTCTGATTGTTTTTTCCGACGTCACGAAAAGCAAGAAAACTGAGGAGGAACTTCGTACCTTGAACAAGAGGCTTGAGGTGATGGCGCACACCGACGGCCTGACGGGACTGCTCAATCGGAGAGCCTTCGATAATGCCCTGGAAGACCTTGTCTACCGAAATTCCCAAACCTCCGCAGGGCCGAGCCTGCTTATGATCGATGTCGACAAGTTCAAAGCTTACAATGACACCTACGGACATCCGGTTGGGGACATCTGTCTGAAGAGCGTCGCAACTCGCGTCGCCGAGATCATGACGTCGTATCCCCGCAGTGTGGTTGCGCGGTACGGCGGTGAGGAGATTGCCGTCATCATTCCTCAATGCGACAGCGCTGCCGCTCTCTCCGTGGCAAGACTTCTTTGTACCCAGGTCCGGAGTATGGAAATCGAGCATGTCGGCAGTGAAAAAGGGCGGGTAACTGTGAGTATCGGAATAGCGACGATAAACTCAGCCGGCGTCCGCGGAACGAAGGCACTGCTCAGATCGGCCGATGAAGCGCTTTACACTGCGAAGGCGGCAGGACGGGACTGCGTGAGAGGCCGAGACCAGTCGGACGATGTGGCGGTAGCATGAGCCTAAACGGAGGGAACAACCACTCCGCTCATGCGCAGTCTATTTAATGTCAACGGCGCCGCGTCCAAAGACCTTCTTGGACAAGATCGTTGACGTTGCGGGGAAGCTGCGATCGATGTCGGCGATCTGAGGAAGGTACGCTACGTCGGGCGCGCATGCGGCGAAATGTTCGATGCGCCCGCCGAGCGGCGCGATCGGTCACCATGATGCCTTTGAGAGTCGATTTGCCCAAGCCGTTCGGCCCGACCACGCAGTCGGCGATCGCCTTGCTAAGGTGATGCACGGCTGGATGACCTTCGTAACCGAGCGCCAGATCATGAAGGGTTACGGCGGACGCGCATATCACACCGGGTAGAAATGCGATAGTGGCCGCCTCTTGTGAGGCTGGTTAAGCTTCAACCTTTGGAAGAAAGATTGGCGACATGGACCACTCAGCGCAACTGGCACCGCTTTGCACACCGTGCCACAGGAGCATCAAACAAGAGCGCAACAAATGACTTCATTGCTGAAGCCGGTTTCTTCTCTCCACAAGAAGCTCATGTTCGACAAAACGCTTTCCAGCGTCGGTAAGACCTGTTTTCTCGGTCAAGCCAAGCTCGCGGAATTTCCGGTCAGTGTCGTCACTGAGGGTTGCGCTTTGGTGACTGAAGAGCCTCAACAGATCGTTCCATTCGTTGTACGTGAATTCCCACCTTTCTATCATGATCATCTCCCTGTCGAACTGATTGATGATAGCACGCTTTTGCTTCTGGAGGGCGTCGAGCTTTTAATTTCGGCGTCGGGTTAACCAGTTTTCCATTTTATTCTAACCCTGTCATCGGCGGCTATAAGTCAAATTTTTCAAGCCATTACCAAACGCAAAGCGGATCAACGCCAAATGAAAATTACGGCTCAATCCCAGGCGGAAATCAACAGCCGCCTGATCGCTATCGAGTGGGGTGTTCAAACAGTGCCGCCGATGAGAATATGTGACTGCAATGAACCCCGGGCGAAACACGGTATACAAAGCAAGTGACCGGCCGCATGACAACACAGGCTTGGACCGAGGCCGGTATCGATACATTGATCGACGAGGGCATACCCATGTTAAGGTCCAGGTCAGAGCCATGAAACTCGCGGTAGCGGTCCAGGATCTCCTGGTTCTTCGCCGACCTGCAGGAAGTGCAAAGGGAACTGCTGGAGTGTTGGTTGCGTAAAAACACAGGCCCATGGCCTGGTTGAGAACAGAGGGCTTTCGCAGATGAATCTCAGACTCATGATCGCAGCTGCTTTCACCTTAATCTCGGGTGTCGCAGTGGGCGCCGATGAATTGGTTGGTAATTGGAAAACTCAAGACGGTCAGATTTCGCTCATCAAGCGTTGCGGCTCAGAATATTGTATAGTCGCGAAGTCGGGCCAATATGCCGGCCAAAAAATTGGCTCCTTTACGGCCACGGCGGACGCTTACACGGGTCGAATTACGGTTCCTCGAAACAAGGCCACCTATAGCGGCAAACTCACTGTTACGGGCGACAGTTTGAAACTTCGAGGCTGCGCAACGAATGTGCTGTGTAAAACACAGACCTGGGTCCGTGCGAATAAATAGCGTTTGACATGGGGCGAACTGCTTTGGGACCTCAAAAGGACACGGATCCACAAATCCATCCTCGCAGGATGAAATGTATTCCGATGTAACGTGATCAGCGAGCAACTAAATTCAGCTCAGACTCGTTATAAATGTTGGCTCGGGTCGCGTTAGGCGCGGGGCTGTTGCACTCAAGCATTGAAAGACCTGCATGCCCATATCTCTTAAGCTGATTTCCCTGGGAACAGCAGTTCCTCCTTTCGTGATTGATCAGCATGACGCCGCCATTGCCGCACACACAGCTTTTGCCTCTCGATTTGGCGAGTTTGATCGCCTGGCAAAGGTGTTCAATAGCGCCGGGATCAAACGTCGCTACGGTGTCCGGCCCATTGACTGGTATCTGAAAACATCCGGCTGGCAGGAGAGGAACGCGGCGTACATCGAAGGAGCCTGCGATCTGTTCCTCGATGCGGCCAACAAAGCCTTGGCCTTGGCAGGACTGTTGGCATCCCAGGTCGACATCGTCGTAACCGTGTCGTCGACGGGCGTCGCAACGCCGAGCCTGGATGCTCGTGTGAGCAGCAAGATCGGATTTCGTGACGATATCCTGCGAGTGCCTGTATTCGGGTTGGGCTGCGCCGGCGGCGTGTCGGGTTTTGCGATTGCAGCGAAGCTGGCATCATCGAGGCCGGGCTGCATCGTGCTGCTGGTGGCAGTGGAGACCTGCACTCTCGCTTTCCGTATGGACAAGCTGACCAAGGCGAATATCGTAGCTACAGCTCTTTTCGGGGATGGCGCCGCAGCCTGCGTGATCAGCGCCACAGAGAGGGGTATCGCGGAAATCGAAATGAGCGGGCAGCACACTTGGCCTGACACACTCGGCATCATGGGATGGAGTGTTGATCCAGAGGGTTTGGGTGTCATCTTCGACCGAGCCATCCCCCCTTTCGCTGAAGCCAATATCCGGCCGGCAATTGCATCTATCCTTTCTCCTTCTGGCCTGTCTATCGCGGATGTCGATCGATTCGCTTGCCATCCCGGCGGTGCGAAGGTGATAGATGCACTCGAGACCGCTCTAGATCTTGGCCAAGGTACACTCAATCACGAGAGGGGTGTCCTGTCCGACTACGGCAACATGTCCGCGCCAACCGCACTTTTCGTGCTTGAACGGCTCATCGCTGGAGGATTGCCAGCCCGTACTATGATGACGGCGATGGGACCAGGCTTCACGGCCAGTTGCGTGTCATTGAAGGCCGCAGCATGATCGTTTCAATCCTTTTGCTGACAGCGGTAACGTGCGAGCGTGTCAGCGAATTGTGGCTGGCGCGCCGAAACACAGAAAGGCTGCTGGAAAAAAGCGCCCTCGAGGTAGCCGCCGGGCATTATCCTTTCATCGTCATTCTGCATAGCTTATGGCTGGCTGGCCTCTGGCTGCTTGCGTGGAATGCCAACGTCTCGCATGCATGGCTGGTCGTCTTTCTGCTCTTGCAGGTCTTGCGCTTCTGGACACTCGGCACGCTCGGCCGGCGTTGGACCACACGCATCATCGTCGTTCCGGGCGAAACGCTGGTTGCGGCCGGGCCGTACCGGCTGTTGCGGCACCCGAACTATGTTGTCGTCGTCGGCGAGATCGCCGTCCTGCCCTTATGTTTCGGGATGCCGCTCTACGCACTGCTGTTCTCACTCGCAAACGCAGCCATACTCACAATCCGAATCAGGGCTGAAAACGCAGCGCTAGCAGGATCGCCCCGTGCCAATCCTCTCTGACCCCAATTTGGGACAAGCCAACCAACCCCTTGTCCGGATTGACTTCACTGCTATGTGCATTGGCATGTTCATGGCCACACTCGACGTACAGGTGGCGGCCACCTCACTGCCGACAACCAGTCCTCTCTCGAGTTCAAGCCGGATCAGATGAGCTGGATCCAGACCGCCTATCTGATCGCGGAGGTTGTCGTTATCCCGCTCGCCGGTTTCATGACGCGAGTTTTGACCATGCTCTTCATACTGTTTGGGGATTCCAAAACGATTTTACTTGGTGCGTCTTATGATGCCAGGATCTTTTCGATCAGGTAGTGGCGCTGATCAAATTCGCTCCACAATTCGCATCGACCTTCGACGCCTACCTTTATGCAGATGCTATTGACCCGCGTCTCATTGAAGTCCGAAGCGATCAATAGGACTTCGCGCAAAGCAACATCGCTGATGGCCGTTGGCTCTCGCAACAACAGACCGTCTTTGAACACGCTCAATTTGAAACAAGCATTCATCATCGGCAATCCCCCGGCCACGCTTCTATAGCGTTTGTGGAGCAGCGCCACTCAAAAAGACACATCCTGAAAATCAACAATCCCGCCTCACTGGCATCGTTTTCGGCGCAACTCTCGGGGCGGACTTCGGGGTAATTCAAAGCGAGCGGAGATCGTCGTAAGGATTGCGCTTATCGTTATCAAGCTCTTCGAAATAATCTTCAAATGTCGATAAACATACCGAATTGAACCGGTTATTACGCCAACCGGAGTTGGCGTGTACGATGGCGCGCCAGATGGCACTGATCTGGAACTGACGTTCGAGGACCGGTTTGGTAGAGCTAACAAGGTAGTTGAATGGGTAATCGATCACCGCGAAATCCGCGCGCGGTAGATTCTACTTTTATGCGACATGAAAAACCGCGCGGGGAAAGGCTACTTTGTGCTTTCTGCTTAGTCAGTGACCGCGAAGGATTTAGATTGTGGTTTTCCAAACTTCTGGATCAGCTATCGGGACGGCCTCGTCTGCTGATAAGGCACCAGCCGGAGCTAGCGTGCCAAGAAGAACGGTGGTGTTGATCTGGCCCGGCAGGACCTCGATGTATACCTGCTGAACCTGAAACCAACCTTGCCCCAGTTGTTCAACTCGAACCAATTGCCCGGCAGAAAAACCCGGTGCCGAACCACCAAAATTAACAATCGGATTGGGCTTGTCTTTCACCTGCATTACAAAGCCAACGAAATAGTTCACATCTTTCTCCTTTTTGGTTGTCGCGAAATTCAGTTTTGGTCGGTGACTGCCGGCAAACCCGCTCCGGTCGTAGATACCGGCTTGTAGTAGGCGTTATAGACCAGCAGGCCCAACGCTGCGCAAACGCCGAGCACGATGAGGTAAAGTACAGTTCGGGCGTTCATCGTTCACCCATGGGGATAGCAGGCGCCGCAGGCAGCTGCGCTGCCAGATGGTTTCGGGGAAGCGTGTAGAGATACCCGACTGTCAGTGCCAATATGCCGAAGAGTAAATTGATCATGCCGATTATCAGAATGTCGTCGTCCATGCTGGATCTCCTAAGAAGTGGAAACCCCGATGGATTGACGAAAGTTCCACGTTGCCAAGATTCGGCATCAGGCGGCATGAAATAATCAGGCTGCCGCGTGCAAACAGTTTTTCCGCCGCTATAACTGCTTTGCTAACCGGACGGCCTTTGAGTATCTGGATCTGAGTTTATAAGCGTCGGCGAACGCGAGACTGGTCAAGCTTGAGTTGCATCTTCCGCGGACAAGCTCTTTTGTTTGCGCAAGCTCTCGCCGGCAAGTTCGATGCGGTAGGCGTTTTTAACAAGGCGGTCGAACGGCATCAGCGGTCGTGGGATTTTCCAATCATGTCGTAAAAGTGTGTTCCACGGGAATTTGACTTGTGACGATGGTGGAGCGCTGTTCGTAGCGGTCTTCGACGATCTCCGGGAAGCCAGGGCGCTTTTCGTCACTGAGCTTCTCAGGTCCCCAAACGTCCAGGCTCAGGAGGGCGGTATTTGCCCGTCATTTGAGCAATTTTGCGTAGCGGCCGTCACCGACATCAGGAGGTAATCCCCGCAACCTAATCGTGCGGTTGCTTTAGCGGCGTGCCAGCGAATGGATTAGTTCGGCGTAAGTTTTCGTCACGATCTCGCGAGTGTGTCGTCGTCGAAGCCGCTCCCACGTCATTTAAAGGCGTCCGTCGGTCAGGGACGCTCGAACCAAATCGTCTGTTAAGCGTTCTCCATATGCCATGCGCACGCGAGGGGTAATAATGACCGGTCACTTCATATTCAATCACCATAGACTCGGCGCCCCGGCGCCGTTCGCTCTCTCGCTGAAGGCATCGTTCCTCTCAGCGTTGTCTGCCGAGACTGATTTCGAAACGTGGGCGGTTCGTGTCTCGATGTTCGACGATTACCTTGTGTTGGAAGGGTATGTGAGCGATGCCGCAAATATTGGTAAAGTCGTCGCGCTAGCCGAGAGTTTTGCAGGAATAGGACGCGTGCGAAATTTCCTGTTTCAATGGTCTTAGTTGAACGTTCGACGGTGTCACATCACCCGACAAAAATCTCTTTCAGGACTGTCTGACATGGAAGCACCTCCGCTGGAACGCAAATTGGCAGCCATTCTTGCTGCAGACGTTGAGGGCTATTCACGCTAATGCACCTCGACGAGGAGCGGACGCTCACTGTGCTGACGCAGCACCGCACAATCATCGACAAGCTTATAGAGGCGGCCAAAGGTCAGATCTTCGGAACGGCCGGTGACAGCGTTCTGGCAGAGTTCCCAAGTGTCGTGCAAGCCTTCAACTGCGCGATAGCTATCCAGCGGGCATTGACGCGGGCCAACGCCGACATCGCCGTGGATGAAAGAATGCTCTTGCGCATCGGCATCAACGTCGGCGACGTCATGGTCAAGGGTGGTGATATTTTCGGAGATGGCGTCAACATCGCAGCGCGGCTGGAGGCGCTTTCCGATCCGGGTGGGGTTTGCGTAACGCGTGGTGTCAGAGATCATCTGAGAGACAGGGTCGAAGCCAAGTTCGAGGATCTGGGGGAACACAGCGTCAAGAATATCGCGCGACCGGTCAGGGTCTTTCGCGTCGATTTCGATATGGACGCAGCAACGGATCGGGTTGATGCGTCCTCGCCTCTGGAGGAGCCAGCTCCCGCCAGCTCCGGTCTCGTCATCGATGAGACCGAGATTATGTTCTGGCAATCCGTTCAAACCGGCGATCAAACCATCGAATACGAAATCTATCTGCAGCGATATCCGGACGGGGAGTTCGCCGAGTTGGCAAAGGCCCGGCTGAGCCAGCCTCGAACGGAGTCAGATCCGGCGATCGAGGTTTCCTTTTGGGAGTCCGTTCGGTCCAGCAACAACGCAGTACTGCTGGAGACATATCTGGATAAGTTTCCAGTCGGCGAATTTACCGAGATAGCCAAGGTGATGCTTTCCGGTTTGTCTAAGCCGGATGGGTCATGATCGGGGGGAAGGGAATTTACCCCGTTCCCGAAGTGTTCAAGCTCTGATGGCGGAGAAGTAACTATGACAAGCTTACCCATCTGCCCAGTCTCCGTAAAACCATCTGCCCGTTTGGAGCAGCTCAGCAGTTATAGCGACGCATTAAGACGCGTATCCGCCCGGGTTGATGCGCTCGAGCAAAACCTCTTTCACAGGAAGACTGAAGGCAGCCGGAAAAAGCGAAAAGGGACCATGTCCGTGACATCTGCTGTGCTGCTGATCATTTCCGCGATCGGCGCTGCCACATCAGTCATGGTGGCTGCGAATAAGGGTGTCGAGCCGAACCAGGACAACACCGAAGTGTCGATCTGGCCTCCGCATGACGACGAACGAGGACGTTATGCGCTTACACCGGAAGCAATCCCGGCAAAAGGGTTGCGAGATGTTTTCTGGCGGGTCGTCTCTGAGGTCAGCAAGGACCGCGTGACATTGATCGCTGCCGGCGTGACATACTACCTGCTTCTGGCGTTGTTTCCTGCACTCGCAGCGCTCGTCTCGCTCTATGGATTTATTGCAGATCCGACTGAAATCGGTCGCCATTTGGTGTCGATTTCCGGCTTCTTGCCGCCAGGCTCCTTTAATCTCATCCTCGACCAGCTGAAATCACTCACGGAGCAGAAAACATCGTCACTCAGCAGTGGTTTTTTCGGCGGTCTGGCCATCGCACTCTGGAGCGCACACAATGGCACGATGGCGCTATTCGACGCGATGAACATCGCCTACGAGGAACGCGAAAAGCGGAGTGTCATCAAGCTTAATATCGTCGCCGTCGGCTTTACACTCGGCGCATTGCTGATTGCAGCCTTTCTCGTCGCGGCCGTGGCCGTCATGCCGGTGGTCCTGTCATTCCTATGGCTTGACCGATGGACCGAAATCCTTGCGCTTCTGCTACGCTGGCCAATACTGTTGATAATCGTGATGGCCGGCGTCACCGCAATCTATCGTTTTGCTCCAAGCCGATCACCGGCGAGGCTTCGCTGGATCAATTGGGGGGCAGCGTTCACCACTGCCTCTTGGTCAGCGACATCGCTGATATTCTCCTACTATATTGATCACTTCGCAAATTATAACGCCACGTACGGCACGCTCGGCGCTTTGATCGGCTTCATGGCGTGGATGTGGATCTCGGTGGTGATTCTAATTGTCGGTGCCGAACTCAATGCGGAGCTCGAGCATCAGACGATCCGTGACACCACAACCGGAACGCCGAAGCCAATGGGAAGTCGGGGTGCCTTCGTTGCTGATACACTCGGCCGGGAAGTAAAATGATAAGTTTTTCGATGGACGAGCGGTCTGTAGAAGCCACTCTATTTAACTGGAGAATGAGTGCTCTTAGTTCATTGTCCTGCGGCAGCGTAGGTTCCTGCTTGACCAGCCGATCCTCGAGATGGCGCGCCGGGCACATCGTCGAAAAAGTCACTGGCCGACGAGCAGGCGGAGGGAACCATCTGGATCGAGACAGTCGATATTCGAGATTGGAGCCAAGTTTCCCCTAAAGCTGTTAATAGGCGAAGCGACCGCTAGATATCATTTTCAAGGGTGAAGCATAGAATGTTTGAACGCGTTGTCGATTGGCCAAGGGTCGTGGCTCTGATCTGCGATATATCGAAAGGAAGTTCGACGCTGTCGGTACGGAGTTATTCCAAAGTTGGCGTGACCGACAAACCTCGTTCGCAAGTTTCCGGCTGGGACCATCACCAAATCCGGCCCCACGCCGGCGACGATCAGAACATGACGAGTCTCTTCACGCTCGCCCATCTGAAAGACGTATTGACTGCGTTTGCTACCAAACGCCGACGGGTCCACGCTTACGAGATTGAGGGGACAGCGTCATACGAGAAGGACGCGGAAGTTCTTTTGGAAGAATTTGCGGACATCGAGGTGACGACAGTCAAATTAATGGTGGGCGAAGTCAACGTCGCATGGTTGCTTGTTTCGTTCGACCAAAATAGCAGTGTGGTTCATTGGAAGATGCGCTACCACGAGCGCGCTTTGAAGCCGGGGCAAAGGTGAAGGGAACTGCCAGATTGATTACTTTCTTCGAAGAGGAGCGTGGCGTAGTTCTGAAGAACGATGACCTATAAGCTCGTCGGCGCAATGGCCGCATGTTTGGTGATGTCTTCTAATTCGGCTAACCAGGAATAGGGCATCGGAACAAAGTTACCTTGACCACGTTTGGCTGGCCAAAAAAGTGTCCATGAACGATGCTGCTGATTTTTACCGCGGTAGAACGTACTCAGATTGTATTCTGAATACCCAGTTCCACCACACGGCCCGTCGGCAATTTGAAGTATTCCGTCGCGTTACTGGCATTGTCAGCCAACGCGATGAAGACACGATCCTGCCAGAATGGCATTCCGCCCTTAGCCGAAGGAATGAGCGTGCGTCGTGAGAGGAAGAAGGACGTCGACATGATGTCAAATTTTCAGCCCAGTTTTCGGGCAAGAATCAGGGCTTTCGGGATGTTCGGCGTTTCCATGTAGCCGAACGTGATGATCGCGCGACTGAAGAGAGGATTGAAGCTTTCGAAGAAAATCTTCTCGTCGTCCGCCACGAAAGGGGATGACGAGGTAACAACGCTCAGAATAACATTCTGTTCGTGAAGGACCTTATAGTGCTTCAGACTGTGCAGCAGGGCTGTGGGTGCCCCTTCGACCTCGCTCGTCAAGAACACCGCCGTCCCCGGAACCGTTGGAATTTCTTTGCGCGCAAGGTTTTCCATGAGCGTGTCGAGCGAGATCTCATCAGCTTTGGTGCGTTTCGCCAATAGTCGGCGTCCGGACATCCACGTCTGCATCAAGAATGCAATGAGCAGTGCGACGACAACCGGGACCCACCCGCCCTGTCCGAATTTCGCAACATTGGAAATGAAGAAACCGGTGTCAATCAATCCCAGGGGTGTCAGGATAGCCAATGTCAAAGGCAGGCTCCACAACCAGTTACGCCGCATGACGACGAAGAGCAGGATTGAGGTAATCAGCATTTCGCCTGTGACGGCGATACCGTAGGCAGCCGAAAGAGCACTTGAGCTTCTAAAATTCACCACGAGCACGATCACCGAGATGAGCAGAAGCAGATTGATCTGTGGGAGATAAATCTGCCCGGCTTGGGTCTCGGACGTGTGGCGAACATGAAAGCGCGGCAAGAGATTAAGATGCATCGCCTGGCGAATGAGCGAATAGGCTCCAGATATCACGGCCTGGCTGGCAATCACCGTCGCGGCCGTGGCGAGGATGACCATCGGCAGCCGTGCCCATTCCGGCTGCATTTCGAAGAACGGATGTTCGACGCTTTCGGGATTCGCATAAATGAATGCCCCTTGGCCAAAGTAGTTGAGCAGCAGGCAAGGGAAAACGAGAACGAACCAGGCCACGATGATCGGCTTGCGTCCGAAGTGACCGAGATCAACATAGAGGGCCTCCGCTCCCGTTACCGCGAGAAAAATAGCGCCCAGAATCACGATGGCAATATCAAGGTGTGAGTACAGGAAGATCGCGCCGTAATAGGGGTTCAGTGCGGCCAGGATCGCCGGGGTTTCAGCGATGTGCCAAAGGCCCGAGGCTCCGAGTGCGAGAAACCAGAATGCCGTGATCGGTCCGAAGACTGTTGCAACGCGGCCGGTCCAAAAACGCTGGACCAGAAAAAGGGCAATGATGATCACCAGGGTGATGGGAACGACCCAGTCGGAAAGGGTAGGGGCGACGACCTTCAATCCTTCGACCGCAGACAGGACCGAAATGGCGGGGGTGATGATGGCGTCGCCAAGAAACAGGGAAGCGCCGGCAATTCCGAGGATCAAAATCCAGAGTGGGCGGCCTGCAAAGCTTTGCCGTGCGAGTGTCATGAGCGAAAGCGTGCCGCCTTCACCCTTGTTGTCGGCTCTCAGAACAAACCCGACATATTTCACCGCAACGACGATGGTCAGCGCCCATACGATCAGCGAAAGCAGTCCAATCACTTCCGTGCCGACAACGGCGTCCGGAACTTGGCCAGACGCATGCAAAGCTTCTCGAAAGGCGTAGAGTGGGCTCGTGCCGATGTCGCCATAGACCACGCCAAGCGCGCCAAGAACCAGAAGAGGAAAGGATTCAGTCTCCGCGTGTGACGCTTGAAGTTCAGGATCGTCAGCGCGCATCTTCGCAGTTGTGAAAGAGATCTTCCAAAAAAAAGGGTTACGCTCACAGTGTCGATATCAAAAGCTTGTTTCGATCTGTGGTAACAGATACTGGCAAAAAGCTGCGCAACGCGATGGGCGCCTGGGAGTGGCGACGCCCATCCAGTGTTCAATTAGTCAAGAATGTCAGCGGGGATCGTGCCACCATTCTCAGCCAGCTTTTTCATCAGCGCTTTATGCAACCAGATGTTCATCGTGGCTGAATCGTTCTTGTCACCGACGAAACCCAGTTCGTCGGCCAACTCCTTTCGTTCGATAAGGCTAGCTTCCATACCGAGCGCCTTCATCAAGTCAACAACCGAATTCCGCCAATGCAGCGTTTGTCCCGAAGCTGCCGCCTTGCTGTCGAGCAAAGCCGTCACATCCACCTGTTGGGCCGCCCTAGGTTCAAAAACCGGTGTATCAACCCGTTGTTCGGCAATTCCCGCCCCCGTTGGCTGTGCGTCGGCGACGATCACCGGCGCGGTGGACATCGGCGTCGTCGTGCCGGCCGTGATAGGTGTCACGGAGGCGGCCACCGACTCATTCTTGCCGTGATCGTCGCCGAAAATTGCGTGTTTGATTTTATCGAAGATGCCCATGTTGCGTTTCCTATCGTGTGTGTGTCAGGGGAGAGAGATGCGCCGCCATCCTGATCGGAGACGGCGCGACGGTGTCTTTTTTATTGCGACACAGCCAATCCGGCGAAACAGCACTATCGCTGGATGAACGAAATGCGCGCAATTGAGTTTGGAAAAAACTCCATCTTGCTAAAGAAGGCCCGGGGCAAATGGGCCTCGGGCCATGTCGACCTTAGTTCTCTTTGTATTCGGGCTGCGCCTTCAACGTTTCTTCAGTCGAATCCACATAAACGCGAACGTCGTCGCCCTTTTCGTCCCGCATGATGTTGACGGACTCAAGTGGCACCGCAATGTGGTGCTCGCCCATTCCCAAGAACCCACCGATATCCATCACCAACTGCTTGACGGAGCCATCGGCGTTGAGGACGAGCTTGTCGACTTCACCGATATTTTCATCCTTCGGCCCGTAAACCTTCGCACCCGTCAGATTTTCGGATGTCAGATCGGTCAATTCGGTTGCGCGGTAGCCATCCCGCTTGACGTCAGGACGAACCATTGCCGTTTGACTCGCCGGCGGCGTGGCGGTTGTCATGGCCGTCGGCGCGACATACGCAGGTGCATCTGTCAGCATCTGTTTGTTGGCGTTTACAACCAGGAAATAATCATCTGCGTCATCCCCGTCCTTGACGAACTTGATGTCCTTCATCGGAATAGCCACGTCTTTTTCGCCAATCCCGAGGAAGCCGCCGACGCCCAGAACGACGGCCTTGACTTCGCCCTGGCGGCTCAGGATCACTTCGTTGACTTCGCCGATATCATCCCATTCCTTTTCAGCGCCGGGCTTCACAGCGGTATCAGCATTCATCTCGGTCTCGGTGGAATAGAGACGCATACCGATGAACTTTGAGGCCATAATATCGCTCGGCTGTTGTTCATACATCGTCATGGGAGCTATATTGGCGGCGAAGACGTTGCCGCCAATCAGAACCATGGTGAGCGCCGTGGTTGCCAGAAACTGTTTCATAGGTATCTCGTTGATTTCTTTATAGCTCGTTTGGTCGCACTGGATGCAACGGACATTTTCTGCATCGCGATCGTCAAACGTGTCTGAACTGAACAAGCCGTTTTTAAACTCCGCGCAGGTAAACTTTCGCAACGCCGATAGGTTCCGTCAATCATTCGGCGTTACCGCAAAATCGTGAATACTGCCAACTGAGGTGATTGTGCCTCGTTGCCTTCGCGGGCGTCGAAACGATTCTGACCGCCAAATTAAGCGTTGGTAGAAAGGACAAAATGGCCCACGGAGCCGAGTTAACATGGCAATGTGGTTACGATGTCACGCATCCGGATTGTCTCGGATGCCGAACATAACATCGAACTCCGCTCGCTCCTTGAAATATTCAGCAGCAGTAAGAGACCAAAAGGTGCTGAACAAAGCGAGGATTGTTCCGGTCGCGATGATCAAAACTCGAGAACCACTCCAGCCAAAAAGGCTTTTGCGCCGATACCACTTGCGAGCGTCGTGAGCCCGGTTCTTACCCATGCCGCATAGGTGCGCTCAGCGGCTTAAACAGCCCGTCGGCTGCCAGCGCAGTTCGCCAGTCTGGGTCGTCATTGTGGGGTATATTTGTCTCAGGCATGTTTCGTGCCCCTTTATCGCTCCTTAGCGTTGCGCTGTGACAAAAACTGGCATCGCTCGCTTTCAATCTTTGAGACAATGCTTGGCAGCTCATGGCTCTTTTTCATCGCCAGCACCCCCACGCGTATTCTTCGGAGCCGTCCGGCCAGTTTTGCGACCAGGTGTCTTGACGATCACCTCAACTGGCGTTTTCATGATGATCTCGCGATGAGGGAAGGGGATCGCAATATCTGCATCCTTGAACGCGTCCCATAATGCCATCAGAACCTCGCCGCGGATGTTCGTCAAACCGTTGCTAGGGTCGGAAATCCAGAAGCGCAATTTGAAGTCCAGTGAAGACGCGCCGAACCCGACCATCCAGCAAACCGGAGCGGAATGTTCATTCTTGACCCGAGGGATAGACGATGCCGTCTCGATGGCGAGACCGACGACCTCGTGTGGGTCGCTGTCATAGGATGTTCCGAACTCGATATCGAGGCGGACGTAGTCACTTGAAAATGACCAGTTCACAACCTTCTGCGAGATGAAATCCTCGTTCGGGATGAGGTATTCCTTACCGTCCCGGGTGATCACAGAGACAAACCGCGAGCGTAGGTCTCTGACCGACCCAAACGTCTCCCCAAGCGTAATCGTGTCACCCGGCTTGATGCTTTTGTCGAGGAGGATAATAATGCCTGAGATGAAATTCGACACGACTTTTTGCAAGCCGAAGCCTATGCCTACACCGACTGCGCCTGAGAATACGGTGAGCGCGGTCAGGTCGACACCTGTCGCGGTCAAAGCCATGACCCCGGCCAAGATGATCAGCCCGATTTTGATCAGCTTGCTGATCAGCACCTTGAATGAGGGCGACAGATCGCTGGACCTTTGGATCCAGTTCGATGAGACATTCGCGACCAGACTTGCGAGCCACACAAGTGTCGTCGTCAGCACGATTCCCTTCAAAACAATCAGCAGGGATAGCCGCGTTGCCCCAAGATTGATTGAGGCGTTATCAAGGCCCGACAGGATCGGGTCATCAAGTCCAACAACATAGAGAGCGATATAGACCCAGATTGCCACCGCTGCCACCCGCGACAAAGGTTTGTTGCGAATGATACGGGTGAGCACCGCTGCCGCCAACCATGCGGCGCTGAGGATCAAAGCGACGGAAATCATCCATCGATGTGCCGGCAGAACGTGTCGCACAAGCATTGCCTGGGATATTCCCAGCCAGACGATCAGAAACAGCCAGCGCAACCGGCGCAAAAACGCGATTACCACCCTCAGCAGGTCCGGGTTACCTTTGATCTTACGAGCGTTTCGCTCGAGCGATGGTTCGATCCTTCTGGCGAGTAGCGTTGCTACCAAATAGCCGGCAATGACGATGGCTCCCTGATAGACGGTCCACTCATTCAGCAGGACGGATTGAATCCATGGGAGTGTTTGGTTGACTGCGCTTTCGAAATCCATTGAAGTTTCCTGCCACATTGCAGCGACAACGGGCAGACAGTTGTTTTGTTCATCTGTGTCTCACATGCATAAAAGATAAGTTAGCGCAGGGTATTATGCGGCGGAACGGAACGGTGTGTCGTTCGTTTCAATGCAACACTTATGGGGCGTCTCACACTATGTATTCCAGACAAAATTCGGTACGGCTTTCCCCGTGGGTCCTACCTCTTGTGGCGATTGCTATATTCATCACCTGCAACGGTGCATTCGCCGCTGAGGGCAAATCGTCTGGACCGTCGGAAGCTCTCTTCCTCATTCAGATCATGGTCCTTGTCGTGGTCGGCAGGCTGGTAGGCGAGGCCATGGTTCGCATTGGTCAGCCGTCGATCATGGGGCAGATCATCGGCGGCCTGCTGCTCGGCCCTTCTGTGTTCGGTCTATTGCTCCCCGATGCTCAAGCCACGTTGTTCCCAAGCCTCGACACACAAAAAGCGATGACGGATGCCGTGGCGCAACTCGGCATCCTGTTTTTGCTGCTTCTGGCAGGCATGGAAACGGATCTTGCGCTGGCGCTGCGGCTCCGACGGGCGGCTGCAGGAGTGTCTATTACAGGTATCGTCGTGCCATTCGCGCTTGGTTTCGCGCTGGGAGAGCTGATGCCGGCAAGTCTGTTGCCTGATCCAGATGCCAGGTTGGTCACGTCGCTTTTTCTCGGCACGGCACTGTCGATTTCGTCGGTCAAGATCGTTGCATCTGTTGTCCGCGAAATGGATTTTATGCGACGCAATGTCGGCCAATTGATCGTTGCATCAGCGATTATTGATGACACGGTTGGATGGGTCATCATCGCTGTCACCTTCAGCCTTGCACAGAGTGGTGCCGTGGACATGATGACTTTGGCTCAAAGCGTCATTGGCACAATCGCGTTCATGGCGTTCAGCTTCACGGTCGGCCGCCGTATCGTTTTCGAAATCATTCGCTGGACCAACGATAAGTTTAAGAGTGATCTGCCTGTCCTCAGCGCAATTATCGCCATCATGGGGGCGATGGCGATCGTAACCAACGCCATCGGTGTCCATACGGTACTGGGCGCCTTCGTCGCAGGGATCCTCGTCGGCCAGTCACCGATCCTGACGCGACAGATCGAAGGACAGCTCCGCGCCCTGACAACGGCTTTGTTCATGCCGGTGTTCTTTGGCCTGACAGGACTGCACACGGATCTCAGTGTTCTCGCCGATCCGTCCGTCCTGCTTCTGGCTCTTGGACTCATTCTGATCGCCAGTATCGGGAAGTTCGGCGGCGCCTTTGCAGGCGCCAAGATCGGCGGCTTTTCCAACGCTGAAGCTATGGCTCTTGGATGTGGAATGAACGCCAGAGGCTCAACGGAAGTTATCGTCGCCACCATCGGCCTGTCCGTTGGCGTGCTGGACGAGCGGCTGTTCTCGGTCATCGTTGCAATGGCCGTGGTAACGACGATGGCCATGCCGCCGACCCTGCGATGGGCGTTGGCTCGCCTTCCGATGCGGGAGGATGAAAAAGGCCGTCTCGAGCTTGAGGCCTTCGAGGAGAAGAGCTTTATGTCAAAATTCGAGCGCATCCTGTTGGCGATCGACCATTCTGCAAGCAGCGAGCTTGCCGCACGGGTCGCAGGTCATTTCGCAGCAATCAGGAAAATGCCCGTCACAGTGCTTAATATTGTCGACGAGGAGCCGATGCCACCGAAAGACGATGAAACGTTGACGGCTGATATAGCAATCGAAACAGACCAAGTTGCCTCGCGGATCAAGTCGAGCGCTGAAAACGCCGCCGAGATACAAAGTGAGAAAGATGAAGAAAGCAAAATCGGCGACATCCACATCTCGGTTAAAAACAAGGACGGCGACCTTGCGGATGTTCTGGCGGAGAGTTCGGAGAAAGGTCACGACATGCTGTTTGTCGGCATGGAACCGACTTCGGGTGAGAGTGGCAGCGGTTACAGTGATCGCCTTAAGGTCATGGTCACCGCGTTTGAAGGTACGACGGCTATCGTCACATCGCGAGGAGTGGTGCCGAAAGAGGATAAGGATCTGCGCATGTTGGTGCCTGTCAGCGGTACTCAGCGCTCGATGAAGGCAGCCGAGTTCGCAATGGTGATTGCCAAAGCCACGGGAGCGGCAATAACCGCAGTCTCTTTCCGCGAGCCAAGTCAGGCAACATCGATGCCGCGCGTCAGCGACAGCAATAATTCTCATGCCGCCGCATTCGAGCAACTTGATCAGATAGCAACATTTTACGATGTGAAGATTGAGAAAGTTGTTCAGCATGGAACCTCTCCGGAGCTGGCGATCCTCGCGCATGCTCGCAGAGGGCGGTTCAACCTGATTATTCTGGGCGTCAGCCCGCGGGCTGGCAAAACGTTTTCTTATGGCGCCATCGCAGACACGCTCGTCGAAACCGCAGATCGGTCCGTCGTGTTGGTAGAAACCTGAGAGAGCTCATTTTGGAAGGCCGCTGATTAACCCCCGGCTCAGCAAACAACTGAGTGCTGAATGGCTTTTGAAAAGTGCACCGGTCCAGCAGGCAATTGAGAAGTCTCTCTACACCAGTTGGAGATGGAAAAAATGACAGATCGTGTTGTCGACCACTCGATAAGGGATGAGGAAGGGTGGAAGGTTATGTGCAACGGATTTGATCTATTACGCCGCAATACACAAGCCGGATCGGACGCTGAGTTGCGGCGTATCTGCACAACCAGCAGAATCAATCGCGTACTATATCGAGGTGTGTGGGCTAATTTCCATGCGGATGTCGGCGTCAAGTGGGCATAATGGCAAGGGAATTTTGCACGTCAGCATATCGGTGATTTCCTGCAAACATCGGTGCACCGCTGAATCTTTTTCATTGAGATGTAACAAACAGGCCACAAACTGCGTAGGAGACGTACGACCTTGACCCCGCCTCTGGAGGACGAGCAAAAAATGTGTCTATATAGTATAAAAACCAAATATGATTATATTTCTAAAATCTTTCAACAATTTATCTGGTATAATTGAAACCTTATTCGCGTTTCTACGTTCTCCGAATGGCAATCATGCCCATGAGGAGAAGACTATATTTAAACTGACACTCGCAGCCGCCGCTCTCGCATCGGTATTTGCTGCGCCAGTTTTTGCAGAAGATGCGATGATGAAGTGTGATGACGCATCCATGATGAAAATGCAGTCCGAGATGGACGCCATGACCGATCCTGCCATGAAGGACAAAAAAGAAATGGCGTCGAAAGAGATGATGATGGCGAAGGACTCCATGACGGCCAACAAGATGGATGACTGCAAGATGCACATGGACAATGCCATGAAGAGCATAGGCAAAATGTAAGCTTTGATTTCCAAGGGCGGCCTATTTGGGCCGCCCTTGGAGTTAATGCCGTCTGGAAGGCCAACAGGAAGCAGACGAACGTGGCTCGCGCGTCATCGGTCAGGTGCCCAACATGAGATCAAATATCGCTCCAATGACAGGGCGCAACCGATCCGCTCAGTTTATTGTACCTGATATCTCGTCACATGAAACGTAAACGCCGTCAGCGCGTTATTGCGATATCGTAGTCCCGGAGTCGCATGTGTCAAAGCCATCAGTTAACCAGAGCTCATTCGAGGCGGAAAAATCAGCAGCAGCGTCTCTTGACGGCATATTGGCCCGAAAGGAACTCGCTGTTGTGGCGTTTGAAAGAACCCGAATGCCGATGGTGATGGTTGATCCGAGGCAGGAAGATTCCCCTATCGTGCTTGCCAACCAGGCATTCCTCAATCTGACCGGTTACACAGCAAACGAGGTCGTGGGTCGCAATTGCCGTTTTCTACAAGGAGAGGCTACATCAAAGCTAGCGATCGGTGAAATCCGCACAGGCTTGGCAACCGGCCGAGACGTTGATGTCGAGATCCTGAACTACCGCAAAGACGGCTGTTCGTTCTGGAACCAGTTGCATATCAGTGCGATCCATGACGATGAGGGAGCTGTCATATATTTATTTGCGTCTCAAATTGATGTCACCGCCTATCGGAAGATCCAGTCGCTGGAATCTTCCGAGCACAGACTTCTCATGGAGGTCGACCACAGGGCAAAAAACGTTCTTGCCGTGGTGGATAGCATCGTCCGCCTCAGCCGTTCAGACGATGCAGGTACTTACGCCTCGTCGGTTCAACACCGGGTTCAGTGTCTTTCGCGCGCTCATGGGCTGCTTTCTGAATGTGGGTGGCAAGATGTGCCCTTACGACGGGTGGTAGAGAGCCAAATTCAGCAATTTGGAGCAGGTCAGATCATCATTGAAGGTCCAGACATGTCTTTTGCGGCAGCGATTGTTCAGCCGTTTTCGCTAGCTATTCATGAGTTGGCAGTCAACGCGACTGAACATGGCGCCTTGTCGACAGCATCGGGTAAGCTGGCTATTACTTGGGTAGCTCTGCCTGGCGACGCCGGCGTGTCGCTGCGCTGGATTGAAACCGGAGGCCCATCTCCGACTGCAACGCGTCCATCTGGCTTCGGATCCGTCATTGTCAGTGCCCTGATCGAAAAGCAGTTGCGCGGACGGTTAACGCCACAATGGAGTGATACTGGTCTCGACCTTTCAATGGAAATACCTCGCGATGCATTTCAACCGACGGCTCAAGCCGGTTCGCCATTGTAAGATCATGATTTTTCGCGTCTTGCGCCCAGTGCCAGAAAACCTTCCACTCCGCCTGATTTCATGGAAATTTCACGCGACAAATTTCGCATGCAACGGTAAAGTCGCCCTACATCATGGGTCCTCCCTACAGAAAAAAGGTCGTTAAAGTACGCATGTCTGCTGTCATTCGAAACAACGTCAAGATTTCCGGTTCTGGCGACAGAAAGATGATGTTTGCGCATGGGTACGGCTGCGACCAGGCGATGTGGCGCTTTGTGGCGCCCGCCTTTGAGGACCAGTTCACCGTAGTCAAGTTTGACCATGTCGGCGCCGGCGGCTCAGTCTCATCAGCGTTCGATCACACGAAATACGCAACTCTGCAGGGCTATGCAGACGACATCATCGAGATCGGTCGCGAAATTGGACTGCGCGGCGCCGTATTCGTCGGGCATTCGGTGAGTGCGATGATCGGTGCTCTGGCGTCGATCAAAGAGCCAGAGATGTTTGAATCCCTTGTCATGGTCTGTCCATCGCCGCGCTATGTGAATGATGCAGCCTATGTTGGCGGCTTCGGTCAGACTGACATTGAAGAGCTTCTTGGTTCGCTTGCGGAAAATTACCTGGGCTGGTCTACCGCCATGGCACCCGTGATCATGGCAAATGGCGATCGCCCGGAATTGAGCGAAGAGCTCACAGATGGTTTTTGCAGGATGGATCCAAAAATTGCCGAGACTTTTGCTCGAGCCACCTTCACATCCGACAACCGTGGAGATCTGCCGGATGTATCGGTGCGGACGCTCGTCCTTCAATGCAAGGAAGACATCATCGCCGCCGAGCAAGTCGGCCGTTACGTCGCTGACAATGTTCAAAACGGACACCTCGTCATCCTTGATGCCACTGGGCATTGCCCGAATCTAAGCGCCCCAAATTATGTCATTTCAGCCATAGGGGCATTCGTCTAATTTCCGCGCCGCTCTCTTCCTCTTCCGATCTTGCTATTCTCGACGACCTCTTCGAAAAGGCGCCGTGTGGCTATCTGGTGCTCGATGCGGATGGCAACATTTTAAGAATCAACGGAACGCTACTTGGGTGGATTTGCCACAGGCGACAAGACCTTCTCGGGAAGAAGATGATGGACTTGCTGACAACGGCCGGCAAGGTCTTTTACGAGACGAATTTCATTCCGCTTTTGCGGGTGCAGGGAGCTTGCGAGGAACTGGCGTTCGACCTGAAGGTGCGGGACGGCTCCAAACTCGCTGTCAACGTCAGCGCGACAGAAAGCCGGCGAGCCGACACCACGCTTGAGTTCATCCGTGTTGCGGTCTTCAAGGCATCGCAGCGGCGCCGGTATGAGCGAGAGCTGATGGCTGCCCGCAATGCGGCAGATGAGGCTCAAAACTTGCTCTCCAACCAGAACGCAAGCCTACGTACCCACATCAAGAAAGCAGTCGGCGCGAAGCGAAAGGCCGAAAGGGGTCTCGTTGTCGAGCAAGAAACAGGCGAGTTACGCGAGCAGTTCGTCGCAGTCCTCGGTCACGATCTTCGCAATCCGCTTGGTTCAATTACGGCGGCCACGCGACTGCTTGCGAATGAAGGGCAGACCGAGCGGGCCAAGCAGGTAATACGGCTGATGGAAGGAAGCGTCAGCCGAATGTCGGGATTGATCGACAACGTCCTTGATTTTGCTCGTGGGCGTCTCGGCGGCGGCATTGGTCTCGACCGCAACGCAACGGAAATGCTGCTGCCGACGTTAAAGCAGGTTATTGATGAACTGCGCTCAAGTGTTCCGGATCGGACAATCACCAGCAAACTGCTGATCGAGGGCTCGCTCAACGCCGATCACGGGCGACTTGGACAAATGCTGTCCAATCTTTTGGGGAATGCAATCCGGCATGGTTCGGAAAGTCGACCCATCGCTGTTCACGCGGAAAAGTCCAGCGATGGCGCCTTCACACTTTGGGTATCGAACGGTGGGGAGCCGATCCCTGGCACCCAGATGGACAGGCTATTCGAGCCCTTCATCCGGGGTGAGTCTCGCGGTTACCAGCAAGGCCTGGGACTGGGTTTGCATATTGCATCGGAGATCGCCAAGGCCCATGGCGGTACGCTTGTCGCAACCTCGACAGAAAAGGAAACACGCTTTACATTCGAAATGCCGCCATCGATTGCCGCGAAAGGCGATACCGTCTTATGACCCACGCTTCATTATCGATGTGAAACTACAACGAATTGGCGCTGTGAATGGCTAACATAAAACTCGGCTCTAGACTGGCCGCGGCGAGAACGACCGATGGCTTGATCGTTCCGCTTTATGCATCGGAAGCGTACTGGTGAGCGTGGCCAGCCGCTGCAGCGGCAAAAGACGCCGATGACCGAACACATCCTGCAGAACGCGCCTGTCTGCACAATACACAACATGGCTCAACAAACATTCGATTGTCGTGGCCCGAACAGTCGCGGTCACCATCACCGATGACGAGGTGTGATACCTCAGCAATTTGTAGATCAAGTCGAGCCTGCTTCAACGTTTTTTAGGTGCGTGGCGATCGTATAGAAGCCAATAGAAGGCACGCGGAAGCCGCAAGCAGCACCAGATCCTTAAGCAGAAACTGTCCTATGTCTGCAGAAATAGCAGGAAACCCTCCTGCAGTTGGCTCGGCTACACCGGGAGTGCTTAAAAAGAAGGTTAAAGTGATGAAGTATGTCAGACAAGACATGGCAGCGCCAAGGGCGGATGCGAGCCGATTAAAGGCACCGAGGGCGAGCGTGGCAGCAACCAAGAGTTCGATCACACCGATAAAATAACTCGCTCCCTGGACACCGAAGGTCGCAGGAACCCAGCTCATAATCGGGCTGTTCACCATCAACGGCGCAATGCCCATGGCTTCATAGGTGGTGAATTTCATACCCCCGAACCACAAGAATATGACAATCAGCGCCCACCGCAGCAGTGCAAGCTCTCCGCGAAAACCAGAGGATTTCTCAGCTATAGAGAATGAAGAAAACATTTAGATCTCCCTTGCTTTATGTATGCATCATGAATGAAAAATTTGGTGACTTAACCTCAGGTGTTCGCTGGAAATCTCAAATGCATACGTACCGAAATATTACTGTCGAACACCATAGTTGCAAGTTTTAAAAAGACGGATTTCGTTGGGTGAGGTTTAGCGATATATGTATGATCACCCTCATTGGACGTAGATCGCGGCCCGTATCTCAGCAACGTTCGTTGTCAGCATCGTGATCGGTTACAACAGGCGAGGTGGTTTCCCTCGCCTGGTCTGCGTATCGTTATACTTACTTGGCCGCACTCAAAATGGCTGCGATCAAACTATGGATTATTCAAGTAACCAGTCCGAACCCTATTTCGTCTCTGTTGCCGGGACGATCTCCATTTGAGATGGCTGTGCCAAAGCTGAGTTCCGGCCGGAGTAATTGTCCGGTTGCGGCAACCCAGTTTCCTGAGCTGGATCGCGGACCTTATCCGTTGAGGAAACCGTACCCGGCATCCGATCCGTGCCGATCGGTTGGGGCGTTACACTGCCGTCTGCGGCA
>NZ_JAWQUM010000020.1:0-65599 GCF_033447125.1 Rhizobium sp. PL01 | reverse complement strand
TTCGAGTAGTACGCCTCTTTGGCAAAACGGGTCTCCCGGGTTCGATGCGTCGCGCATCTACCTCAAGCCGATCTTGCTCCCGAGGCCTTTGAGCCACGGATTTTTGCCACTTGGCATTTTCCCAACTGACCTGACGTGAACGGCTGACGGAGCGATTGTTCGTATTTCTGCGTCCGCGTCTGCGCGTCTTTTTGATCCTTCGAGAGGACCTGGTTTCGTAGTTGCGCCGGGGAGGAAATAATGCGCGAAGCACGATATATAATTGTTGATACCCTCGCGGCAACGGTGGATGAACTGTGCCTGAAATTCGGCACTTGGAAGACTGCGCGCGCGTTGCTTCGGGCCGCCTTTAGACGTCGTCAGACGAACCAGATTTCGCATCTGTCAAACCGTATGCGCCGCGATATCGGTCTTCCGGAGAGCGAGGACGTACTTCTGGAAGCGAGATTTTCCCTTTGGGATATCCGGCTTTAGGATTCGGCCGCCGCCCAGCAGCGGCGGATGTTGAGGACATTGCAGCCAACGGCGATGTCACGTTGTTTGATACCTGTCCGCGAATCACCGGAATCCCTGTCCCGAAATTAGTGAAAAACGCACGCTGGTACAATGAGAAGCGTATCAAGATATCGCTGGGATCGCTCAGCCCAGTCGAATATCGTAAGAGCCTCGGACTGAACTTATGAAGCAGTCCAACTTTTTATCCGCATCCCCGGTGTTGATTTCCACGCGGAACTGAGCCGGGTCGGATCAGTTCCGCGTGGAAATCAACACCCTTGGACTGCGAAGCAGGGCGCCTCGTCCTGCTTCCCGGGGCCGCGCGAGCGGTGGGATGGAGGGGGAAATAGTCTTCGCGAGGAACCGGCTGCAGGGAACGGGAGCGCAAGCGGGAATGGAGGAAGCTGGGCGGAAGACTATTTTGGGGGCGAGAAGGGCACCCCCCTGTTCCCCCATCAGACGCAACAAAGCGCGCCAGCGGCGCGACCATGCAGGCGAGATGTCGCCGATCGCGCGAAGGATCGTCACGCGAATGCGCCGAATCCGTCAGGGTTCGGTGGAGCCGGCATGCCAGCGGAGTAGAGCCTGGTCCGCAGGATGCGCAACCCCTTGCGCTCGTTACTCATCATCGGCTTGACCACATCGATCATGAGGTACAGTATGATACAGATCGGTCTCTATCTTAATGAGTTGACATATGCCACGCCCACTCGACCCCGCCAACAAACGGCAACAGATCATCGATACGGCCTATGAGCTGTTTTCGCGGTCTGGCTATCATGCGACTGGTACCGATCGGATCATCGCCGAAGCCAACGTGGCAAAGATGACGATGTATCGCAATTTCTCCACCAAAGACGCCTTGATCGTCGAGGTCCTGAACTATCGTGCTGCTCACTTTGACGCACGGCTCGATCGCCTTGCCGAAGGTGCCTCAACTCCGAGGGAGAAGATCGATACAATCTTCGACTGGTACGAGCGGTGGTTCATGAGCATCGATTTCCATGGTTGCCTGTTTGCACATGCCCTTGCGGAGTTTGGTGAGCCGGGGCATCCGGTCTTCGATGCCGTAGCCGAACATAAGAACAGCCTCAAGGACCGTCTGCTTCGTATTCTTGGGCCAGCAATGAACGAGGACCAGGCTATATCTGCATCTGATGCCATCTTCATGTTGCTCGAAGGCGCGACCCTGATGGCGCAGATGGGCCAAGGGCCGAAAGCCATCCGGCACGCCCGGCAGGCGGCATCCAGCATTCTCGGCATTGCTGACGGGTAAGCTAACTGGCTCAGACCTGCCCGATTCCGACCACTGCGAAAGTTCAGAATTTGCGCCTCGAAGGAACTCCCCTCGGCGTCACGTTGATCGTGGCCTCGGTATTCATGCTCGCCTTCGGCGATGCCGTCGTCAAGCAGAGCAGCGCCGACTTTTCGATTTGGCAGCTCTTCGTCGCGCGGGGGTTGGTCACTGTTCCGCTGCTCTTCGGATTCGCAAGGCTAATGGCTCCAGCTTCGTCACTATTGCCGAAGGCCGTGGGCTGGGTCTTTATCCGCAGCATGCTGATCGTGCTGATGTGGATCAGCTATTATGCTGCACTCCCGTTCATGAGTTTGTCGGTGGCAGCCACAGCGCTCTACACGACGCCGCTTTTCATCGCGCTCTTCTCCGCCACCCTCATTGGCGAACCCGTCGGTACCAGGCGTTGGCTGGGAATCCTGTTGGGCTTTATCGGAGTGCTGGTCATTCTGCGCCCGGCCGCAAATGACTTTTCGCCGGTGGCGCTTCTTCCGATTCTTGCAGCCATCTTGTATGCCCTTGCAGCAGTCATCACGCGAAGCAAATGCGCCGACGAGGATCCGTTGAGCGTAGCCATGGGCCTGAACCTGTGCGTCGTTATTACGGGCGCACTCGGCGTAGGCGGCATTATGTTTGTTCCAATCGCTGGCGAACCGACCTTTCCGTTTTTGCAGAGCCCGTGGATGGCGATGAGTGGTTGGACATGGGCAATCATCGTGCTGCTTGGCATCTTGCTGGTTGCAGAAAGCATCGGCGTCGCCAAGGCCTATCAGATAGCACCCGCTGCAATCATCGGCACTTTCGACTACAGCTACCTGGTGTTCGCCGTATTCTGGGGCTTCGTTTTCTTCTCGGAAATACCGGACGTGCTCTCAATCCTTGGCATATGCCTTATCCTGACGGCGGGATGGTTGGTGGTGCGGGGCTCGTCAAGAGATTAGGTCTCCCTGGGGTCGGTTCAGGCAGGGACGACGACGGTCATGGCAGGAACCGCCATTTGCAGTCATTTAGAGACGCGATATTGCCGAACGATGACAAGCGATTCATTCGATGAAGAAACGGAGGCGAACCGCTGCGCCAAGATCGACGGGGGTAGTTGTCTGCGCTTGAGTTTGATCTGCTGTTATCGGCATGATTGGCCTCCAGAGAGTTTTCTAGCGACCTCACTCTGCCACGGTGCAGGCCGCTACGCACCCCTGATGGGATCTCAAGGCGTCTGATTTGGCTCCGGCCCGGCTAATACGTTTGCGCGGGCACCCGGCCATGTTTCTCCTGTGCGTTACACTCTGCCGGGGCTTCGGCGTTGTCGGCCATTTTATCTTCATCCTGCAAAATGACGGGCGTGATTACCGCTGCCCGACCTTTTTAACTGAGTGCGACAAGAGCCTCGGCAGCGTCACCGTCAATAATAAGGCCATTAATGATTCCGCTCTTCAGCAATCCCTTTGCCGCCGACGCCTTATCCTGTCCGGCAATAAGCAATATGACTGGCATCTTCTTGAGCTCCTCGAACCCAAGAGCAATCGTTCTCTTGTTGAGATCGTGATCGACCTGCATGCCTTCGCTATCAAAGAAGATGCCGTTGGTATCTCCGATCGCTCCACATTTTCTAAGGCTTTCCAGCTCGGCGCGAGAGATCATGCCTTGGCGGCGCAACAAAGAGTCCTCTGTCAGTTCACCGGCGCTGATGAAGCATACCGATGCCGAGCGCGCGATCTCCATCGCTTTGACCACTGAGCGTTGGGATAGGAGGACTTTTTTGTCCTCGATAGAATCTGCAATGAAAGGCACCGGGAGAAAGAAACCCTCACCACCCGTTCTTCGGGCCAGCGCATGCACCACCTCAAATGGATTATAGGCGCTGTTTGCCGTTAGCGAGCCCATGATTGAAATGAAGCGAGCATGGGGCGCGCGAACGCCTGCCAGTTGTAGCGTCATCTGCTCGATCGTGCGCCCCCAGCCCGTTCCAATCGTTACGGTTTCGCTCTCTGAAAGCAGGGATTTCAGATGGTTGGCGGCGGCTACGCCGACGGCGCGAAAGGCGATCTGTTTGCGGACTTCGGTGTCTGCATCCTTGGCGTCCTGGAAGCCGAAGGCTGGTGTGGAGATACAGAAGTCGAGACCATAAGTCATCCGCAGACGGTCTTCGAACGGTAACATGCCAACGCGTTGATGGTCGATGGAGATGCTCACCAGTCCGCTGTCGCGGGCTTCTGAAAGCATCTTGTTGACGCGTGCACGGGTGACCCCAAGCCTTCCGGCTGTTTGCTCCTGATTGAGGCCTCCAACATAATAGAACCAGGCCGCGCGTACCATAAGTGCTTCTTCGCTATCGGACATATTTTCTCCCGCATATTACATATGTATTTGTGATTGACATTTGTAATGAAGTCAATTTAGATTTCGGTCGTTCGCTGTTTAAAGACCGCGAATGGAGAAGCGGGTCAATGTGGAGGGCTCGCAAGCGGAGGAGAACGCAATGACTAAATTTTGGAAGCGGATGGCTGCGGCAACCGCAATGACATTTTTGATTGGCGCATCCGGCGCGAATGCCATGGACATCGCGTGGGTTCATGCCAACGCCGCCGCGCAGTCGGAGCAGCGCGTGAAAGCCGGTTTCGACGCCTGGTTGAAGGAAAAGGGCAAGGATTGGAAGATCAGCCTGCTCGACAGTGGAGGATCTGGCGAACGGACGGCATCGAACCTTCAGGATGCGGCGTCGCGCGGGGTCGATGCCATCGTCATCACCATGGCGGATTTACGCGCATCGCGCGCGGCACTCGACGCGGCTATCGCGGCGAAGATTCCGGTTTTTACAGTCGATAGTGGATACATCACCGGTGTCATGGTCGATATCACCACCAACAATTGGGCGATGTCATCTGACGTCTCGCCCTATCTGCTCAACGAGCTTGGAGGCAAGGGGAACATCATCTTCTTGCGCATGGCTGAACATCACGGCACCCGCAAGCGCGGCGACGTGATGGAGACCATCCTCAAGGAATATCCGGATATCAAGGTTCTGGCCGAGCACAACATCGATTACACCGCCTTCTTCGAAGACACGACCTCGACTATGCAGGACTATGCCGCCCGCTTCGGCGATCAGATCAACGCTGTCTGGGCGCCCTGGGACGAACCGGCACAGGCGGCCATCAACGCGCTGACGGCCGCAGGCCTGAAAAATGTCAAGGTCATCGGCATCGACGGACATCCGCAGGCGGTGGCCGAGGTGTGCAAGCCGGACGGCCTGATGATCGCTACCGTCAGCCAGCCCTTTGAGAAGATGGGCGCGCAGGTCGGTGACTGGATCGAGGCCATCGTCGAGAAGAAGGAAGACCCTGCAAAAGTCATCCCGTCGAAGACGGTCTATCTCGATGCACCACTCGTGACCAAACAGAACTGCAAGGACTTCCTCCCCAAGTGACCGCAAGGCCGGTCCCGGCGTGAGGTTGGGACCGGCAGTCACAGGACCGTAGTGAGGAGGAGAGACCCATGTCCGTCAGTCTATCCGGAATTGTCATGCAATATCCCGGCACGCGTGCGCTTGATAATGTCTCCGTCGATTTCCGCTACACGGAGGTCCATGGACTGATCGGCGAAAACGGTGCGGGCAAGACAACGCTGGTCAGCATCCTGGGCGGCAGTAAGCAGCCGACGGGAGGCGTTGTCGCCATCGACAGTCAGCCGGTAACGTTGCACAATCCGGGCGATGCGTTGCGCAAGGGCATTGCCCATGTCTCGCAGGAAGGCAGCCTCGTGCCGGGCCTGACCGGCGCGCAGAACATCCTGCTCGGCGACGAGCCAAAAGTGGGATTCGGCATCATCAGCAAGACGAAATTGCGCCAGCGCGCGCGCGATCTGCTAGCACGCTGGTTTCCACAGCTCGATATCGATCTCGACGCGTCGGTCGAAACCCTGCCCATGGCCGACCAGAAAGTCATCGAGATCGTCCGGGCGTTGCGCGGAGAAATTCGCCTGCTCATTCTGGACGAACCGACAGCCACACTTCCCGCCCGCGAGAAGGAAAGCCTCTGGAGCATCATCCGGACGCTTCCATCCAAGGGTGTGGGCATAGTTTTGATCAGCCACTTTCTCTCTGAAATTAAGGCGCTCAGCGACCGCGTGACCGTGCTGCGCGATGGGCGGCACATCGCTACCCTTGCGGCAGACGACACCAGCGAGGCGCAGCTAATCGATATGATGCTGCAGCGTTCCGGCAAGACAGAATCGGCTGCCACGGACACCAAAACCCTTAAAAGCATCGGCGAGACCGTGCTGGACATCCGCGACTGGAAAGCGGGCAATATAAGCGTAGAGAAATTTTCCGTCCGTGCTGGCGAAATCGTAGGGCTCATCGGACTAACCGGAGCCGGACACTTCGGCTTTGCGCGCACGCTTTATACCGGGACGGGCGCTATGGCCGGAGCATACCGGTTCTGCGGCAAGGCTCTGAAGGCCGTGGACGCGCGCACCATGCAGCGCAAGGGCGTCGCCTTCATTCCCGACCAGCGCATGGAAAACTCGCTAATCGGCGACTGGGACGTGCGCGAAAACCTCGCCATGGTGCATCCCGACTACGGGACGTTTGGCTCGACCGGTGTAATTTCACCTGCACGGGAAGCGCGAGAAGCCAATGCCATCATGGCGCTTCTCAATGTAAAGGCGCATTCGCACAGCCAGATGATCAAGGATCTGAGCGGCGGCAATAAGCAGAAAGTGTCGATCGGCAAATGGCTGTACGGGGCCGAGAGCCGCTATCGCCTAATGATTTTCGTGGAACCGACCGAAGGTGTCGATATCGGTGCCAAGCGCGAGATCCACGCACAGCTGCGAAGGCTCGCCGCGCAGGGCGCAGCCGTTGTCGTTGCCTCATCGGATCTGTTGGAAATCGCTGATATCGCCGACCGCGTCGTGCCCTTCGTCAACGGCGAGGCCGCAGCCAGCCTCGAACGCCCGGCCTTTTCTGAGGCACGTTTCATTTCCGCCATGGCAGGAGTTTCCCCATGACCGCCGAGTCCCCAGCCTCATCCAAGACCGCCCGTCCGAGCACTTCCTCATCTAGCCCGGTACACCGCGACTGGATACTTAAATACAGCACGCTCTTTGCGCTCATCCTCCTTTTTCTCGGCTTTGCGCTGACGGTGGACCGGTTTCTCACCACCTCCAATCTGCTCAATATCATCCAGCAGATTTCGATGCTGACCATCGTGGGTGCTGGCCTGACCTTTGGCTTCGCTGCCCGCGAGATGGACCTGTCCGTCGGTTATATGGTTGGTCTTGCCGGAATTCTGGTGCCGCTGCTTCTGATCTCCGGCGTACCATTGCCCTTGGCGCTTCTGGCCGGTATCGCTGCAGGCTTCGCCGTTGGTGCGGTCAATTCGGCGTTGGTCACGCTTGTCGGCGTGCCGTCGCTCATCGCCACGCTCGCTACGGGTTCGATCCTCTACGGCATAAACTTTTTGATGACGGGCGGACGCGCCATCTATGGCGGTTTGCCGGAGGAATATCTGTTTCTCGGCCAGGGCCAGCTTTTCGGCATTCCGGTGCTGGCCTACTTCATGGCTACTTTCGTGGTGCTTGCGTGGTTCCTGATGGAGCGGACCATTTTCGGCCGCTACATCTACGCGGTGGGCGGCAACCTGAAGGCGGCCGAACTGTCCGGCGTCAACGGTCGGTTCTACCGCGCTGCCGCTATGATCGTGTGCAGCGTGTTTGCGGGCATCGCTGGCGCGTTGCTGGCCGCCCGCCTCGGCTCCGGCCAGCCCAATGCGGGCGAACGTTACCTCCTGGATGGTCTGGCCACCGTGTTCATCGGTATGACCATGTTCCGGCCGGGGACGGCGACGATCACCGGCACCTTCTTCGGCGCGCTGTTCATTGGCGTCATCAACAACGGGCTCAACCTCATCGGCATGGACACGTATATCCAAAGTATCGTGAAGGGCCTGATCATTCTGATTGCGGTGGCCATCGTCTCCCGCACCACCAAGCTCAAACTTCTCTGAGATCGAGGACGGCATATCCATGACAATCAAAACCGAACTGTCCGGCGATAGTAGCGCCACGCAAGGCCACACCAATTCCAATTTGCTGGATCTCTATCGCACCATGCGGCGCATCCGGACCTTTGAGGAACGCGTCGGCGAACTTTTCATCCGCGGTCAATCGGCCGGCTCAATGCTGCATCTGTCGATCGGCGAGGAATCGACCGCTGCCGGGGTCTGTGACGCCATGCAGCCGCAGGATACCTTCACCACCCATCACCGCGGCCACGGCATCTTTTTGGCGCGCGGCGCCGATCCCAAACAGATGATGGCGGAAATCGGCGGCAAGGAAACCGGCTATTGCAAGGGCAAGGGCGGATCGATGCACATCGCCGACATGGCGCTCGGGCATCTGGGAGCGAATGCGATCGTAGGTGGCGGCATTCCGGCGGTGGTCGGAGCGGGCCTGTCGTCAAAGTACTTCAACAAGGGCTCTGTCTCCATCGCCTTCTTCGGTGACGGCGCAATGCAGCAGGGCATTCTCTACGAAAGCATGAATATGGCGGCCCTTTGGGATTTGCCGGTGCTGTTTGTCTGCATCAACAACCAGTACGGCATGGGCACCCGCGTCGATCAGGCCACCCGCAACACGGCCTTCGATCAGCGCGCCAAGGCCTTCGGGCTGAACGGCGCGGTCGTGGACGGTCTCGACGTCGAGGCCGTGCAATCTGCCGCCCGCTGGCTGGTGGACGACGCGCGCGGGGGCAAGCCCGGCTTTCTTTCCATCGACGTCTACCGTTTCTTCGGCCATGCTCGCATGGACAAAAGCCCCTACCGCCAGGAAGAGGAAGAGCTGGAGGGCCGGAAGAAGGATCCAGTGCGCTTTGCCCGCGACCGCCTGATCGAGACCGGTCTGGAAAAGGAAGCGTTTCTCGACGATCTCGACAAAGCCATCGCAGCCGAAATGGATGCCACCATCGACTTTTCCGTCGACTCCAAGGCGCCCCCGCTCAGCTCGATGTTCCGCGACGTCTATGCCGTCGGCGAGCCGGAACCGGAGCCCGTCAGAACCCGAATCGACCGCGTACTTGCCAGGGATGAAGCATAATGACCGCGATGACCTATAGAGACGCGCTGCGCAAGGCGCTGGACGATGCAATGATGGAAGACAAGTCCATTGTCGTTATCGGCGAGGAAGTCGGCCGGTATGGCGGCGCATATGGCGTGACCAAGGATCTCATCAAGATCCATGGAGCGGACCGGCTGATCGACACGCCTATTTCGGAGCCTGCCATCATCGGAGCAGCCGTCGGCGCGGCCATGACGGGCCTGCGTCCAGTGGCTGAGCTGATGTACATCGACTTTCTCGGCATGACCATGGACCAACTCGCAAACCAAGCGGCGAAAATCCGCTATATGTTCGGCGGCCAGACCGGAGTGCCGATGGTGCTGCGCACGCAGGGTGGCACGGGCCGGTCCGCCGGCGCTCAGCATTCCCAGAGCCTTGAGGCCTGGGTCATGCACACGCCGGGCCTGCGGCTCGCCATGCCGGCGACAGTGGCTGATGCCTATCATCTGCTGCGCCAGAGCCTGACCAAGCCCGATCCGGTCGTCTTCATCGAGCACAAGGCGCTCTACACCCGCAAGGAAGTCGTGGATCTCGACGCCGAGCCTCTGCCGTGGGGCAAGGCCGCAGTGCGCCGCGAAGGCAAGGATCTCGTCATCGTCACGTATTCGCGTCAGGTGCATTACGCGATGGAGGCAGCCGAATCTCTGTCAAAGAAAGGCATAGAGTTGACCGTGATTGACCTTCGCACGCTCAACCCGCTCGATTTCGACACTGTGCGCGAGCATGTCGAACGGGTAGGCAAGGCGATGGTAGTAACGGAAGCCGTCATGACATCCGGGGTTGCCGCGGAATTGTCAGCCCGCATCACGGAAGAATGCTTCGATTTCCTCGAACAGCCGGTCGTGCGCGTGGCGGGTGAGGATATCCCGATCTCCGTATCGCAGGACCTTGAAACCAACAGCGTTCCCACCGCCGCCCTGATCGCCAGCATTGCCGAGAGAATGGTGAGATGACTGAACGAATGCTAAAGATGCCTCGCCTCGGCGAGACCATGGATGAAGGAAAAGTCGTAGGCTGGCTCATCCAGCCCGGCGATGCCTTCAAACGTGGCGACCCGATCATCGAAATTGAGACCGACAAGACCATCGCCGAATTTCCAGCGCTTGGCGACGGCACGTTGCATGACATCATCGCCGTTGTCGGCGACACGGTGGAAGTCGGTCAGCCGCTCGCCCGCATCGATATTGGTATCGGCCCAGACTGGACCGCCGAAGATGGCGACATGCCTGCGGAAGAGCCAGCCGTTCCGGCTCAGGTCACGCTGACAGCTATGGTGGAAACCGATCTCGACATGCCGCGTCTCGGCGAGACGATGGAAGAGGGCCGCGTTTCCAAGTGGCTAAAAGCGCCGGGTGACAGCTTCGCACGCGGTGAAGCCATTATCGAGATCGAAACGGACAAAACCATTGCCGAATTCCCCGCATTGATGGAAGGAACGCTTGTCTCCATCCTGCGGGGCGACGGAGAAATGGTGGCGGTTGGCCAACCCATTGCCCGCATCGCAATTTCGGCATCGGATGCTCTGGACGTGAAAACTGCCGAGGCGGAAGCGCCTACTAAACCCTACTCCGCGCCACACGTGCAAACAGAAATCCAGGATCGCGCCGCCGCTACAGACGGACCTGTTCGCGCGACCCCCGTGGCTCGCCGTCTGGCGCGCCTGCATGGTGTGGATCTCCAGAGCGTTTCGGGCACCGGGCGTCGGGCGCGGGTGGAAAAGGCCGATGTGCTTGCCGCCCTTTCCGGCACGCCGCAAGCGAACGGCAAGGCGCCGGACGATGTGTTGTTTGCGGACCTGCCTCGCGGCCGCATGGCCTATCTGGACACGGGCAATTCGGCAGGCCGCACCGTTCTTCTGCTTCATGGATTTGCGGGCGACCGCACCACATGGGCAGCGGTTGCCTCCGGGCTGAAGCGCGCCGGACATCGCGTTCTCATTCCCGACCTGCCTGGTCATGGGCTGACGCAGATTGCGGCATCCGCCGCGGCCGATCTGTCAGCAGATCTCGCCGCATTTCTCCAGCGCGTCGCCCCGGCCGGGTCGTTCGATATCGTCGCGCATTCGCTCGGATGCGTGGCGGCCGTGGATTTCGCCGTGATGGTTCCGGATCGGGTGGACTCGCTGACGCTTCTCGCTCCGGCGGGTCTTGGACCAGAGATCGATGGCGACTTCGTCCGTGGCATGGCGCAGGCAACAGTGGCTGCGGAAGTGTCGCATCTCCTGCGGCGGCTGTCGGTCAATCCCGTCCAGCTATCGGATGGCGCGCTAACCGCCCTTGCAGCGGATCTGGCGAAGGGGGGCCTGGCAGCACTTGCCTCCGCTATTGCTGGTCCATCAGGACAAAAGGTTGACTGCATCTCCAAGCTTGAAAAGCTGGCGGCTAGCGTGGGAACACGCGTCATCTTCGGTCTGGAAGATCGCATCATCCCGTGGCGGCACGTGACATCCGTTTCGCCGCGTGTCGCCATCCATCTCCTGTCCCGCTCCGGCCACATGCCGCAATGGGACCAGCCGAAGGATGTTCTCGATATCCTTCTTTCTGAAAGAGCATGAGGTTAACAGATGAGCGCTGCAACGGACACTCTGAAAGAAACCCAGCGCCGCATTGGCACCTTTGCCAAGATCAGCCCAGAGCTGTTCGGCGGTTTTGCTCGCATCAGCAAGGTGGCTACGACGGCAGGTGCATTCTCTTCGGCGCAGCGAGAACTGATCGCAGTCGCCATTGCCGTGTCGAAAGGATGCGACGATTGCATCGTCTATCACGTTGATGCCGCCATGAAGCACGGGGCAACCGAGGCGGAGCTGGTGGAAGCGCTTGAGGTCGCTGTCGAAATGGGTGGTGGTCCGGCGGTGATGTATGGCGCAAAGGCGCTGGAAATCCTGCGGGGACTGCAATAACGGAGGAGGTCTGCTGCTCTGGAGGGATCGGCAGAGGAGGAGAACATAAATGGCCTACTTTCTGACGGCGGATGGCGGTACCGAGAGCCTTCGCGCCCGCATTTACGATCTGTCGGGCACCTGCCTCGGCAGCGTCGCCGTTCCCTATGAGACGAAGTTTTCAAGCGGCGCGCGCGCCGAGCAGAACCCCGAGGACTGGTGGAACGCTTTTGTGACCGCATCCTGTCAGGCTATCACCGAGAGCCGGGTGGATCCCAAAGCGATTGAATCGATCTGCCTTGCGACCACCAGCTGCACGGTGGTTGCGCTTGACCGCGACGGACGCGCGCTTCGCCCCGCCATCATCTGGATGGATGTGCGCGCCAATGCGGAGGCCGACGCGGTGCTGGCAACCGGCGATGGTGCCCTAATAACCAATGGCGGCGGCAAAGGGCCGGTTTCGGCCGAATGGATGATCCCGAAGGCCTTGTGGATTGCCCGCAACGAGCCGGAGATCTTCAAGGCGGCGCATACGATCTGCGAATATCAGGACTTCATGACGCTGCGGCTGACCGGCGAGCGTGCCGCCAGCCTTAACAACGTCGCGCTTCGCTGGCATTACCAGACGGATCGAGGCGGATGGGCGACATCGCTGGTCGAGGCGCTCGGCATACCCGAACTGATGCAGAAATGGCCACAGCGCGTGGTGGCTCCCGGCGAAGTGGTTGGCACGCTCACCGCCAGGGCGTCCGAAGCGCTGGGGCTTCGCGCGACGGTCAAGCTCGTGCAGGGCGGCGCGGATGCGCTGATCGGCATGATCGGTCTTGGCGTGGCGCGGCCGGGGCAGCTCGCGCTGATCACCGGCTCCTCTCATCTGCAATTCGGTGTTTCGGAGACTCCGCTCAACGCCCCCGGCATTTGGGGTAGCTATCCCGATTGCGTCTATCCAAAGCGATACATCGTCGAGGGCGGACAGACCTCCACGGGTTCGATAATCGCCTGGCTCGGGCGACTGATGAACGGCACGATGAATCTCGACGAACTGAACCGCAAAGCGGTGGCGCTGGAACCGGGCTGCGACGGGTTGATCGTGCAAGATCATTTCCAGGGCAATCGTACCCCCTATACCGATCCGCTGTCCCGCGGCGCCATTATCGGCCTGACGCTTGCGCATGAGCCGGCTCACATTTTCAGGGCCATCATGGAAGGGATCGGTTTCGGCACCCGCGCGATCCTCGACGCCATGGCGGAGGCGGGCTATAGCGGCCAGGAGATTACCGTCGGCGGCGGAGCTGGGGCATCGGATCTCTGGCTGCAGATCCATGCCGACACGGCGGGCCTGCCGGTTTGCGTGCCCGCATCCCGCGATGCGCCGTCTGTGGGTTCTGCCGTGCTGGCGGCCCATGGCGCCGGCCATTTCGCCACGATCGATGACGGGATCGCTTCGATGGTCAAACCCGGAAAGCGCATCGAGCCCCGCCCGCGCGAGACAGCGCTCTATAACGAGATCTACCAACAGTACCGGGCGCTCTATCCCGCCCTGAAATCCATTCGCGAGTTGAGGGGAACCACGGTATGACGGGAGACGCGGATTTCAGGCTGGACAGCAAAGTCGCGGTGGTAACGGGTGCTGCCCGTGGAATAGGCCGGGCGGTCGCCGAACGGTTGGCGGCCGCCGGTGCGCATGTGGTGATTGCCGACCGCGACGCGGCCGAAGCGGCTGTCGCAACGTCCGCAATCGAACAAGCGGGCGGCAAGGCGAGCGCCGTTTCGCTTGATGTCACGGATCGCGACCAGATCGCCGAGGTGGTCAAGCGTCTCTATGCGGCGCATGGCGGGATCGATATTCTCGTCAACAATGCGGGCATCGTTCGCAATGCGCCGGCCGCCGAGATGAGCCTCGACGACTGGAAATCCGTGATCGATATCGATTTGGGCGGGGTCTTTAATTGTTCGCAGGCCTTCGGCCGGCGCATGATTGCGGATGGAAGAGGCGCAATAGTCAATATTTCGTCCATCTGCGGCGAGGTGACGGTCTATCCGCAGCCACAGGTCTCTTACAATGCGGCGAAGGCGGGGGTGAACCTGCTGACCAAATCGCTGGCGGTGGAATGGGCCAAGCTGGGCGTGCGCGTGAACGCTGTCGCGCCCGGCTATGTCGGCACCGAACTGACGTTGCGGGGGCGCAGCAACGAGGAATGGTTTGGCACTTGGATGAGCATGACGCCGATGGGTCGCCTCGGCGAGCCGCGAGAAATCGCCAATGCCGTTCTATTTCTCGCTGCCGATGCATCAAGCTACATCACCGGCACGGTGCTGACGGTCGATGGCGGCTATACGGCCATGTAACCTGGAGGAATTGAAAAATGAGCGAACAGACGAGAACGGTGCTGGTCACCGGTGCAAGCCGCGGAATCGGCAAGGCCATCGCAGTGGGCATGGCCAAGCGTGGCTATGATGTGGCAATCAACGACATAGAGCGTCAGAAAGACGTACTTTCAGACGTCGCGCTGGAGATCGAGGCGCTAGGCCGCAAAGCGCTTGTGGTGTTCGCCGATGTCAGCAGCAAGGCTGATGTCAGCCGGATGGCGGATGAGATCGCTGCCGCCTTCGGCCATCTCGATGCCGTGGTCAACAATGCCGGCATTCTGATTTCCGGCGATGTCGAAGGCCTGAAAGAAGAATACTGGGACAGCGTCATGGACGTGAATGCCAAGGGCACCTTCCTTGTCATCCAGTCGGTCCTGCCGATGATGAAGGCCCGCAAATATGGCCGCATCGTCAACATCGCGTCTATCGGCGGCAAGCATGGTGCGCCGGAACAGGCGCATTACTCCGCCTCCAAGGCAGCAGTCATGGGGTTCACACGGGTTCTGGCGCAGGAGGTCGGTGGCGATGGCATTACAGCCAATTGTGTCTGCCCCGGCATCATCCTGACCGATATGGGGCGCGTCAATCTCGACGATCCGACTGTCCGGAAGGCTTGGCAGGACAAAACCGCCATGCGCCGGATAGGTGATCCGGAGGATGTGGTGGGCGCAGTCGCTTTCTTGGCATCAGATGATGCGGCGTTCATTACCGGACAAACACTTAATGTAGATGGTGGTATTGTGTTGAGTTAGTTGCGATGTCCTGATCCAAGTCGGCGAGTTAATACTCGTCCTGTCGATCGGTCTCAGTACTGAGTTTCAGCAAGATTTCCACCGCGTTTTCATTTCGCCTAGTACCCCCCACTCTACAGCGCAATCAAGGCAGCGGTCCGAAACTTGGTGCGTAGCGAGGCACCGGACCTACGAGGCACCGACATCCGCGCCAATGTGATGTCGCCTGGCCCGATTATGACGGAGCTGGCACTGGAAGTTCTCGGTGACGAAGGAATGAACACAATCGGAGCTACAACGGTACTCGCACGCATGGACGAGCCATCAGAGACTGGGGCCGTTGCTGCGGTCCTGGCATCTTCGGATTGAAGCTTTAAACTGGCGGCGAAGCCTTTCGATACAGGCCTGGCACAGGTCTGATAGCGAGCCGCAGGAAATCGTAAGGCTGTGCTCTACGTCGCGAGCCTCTTGCCAGAGGTGAGGGACAGCGTTCAGATGACACGGTCACGTACGCGCGACCTTGAAAGAGGTCGAGATCGCAGGGGGTTAGCTAGTCAGACGCCCTGCCGTTGGTTCAAATCCCATGAAGGCGTAGGAATTGGAGCAGCGGCTTTTAGGGATATCAATCTTTCGCAACAGCGATCGCTCCTCGATTATTTCACAAGCGCATTGCACTCTGTGCGATGTCAGTCTGCGGACAAATCGGACTTCACGATTAGCTCGTAGACCTCGACGCCGAGAGCAAGTGAAAGCTTGCCAACGACGTCAAGGCTTGGACTGTACACCGAACGCTCAAGCGAGCTGATATATGTGCGATCGAGCTCAGAACGATGCGCAAGCTCCTCTTGAGACATTCCCTTCGCTTGGCGAAGGCGCCTCAGATTTTTTGCAAATGTTTTGCGTAACTCCATTGATATAGGAAAAGTCGGTTGTAGAGTATTCCACCACGGAGTATTCTCTACATTCGGTTGTGCTGCCGACCATAACTTGGCCCAGGACCGACCCCTTTCGATAGGCAGGTGGACCGCGACCATGGAACTGCGCCAACTCACCTATTTCGTTGCGGTCGCCGAAGTGCTCCATTTTGGTCGGGCGGCAGCTCGGGTGCATATTGCCCAGCCGGCCCTCTCGACGCGGATCCAGGCGTTGGAGCGTGAACTAGGCGTGCAACTGTTCGTCCGAACGACCAGGCGGGTTGAGCTGACGGTGGCAGGCGAGACCTTTTATAACCGGCGTGTCCGGATCCTAAGCGAAATCGGCCTGAGCGCCGAGGCGACACGCTCCGTTGCCGGCAAGACGGCGCGGAAGATCAGGATTGGTACCATCTATCCGGCCACGATCGGCGTCCTGCCTGCATTCCTGTCAAAGATCGCCCGGAGGTATCCTGACGTTCAGCTGCAGATCCAGAGCGGCTCAACCAGCGATATCATTCGCAAACTGGAATCTGGCCAGATCAATCTCGGCTTCATCCGGCCGGTGGAAAATATCGGTAGCCTGCGCTTCTTCTCGATGGCCAGCGATGAGTACCTGCTGGCAGTCGCCAAGGACAGCCGGTTGGCCGATTTGGAGGAGATCGGCATCGAGGATCTTCGTGATCAGAAGATCATGTCGTTCTCGCGTCAGAACCTGTCCTATACCGAGCGCTATTTCGCCGAGATATTTGACGAGCCCGATCTTACCCGCAAAAGCGCCTACAGCTACGATGATACGTTTTCACTGATCTCCCTGGTATCGGCGGCTTTGGCATCGGCTTTGCGCCGCAATGGACCAGGGATTTCCCCAATCGCAATTTCGAGATTGGAAAGGTGGGGGTGCCGATTTCAGGATCGGCATGGGGGTTGCCTGGAATATGGAGGACCCGACCGCTACCCGGGACGACATTATCGATATTGCACGACCCTTGGTCAGGCCGCCCAGACCGTTGGCAACAGTGCATGCCGTAAGGGTTTGAAGCCCTGTGCCGCGGCGATACGTGTCAGGCAACATCCGGGGATCATCCAATAGCAATTCAGACACAAGGAGACATTGATGTCGCGCAATTCATTCCGGCGCAAGACACCGCAGTATATTAGGCCTCGATGCGCTGACACAGGTGATGCGGCCGATGGCGCAATCATTGACCAGGCGCTCGCCCTCTATGGCAGTGAAGCGGCGACCGCGATTGCCTATTGCGCGCTCGACGCCTGGTTCGAGGATGAGGAGGTCGAGTTTCATCGCTTCGCCGGATTGTTTCGCAGGCTTAGAAACTAGATCGCTCCAAACCGCCTTTCCACTGGTTAGAATCGCCCGTCTCCGATATCCTCATGCGGATGATTTCTAGCGCTTTACCAACACTTTCCATATCGGTCCCCCCGCCGGTCATACCCGGTTGGGTTTCAGCTCGTGGCGAGGCAAGCGATCTCAACGTGGCGTTCATGGCGGGAGCGGCTCTGAGTTCGCTGGATCATCTGGTTCGATCAGGACCTGTCTGGTCCGGTACTTGGCGACAGCGCCTCGGGCTGAAATGCGCAGTGGCTGCGGTGCGGCTGGTGCGGCGGACGGAGGATGAAGCGGCACTGCGCGATGCCGTATTGCTGCGTCCGCCTGGCGGCGACGCGGGACCGGCCGGCAACATTTTTTTGGCCTATAAGAAACTTTCAGCGCACACGATCCAGCCCTCCGAGCCGCTCGACAAAAAAATACTGCGCGATATTGCAGCTCTTTTCGCACTCAAATGGGACGATACGCTGGCCGAGTTCTCCCAGTTCGCCGCCGACTTTGCGCAGGACGGGCGGGCCGCACCTTTTGCAGTGGCCGAACTGGTGGCGACAGTGTGCAGCCTTCGTCCGGACGCGGAAATTCTCGGCTGGTGGCTGGGGGACTGGGTTTTGGCGAAAAAGCTAAACTGGCAAAAGCCAGTTCCACTTCTGATGGCACAGCGTTACGACCAGGCCTTCCGGATGGCAGGGGGAAGAGGGCGCATAAGGCCCGATGATGAGGCGTTTGCCCGATCCGTTTGCCTCGCTCTCGTTCAGGGGGCGCGTGAGGCATTGCGCCAAGCAGTCGAACTCAGTCGTCATGCCGAGCAGTTCCTCGCTGTGGCGCCAAAAGTGCGGACCAAGGGCGCAGAAGCAGTCATGCAGCAATTGCTAGCCGAGGATGCGCTGTCAGCTTCCACAACCGACGGCAATCTCTCTCGATGGGCTAGCCGCCGGTTGTTCGAGCGCCTCGAACTGCTCGGCGGTGTGCGCGAGCTGTCGGGACGCTCTACCTTCCGAATTTACGGTTTGTGACCATGTCTGGCGCGGATGTTGCGAAGGCTGGGGGGCGGAAAAAACGAGCGGCAGGGCAGGACGAGGTACTGTTCGACCGCGAGTTAGGTTCCCTACCCCCTGGGCTGCGCTGGCGTGAATGGATGAACCGCATCGAGGCGGTGATTTTCGCCTCTGCTACTCCAGTCGACCGCGCGACGCTTGCCCGTGTCGTTGGGCAGGACTGCAATATCGAGCTGATCATTGACGACATTCGCGAGGAATTGCGCGGGCGACCGTTTGACCTGGTGGCTGTCGCGGGTGGTTGGCACCACAGGACAAAGTCCGTCTATGCATCGGCGATCCGAGCATCTGGATCGGCGACCCAGCCGATGGCCGGCTTCAACCAGCAAGACGCCATGGTTCTGATTGCGATCGGCTATTATCAGCCCGTGACACGCAGCGAATTGTCGGCCATGTTCAGCAAGGAAGTCAGCCGCGATACGATTGCCGGCCTGCGTCAGGCAAAGCTCATAGCCTCGGGCCCACGCAGCCCGACGCCGGGCGCACCCTATACCTACGTGACGACACCCGAGTTCCTGTCGGCGTTCGGTTTCGACACACTGCGCGATCTGCCGGATATCGAAATGCTCGAGGACAGCGGCCTGCTCAACCGGAAAAGCGTGGCTGATCATGACGACACGATGGACCCGAGATCGACTGAAGACGATGAGGGTGACTGACCTGCACGTGCTCTTTCCATCGGAAGCAAAACCTGTTCACAATGAGCATCGACCAGCACACCGCCTCATCGTAGACGGACCTGCCAGTTGGTCACGAACGATGAAGCATCATTTTGAAAGAAGCCCCGTGAGCCCCGTCCGTTTCTTGAGTGTGTTGGCGGGTTGCGTAGCCCTGCTGCCGAACATTGCACAGGCAGACTGGCAGGCTGTGGAAAACGTGCAACCCTATTCCGTCGCCGGGAAGACAGGTGCCGAACTCTACGCCTCCATCGGCGAGCGCGGCCCAAAAGTTGGAAACGCCGGCCGCGCAATCGCTTTTACCAACTTCAAGCTGACCTGGACGCGGAAATACGAGCCGCAGGGCAATGCCTGTGTCCTGACGGTTGCCCGGCCCAAGCTGATCATAACCTATGTGCTGCCCAAGCCGGCGGAACGCCTGCCGCCCACTATTGCAAAAAGGTGGGATGCTTTCATTTCAGGCGTGCATCAGCACGAGTTGGTCCATGGTGAGCTCATCAAGGATATGGTGAAAAAGATAGAGGCCGTTTCCGTGGGGCTGACGGTAGCCGATGACCCAAAGTGCCAGAAGATCCGCACGGAACTGACGGCACGCCTCGGTGAACTGTCACGAGCCCAACGGCAGCAGAGCCGGGATTTCGACCAGGCCGAACTCAACAGTGGCGGCAATATCCACCAGCTTGTCCTTGCCTTGATCAACGGTCAATAATACCGGCGAAGCGTTGAAACCAAATCCCTGCAAAAGTGCACGCAAGGCAGCGTTCGTTCTACCTGCGGTGAAATTGCGGGCATTTTTGCAGCGATGGCAGGACGTGTGCTCCGCAAAAAAAGACTCTACTGCAACTTTCCCCGGATGGAGGCACCCAAGTGGTGCGTCCTTGATCGCCGTTTCCGCCGTTCTTTAGCGGTGCTGCAGGTAGCAATTTATGAAAATGAATTTCATAAAACCGGCAATTTTGCGGATTCCGGTTGACGGGTTTGAAATTCTGCCTCAGTCTGAGAAAATAAATTACGACAATAAACGGGGAATACCAGTAAAATGAGAGTGGGCATCATCGGGCTCGGATTCCGTCTGGGCTACCTGGGTTATGTTTTCAAAGCCATGGACGAACGCTTCGAGATCGCCGGTTATGTCGATCCGAACCCTGCCGGTCTGCCTGGCCTTTTGGAAAAAGGCGTCTCGGCCGGTATCGCCTATGCAACCCCCGAAGATCTAATTGCGAACGAGAAGCTCGATCTCCTGATGATCGGCTCGCCCAATCATATGCACCTCGATCATATTCGCATCGGCCTGGAATCCGGGCTGAAGGTTTTCAGCGAAAAACCGATCGTATCCACGGTCGAAGACAGCATCGAACTCGCCCGTTTGATGGCAAAATACGGCCATGAACGGCTGATGGTCGGTTTGGTGCTGCGTTATGCGCCAATGTACCGGGACCTTCGCGCCGCACAAGCTGCCGGCACGCTGGGCCAGATCGTATCAATCGAAGCGTCCGAGCATATCGAGCCCTATCATGGCGCCTTTTTCATGCGCGACTGGCGCCGTTACGAGCGCTATGCGGGCAGCTTCATGCTGGAAAAATGCTGCCACGATCTCGATCTCTACAATGGCATTGTCGGCGCACGGCCGGAGCGGGTCGCAAGCTTCGGCGGCCGCAAGAGCTTCACTCCTGAAAACGATCCGGCCCGCGAAGGCATCAACGATCTCGAACTTTTCCATCGCAAGCCGAGCGGCTGGATGGGATCTGACAAGGTATTCGACAGCGATGGCGACATCATCGACTATCAGGTGGCGATCGTCGAATACGCCAACGGCGTCGGCATGAATTTCCATACCAATTTGAACGTGCCCGACCAATTCCGCCGTTTCTGCATCATGGGTTCGCGCGGTATGGCAGAGGGTGATTTCATCCGGGGCTATTTCGACGTCCACGAGATGCTCACCGGCAAGAAAGTGGTCGAGAACAAATATGCGGCAACAGCACTGTCGCAGCATTACGGTGCCGACGAGCAGATGGCGACCGACATCATCGGCCATGTTCGCGATGGGCGGGCACTGCCAGTCTCGACGATCGATGCGCTAGAGGCGGGCATTCTGGCGCTGTCCATGGACGAGGCGCGCCGCAAGCGTACCGTCGTCGATCTACGGCCGGTCTGGGATCGCTTCGACGAGGCGCTCCATTCCGGCGCGGCTTAAGGAGCGCGCGATGAACGTTCAACGCAGCACTCTCATCTTTGCCTGGATCCTCCTGCTGCCGGCTGTTCTCTACGTCGTCGTGATTGTTGCCTATCCGCTTTTGGACACGTTCATCCTGTCGTTCACCGACGCATCGTTGAAAAAGACGACCAACTGGGTCGGTTGGATCAACTACGAGAAGATCTTCAACACCACCTTTGCCGAGGTCATCATTCGCACCTTCGTGTGGACCGTCTTCTCAGTCGCTCTCAAGATGATTATCGGGGTGTTCGGCGCCTGCATGCTGAACGCCGCCGTCCCTGGCAGGGCCTTGTTTCGCGTGTTGACCATGCCGCCATGGATCGTGCCGATCGCCATCGGCATCTTCATGTGGGGCTGGATGTATAACGGCCAGTTCGGCATGATTTCCGGTGTCTTGCAGAACTGGGGCATTATCGATGGTCCTATTGCCTTCCTCGCCCGTGGTTCGACCGCGTTCTGGGCGACGATCATCACCGACGTCTGGATTGGCGTGCCGCTGGTGACGCTCTATATGCTGGCAGCCATGCAGGCCGTGCCGCAGGACCTCTACGAGGCTGCATGGACCGATGGGGCCGGGCGCTTCTACCGCTTCCGTCGCATCACCCTGCCGCTGCTCATTCCCTCCCTGATCACCATGTCGATGCTGTCGCTGATCGCCACGTTCAATTCCTTCGACATCATCTGGATCCTGACCCAGGGCGGGCCGAACGGCGAAACGACAACGATGATCATCGATACCTACCGCACCGCGATCGGGTCGAAGAAATACGGCGAAGGTGCCGCCCGAGCCGTGCTGATCTGCATCTTCCTGTCGATCTTCTGCCTGGCTTATTTCCGGGTAACCAGCCGGCTTTCCGCGGGAGAATCCAATCGATGAGCACGCAACCCGCCATGATCAACCGCTATCGCTGGTATGAGTTCATCAGCATTTATATCGGTATCTTCATCTTCCTGACCTTCATTCTGGCACCGTTCGTCGAAGGCTTTCTGGTATCGCTGAAACCGCTCGGGCTGCTGTTTTCCTCGCCCTACAAGTTTTGGCCGGAAAATGGGTCGTTTACCGCTTATCGAACGATGTGGGTGAGTGTTCCTGGCTTCGCCCGCTATGTCTTCAACTCGTTCTTCATCTCGAGCATCGTCACCGCGATCGTCCTCGTGCTGGTGATACCGGCGTCCTATGCATTCGCCCGGTTCAAGTTTCGCGGCAGTGGCCTTTTGCTCGGCGCGTTTTTGGCGGTCAACATGTTTTCGGGCGCCGTTCTGCTCATCCCGCTGTTTCGCCTGATGCGTACATTCGGTATGCTGAACACGTATTTCTCCATGATCGTACCGGGGGTTGCTTTCCTCATTCCGTCGGCAATCTGGCTGTTGCGCACCTACATGACGCGCATTCCACGCGAGCTGGACGAGGCCGCTTTCGTCGATGGCGCCAGTCATCTTTATACACTGCGCCGGGTCATCCTCCCCATCGCCATGCCCGGCATCACCGTCGTAGCGATCACGACCTTCATCGGGGCCTACGCACAGCAATTCATCTTCGCGCTGACCTTCAACTCGAAGACCGAATACATGCCGTTGCCGGTTGGGCTGTTTGCCTATTTCGGACGGCAGGAAGTGATCTGGAACGAGTTGATGGCGGCGAGCTTCGTCGGCATCACCCCGGCCATGATCGTGATCTTCTTCCTACAGCGCTATCTCGTCAGCGGGCTGACCGCTGGCGCGGTGAAACAATAAAAGCAATCAACCACCAGAGAAACGGGAGCTTCAAACGTGACAATTCAACTCAAGACGGGGATTCTCGCCCTTGCCATGCTCGGCTCGACCGCGCTTGGCACTATGACCGCCCGCGCGGCTGACCAGGAAATCAGCTGGATTTATTGCGGCGACACGATGGACGCGGTTCACGAGAAATACATCAAGCAGTGGGAAGAAAAGAACCCCGGCTGGAAGGTGACACCTGAAGTTGTCGGCTGGGCGCAGTGCCAGGACAAGGCGACAACACTTGCCGTTGCCGGCACCCCGGTTGCCATGGCCTATGTCGGCTCGCGTACGTTGAAGGAATTCGCCCAGAACGATCTGATCGTTCCGGTGCCGATGACGGAAGACGAAAAGAAGAGCTATTATCCGCACATCGCCGACACCGTCACGTTCGACAATAACCAGTGGGGCGTTCCGGTCGCGTTTTCGACAAAGGCACTCTACTGGAACAAGGACCTGTTCAAGCAGGCAGGCCTTGACCCGGAAACACCACCGAAGACCTGGGCCGAAGAGATCGCCTTCGCCAAGCAGATCAAGGAAAAGACCGGCATTCCAGGTTATGGCCTGCCTGCCAAGACTTTTGACAACACCATGCATCAGTTCATGCATTGGGTTTACACCAATAATGGCAAGGTCATCGACGGCGACAAGATCGTCATCGACAGCCCGGAGGTTCTCGCGGCCCTTCAGGCCTATAAGGACATCACGCCTTATTCGGTCGAAGGTGCAACGGCCTACGAGCAGAACGAAATGCGAGCCATCTTCCTCGATGGCAAGGTCGGCATGCTGCAGTCGGGTTCCGGCGCCGCTGTCCGCCTCAAGGAGACCAAGGTCAACTGGGGCGTTGCTCCGTTGCCGCTCGGCCCATCTGCCAAGGGCGAAGGCACACTGCTGATCACCGATAGTCTTGCGATATTCAAGGGTTCCGGCGTTGAGGAGAAGGCAATCGAATTCGCGAAATTCATCACCTCCCCGGGTCCGCAGGGCGAGTATGAATTGCAGGGCAGTGCTGGCCTGACCCCGCTGCGTCCGTCGCCGTTGGTCGACGAATTCGTCAAGAAGGACCCCTATTGGAAGCCATTCATCGATGGCATCACCTATGGCGGCCCGGAGCCCCTTTTCACCGACTATAAGGGCTTCCAGAACGTCATCATCGAAATGGTCCAGGCCGTCGTGACCGACAAGGCTGAACCGGCCGCCGCGCTGAAGAAGGCGGCTGCCGACCTCGAGCAGTACAAGTAAGACCATCGGACCGCGCCCCCGCATGATTTCAGAGAAATTATGCGGGGGCGCGGTCCACTCCTTTCTGCTACGAACGGGCCACTTTTTTTGCCGGGGGCCGGAGACAGTTTCTTGGGACAGCTCAATCTCAACAAGGTTCAGAAATTCTACGGGACATTCGAGGTGCTGAAGAGCATCGAGCTGGAGGTCCGGAACGGCGAATTCGTCGTTTTCGTCGGCCCTTCCGGTTGCGGCAAATCGACATTGCTTCGGATGATCGCCGGTCTTGATGAGACCAGCACCGGCGATATCATGATCGACGGCAAGCGCGTCAATGACCTGCCGCCCGTCAAGCGCGGCATCGCCATGGTGTTCCAGAGCTATGCTCTCTATCCGCACATGACGGTGTTTGAGAACATCGCCTTTCCGCTGCGCGTCGAAAAGATGCCGGAAGACAAGCTGAAAGCCAAAGTGGAGAATGCAGCCCGTATTCTTCACCTCGACCAGCGCCTGCAGCAGAAACCCGGCTTATTGTCCGGCGGCCAGCGCCAGCGCGTCGCCATCGGCCGGGCGATCGTACGCGAACCGAAAATCTTCCTGTTTGACGAGCCGCTCTCAAACCTTGACGCAGCGCTGCGCGCCGATATGCGCATCGAGCTGGCCAAACTGCACAAGCAGTTGAAGGCGACGATGATCTACGTCACCCACGACCAGGTCGAGGCGATGACGATGGCAGACCGGATCGTCGTGCTCAATGCAGGCGAAATTTCCCAGACCGGAGCGCCGCTCGAGCTCTATCACAAGCCAGCCAACATGTTCGTCGCGGGCTTCATCGGCAATCCACGGATGAATATGCTGCCTGTCACCTGCAAGTCCGTCAGCGACGCCGGTGTCGAGATCGAATTCAGGGGACAATCAGCAACGATACCCGTCAACGGCCGGGCCGACCTCGTCGGCCAGCCGCTGACACTCGGTATTCGCCCGGAGCATATTCAGTTCGGCAAGGCTGATCTGGCGATGAGCTTGACACCATCGGTTATCGAACGGCTCGGAGCCCAGACTGTCGCTTATGCGTCGCTCGATGGCGAAAGCGAGAACTTCTGCGCAATGCTACCCGGCAGTGCGCCGATCCGGACCGACGAAACGGTATCGATCGGTATCGGGGCTGCAGATTGCCACCTGTTCGATGCTTCCGGCATCGCGCTGGAGCGCCGTGTGGAACTCACCGATATCGATGTCGGTCTTTTGAAAATCGCTGGCGGTTAACGCTGCTTCCATCTGCTAGACTTCGTGGAATGCAAAAGGGACGCTGATAACGCGTCCCTTTTGTCTATTTCGGTGTTTGAGGTTTGATGGGGGATTTCAATCGGCGAATTCACGCCACTCCCGTGTCCACCACATGCGGATCGTCCACCATCGGCCAAATATTCCGTGGTGCCCGGCGGTAAGGCGTACGGGCCGGATTGTTAGGATAGGGCGTTCCTGCCGAGCAATAGAGGATCTCTGACGCGATGCGCGCGAAGGATGCGTAGAAGTGATTGGTCGACTTGATCACCAGGACCTTTTTCGACGTCGGGTCGATGCCCATCACCGAGAATAGGCTCGGGTCGAAGCTTTGCGCCCGGGTCGAGTTCAGGATGATGTCTATGCCGTCGAGATGGATATGCGCGGCGTCTCCGAAGGGAGCGTAGCTCTCGCCGAAGCGCATTTCTGCGTTGCGCACCAGCTTGACGATCTTGACGATGCCATCGATCGGATTGCCGGTTCCCGGCGCCGATTTCGCACCGAAACGCAGCTGGATCTCGGCACCTTCACCGGCTGCCATGCAGATCTGCACCGCCATCGGGTCCCAGATCGTTCCGACCGCTGTATCCTTGACGCCTTGTGCCAGCAGTTCGGCCAGAAGCACCGTCGCATCCCCCGCCGTGCCACCACCGGGATTATCCCAGACGTCGGCGATCACCACCGGTCCGGCTGTTGCAGCCAGGGCCTGGGAAACGGCCTGCTTTTCGTCGATCTGCGGCATCATGAATGTGCCGCGCTTGGAGAACAGTTCGAGACCAAGTTCGCGGGCGAGGGTTGCAGCTTTTTCCGGTTTGCCATCGGTGACGACGAGCATTTTCGTGCCCATTTCCGGGACATCACCGGCCATGAAGCCGTGGATGACGGAAATGGACAGGATATCCGGGTCCTCGGCTTCCATCCGCATGATCTTGTCGACGAACGATCGCATCGGATCGCGCGACGTCGGGTAGACGTCGATCATCCGGCAATCGAACATTGACATGACCGGCTTGACGCGGCCCGCCAGCGTATCGAGCGCGATGCGCCATAGATCTTCGGCACGATCGACGAAATCCGTATGTGGAAATTCCTTAAAGTAGACGAAGAAATCCGCGGCCGCACAGCGCTTGGCCGTCAGGTGGCTGTGCGGGTCAAGTTCGGCGCAGACGAGAATATCTGGGCCCACAATCTCGCGGACACGCGCAAGGAAATCGCCCTCGGTATCCTCATAGCCATCGGCAACCATCGCGCCATGAAGACCAAGCACCACGGCATCCACCGGCAGCGCTGCGCGCAGCTGATCGAGAATTTCGTCACGCAACCCCTCATAGGTCAGACGATTGACCAGACCGGCTGGGTCGGCCCATGTGGCCGTACCTTCGATCAGATCGAAGCCCATTTCCGCAGCACGCCTACGGCCGACCGTGATCGGCGCTGAACAGAGCGTCGGTGTTACGGGATGCTCGCCAGGTGGAGCATAGAGCGACGCCTCGAAGGCGCGGCGATCGACGCAGATCGGTGAGAATGTATTGGTCTCTGTCGCCAGGACGGCGGTGAAAATGCGCAATGCCTTTGCCTCGTTCTTGCCGCTCAGGCCGCACCCATCGGATTGGGCAGATATCCCGTGAAACCGCTGATTTTCCAATGTCCCTGATACAGACGGCAGTAATACAATGTCTGCCACTTGAGAATATCGACGCTGCCATCAGACTTCTTCAGGCTGCCGTCGAACTTCTTGCGGACGAGTGCCATGTCGCCTTCGATCTCGATGTCTTCGAGCGTCGTGGTGGTGAAAATGGCGTTGCGGGTGTCCTCGGCAAAAGACTGCTGGGCAAAATCCTGTGCCTGGCGCAACCATTCGTCGCGGTAGGCCGTCAAGGATGGAAAAGCCAGGCGCCATTTGTCGGGGCTGATCTCGCGCTTGGCGTCGATGCCGATGAAGCCCTCCTGGACAAAATCGCCAGCGACTTTCGACCAGTCGGCAGCAAGAAAGGCATCAATATCGCGCTCGACCAGCATCTGCCAGATTGCGTGACGGGCGGTATCGGAAGAAGGGAAGGGATTGCGGAAGGGATCGCGCACGATTGCTCCGTGTACTGAAATTATTTTCATAAATGGCGTTTTTCTCTAGTCAAATTCCGCTTTCTATGGTCATTTGTCAACGGATCAAGAAAATAATTTGCAAGGACGGGACAAATGTCCATTACACGTTATGGCACCGGACAGACGGGCGCAGGCGGAAAGCCGCTGCCGTTTGCACGCGCGGTAGAGGCGAATGGCTGGCTGCATGTGTCGGGCCAGGTTGCAATGGAAAACGGCGAGATCATCGAAGGCGGCATCATTCCGCAGACGCACAAGACGATCGCAAATCTGCTGGCTATCCTCAAGGAAGCCAATTATGGGCCGGAGCATATTGTTCGCGTCGGCGTCTGGCTCGATGATCCCCGCGATTTCTGGACCTTCAATAAAATCTATCAGGATTATTTTGGCGAACATCCGCCAGCGCGGGCCTGTGTGCAGGCGTCGATGATGGTCGATTGCAAGGTCGAGATCGACTGCGTCGCCTATAAGGAAAAGACTTCCTAAGGTTCAGGCAATACGGGAACGGGTGGACATCAGGTGAGAATCGTGTGCCGGATCGCAGCATTGCCGCGGTTTCAGGAAGCCTCTCCAGGGCAGCCTGGCGATTTCATTGAAGGTACACTCTGATGGATATTTTCTCGACGCTTCAGGAAGAAAAAGGCAAGTTTTCGCAAGCAGAAAGCCGCATTGCCGAAATATTGCTGACCGATTTCGAATTTGCGGTGAATGCCTCGATCATCGAGCTGGCCGGCAAAGCCGATGTTTCCCCGCCGACCGTCACACGTTTCTGTCGCCGGCTCGGCTGCGACAGCTTTTCGGACTTCAAGGTACAACTGGCGCGCACTGCCTATGTCGGCATGCGTTACCTCAAGCCAGAGCCGAAGAGCCGCGAACCGGCCGACGTGGCGCAGGATATCGTCTCCAAAGCGCAGAATGCGCTGTTCATGCTGCATCGCAGCCTCGATCTCGCGGCCATCGAACAAGCGACGGAAAAGCTGGCCAGCGCCAATATGATCTATGCGTTCGGTTCCGGCGGCAACTCCTCGATGATCGCCAGCGAACTGCAGAACCGCCTGTTCCGTCTGGGGCTGCGCATCACGGCAAGCTCCGATCACAGCATGCAGATGATGATGGCCGCCGCTGCCCGGCCCGGCGACGTCGTCATCGGATCGTCGTTCTCGGGGCGCAATGCCGAACTGGTCCGGTCCTTCATGCTCGCCCGCGACCAGAAGGTCACGACAATCGCATTGACGCAGAGCGGTAGCCCGGTTGCCCGCGCAGCCGACATCACCGTACCGGTCGATCTGCCGGAAGGCACCAACATCTATCGCCCGACATCGACCCGCATCGCCTATGTCGCACTTCTCGATATCCTTGCCAGCCTTGTCGCCTACCAGATCCAGCCGCAGGCGACCGTGACGTTGCGGCGCATCAAGCAACAGCTTGTCGCTCATCGCGACGGCGACGACCGCCAGCTTCTCGGGGATTGATTGCATCATGTTCACAAGGGACCCGTCATGACTTCATCTGTCGCAATCGTAACGGGAGCCGCAGGCGACATTGGCCGGGCCATCGCCCGCCGCCTTGGCGAAGATCATGACGTTGTGCTGATGCCTGATCTGGATGGCGCAGCTGTCGAGAAAGCCGCGGCCGATCTTGGCAATCCCGGCAAATTCATTGCCATGGCTTGCGATATCACCGATGTCGCAAGTGTCGCCGCAATGGCGGCGCGGGCGGCGGAGCTTGGTACGGTTCGCACGCTGGTCAACAATGCCGGTGCTGCGCGCGCTGTCAGCCTGCAGGACACGACGCCGGAAATCTGGCGCATGGACAATGCCCTGAACCTTGAGGCCGCTTTCCTCTGCTTTCGCGCCGTCGAGGATGCGTTGAAGAAGAGCCAAGGCTCGCTGATCAACATCGCCTCGGTCAACGGCACCAATGTCTTCGGTCATCCCGCCTATAGCGCCGCCAAGGCCGGTCTCCTGCATCTGACCAAACTGATCGCCGTCGAATATGGCAAGTACGGCATTCGCGCCAACGCGGTCTCGCCCGGAACGGTGCGCACCCAGGCATGGGAAGTTCGCGCTGCCGCCAATCCGAATGTGTTCGAGGACGCACGCCGTTGGTATCCGCTGCAACGGATTGCCAATCCGGATGACGTGGCCAATGCCGTCGGCTTTCTCGCCAGCGCGCTCGCCGCAGCCATCACCGGTGTCTGCCTGCCGGTCGACTGCGGCCTGACGGCAGGGCAGGCGGAGCTCGCCCGCACCTTTTCCCAATCCGAAAACTATTAGACATCAGAGGAACAGACATGCAATCGGCGTCCTATCGTCTCGAAAGCGCGTGGCATCCGCAGGGTGGCCCGCATGGCCGCTTTGTTTTCAACCTGTTCAACCTGTCGGACACTGCCATTGAAGGCTTCACCATCATCTACACCTCGCTGACGCGGGTGATCGACAAGACGGCATGCGATAACGCCGTCTTCGTCAAGCGGAACGCCAACTATCATGAGTTTGCACCACCAGCAGGTTTTACGCTTGCACCCGGTGCCTCCTGGACCTTCACGGTCAGCGGCCTGCATCGCAAGGCCGTTCACTGCACCGATGGGGCCAAGTCCGCCTACCTGACGCTCGCCGATGGCCGCCATGTGCCGGTCGCCGTCTCTGACCTCCTACTGGAGGGCCGGACCAGCGAGCCGCCGCCAGTGCTCTTGCCGGAAGGCAAGCTCGACCTGCCGTTTGCACTGCAGCCGTGGCCGCACCAGATCGATGCGAAGCCCGGCGACACCTTTCCGGTTTGCCTCTATCCCGCCCCCGGCTCCTCCATGGAAGACCTCAAGGCGATCGATGCGGTGATTGGACTGTTCCACCGCCTGTTCGAAGCCGACCATGCCCCGCTCAGCCTGACGGCAAATAGCCAGGGCAGGGCGCTACATCTGGCGCTGGATACCAGTCTTGCGGCGGAAGGCTATGCACTGACGTTTTCGTCGGAGGCGGTCAGGCTCAGCTATGGCGGGGCCGCTGGCCGGCAGTACGCTTTGACATCGCTGGCGCAACTGCTGAATGGCGCCCGCCGCGAGCCGGGAAAATTCCGTTTTCCGGCATCCGGCACGATTTCGGATGAGCCACGCTACAGCTGGCGCGGTTGCCATCTCGATGTCTCCCGCCAATTTTATCCGGTCGCCGATCTGACGCGGCTGGTTGATATCCTCGCCTGGCTCAAGCTCAACATCTTCCATTGGCACCTGACCGACGATGAGGCCTGGCGGCTGGAGATCAAGGCCTATCCGGAGCTGACCACGGTTGGCGTCGTGCGAAGCCCGGATGGCCCACTCTTGCCGCAGCTCGGCAACGGGGTAGAGCCGGTCGGTGGGTTCTATAGCCAGGACGACGTTCGCACGCTCGTCGCGCACGCACTGACGCTGAATGTCGAGATCATCCCGGAGATCGATGTCCCCGGCCACAACTCGGCAACCCTCGTCGCACTGCGCGATCTGTCGGATGGCCAGGAGGCACCGGAGAGTTATCATTCGGTGCAGGGTTATCCGAACAACGCGCTCAACCCGGCCGTGCCGTTCACCTATGAGTTTCTGGGGAAAGTCTTCGATGAAATGATTGAGCTCTTCCCGTCCAGCTATATCCATATCGGCGGCGACGAAGTCGCGAATGGAGCCTGGCTTGCTTCACCGTTGGCCCGCAAGCTGATGGAGAAGGAAGGGATTCAAGGCACGTTCGAGCTGCAGTCCTATTTCCTGAAGCGGCTGAAGGAGATGCTGACCAAGCGCGGCAAAAAGCTGGCCGGCTGGAACGAGGTCGCCCATGGTGGTGGTGTTGATACTGCGGAAACATTGCTGATGGCTTGGGAGAAGCCCCAGGTGGGCATCGAGCTTGCCCGACAGGGCTACGACGTCGTGATGACGCCGGGGCAGGCCTATTATCTCGACATGGTGCAGGGTGAGGAATGGCAAGAGCCGGGCGCCAGCTGGGCCGGTACCGTGCCACCAGCTCATACCTACGGTTATGAAGCCGAAGGTGATTTCCCCGACGAGCTGAAAGATCGGATGAAGGGCGTGCAGGCCTGCATCTGGTGCGAGCACTATCTGTCGCGCAGCTATTTCAATCGTCTGGTCTTCCCGCGTCTTCCCGCAATTGCCGAAGCAGCGTGGACGCCGAAAAATGAAAAGAACTGGCTGCGCTTTGCGGCCATTGTCGGTCTTAGCCCGAAACTGTAACCGCTGATATCATGGGGAAAACAATGCGCATCGCCGTTGGTGGTATTCATACCGAATGCAGCACCTATTCGCCGGTCCTGATGGCCGTCGAGGATTTTCGCGTGCTGCGCGATGCTGGTCTACTCGGCGCCGAGTATTTCAATTTTCTCGATGCCGGCGGGATAGAACACGTACCGCTGCTGCATGCCCGGGCCGTGCCGGGCGGCCCGGTATCGCGTGTGGCGTACGATGCGTTCAAGGAGGAATTCCTTGCAAAGCTGAAAGCTGCCTTGCCGCTTGATGGTCTCTATCTGGCCATGCATGGCGCGATCAATGTCGAAGGCATGGACGACGCCGAGGGAGACTGGATTTCCGCGGCACGCACGGTCGTTGGGCCAGATTGCCCAATCGCGGCAAGCTATGATCTTCATGGCAATGTCAGCCAGAGGATCATCGATCAGCTCGATATCTTTGCGGCTTATCGCACCGCGCCGCATATCGATGTGCGCGAAACCATGGTGCGGGCATGGTCGATGCTGGTAGAGACACTGCGGACCGGTATTCGCCCCGGTGTCGCCTGGGCCAAGGTCCCGCTTCTGCTGCCCGGCGAATGCACCTCGACAGAGGATGAGCCAGCCAAGTCCATCTATCTCAGCCTTCCGGCATTCGATGCCCAGCCGGGAATTCTCGATGCCAACCTGATGATCGGCTATGTCTGGGCCGATGAGCCGCGGGCAACCGCGTGTGCCGTCGTGACAGGAACCGACAAGGCAAGCGCATCGAAGGCCGCCGAGGACATCGCGCAGCAATATTGGAATGCGCGTGAAAAATTTGGGTTTGGCCCGGTGACGGGACCGCTGGAAGAAATGCTGGATATTGCTGCAGCGACCGGGACGTCCCCGGTCATTCTCGCTGATTCCGCCGATAATCCGACCGGCGGCGGGGTCGGCGACCGTGCCGACGTGCTGCGAGCGCTGATTGCCCGGGATTGGCAGGGAGCACTTCTTGCCGGGATTACCGACCGCCCGGCCGTGGACGCCTGCTTCGCTGCGGGAGAGGGGGCTTCACTTGCCATTCGGATCGGCGGCAGTCTGGACCCGGCCAGTACTCCGGCCGATGTCACGGCCACTGTCTTGCGCCTCAACGACAGCAATGTTGCAGCAGACCGTCAGGCGGTCGTCAGCGTTGGCGGCATAACGATCGTGTTGGCCGCGCGCCGGCGTCCCTATCACAATCTCGAGGATTTCCGGCAGCTGGGGCTCGATCCCAAGGCTGTGCGGCTGCTGGTGGTCAAATCCGGCTATCTGTCGCCGGAACTGGCGCCGATCGCCAATCCGAACCTGATGGCGCTAACCGATGGCGTCGTCAATCAGGACATCGCCAATCTGGCGAGCCATCGCAGGGCGAGGCCAGTCTTTCCCTTCGACCGCGATTTCGACTATGCGCCAGCAGCAAAATTATCGGCGCGTTGGCAGGAATGACGCCAGTCTAGCGCACGCGGCCCATGCATTTTCGTCTGGAACCTCCGGACGGCCTTTGACCTCCTTTCCGGTGCATTCATCATGACATCCACGCTGTCGATCGCCTTCCGCCACCCTGTGGTCCGGCTGAGCATGATTGCGATCTTTATGTTCGGCTTCACCGGGGCTGCGACGGCACCGTATCAGTCGGTGATCGGCATCACCGAGCTAGGCTTGAGCAATGGCTTTTATTCCATCCTGATTTTCGCGGCGGCAGCCGTCAACGTCATCGTCAGCCTGTGGGTCGGCGTGCTCGCCGACCGGATCGGCAACTACCGGATCCTGCTGATGACCGTTATGTCGTTCGGCGTGTTCGGTTACGGGCTCGTTTATGCGGTGCCGGTTCCTGCCAGCTTCGTCTTCTGCACGCTGGTCATGTTGCCGGTCTATAATTCGATGACGTCTCTGCTATTCGCCAATGTCCGCGCCATTGCCAATGCAGAGGGCGGACGCGATGCGGCAGCAATCAATTCCGGCGTGCGTGCGGCGATCTCGGTTGCCTGGGTGCTGGTGCCAGGTCTCGTGGCTCTGGTTCTGGTCGGGCGCGGCAGCATGCTTCCAGCGTATTTGCTCGCCTGCCTGGGCTGTATCGTCAATCTGGCGCTGGTCTTCTTCAAATTGCCGGCCGCGAATGGTCCGCCACCCGCAAAAAGCCATCGCCATTCCTATCTCGCATCTTTCGGCGAAGTTCTCGCGCCAAGCGTCTTCGTCCGTCTGATGGCGATCTCGCTGATCACCTCGACCCTGCATGTCAACGCGGCAGTCCAGCCGCTGATCATTACCGGTGCCGCTGGCGGCACTTTGACGGATATCGGCGTGATCGTCGGTATCGTCGCGTTTCTCGAGGTCGTGTTCATCTTCGTTTGGGCTCGCATCCAGGTTCACATGCGCGCAGTGACGGCACTGGCAATCAGTGCGGGGCTTTATGCTGTTTACCTCACACTCCTGGGCCTCGCCTCCGCGCCATGGCATGTCTATGCCTTGACGCTGCTCAGCGCCTTTGCCGCCGCCGCCCTTATCAGCATTCCGATCACTTACATTCAAGATCTCATCGCCGATCGTCCGGGCCTGGGCAGTTCGCTCATCTCGGTGAACCTGTTTCTAAGCGGTGGGCTGAGCGCCATCCTGTTCGCAATCGGTACCCGTTTCAGCGATTATTCCGGCACCTCGATGCTCGGCGCGCTCGCCGGCACATGTGGTCTTGGCCTGATGCTTTATCTCGATGGCCGGGGCACGAAGGCCAAGTCCTGATCTCACGTGAGACGGGAAGCGGCGATGCCGCCGCCCGTCACATGTGATTACTGGCCGCGGACACGCAGCGGCTTGGTGCCCGCAGGCGCCGGGAATTGCCGGACGTAGAAGTCCGGGACATTATCATCCAGCACCAACGGTTCCGACACTTTGCCGTTATCGCGGCGGACACGCTGGAAGGCATGCCGTGGCGCCCACATTGCGGCGTCGTGATTGGCAGCGGTAACCAGTTTCGTGGTGATGCGGTGGCTGCGGAAACTGTCGATCTGGGTGGCACTTTGATAGCCGAACTTGTAGGAAAGCGTCCAATGATACCCGCCTTGACACCGCTCTCGTAGCCGACGCTAATCCCTACCTCGTGACTAAACGTGTCGATCTGCTGCTGGGAAACACCCGCTTCAACACTCCCTTAGATCTCGTGCGGCATTTTCAATCCATTGTCATCGAACGCGGCAAGTTCGAAATTGATCCAGCGCTCCAGAACATAGAAGGGCGAGTTTGCGACCTTCCATGCCACGTCGTAGTGCGCGTCGACGATCGCAGTAAACGGAAGCGTCACCTTCCGATCCCAAATCGAAGTTGATTCCTGTTCAGGTTTCGCCCGGCTTGGAAGCGACTGAACAGGCGGGGTGTAAGTCTATTCGGTTGGGGATTAAGTTTTAGACCTTTGGCGACTGCAGATGGCCTGTCGTGATTGCCGACACCAAAGAAAGTGTTCGGCGCAATCAGAATGTGTATTTCGCTGATGAAGCCGCCCATCGGCGAGACGGTCCAGGCGGTGAAATCGTCGTCAGAACCGGTGCCCGCGCCGTCCCAGATTCATTCATCGACGACACCATCTCCAACGAGATCGGAGCGCATGCACCCAACATCCTCCAGCGACGGTTTCCAGTGTGTCGTTAAAAATACATCGCCGAGTGCAGAATAGCCCTCAGGCGCAATAGGCCGCTAGCATGCGCCGTCTTCGTCTGCGACTGAGCCTGCATCGTCCCAGACCCACTCATAATCGATTGGCGACCGAACGCCACTGGGTCGTCTTCGATCGCAGCGGTAGATAAAGCCCGATGGCGATTGTTCGGACCATCATATCCCTTGACACCGATGCTGCCGAGAGACCGGAAGCCGTCGGCAGGGGCACGCGGTTTTTAGAAACCGAGATCGTAATCACCACCACTGCCGGCGTCATTCAAGCGATAATCAAAGAGATCGGTGAACATCAGCTTCAGTGATCCGAAGGCAACGGCTTGTGCCGTTGGCATCGCATACATAGTCCGTAATGACTGTGAAATTACACTATACATAACAGCCTCCGATAGAATCTTTACGTCTTGCATTGGTTGCGCACCCCACAAAACGACAACTTAAAACGTTCGTTTTGGGCCATTCACGAAGTTTCCTTTCCTTGTCCAAATGACAGAAATCTGCTTCGCCGATCTCGGTACTCGTTCGGCGATCTGTGTCCCGGCACATCATTCCCGCTTGCACCGTGGGTCAGACCGGGATGCCTTTTGCTTTTACGGCGTGCAGGCGGTACCCATCGAGATGGCAATATTAATTTCGTGACGAAGGGCAGGGGTATGATCAATTTTCGGCAACTCGAAGTGCTCAAGACCCTGCTCGCGACGGGATCGACGATCGCGACCGCCAAGAGCATGGGATTGAGCCAGTCCGGCGTCAGCCGTCTGCTCGCGCAACTGGAATCTGACCTATCGCTCAATCTGTTCGCCCGCGACAAAGGGCGGCTGATCCCGACGCCGGAAGCAAGCATTCTTGCCCGCGACGCCGAAAATATCCTGCTGGGTCTGAACCGCTTTTCCGGCCTCGCGGAAGACCTGCGCAGCGGCGCTGCAGGACCCGAGGTGGTCCGTATCGGTCTGCCGAGCAGCATGTGGGAGGATTTCGCTCCGGCGATGCTGATGGATTACACCCGGGAATTCCCCAGTGTCCGCATCGAGACCTTTTTCGAAACGACGACAGCTATCACCCGGCTGGTCGAACAGCGGGTGATCGACTTCGGCTTTCTGCGCTACGAGGGGGAGGTGGGGCCGGCCATCGAAATGGAGCCGGTGGCAAGTGGTGTCAGCGTCTGCGTCATCCCGGAAAACCATGTCTTGGCGGAACTCAAGGAAATCACCCCGAAGGATCTGCGTAATATCCCGCTGATCCTGATCGGCCGCCAACGGCCGACACGTATGCTGCTCGACCAGACATTCAAGCGGGCGGGGGTGAAGCAAAACGTCAAGATCGAGACCCACACCAACAGTTCGGCCTGCGCCTATGCCGCCCACGGTCTTGGCGTCGGCATCATCAGTAGCTTCTACGCCAATCTCTACCGGCATCTGCGAATCGTCCAACGGCCGTTCATCCCGGTCTCCACGCAGGAATTCGGCCTCGCAAAGCCCACAACCGTTCCGCCTTCCCTGGCTGCGCAAGCTTTGATGGATGCGCTGAAGCGCCAGATCGCACTATCGCAAGATCCGCGCTAAGCTATTTTGCCGTTTACGCTTTTCGAATATCTGGCACCGTGCAGGGCACTCGCCATCTGCATAGGTCTATGACAAAACCGCATAATATTGCGCATATTTGGCAAAACAATCATAGTTCCGTCACAAACAAGCCGGCCAACGGCAGCGATCCCGCATCCAATCGTGTTCAGGGGAACCGATGCTCAGATTTATTTTAAACCGCCTGTTCATGGCGTTGCCGACAGTCGTGATCGTTTCGATCACGGTGTTTGCGCTAATCCGCTTGATTCCAGGTGACCCGGCGGCATTGATGTTGGGCGACATGGCACAGCCGGAGCAGATCGCACAGATGCGTTCCGAACTCGGCCTCGACAAGTCGATGCCTGAGCAATTCCTGATTTGGAGCGGAAACGTCCTGACCGGCGATTTCGGCCGGTCGATCGTCAGCGACGAACCGGTGCTGAAACTCGTCGTCTCACATTTTGCGGTCAGTGCCCAGATCGTGCTGGTCGCCGTGCTTCTGGCCAGCCTGATTGCCGTACCGGCCGGCGTGATCGCCGCCTGGCGTCAGAACAGCCTGACCGACCTTGCCCTCGTTGGTACCGCGACTGTGCTTCTGTCGATCCCGACTTTCTGGCTCGGTCTTTTACTGCTTTTGTTTTTCGGCCTGAAGCTCGGCTGGCTGCCGGTGCTCGGCTACGTCTCGATCGGCGACAATCTCGTCGGCGGACTGCTCTATCTGGTGCTGCCGGTGATGACGCTGGTCATCCACGAAATGGGCGTGCTGATCCGCATGGCGCGCGCTTCGACGCTGGAAGTGCTCCGGCTCGATTACATCACCCATGCCCGGGCGAAAGGGCTGTCCGAAAGCGCCGTTCTCTGGAAGCACGCCTTCAAGAACGCCTTTGGACCGACATGGACGATGATCGGCCTGATCCTCGGCAACCTGCTCGGCGGCATTGCTGTCATCGAAACAGTCTTCACCATTCCGGGCCTTGGCCGCCTGATGGTCGATAGCATTTTCCAGCGTGATTACCCAGTCATCCAGGGCTGCCTGCTGTTCGTCGCCTTGTCCTATGTGCTCGTCAATCTGATCGTCGACCTGCTCTATCCCCTCTTCGATCCGCGCGTGGTGGCCGAATGAAAAACTATACATTCAACGGCCTTATCGGCAGCGTCCTGATTGCCCTTCTGCTGGCCGTCGCAGTCCTCGGCCTGTTCTGGACACCATTCGACCCGATGAAGCTCAGCTTCACCGCCCGCCTTGCCGCGCCGAGCGCGGAGCACTGGCTCGGAACCGACGAGTTCGGCCGCGATGTCCTGAGCCGCATCATGGTCGGCGCCCGCGCCAGTGTCTGGATCGGCGCCCTCACGGTCTCGCTTGCCGCGATTGCCGGCACGGCGATCGGTCTGGTCAGCGGCTATTCGCGGGGTTGGGTCGATGCCGTGATCATGGCTATCAACAATGCGCTTCTGGCTTTCCCCGGCATCCTCTTGGCGCTCGGCCTGCTCGCGGTCTTCGGGGCAAACCAGTACGGCATCATCTTCGCACTCGGCATCGCCTATACGCCGTCGATGGCACGTGTCGTTCGCGGCGCCGTGCTGTCGCTGCGCGAACGTGAATTCATCGAAGCTTCAAAGATCATGGGCAACAGCGAACTCTTCACGATGCTGCGCCATATCCTGCCGAATTGCCTGGCGCCGATCACCGTTCTTTCCACGTCGATGTTCGGCTGGGCGATCCTGTCAGAGAGTGCGCTGAGCTTCCTCGGTCTCGGCGTACCGCCACCGGCACCCACCTGGGGCAACATGCTGGCGGCCGGCCGGCCGTTCATCGAACAGGCCGTCTGGCTTGGCCTCTTCCCTGGTCTCTGCATCGCTCTGACGTTGCTCGGCATCAATCTTCTCGGCGACGCGCTCCGCGACAAACTCGATCCCCGCATGCGAGGTCTGAAATGACACAGGAAAGACTACTTAGCGTTCGCGATCTGTCGCTCGAGGTCGCACAACGCGGCGTCGAGGTCGTGAAGAAAGTCAGCTTCGACATCGATCCCGGCGAGATTTTCGGCATCGTCGGCGAAAGCGGTTCCGGCAAATCATTGGCGACACGCGCGATCATTTCGCTTCTTCCCCCCGCCATCAAGGTGACGGGCGGCAAGGTGACCTTCAAGGGGCGCGATGTCCTGTCGATGAGCGAAGCGGGGCTTCGTGAATTGCGCGGCGGCGAAATCGGACTGGTGTTCCAGGAGCCGATGACCTCGCTCAATCCGTCGATGACCATCGGCAAACAATTGGAAGAGGGGTTGACGCTCCATACCAACATGCCGGCGGCCATCCGGCGCGAACGCATCCTTGCCATGCTCCAGCGCGTCGGTATCCGCGATCCAGAAGGAGCCCTTTCGGCCTATCCGCACGAGTTTTCCGGCGGCATGCGCCAGCGTATCATGCTCGCCTCCGTCATGCTGTTGAAGCCAGCGCTGTTGATCGCCGACGAACCGACTACAGCGCTCGACGCAGTCATCCAGCGCGACGTGATGGAATTGATGGTCGAGCTGACCAAGGCGGAAGGCACGGCCGTTCTCCTGATCAGTCACGATCTGCCGATGGTGGCGCGTTATACCAGCCGTATCGTGGTGATGGAGAAGGGCTCGCTGGTCGAACAGGGAACGACCGAGCAGATCCTCGAAAAGCCGCAGCATCCCTATACGCGCAAGCTGCTTTCGTCGCTGCCGATCCGTGGTGAAGTCCGGACCATCGATACGGTCTCGGCGCCGATGATTTCGGCGCGCAACATCGTCGTCGATTATCCCGGCCGAAAATCCCTGTTCAAGAAGGGCGCGCCGAAACGGGCGCTGCATGGCGTCAGCGTCGATATCCACGCCGGCGAAGTGGTGGCGCTGGTGGGTGGATCCGGCTCGGGAAAGACAACGCTCGGCCGAACCATCGCGGGGCTGGTGAACCAGAGCGCTGGCGACATCCTCTTTCAAGGCCGTGAACGCTCGGCAGACTGGCGGGATTACCGGCTGAACTGCCAGATGGTTTTCCAGGATCCCTATTCCTCCCTCGATCCACGTATGACGATCCTTTCGCTGGTCGAGGAAGCCCTACGGTTGGTGCCGGATATCGACCGGGCTGCCAAGAAAAAGCGCGCCTATGAAACGCTGGAGGAGGTCGGGCTGGGCACCGAATACGCGCTGCGTTATCCGCACGAACTGTCCGGCGGCCAGCGCCAGCGCGTCGCGATCGCCCGGGCGATCGCCCGGCGGCCCAAATTCCTGATCGCCGATGAGCCGGTCTCCGCGCTCGATGTCACTGTACGGGCGCAAGTGCTGACGCTCTTTTCCGATTTGCAGAAGCGCTACGGCTTTTCGTGCCTGTTCATCAGCCACGACCTCGGTGTCGTCGAGCAGGTGGCCGATCGCGTCATCGTCATGCAGGACGGCCGCATCATCGAACAGGGCGACCGCAACACGATCTTCGACAAGCCGAAGGAGGCGTACACGCGGCGTCTTCTTTCGGCCATCCCCGCACTCGATCTCAACGAGACCGGCGGGGTCCAACTGAAATGGCGTCTGGAGGCCTGATATGAATACGATGACGACTTCGAGCAAGGTGGCCGAGCGGCTGAACGCGATCTGCGATGCGCAGATCTTCGTCACCCGCTATTGCGTTCGCAATCTTTTGACCGGCGAAACCTTTGGCCGTGGCGCCGACGAGGAAACGCCGTCCGCCAGCACGCGCAAAACATCGATCATGATGGCGGCGCTGAAGGCCGTCGGCGAAGGGCGTCTCGATCTCAACGAACAGATTGTCTACGAAGAGCGCTTTGCCGAAGAAGTGGCGAGCGGCATCTTCCGTTACCTCACGCCAGGTATCGTCATTTCGCTCCGCGATGCGATCACCGGCATGATGGTGCTGAGCGACAATGTGTGCACCAAGATGGTGTTCGAGCGGCTGACGCTGGAAGAGGTCGATCTCTACTGCAAATCGATCGGCATGGGCGGCACGCACCACCGTTTCCTTATCCCGCCGCTGGCGCTGTCGCCGGATCACGCGCTCGGCGCGGTAACGACGACGACGGCAAGCGATCAGGTCATGCTCCTGCAGACCATCCTCGATGCGCAGACCTCAAGTGCCGCCGCTGCCGCGCTGGGCTGCCCCACAGAGCTTTGCCAATATGCCCTGCAGACGCTGAAGAACCAGGTTCTGCGCTACGGCATTCATTCGCGCCTGCCATTCGAAACCAAGGTGGCAAGCAAGGGTGGACGTGGCAAGCGCGGCCGCATGGATGCCGGCGTTGTCTATCGCGAAGGGGCGCCGTTCTACATCATCGCCGCCTATACCGACCAGGTGCCTCAGGCGATGCCGGACGGCACGCCCGGATACACGATGTCGCTTGAAACCATCGGCAGGCTGTCGCGCGCCTGCTGGGATGAATTCCAGTCATAACCAATCAAAAAAGAGGGTAGAACAATGAAGACAATTCTCCTTGCCAGCACAATGCTGGTGGCACTCGCCGGTACCGCCACCGCCCGCGATATCGTCGTGGCGCAAAGCTCCGATCTGCGCAGCAGCAATCCTGGCGTCAACCGGGATGGCAACACTGACAGCATCATCCTTCATATGGTCGAAGGCTTGGTTGGTTACGCCAACAACGGCGAGGTCAAGCCGCTCCTGGCGGAAAGCGTTGACATGGCGCCGGATGGTCTGAGCTATACGTTCAAGCTGCGCGGTGACGTGAAGTTCCACAACGGCAAGGCTCTGACCGCCGAAGACGTCGTCTGGAACTGGAACCGCTACATGGATCCTTCGACCAAATGGACCTGCCTCAAGGATTTCGACGGCAATGGCGCCGCCCACGTCACCGGTATCAAGGCCACCGACGCCTCAACCGTGACAATGACGCTCGAAACTCCCTCAGCTGTTTTTCTCGGCCTGATGTCGCGCCCTGAATGCGGCTACACCGGCATCATCTCGCCAGATTCCGTTGCCGCCGACGGCACGTTCGACAAGCCGATCGGCACCGGCCCGTTCCAGTGGGACGAGTGGAAGAAGGGCGAATACGTTCACCTGACCAAGTATGACGGTTATGTCTCGCCAAAGAACGACGGCAAGCCGGATGGCGTCGTCGGATCGAAGCGGCCGCTGGTGGATGGCATCAAGTTCATGGTTATCCCCGATGCCTCGACGGTCAAGGCTGGCTTGCAGTCCGGCGTGCTGGATACGGCGGAGATCTCGCCGGATCTCATTCCGGAATTCAAGGACAGCGAAACCACCCAGCTGATCATTGCCCGCAACAACGGCAAGAACCTGTTCTACATCCAGACCCGCGATCCGGTGCTTAGCAAGCCGGCGATCCGCCGGGCGATGGCGCAGGCGCTCGATCTCGACCAGCTGGTTGCTGCCGCTTCGAACGGAACGGGCGAGGCGAACGGCTCGATGATCTCGTCGGATTCCGTCTATTACAGCGACGTGCAGAAGAAGCGCCTGCCGTATGATCTGGAAGCCGCGAAGAAGGAACTCGACGCCTCTGGATACAAGGGCGAGCCGATCAGCATCATCGCCAACAAGCGCGGCAACGTGCCAAGCTTCCCGGCAGCCGTCATGGCGCAGGCAATGTTGCAGCAAATCGGTCTCAACGTGCAGATCGAGGTGCTTGATTACGCAACGCAGGTCGATCGCCGCCGCTCGGGCAAGTACCAGATCATCTCGCAGTCTGTCACACCGCGTCTCGATCCTGCGCTGATGTACAGCTTCTATGTTGGCGACAAGGACAAGAACGCATCACTGATGTGGGACGATCCGAAGGCACGCGAACTGCTGAAAGCTGCCTATGCCGAGATCGACCCGAAAAAGCGTCAGGCGATCTTCGACGAGTTCCATGAACTTATGTTGCAGGAAATGCCGGGCATTTTTCTCTACGACATGGTCGATGTCTGGGGCGCAACCAAGGCGCTGAAGGGCCAGCCGGTCTGGCAGTCCAACGCCCGCCTCTGGGAAGTGTCTGTCGACGACTAAGCTCAGCGCGCCGCTTCGGCGATGCGTCAGTCTTCTCTTTCAATGTAAACCAAACCGGCGGGTTGCGATCCGCCGGGCCGGATTTTCGTCGCCAAAAAATGCGCGGATGTGAGGATACCAATGCCCGATAAACCCTCTCTTCTTTCCCTGACTGCTGCCATCGACGGTATGGCATCGAAATTTACCGCTCTCAGCGATCAGATCTGGGAATTTGCAGAGCTGAAATTCGATGAACACCGCTCCTCCGCATTGCTGATCGGGACGCTCGAGCAGAACGGCTTTTCCGTCCGGCGCAATATCGCCGGCATGGAAACGGCTTTCATTGGTGAGTTCGGCAACGGCAAACCTATCATCGCCTTCCTTGGCGAGTTCGATGCATTGGCCGGGATGAGCCAGGAAGCGGGCATCGATGCCCCCCAATCCTTGTCAGTTGATGGCACTGGCCATGGCTGCGGCCACAATCTGCTCGGGGCAGGCTCATTGCTCGCAGCGATTTCGCTTGCGCAGCACCTCAAGGCCGAAGGCCTGCCTGGCACGGTCCGTTATTATGGCTGCCCCGGAGAAGAGGGCGGGTCGGGCAAGACCTTCATGGTGCGCGCTGGTGCCTTCGCCGATGTCGATGCGGCACTGACGTGGCACCCCGCACCTTTCAATGGCGTGCGCTCCACCAACAATCTGGCCGTTCTCGAAACTTATTACCGGTTCAAGGGTGTGGCCGCCCATGCCGCCAACAGCGCTCATCTTGGCCGTTCCGCGCTCGATGCGGTCGAGTTGATGAATGTTGGCGTCAATTTCCTGCGCGAACACATGCCGCAGGATTGCCGTGTCCACTATGCTATCACCGATGCTGGCGGCCGGGCGGCCAATGTCGTGCAGGCCAAGGCCGAAGTGCTCTATCTGATCCGCGCGCCGGAAATGGCGCAAGCGCTGGCTCTTGCCGAGCGGGTCGGCAAGGTGGCGCAGGGGGCTGCCACCATGACGGAGACCGCGGTCGAGACCATCTTCGATACGGCCTCCACCAATCTGCTCCCCAATCTGACGCTTGAAAACGCCATCCATGATAATATGGTCGCAATCGGTCCCGTGCCGTTCGATGACGACGACATCGCCTTTGCACAAAAGATCCAGGCCACGCTTACGGATGAGGCGGTCAAAAGCAGCATTCGCCTCTATCAGATCAAGAACGACGTTTTCTCCAACGACAAGATCGACGGCTCGACAGCGCTGCACATGGGCTTGCGCGCCTTTGAGGGCCAGTCACATTTCCGTGCCGGTTCGACCGATGTCGGCGACGTTAGCCGGGTAACACCGACGGCGCAGTGCTGGGCACCCGCCTGGGCGATCGGCACCAACCCGCACACATGGCAGGTCGTCGCGCAGGGCCGAAGCCCGGCCGCACACAAGGCCATGGTGCATGCGGCAAAGGTGCTTGCCGCCACCGGCCTCGATCTGGTGATGTCGGAGGAACTTCGTTTTGAGGCGAGGGCCGAGTGGGAGGACAAGATGGACGGCCAGCCCTATGTCTGCCCGATCCCGGAAGACATCAAACCGGGACAGCACTGAGCCAACAGTCGCGTCCGCCGGTCAGAACGTTGGTGGCGTGCAGGCGCTGATGATTTCGCACGCCACCGGGCCGACACAGCGGAACCGGTGGGGGCGGCGGCTCTCGAAATAGTAGGCATCGCCCGGTCCAAGAATCCGTCGTTCGTCATCGACGGTCACCTCCAGCCGCCCCGACAGGACGATCCCGCCTTCCTCGCCGTCATGCACCAGCGGCACTTTCCCGGTGTCGGCACCGGGCTGGTAACATTCCTTGAGAATCTGCAGGCTCCGCCCGAACAGATTGTCGCCGATCTGGCGGTAGGAGATCGGTCCCTTGCCGATTTCAACCAGTTCGTCGGCCCCATAAAAGGCCTTTTTCGGACGATCTGGCTCGAAAGCAAAAAACTCCGCAAGGCCGATAGGGATGCCGTCGAGGATACGCTTCAGTGCACCGACGGATGGATTGGAGGAGTTGGATTCGATCAGCGAAATCGTCGAATTTGTCACGCCCGCCCGCTTGGCCAGTTCCCGCTGCGACAGATTGTTGAGAAGGCGCAGATGGCGCAATCGGTTTCCGATATCCACCGACATGGGCAATTCCTCTGTTTTGCATGTTCGAAATATCGAAACTATTACAATTCGTGGACAGTGTTTTCAATGGCTTATAGCTGAGCAGAAAAGGACTTGTTTCGGAATTTGAAATCAGGCGTCATCGCGGCCTGACAGGAGGTCGCCATGAACCAGCACAGCAAACCAAACACCCCGGGACTCGACAGCTACTGGATGCCGTTTACGGCCAACCGGCAATTCAAGGCGGCGCCACGCCTGCTCGCCTCGGCAGAAGGCATGCACTATACCAGCGTCGATGGTCGAAAGATCCTCGACGGGACGGCAGGCCTCTGGTGCGTCAATGCCGGCCACGGCCGCCGCCAGATCGCGTCGGCGGTCGAGCGTCAGCTGTTGACACTAGACTTCGCGCCATCTTTCCAGATGGGCCACCCGATTGCTTTTGATTTCGCCGAGCGGCTGGCAGAGATCGCGCCGGGTGGAGCGGATGGAAAACTCGACCGTGTCTTCTTTACAGGCTCAGGCTCCGAATCCGTCGACACCGCCCTCAAGATCGCCGTCGCATACCAGCGATCGATCGGGCAGGGGACTCGCACACGCCTGATTGGCCGTGAACGCGGCTATCACGGCGTCGGTTTCGGCGGCATTTCCGTTGGCGGCCTCGTCAACAACCGCCGGGTCTTTCCGCAGCTTCCCGGCACCGACCATCTGCGCCACACCCATGACCTTTCGAAGAATGCCTTCGTCAAAGGCCAACCGGAGTACGGTGCCGAACTGGCCGACGATCTTGAAAGACTGGTCGGCCTGCATGGCGCTGAAACCATCGCGGCCTGTATCGTCGAACCCGTCGCCGGCTCGACCGGTGTGCTGATCCCACCGAAGGGCTATCTCGAACGGTTGCGCAAGATTTGCTCCACCCACGGCATCCTGTTGATCTTCGACGAAGTGATCACCGGTTTCGGCCGCCTCGGCGCACCGTTTGCTACCGACTATTTCGGCGTGACGCCCGATCTCGTCACCACGGCAAAAGGCCTGACCAACGGCGCGATCCCGATGGGCGCGGTGTTTGCCAGCCGCAAGGTCCACGATGCCCTGATGCACGGCCCGGCGGGCCAGATCGAACTGTTCCACGGCTACACCTATTCCGGCCACCCGGCAGCTTGCGCCGCCGGCATCGCGACGCTCGACATCTACCGGGACGAGAACCTATTGACCCGGGCGGCCGACCTCCAGGACCATTGGCATGAAGCAATGCACGCGCTGAAGGGTCTGCCGCATGTGGCCGATATCCGCACCATCGGCCTGATCGCTGGCGTTGAGCTGTCTTCCCGCGACGGCGCTCCCGGTGCACGCGCTTACGATGTCTTCGTCGATTGCTTCGAGCGCGGCCTGCTGATCCGCGTTACCGGTGACATCATCGCCTTCTCGCCGCCGCTGATCGCCGAGAAATCCCATATCGATGACATCGTCTCGATGCTCGGCGATGCTTTGAAGCGGGTGCAATAACCCGCATGCTTGAGGCGCCCGGCAGTTCGTCGTAGATATGCCGGGCGTTTGATTTTGAAGGAGACAGGGCATGGACCGGTTCACCGGCGGTTGCCTGTGCGGTAGCGTCCGATTTGTGGCATCCGGCACCCCATACCGGGTCGGCCTTTGTCACTGCCTCGACTGCCGCAAGCATCATGGAGCCCTTTTTCACGCCTCGGCGATATTCCCGCAGGATGCGGTAACGATCGAGGGAGAAACCAGCAGCTATGCCGGACGGTTTTTCTGTCCCGGCTGCGGCTCGCCCGTCTTCGCACGCTCCGCTGACGAGATCGAAGTGAACCTCGGATCTCTGGATAGCCCTGACCAGCTGATGCCGACCTACGAACTCTGGACAGATCGCCGCGAAGCGTGGTTGCCTCCGTTTCCGCAGATGAGACGATACGACCGCGATCGAGACGCCGAGAGCCGCTTTGAGGGGTAGGTCGCAGAACGCCAACTGTTTCTTGCGGCGTCTCTAGAGGCGTGAAGTCTGGGCCACCCAATGAAGAAAAAGGGAAGAGATTAATGGCACTAATTCGCCAGATAACGTCTGCGTAAAATGAATGGGCGTGGCTCGATGGATGGAGAGTAAAGGCAGCGGACTGACTGGTCACGTAAACTCACTCGGATAAAGTTCGGGGGACAAGAGACCGAGGCAGATCGCGCTCGTCAGCGGTGTTGCCAGCGAGCGCAGAAAAGGTTCGCTGGCAACGGAAGCCGGCACTTTCAGCACACCCAGAAGCACCACAAATTCAACCGGGCGCGGACGGCGCCAAACCGAAACTACAGCACGAGTCGCACGCCGCCTCCGCCGGAAAGTCCGGTCGGGACAAAAGCGCCGCCAGCTTGCGTCGGCTTTTTGAAGTGCGCCGTACCCGATACATAGAGGTTCAACACTTTGGTGATCAGCGCCGTATAGCTCGATTCCGTATTGAGGCTACCGCTGACATTCCAGTCGATCACCGCATATGGCAGGTAGATTGCGCCATTGTAAAAACTGCCAGCGGATGTGTTTATGCGAAACTGCACGTTGTCCTCCTTCGCTTTGCGCCCCTGGAACATGAGGATACCGGCATGCGGACCGATGGTTGGTGCCGATACCTGCAGGATCGCAGCTCCGTTGAGCATCAATGGCGATTGTGCATCTTCGAAATAGAACAGCACGTCCTTGCCTATCACCTTGGCAGATGTGTTCAACGTCAGGGGCCCCCCTCGAAAGGTGTATATTCCAGGCTTCAGCGTGACGTCGTCGCTCGCATTCAGTGTCAATCCGCCGCAATAGATCCCTGGATCAATCGACGTTTTTCCCTGACTGTTGATCGTTTTCAGGCCGTTGGACGTACACGCCGCCGTTCGCGCGACTGGCTCTGCCATGCCGGCCAGAGGATCGGGAACAACAGGAGAGCCATCCACAGGCAGCGGTGAAATCACTTTGCCAACGACTTTGGACCTGCCGTTGACAGCGATCGACGATGCACAGAACTTGCCTTGGTTCTCCATGTAGAACGCACGTTGCATATGTGCTGAATTCACCTGGAAACCGCATTCATTGGTCACGGAGTTCGCGTTGATGATCCTCAAAGCATCGGCCTTGCTCGGGTCAAGGATCAAGACGCAGGCGGAGCTCCCCGGTGCTCTAACGGCTTTCGCAACGACCGAAACCGGTATCGTTTTGAACCCGAACATATGCATGATGGCGGTTGGATAATCTTCTTCGACCGCTACCGCCACGGCGTCGCGATCGACTGTGACTTGGTGTTCCCAGCTAGGAGCTTCCCCAACTGCCGTGACGGTGCTGCTGTCGAGGTGTGCGTCAAGAAGCCCATACGCGACGGTTTTCTCCCCTCCGGCGCCTCCTGCTGCTGCTGCCAACGCCGCCGAATGGGCGGCATCCTGCATGGCGGCTTTGCGATGGTGGACGGCTGCAAAGTCGATAGCTACGCCAACAGCTATCAGGAGCGGTATCATCACCAGCGCCGCCAGAAGTCCAAAATTGCCGGATCGGCAACGTAACCAAGCTAATGCACAGCGTGTGATCGGGAAACCCAAGATAGTCATGTCGTATTCTCTGTAATGATGTGAAGGCCACACCATCACATCAGGGCCATGAATCTTTCTAACCATTTAATTCCGAATGGAAATTTACGGTATACTATCCCAGATTGCATGCGCCCAGGTGTGATAACGGCAAAGAACAACCGCACTGCTGTGTGGCTTTACAGACCCTACCAATTTTCCCGGGGGAGGGCAGGTTAGGAGCTTTGAGAAAATCAAACTTTGGGTCATTTGGATATTAGCATGGCAACACCGTCATCGTTTTGACGATAGCAGCTTATGGGCATTGCTATGAATGGGCGCCGGGTGGGAGCCAGGTTTCGCCTCGTGCCACACATGAAGCCAATATGACATTGGCAGCATCACCCTTGCACTGACATGAAATCATAGAATTTTCGACTGGGAGGCAGTTTGAAAATGAGGAAGATCAGGCGCTCCCGACAGTCCATTTGAAATCAGGAGAACGCGTTCGCGTTTTATTGTCTGCAACTGTGATAGGCGGCCTATTGTCAGAGCGCGTCGCGCTGGGTGCGCAGATTAGCGACGACACGGCGGTTCTGCACCTTGCACGAACGCTCTGTGCAGTCGCGAACTTCGCGTTCGTTGCCATAGCCCTTGGCCCACATACGCTGGGCATCCACACCCTTCGAAGCCAGATAAGCCATCGTCGCATCGGCGCGCTTTTGCGACAGTGCCTCCATTTTGGACGCGGATCCAGAATCGTCAGCAAACCCCTGCAGCTTGACCTGCCAACGGGGATTGCTGTTGAGCCAGGCCGCCTGGTTATCCAGCGTTGCCTTGGCGACGGAATCAAGTGCTGCCGAGTCTTGCGTAAAATAGACCCGACGGCCGACATTGAGGATAAAGTCCTCTTCGCTGCCAGCCGAGACGGTTTCGAAACCGGGCGCGGGATCGTTGGTCTGGCCCGTCATCGCTACCGCGGCAGGTTCTTCGACGGAGGCGATATCGGTGGTGTTGCAGGCAGCGAGCAACAGGAGCATTGCCGCGGCTAAAAGGTACCGCGTGTATCCGATCTTAGCAGGCATCAAGGGGAATTCCTCATTCGACCGGGGTAACTTCACTGACCTGCGGCGCTTGGTCGGCAATGTGCGGCAGAACCTGAACCGCAGTGCCAATGGGACAACGCTGATAAAGGTCGATGGCGTCTTCGTTGAACATGCGGATACAGCCGCTGGACGCGTCCTTGCCGATACTGCCCGGTTCCAGCGTGCCGTGAAAGCGGTAGCCGGTATCGACGCCGTCGCGATGCAGGTACATGGCGCGGGGGCCGAGCGGGTTCTTCGGTGAGCCTCCGTCGACGAATTCAGGCAGCTCTGGATGGCGCTTGCGCATGTCGGACGGTGGTGTCCAGCGCGGCCACAGTGATTTCTGGTCGATCGTCGCGCGGCCAAACCACTTGAAGCCATCGCGGCCGACGCCGACGCCGTAGCGTATGGCCGTCTTGTTCTCCATGATCACGTAGAGAAAATGATGCCTCGTATCGACAACAACGGTGCCGATCGGCTCAGTGCTGAAATATTTGACGACCTGGCGGCGCCATTGTTTGTCGATCCTGGCAAAATTGGTCGTCCGGAACGTTACGCCGTTATCGATGGCTGTCCCGGCAAAATAAGACGCCGCTGCCGCAAACACCGGTTTATGGAACGTGCCAGCGCCAAGTAACGCCAAGCCACCAAGCAATATATCCCTACGGGTCGACTCCATCGGCAATATCCCCCAAAGCCAATCAGCGAAGTGCCAGTAAATCAGATTTTTAAATTGCTACAATAGAAAACTCTTGGGGATCGATTCTTTCGCCAATCTTTTGAAATACCTCTTTCCGCGTTGAGCCCACAGCGCCTAGGGCGGCGGCCACGACAGAGGGCGTCCGAAGAAGCCCAAGCGAGCATCGCATTCAAGGTGTTTCTCGATGTCCGACATCGGCCTCCTCCAATAATGTTACAGCGGTTGGAGTGATGGCTGCTTCATAGGCGGAAAGCATGTGGATGAAAGCACATTGTATCAACCGTGGCGGCGTGGGTGGACCCTTTAGACCGGCAACACGAGTTTCGGCCGTGGTGCGATCAAACCGGATAGCAAGAGGTCTCCGTACGGGGCGCGACTAGGTCCTCGTCTAGACTTCGGGTCTGATCAAAAACCGGACCCGTGCCCGGCGATAGGCGTCCGGGATCGAGAGTGCCCAAATGAACAATCCGCCCGCATGCCGCCCGAGAAAGGACTGTTCCGGCGTGGTGGTCATGTAGGTCAGGAATGAAAACAACAGGACGAACAGTGCGAATGCCAGCCCACGGCGTGCCTCGCCGATCGCGACGTGACCAGCACCGGGCAGCACGATCGACAAAAGGAGAACGAAGTAAGGATTTACCGGTTTCGACACGCGCAACCTTCAAGCAACTTGCAAGACAGCTAGCCTGTCTGCTTCAGAGTAAATCGTACTCAGGTCTGCCGCCAGCGCAATGGCCTGAGCGATTGTTGCGGCCGGAATCGTCTCGAGCGAAAACCGCGCCTGCCGCAGAAACATGTGCGCCGCACGTTCACCTTGCGATGCCTGATAGATTAGCCGGTTTGCCTTAGAGGTCATCACCGCCTCCTTCACCTTTTGATCGGCAAACAGAAGCTGGAAATGCCGGCCGGCGATCGCCGCCTGTTCAGCGGTCGCGCGTCCGTCGCCCCGCATCAGCAACGACATGCCCATTTCGGGCGGTTTCATCCACTCCGGAAAGCCGTGAACCAGCGAATAATATTCTGAACCGGTCGGACGGGCGAGCGCGCCAAGCGACGGACGGTCGCGCGCATCGCTTTCGAACAACGTCACCTTCAGCCAGAGTTGCGGCAAACGGCGTGTCACCATCGTATCGGCGATCAGCTCAACCCGCACGTGACGGCCGTCTTCGATCAGCCCGGTGACGACGGGAAACTGATCTGGCGCAACGCTGATGCCGGGTTCGCTGAGCAGCGCATGGGCTTCATCGAGCAAGCGGCCGCGCTGTCGCATCGCCTCATGATGTGCACGTATGGCGGCGCGAATGAACCAGACGACGGCCAGCAAGGCAAAGGCGCTGAGCAGGTGGTATATCGTCAACCCTGGTCCCTCCAAGCAGTGGACCCGCAGCCGTTGATCCGGCTGCGGGTTAAGTTCAGATCAATACCCTTCCGGCCGCGGCCAGGGCATGGTGAACTGATCGCCCCGGCGCACGAACCGGTAACGCCGGAAGTGGAACCACAGCGATGCGATAATATAGAAACTCACCATCGCGATGAGCTGTGTCCCGTAGCCCAGGAACACGGCAACATAGGCCGTGGCGCAGAGGATCAGGAGTACGATCGTCGGCAAGGGGTGCATCGGATGCACATAACCGCGCTTGATCGTGTCGAGCGGCCATTTCCTGCGGAACATCACCATGTTGAAGGTCATAAACGTATAGCCCAGTAACCCGGACAGGATCGAGAATGTCACGACCTGGTCCAGCGGTGCGCCGAGTGCGAAGATCAAGGCGATCGGCACGAGGAAGATGATTGAGCGGTAAGGCGTGCGATAGACCGGGTGCACCGCACCGAACCAGATCGGCAGGTAGCGGTCACGGCCCATCGAAAACCAGGCCCGCGAGGCATCGTTGATACAGCCGTTTGCAGACGCAAGTGTCGAAAACATCGTGCCGATGAACAGCAGAACCATCAAGCCGCGATTGCCGGTGACACGGGCCGCATCAAACAGCGGCGTTCCGGCCTGACCGAGATATTCCCAAGGGATAAGCCCAGAGCAGACATACCAGGTCATGGTCGCGGCAATCAGCAGCGTCATGATACCAGCCATGGTGCCATAGGGCAGCGACCGGGCAGGCGAGCGCACTTCCTCGGCCGCCTGGCAGGTGCCCTCGATGCCGAGATAATACCAGAGACCGAAGTGCAGGGATGCGAGAATGCCGATCCAGCCATATGGCATGGGATCGGTGGTCACCGCCGAGAAATCGAGCGGAACGCTAGACACGCCAAACTGCACCGACAGGAACAGGGCAATGATGGCCATGAACGCGACCGCTGTGATCACGAGGTTGAAGGTCAGTGTTGCCAGCACGCCGCGATAATTCAGCCATGCCAGGAACATCACGCAGAGAACGATGAACGGTTGCTGGTGCAGGCCCGTATGGCCTTGCATGCCGGCCACCGTGTCGAGCAGGAAGCCGATGGTGATGGCGTTGGCGGCCTCGAGCATTGTATAGGCCATGACGAGGAACAGCCCGACATTGAAGGCCATCAGCGGACCGACAATGTGTTTGGCCTGTGCATATTGGCCACCGGCTGCGGCAACGGTTGATGTTACCTCGGAATCGATCATTGCCACGCAGGTATAAAGCAGGCCGGCCACCCAGCAGGCGATCAAGCCAGCAATCATGCCGCCTTTGCCAACGGCGAAATTCCATCCCATATATTCGCCGACGAGAACGATGCCGACGCCGAGTGCCCAGATATGAGCGGGTCCAAGGACACGCAGAAGCTGCAGCCGCTCAGGCTGGCCGACGGCGGTTTTGGTGTCTACCATGTCTTGCCCCTCACAGTGTGTGACGTTCGGCTGCCGCTTCGATCTCGCCTTCGCGGGATGATGTCAGCAGGTCGTTGTCATAGGTGGTGTCGATGCGCACCATGTCGGACAGCATCAAAAAGGCGAAGACCGCCGAAAGGGCCCAGGCCGCGTATTCCAGAACAGTCCAGATATCCATTGGTGCCCCCACTATTTCTTCTTGGCGCCGAAGCGTTCAGCGATGACGTCGCGATATTCCCTGTCCGACAGCCGCACGACCAGAACGAAATATCCGATCACCAGGATTGCCATGACCACGAGGGCTATCCAGCTGAACGAATAGTCGAAACGGGCGGTAATGATGTCGTTGGCCGCCGCCGGATCAGTGACGCCAAGCGCGGCCCACTGCTGCTGCTCGGTGGCATTCTGGCCGAGCGCCTCCCACGTCGGGTTGGCGATGGGCGCGGGCGTCTTGGCCGCACCTGCGAGGCCAAGATAGAGTGGAAGATAGAGCGCCCCGACTGTCAGAACCAAGAGGGTGATGACGTCGAAAATCTGCCCGGCGAAGCTTTGTTTCGGTGGTTTATAAGCCATGATTTCCTCCTAACGCTTGCGGCGGCGCATCTCGTCGAGATGTTTGAGGTCGAGCCCGTAAATGAAATGCTTGTCTTCCTGGTAGTGCTTGAGCATGGCAAGAATGGCCGCAGTATTAAATACCAGAACCAAGCCACAAGCGGTTGTCAGGATGATACGGATGGCAGGCACGGAGATGTAGGGCCATATCGTCACCAGTGCGAACACCATCGTGCACCACAGCACCGTTATGAAGACAATCAGGCCTGCCCTGTCGCGTGAGTGCATCCGGTCAATGCGGGTCGCAAGGTGCGCGTCGGCACCTGCCTCGTGGATTATCATGCGTTCCTCCCAGAATACGCTTTCAAGTCCAATATTGCCTTAAAGGCAAATTATTTTCCTCCAACGAATATTGCGCTCCGGCCATTTGGTCAAGCCAGGCGTGCGCCAAAATGCCGCATTTGCTAAAAAAGAGGGCAATAAAGGACGCGCCAGCCACCATCGTCACCGGCGGTCGGGATTCTCGTTTCGGCAAATCAAGATTGGCTATTTCAGCCCGGAGATCTCTCCGAATTAAACGCTGTGCAGATAGCTTGCATATTCCAGGTCGGAAATATCGCGGTTGAACACGGCGAGTTCCTGGCGTTTACAAGTGGAAAACATCTCAATGAGTTTCGGCTGGAAAATCCGTTTGACGATCTCGCTTTGCTCGAACAGATCGAGTGCGGCCGGCCATGTGGTAGGAAGGGACTTCGCGTCGCTGGCGTAGGTATTGCCAGCCGTTGGCATTGGTGGTTCGGCATGCCGGTTGATCCCGTCAATTGCCGCCCCCAGAATGGCCGCGATCACGAGATAAGGATTGGCATCAATACCCGCGACGCGGTGTTCGATCCGGCGGGCAACGGCGGGACCGCCGGGAATGCGGATTGCAGCTGTCCGGTTTTCATAACCCCAGGCCGCTGTGGTAGGCGCCAGGCTATCCGGGCAGAGCCTGCGAAACGAGTTCAGGTGCGGCGCAAACAAAGCGGTGCAATCGGGCATCGCATCGATCAGGCCGGCCACTGCCTGCCGCATCAAATCCGTGCCTTCCGGACCGCCATTGTCGAAGACATTGCGGCCTTGCGCATCCACGATGCTGAAATGCACATGCAGCCCGCTGCCGGAATGTGCGGGGTACGGCTTGGCCATGAACGTCGCGGCGAACCCGTGCTTGCGTGCCATGTTGCGAACGATCTGCTTGAAGAAGACGGTATCGTCGGCCACCTTCAGCGCATCGGGACCATGCACTAAGTTGAACTCGAACTGGCTCGGCCCACTCTCCGACGTTGCGGCATCGACAGCGACACCGCATGCAGCGGCCATCGCGTAGACATCATCGAGGAAAGGGCCAACCTCGGCCAGTTCCTCCAGCGAGTAGATGGTATCCTTGGCATCCGCATGGCCAACCGGCATCTGCGTCAACGGCTTGGCTCGCGGCGATTTGGGGTCAATCAGATAGAATTCGACTTCTGTCGCAACGACAGGGGTCAGTCGAACCGCCCGAAACTTGTCGAGGATATGTGCCAACGTCCGGCGCGGATCGCCGAAAAACGGCTCGCCGGTTTCCGCGCGCATCCACATCGGCACGAACTGCGCCTGCGTTGCGGACCAGGCCAACGGAATCGGTCCGCGCTCCGTCGGTTCACAAATGCCGTCCAGATCGCCCTGGTCCAGCGTCAGCGAATTTGCAAAGACATCCGTCCCCCAGATATCGACTCCGATGGAGGACATCGGCATACGGATACCGCTCTTCAAAATCTTGTCGAGCGATGCTGCCTCGACGCGTTTGCCGCGAAAGCAGCCGTTGAGATCGCAGGTCGCGGCCAGAACGTAGGCGCTGCGCACTGGGTCTTGTCCAGCCAATAGCCCCTTGATTTCGTTGGTCATGATGTACTCCCTCAGGGCTTTGGCGACGCATGGATTTCATTGCAATTTCTGACGGCTGACATTACGTGCCGTCGCTGAACGGGCAGCGCGTCCCCAACCTTACTGGCATCGGGAAAATGTCCGGCGCGACGAAAAGTGCTCCATCGCACACGTCATGCCACGTTTACCCCGGTTTGCGGGAAATTGTTGTCTTTGCAGAGCAGCAGCCCACCGGCAAACATGGTCTCAAGCATGGTAGCGGTCGATATTAGACGGGGCATCTGCAGTGCTTTGCTCTTAGGCGTTGCTTCCGGTTCGTTGAGAGCGATCGGGATGCTCGCAAAGGTATCGATAAGCATCAGATTGGCAAGCCGTTTTCCTCATGTCCAATGCCATTTTTGGATTCCAGATCCACCAGTAGAAACAGGCGATTGCGATGACATCGGGAACTTCAATCGTCACACCAACGGGAGAATGGCGCGCAATAGGTTTAAGAATGCACGACATGCCGGCCCCACCGGAGCAGTCAGCACCTTGATCCGATCACTGCAGGTGAAGATCGCCGCTGATTGGATAAAGCGCCGCAGGCTGTCCGGCTTGACTTCGAACCGGGTTTGGTTCAACGCAACGGCATGATGTCGAGTATCGTGATCCACCTTCGGCGAGAGTCTAAACTCTCGAAAACCGGCAATTAGCCCGAACGTTGAAGAAGCCCTGGCTTGACGTTCGGGAAGGCCAGGTTTCTAACATGATCACTCGACCGCCATTGCGCACCCCGTTGCAGGTCTCCGGGAATTCGATACCCACCCACGTTTGACCTCCGCGCTGCCTGGTTGATTGGCGCCGTAATTGCAAACCATGCGGGTATATCGGCGCAATTCAGGCAGCAAAGCTTCCGGAATACTTCGACTTGGCTAAACAGGCATCCGACAACGGCGCGCGCGCAACCATCTGCCGCGCGCTTTCCAAACTTGGCTATTGCTCCCGCACACAAGCCGAAAAGCTCGTCGCCGAACGGCGCGTCACACTCGGCGGGCGGGTGGTTACCAATATCTTGGCCTGGGCTGACGTTCATACGGACACGATAGCGGTTGATGGCGTTCGTCTTGTTGCGCAATCCAGCGTCTATCTCATGCTCAACAAACCACGTGGCATGGTCACCACGAGGATCGATCCGGAAGGACGCCCGACGGTCTTCGACTGCCTCGAGCACATGGATAATCCTTTCCTTTCCCCCGTTGGCCGTCTGGACAAGGCAAGCGAAGGATTGCTGCTGTTCACCAATGATACGGTGCTCGCCCAGCGTCTGCTCGACCCGGTCACCAATGTCGGCAAGATTTATCATGTTCAGGTCAAGGGTGCGCCGACTAACGATATGGTTGCCCATATGCGTTGCGGCGTGTGCGAGGGCGGCGAAATGCTCAAGGCTTCAGCCGTCAAGATTCTGCGTTCGGGAGACAGAAACACCTGGCTTGAGGTCGAGTTGAGGGAGGGGCGTTACCGGCAAATCCGTAGAATGCTCAAAGGGCTGGATATGGAATGCCTCCGGCTGGTCCGGGTCGCGATTGATGATATCAAGCTGGGGGATCTGGCGAAGGGTACGGCCCGCACTCTTGATCGGCATGAGGTCGAGATACTGCGGCGGCGGACGAAGACCGGGTAAGCCACCCAAACTACAATCCGCAATGCGCCAGCCGCCCTGACCTCAACCTGGGAATTCTTCAAAATCACCTCAGAAAAAAGGGCCTCCAGTAAACGGAGACCCTGAGTTTTGAAGGATCAACCTCCAGAGGGAACGGTTGAAGCGATGGACCGGGAGGAGAGGCCATCGGAAGCTTCAACCACCGTCAATATGCTCAATTCAGCGGCAGAGAACAACGAATGACGTCCTACAATCTCCCCAAAATTAGATGTTTTGCCCAAAGCCCAATGCCAACCCGCATTTTTGTACCCACCGGAAAAAGCGCCTCCTACCGCTTGTTCACATGAGCGGTGGAGAAAATGTCCACGGGTAGCGGCCCTGGTCAAGTTTTGATGCGCGCCGCGTGCTGGAAAGGTGAAACCGTATTTCGCGTCGAGTTTTTTTCATCTCCTCAATGACCAACAGCCGCGAATTTCCGCAATCGCCGCTGCGAATAATCTGCAGTTTCTTTTGTCTATTAAATTTATGGATAATAATACTCACTCTGCCCTGATCGACAGGTCATGGCATTTCGCGTTGCAGATGTGAGGACATGATGAGCCTGCTGAGACATTTTGACCGCCTTCAAGCCATGAGGGACAAATTGGAAACAAAGCTCGATCTAGACGACGCGGGCTTTTCGGGAATGGGCTACAGGGCACGGTGCGATCTGCGCGAGCGCATATCCGAGATTTCACAGGAGATCTCGGAACTGGAGCGGGCGCGCTATTTCCAAAGCTGACGGCGTTAAATGGTGAGGAGTAACCAAATGACACCCACCCTGATCTTACCTGGATTAAACGGGTCTAACGACGGACATTGGCAGCGGTTCTGGCTGCAGGACAATGCGGAAAGCCGTTTGGTCGAGCAGGATGACTGGAAATCGCCAAGGGTTGAAGCCTGGACAAACCGTCTTGAAGAGGTGCTTGTTCAGCAAGGGCCAGCTTACATCGTGGCCCACAGTCTTGGGTGCCTGCTGGCTGCAAAATGCGCCGATAGGCCATCGGCTAAGTTGATCAAAGGTGCTTTGCTGGTTGCGCCCTGTGATTTGTCCACCACGGAAAATCTTCATCCAGGCGCAATCCATTTTGGCCGGATGCCGACCCGCGTTCTTCCCTTTCCAACAATCACCGTTGGAAGCTTGAACGACATCTATATGCCGTTGGAAAGCCTGTCGCTCTACGGCCGCCTCTGGAAAACCCAGGTCAGAAACATCGGGCCAGCCGGTCACATAAATATCGAAAGCGGTTTCGGCCGGTGGACGGGGGGCTACGAATTGTTGACCCTGCTGAAAATGAATGCAAAGGCGAACAGAAATTACGCCCAGCCTCAGGCACAAGGCGTTGAGGTTTTGGCGGCACGAGCGATCAAGACCAGCACTTCCCGCTAAGAAAACAATCGCAAGCTTGTTTGCCCCATATTTGGGAGATGCGTCAGTCGGTGGCCCATTCCGCGAGTTCCAACAGCGCGGCTCGCTTCGACGCCGCACCTGACGCAATAATGGTTATGCGGCACACCGTAGCGGGCAACAAAAGCTGAAAACCTGCGAAAGTACCCCTGCAACAGCAGGATCGGCGCCCAGATACGGATTGGCGATCCAGGCACGGATGGGCCGGGATAGGGCCTATGAAAAACGCTGCAAGCGAACCCGAACACCTCCGAGATGCGCTCGCCTAGCTGCCGCAACCTTTCGACCTGCTATATCTCGCCCTCCCACATCATCGCGGGCGCGAACAGACGACTTTCTCAAGGACGCTTAGGAGCCTGGGTCAACCACACCATGTCTCCCGCGTCCGCTGAAACAGTCTCGCCCAATCCAAAACAAGGAGACCAGCTATGCCTGATAAAACGCCGCGTGCGCGCCGTATGGCACCTATTAGAACATCCGCAGGGCTGTTGATCCACACCCGGAATGAGCGGAACAGCCGGAAGACAACGGATCAGCGCTTTGCCACGGCTGCGCGATCACATTTCCTGCGAGCGCAAAAATGAATAGGCCGATGAAGGTGCAAGAATGTTCTTTGGAATCGCTGCATACACGAACCCTCGACAAACTTACGCTACCGCACTGGCGCAGGTACGGTGATCGTGCATTTGTAATCCTTGCTGGCCTCGGTGGCAGCTTTAAGGCAGGTCGCCACCTGCGCCTTGTTCGCTTCGATCAGTTGATCAGCCGACACCACCCGGGACCAAGACTCCGGACTATCGAACGCCATGAGGTCCATGCCTGCACGCCACGGCGATTTCGCCATGACGAAGCTTGCGACACGCGGTGCGGCGGAAAACGGCAATAGGCTCGGCAGGAACAAGGTCGCAAGAATGCCAGCGGCCCCGCCGACTAAACCGATAACCAAGAGCCATTGATTTTGTGTTCGGCGCTCGCGGGCGCTTGTCATCTGTCCTGCTAATTCACGCGCCAGCTGCTGGAAATCCCGGCTCTCGTTCTGAAGCTGGTGTGCGGCCGTCTTCACGAGGCTCTCGCCACTGTGCTCAAGCGCGCGAGCGTAATGTGCGGGTCCATTTTTGAGGATGGGTGATTTCCCGAGAGCTTCGAGATGCTGCGCGATCACGACTTGGTTCTGGGCGAGCTGCGCGAGGTCTTCGCCATAATCGATCGGCTGCTGGACTTTCTCTTGAGCGTCCAAGGCCGCTTCGACGCCTTTCCGGATCGTCGTCATTTCCCGCACGAGATCATCGGAGATGTCCTCAACCGTTCGACGGAGTGCCTCGAACGCCTGTGCCGGATCGCCAGGCGCATGCTCCTGGCTGTCGATGCCTCCCCGCTCGAATGGCCCTGTGTCGTCATCCGTCATGCCTGCTCCTATCGTTCAAGCTCCTGCCTGCGCCCGCGCGTAAGCTGCTGTTCCATCTGCTGGGTGATCTTGTGATCACGCTTAAGGGAGCCGATCCCGAGTTCCTGCGCTCGGTTGAGAACGATGGTTTCGACCTGTGGATCCCGCTCTATCGCACCCGCCACCTGACGCAATTGCCCCTCGACCTTGCCCCGCGCCTCGTCATGCTCCCAGCCGGCAAGCTCCTTGCGTTCGCCCTGTAATTCCTGCCAGCGATTGATCAGCCGATCGGCCCTGACATTCGGGTCGGCTTGCAAGGCACGCTCCCGGTCCATGCCAGCGACAAGCTGGCCCACACGCTCGCGGCCAGAAAGCTCGTTCACGGCGCGATCAGTCTGCGGATCGTGCTGGATGGCCGATATCATCAGACGGGACGCGCCCGGCCGCTGCTGATCGAGCCCAAGGCTCGCCTGTCGCAATTCAGATTTCTGAGCTTCCAGAACCGGCAATCCTTGGCGATCATGTCGTTCGACCGCACTCAAGGCCCGGGCGAACCGATCGACGGACTGCTCGAATCCCGACATCGGCCGCAAGCTCTCATCCCTCTCCGCCCGCAGCAGTCGCGATACATCGCCGCGGTCCCGCGTGAAACCACGATCCGCATTGAGCCTCAATCCGTCGAACATCCGCCGCTTGGGAGGTTCCGTCGTCTGTGGCTGATTCCGGGGCCTGTCGGCTTGATACTGAGCCGGGGCTACCTTGGGTGGTGCGCCGCGCCGAAGTTTCAGGCCGGCGAACGGGCTGGGTCGCTGTGTCTGCGGTTGCTTGCGAGCAGTATTATCCTCGCGTTCCTGCCCGCGAGTTGCTGCAAGAGTAATCTCGCTGCATATCCCAGGTTGCTCGGCCATCCCCCTTCGTTCGGCAAATCGGCGTTCGCCTAAATCACGTGTATAGTCCAGCGTGGTTTCCTTGACGCCCGACCGGCTGAGACGCTCTTCCAACTGCTTGAACGCCAGCTCGTCGGCGCTGTGGACCTTCCAAGAGTTCCGCTCGACCGTCTGACCGTCAGGAAGCCGCACAGTTTCCGATCCGCCATGCTCAAGCCCTATCTTCGCCCCGATCTCGGGCTTGGCCTCCGACATCGCCCGTTTGATGTCCACGCCCCAGGTTGTATGCTTTTCACCCTTGTCGTTTTCCAGCGTCACGAAATAGCTGTCGCGATTTCCGGGCGTGTTTTCATAGGGGGCTGTTCCGTGCTCGACCAATCGGCCTGCCTTGCGGTCGCTGAACTCTTCAGCGCTGGCATAGAGCTCGACGCCGTCGCGATGACGGGTCATGGCGACATAGGTCAAATGCCGGTCCATCGAGCCCGACGCCATGACGAATGCATGGTCCACCGTCGAGCCTTGGTTCTTGTGGATCGTCGTTGCGTAGCCATGGTCAAAACTTTGATAATCTTTGACCGATACCGTCACCTCGCGGGCGTCTACGCCAGCACTCTTTCCGTTGAGCCGAACCTGTATTGCATCCGGCTCGACGGACAGCACCTCTCCCAACGTGCCATTCTTAACGTCAAGGCCGCGATCGTTCTGCAGGAAGACGAAGCGGTCACCAGGCGCGAACGCCCGTTTGCCATCATTGGTCTGGAAGAGTACCTCGCCACCTTCTTCGCCACGCCCCAGCTGATTACTGTCCTGCAGTGTCGATCTGATCTCGTCATTGAGGGCGCGAACATCGACACGACGATGTGCCATCGCCACCCGGCTTCCCTCCGGACGCGCGTCAAGATCGGCAAGGTAATCCCGCACGATTTCGGCGCGCGCGCCGTCGCGTGTCTCGGCGAATCTGATGTCGCCATGCTCTCGATAGGCGGCCAGGCCCTCTGCCGTTGTATGGGTCGCAAACGATACCGACGCCTCGCGCTGCCAGTCCGCACGCTGCCTGCGTATTTCGGACAATTCGGCGTGGCCGATCTGCTCGGCGATGGCCCGGAATGGTGCACCGGCGCCGATCGCCTGTAGCTGCTCATGATCGCCAACGAGGACAATCTTCGCACCGGTCCTCTCCGCCTCCCCAATGAACCGCGCAAGTTGCCGGCTTCCGACCATGCCAGCTTCATCGATGACGAACACATCGCGACGGCCAAGTTGATGACGATCAGACCTGCGGTCGGCGCCCGACTGCCAACGATATTCCCAAGATGCCAATGTCCGTGAGGCAATACCGGAAGACTCTTCCAGTCCCTCGGCGGCCTTTCCTGACAAAGCCGCTCCGTGCACCGTGTAGCCTTGGCGCTCCCATGCCTCGCGCGCAGCGGCGAGCATCGTGCTCTTGCCAGCGCCGGCGTAACCGACGACAGCCGCGATCCGCTCTGGCCCGGTGATGTACTCGATCGCCTGGCGCTGCTCACGTGACAACGCAGCCGAACGATCCCCGGCGCTTGACCGGATCGCCTTGTCCTGCTTTTCTATCGAACGAACGACATGATGCCGATCAACGCCATGGCTCCGCGCATGTTTCATGACCTCAGCACGGTCAGCCATGGCGCTTTCGATCCCCACCATTTCGCGGGTAGAATACCGCGCAAGCTCGATCACGCCCATCTCGGGGTTCGCCCGCTCCGCCTGTAATTCGACCAGCGCCTTCGATGCCATCACAGCCGCAAACGCATTCTGGAATGCCTGCGCATCGTCGTTGATGTAGCGATGCAGCGTCCGTGCGACATCGTGGCGATCGAACACGCTCTTCTCACCGGTAATGATTGTTAAAACCTCTTCCGGCTTTTCCCGGATCAGGTCGGCATTGCGCCTTGCAGCCTCGTCATCCAGCCGCGTGCGCGACACTTCCCCGCCCTGCCGGTCGATCTGTGTGGCATGCACACCCATATGTCCGGTTGGCTCTATCTCAAGACCGCGCTCCGAATGCGAACGATGATCGATCCGGATTTCCAGACCCGCCCGCGCCAGGTGCTCGTTGGCCATGTGCTCGAACGATTGCCGGATATCGCGGATCTGCATCTGTGAAGTTGGGAGCCCCTCGGGCAACAGCTCCTTGTTGGCGCGCTCGATATGGGTCTTCGCCCCAAGGCCCTCCGGTCCCACCGTTCGCGTCGTCATCAACACATGCGCATGATAATTACGAACGTCCCCCTCGACATGAGGATGATGCACAGCGAAATCCACCGCCGTGCCATAGCGATCCGCAAGGCCTTGAGCGAACTCCCGCGCCAATCCAATCCGCTGCTGCGACGACAGTTCATGCGGCAGGGCAATTTCGAATTCGCGAGCGACACGGGCGTCCTTGCGGTTTTCCGCAAACTCCGCCGCATTCCACAAAGCGGAACGGTCCTTCGCCCATTCAGCCGACACGCCGTCCGGAAGCACGATCTCGGCATGCTCGACGCCCTGCTTGTCGCGAAAGTCGTGCACCAGGCCGTCGCGCTCATTGGTCAGCTTTTCCGCAGCTCGATAGGCCGCAGCAGCCACAGCACTTCGGCCGGAACCGCGCGCGACAGGCTTCATGCTCAAATGATAGATCGCCATTCGATCTATCTCCCCTCCCGATCTCCGATCGACGCATCTGGGTTGCGCAGCAACCCGTAAGTGCGCCCTTGTAACCTCTAACGCTCCGCTCCTTCGGCCACGATTTGGCGCTCTCGGTCAGCCCCAACGAAACAATTTCATCGGTGGAGTTTGCCAACTTGAAGCAGATATTTCAAGGCAAGATAACTTGGGATTGCATTTTTTGGGTTGAGGCTTGCTCGCAATCAGATATTCTATGGGGCATATCCACGCCGTTGATGATTTGGAACTCCCGAGGAACAACATCGTATGCTGGTGCAGCAGGGAACCGCTCGAAACCCACGCATAGATCTTAATCTAGTCTGCACGCTTGCGGGAATTGCCGGCGCGCTCCCTGCATCAGCCTTTTATTCAGTCGGCTTCTTCTCTGCCAACATGACATGCAATGTCTCCATTCTCTCTGACCATATCGCTATCGGCCAATGGCTCTCCGGGTTGTTCTATTTCACCATTGCTGTCGCATTCATCATTGGCGCGAGTCTTTCGACACTGTTGATCAATGCCGGACGGCGACGAAACATCCAAGGCATCTACGCTTACAACATTCTGGGCGAAGCCATTCTACTGGCGTTGCTGGCGATCGCCGATCTTTGCATGCTGGGTACCTGGCGCGTATCTGTGGTGGTTCTAGGTCTTGCTTTCCTGATGGGATTACAAAACGCGGTCGTGACGCGGATCTCCGGCGCGCGCGCTCGCACCGCCCACGTCTCCGGCATGGCGACCGATATCGGCATTAAACTGGGGATCGCTTTCGACATTCTGAGCGGCCGTGCTCGCGAAACTGATGCTGTATTCAATCTCTCAAAATTGCGCCTGCACTTTTACACCATTGCTGCGTTCCTGCTCAGCGGCATTCTCGGCGTCCTCCTCTATCAGGCCATCACCGGCTGGCTTCTGATCGTCGCGTCAATGCTTCTGTTCTTCATCGCCATGATGGGGATCTCAAGCGCACGCCGCACTTTCTGGCCGTGTGGTGGAGCCCGCTCCTATGTCGAACTCCGATGACCCGACCCCTGGCCTGTAATCTCTGTCACCGAAATATTCGCTAACCCCGAATGGAAGAAAGGTACATAGACCATGCCACGCAAATCCATCGAGGAACGTCTGGCGCAGATCGAGGTGCAGCGCAAAACTCTGAAAGCGCGGCTTGGTCAACAGGATCGCAAGGACGATACCCGCCGCAAGGTTTTGTTGGGTGCACTTGTCCTGCATCGACTGGAGAACTCTAACGACGCCGACTTCACGCGACGTCTCAGCGATTGGCTGTGTGCAGAACTGCCAGGCTTTCTGACGCGGGATGGAGATAAAGCGCTCTTCGACGAGATCCTCAATGCGCCCACAGTGGATCCGCACGCACGACGCAGTCAAGGACCGACAAATCTGCACGACAGATAATTGCGCGGAGCTTGGTCGAAAGCCGCGAAAACGGAAACATTAAATCAATGTATCGGCGGCCCGGATTTGCTGGTGTTCAGAAATTGCCCGAGTTGGGAAAGTATCTCGCACACACCATCAGGTAGGAGCGTAAGGCGGTCGGTCTTTCCCGCGAAACGTTTGGCGGCATGCTTGGAATCGCGGAAAAAGTCTTTGGACGCTTCAGATCAGGGACGTGCCGGCAGAAGTTTTGCCGGGCCTGATCGACATCAGTTTTTGCCTGACACCCAAACTGGCAAACAGACGCACCAACTAGAGCGTGAGGACGACAAATAATGAGGATCACCAGGGCATTTTCGGCGATGTTTAAACGTGGCTCGGAAATCTTCGCAGCCAGGATAAGTGGAATTTGCGTCTGAGTTCGGCTTAGAAACCGAGAACAGGAGGTGGCATGATAAGACGACCGCGCCGGAATCACAGCCCGGCTTTCAAGATCCCATGGGGAGTGAACAGCGGCCGAAGCTCTGGCAAAGTGAGGCTGCAATAACGCACTCACTCCA
>NZ_JAWQUM010000019.1:0-87329 GCF_033447125.1 Rhizobium sp. PL01 | reverse complement strand
CTCGGGGGAAGGCAGCTACCCGGCAAGAGGAAACATAACTGTTCATTCGCTGTCAACGGCGGTTAATGCTGTCCGGGATTTGCTCAAATCGCCGTTTGCATAATCTAATTTATGGAACTTTTGTAGGTTAATCTGGTTGTTGGTTTCCACGCAGAACTGAGCCTTACCCTGGGACTTGGCCTATCCTTCGTTACGATCGGTTGTTCGTGGCGGTCATCGGCTTTTCAATCGGGCTGTACCTGACCGTCTTCCGCATGATCGGTGGGGTAATCATGATCGGCATCGGCACAGTGCTGATGGTGCCTACGCTGCAGTCGCATCTGGCAAGTGCCGCAAGCCCGTTCGGAAACTGGACCGAGCAGCGGTATGGCGATTTCGATGCAGGCGGACTGAAAGGTCAGTTTCTTGTCGGCCTGCTGCTCGACTCCGTCTGGAGCCCTTGTGTCGGGCCGACGCTCGGCGCAGCATCGCTGCTGGCCGCCAGTGGCAAGAACCTCGGCCAAGTCGCCGCAACCATGCTGATATTCGGTCTGGGTGCGAATTTGCCGCTTCTGCTGCTCGGCTTTCTCTCTCGAGATACGCTGCTGCGCTCGCGCAGCTGGCTGCTGGGTGCCGGCCAAGGCGGAAAAGTTTTCCTTGGCGGTCTGTTGATCGTTGTCGGGCTGCTGATTGTCAGCCGGCTCGACAAGAAGGCTGAAGCGGTCATCGTTTCCCACTCTCCGTCATGGCTAACGGCGTTGACGACGCGCTTTTAGCAGGCTGTCTCAGTCGCCCACGTTCCCTTCACAGAAGAAGTCACGAAGATCAGAGCGAGATGTAAGTTCAACGCGTGGCGATCGGACGTATCCCGGTCGCCACGCGGCGGCTGACGGTGTCTGTTCAACCCGGGAGTTTATCGGCCAACACTTCCGGGCGTTTGATCTCTGGCGGCATTTCCAACAGTTCGTCGGCATGGGCCATCAATGCTGCGGCGACTTGACCGCCCAAATGCGCCTGACGGCCTGCCTCGGTGTCGAACGCGTCGAAGATGGCGAAAGTATTTTTGTCAAACCGCACGGCAAACCAGGCAACCGTCTGCGCCTCCTGATCGACAAGCGCTTCGGCACTTTTGAGAAAAGCAGCGACATCTTCCTCCTTGCCGGCCTTAGCCTTTAACTCAACATACAAAGCAACTGTGGTCATGATGGTGTCTCCTCTGGTGTTAAAAGAGCTGGATGATTGAATTGCGCGTCTTGCCGCAAACAGGACTGGTGGCACTTAGCCGATGAGAGCAGCATAGTTGGACGGGAAGAGCGCTCGTTTCGTCTCATCGTCGTTTTCACGTTTGAAAACATGATCCGCCCCGACCAGGCGCGCCCGTGCGACAGCCGGACGCGCGTCGATGGCTGCAAACCATCGCTTGATGTTTGGATAATCGGCAAGCGGTTCGTCCAAGCCTTTCAACACCCGCGATGCGCGATCGATCCAACCCCAGGCAGACATATCGGCGACCGTATAGTCCCCGCCAACCAGATAGTCGCGCCCCTGAAGATGCGTATCTAGGACACGATAATGCCGCTCCGCTTCGCTGCGGTAGCGGCTTGTCGCGTAGGGCGACTTATCGGCCGCGGCAAACTGAAAATGGACAGCCTGACCTGAAAACGGCCCCAGACCCGATGCAAGAAAAAGCATCCATGAGAGCAGCTCAGGGCGGTCGGCGGGCGCGCCTTGGAAGCGCCCTGTCTTTTCAGACAGATACAGCAGGATGGCCGTTGAATCGAAAACACGGGCATCCCCTCCACCCGGACCGTCAGTGTCGATGATCGCAGGCACTTTTCCGTTCGGGTTGATGGCACGAAAATCCGGGGAATGCTGCTCGCCCTTGCTCGTATCAACCGGATGGACGTCGTAGGGCAAACCGGCTTCTTCAAGAAAGAGAGCAACCTTTGCGGGATTCGGCGTCGGGTGAAAATAAAAATGGATCATGGGACCTTCGCTTTACGAAAGAGTAAGCCGATTTGTGCCGATTTGTTTAGCCGCAGGCTACGCTCGTAGCGCAGGCAATCACGGCAGAACGATAACGTCCAATCACGAATCACGCGATCGCGCAAAAGTCTGGCAGACACCAGAGATACACAGCGAAAGGCCGCTTTATTGGAAGGTTTCGTTCGACCCAGAAGTAGCCAGAATTTCATGTGCATCAATCTCGAAGCCGACCGCGAAGGCTCCCGAAAAGACGCTCGCTTAGCTGCCTGTTTTCACCATACGGTTGCGCTTTCAGACTTGTTTTATTCCCGCACTACCAGTTTTTCAATTGAAATCCCTACCCGCAGGATAAGGCATTTTCCACCGACGAGATTGCCGATGTAATAAGAGGACATCTTTTTGAAGTGTTCGCGAAACGAGCCACCACATTTTGAGGCTCTTTGTCTTTGGGTAGCCGTGTCAGTCAGCCGCGGATCGGTCCTTGCGGGACGCTGCTCACACCAGCCCGAATGGCTAAGAGCGGACGTGGGGAGACTTCACCAGCGCGCAACGCGGCGGCCGAGGATTGTACCGAGCACCACAAGTCCGGCAATCGCGATCGAGTACCAGGTCGCGACGAACAGCGGTGAATCGTCGGTGCAGTGGGCGGCGTAGAAGGTTGCGGCGATGCTGCCAGCAAGCAGGCCAGCAACGGCTCCGGCAAGACCAGGACGTGTTGGCGCGCCGTGACGAAGAGCCGTCAGAAAAACGGCCAGCGGGCCGAGACCGATCAACGGGATGAAGGTCAGGCAGACATAGACGTTGCTGCCCCACCAGACCGTGAGCAGCTGATCAGGGGGCACGACGAACAGTTCGGCCATCACCGCAGCGCCGATAAGGACCGGCGTCAGAACGAGCCAATGCGCGACGCGTCTGACATTGGAACCCGGACGCGACAACACCTGCAAGAGCGTAAAGGCGACGACGGCAAGCGTGAGCGTGACGGTGAATTTGAACAGGAACCGGAGCGTATGGGCGGCCACAGCGAAGTCGGGACGCGGACCAATCAGAACGAAGAAGACGCCCGCCGCGATGATCGTCGCAGTGACGATCGCCACCCACCACGCATAGCCAAGTGGCATCGCCTGCTTTGCTACATCTACCTTCAGGGCATTGACGAGGTCGTTGGTCTGCATTTTCAGCTCCGTCCAAACTTTTTCGCAATCGATCGCAAACCCCGGTGCAACGCCACGCGCACCGCCGTCTCGGTCATACCGAACTTCTCGGCCGTCTCGCCGATCGAGCGCCCCTCGACCGAAATCGCGGCAACGACAGAACGTTGGCCTGGCGCCAACCCATCCAGCGCACGGCCGATCTCTCGGTCGCTCACTGTCTCGGCTTCCGACTGGGCGACCGTCTCGGCGATGTCACCGATCTCGATCTCGACGCGGCGGCCACGCCTGCGAAAGGCGTCGATCAGCTTGAAGCGTGCGATCGCATAAACCCAGGGCAAGACGGGCGCGTCAGAGATCCAGGTATGACGCTTCATATGAATTGCCAGCAGCGTTTCCTGCACGATGTCCTCGGGATCGACGCCGCCCTGCACGATCTTCCGGCGCGCGAAGCCGCGCACGATGGCGGCGGTGCGTCCCAGAAAGGCGGCGTAGGCTTTCTCGTCCCCTGCGATCGCAGCGCGCAGCAGCATGGCAAGTTCTCTTTCGTCTCGGCCGTTCAACCCTTGTCTCTCCCATACGCGCGCAGAGGCCATCTTGTTACGCGGCAGCCGAAATATTGTCCAACCAAGCCACACCGTCGATCACGAATTCGTGTTTGGTGGGGTGTGTAACAGCAGGCTCCGCCACATCGAAAGGAAGGTTACGCGGCCGATAACCGGCACGCGGAAATTCCAAGAGGAGAACATCCATGAACCGTTCCACGCTCACCCTAGCCCTCGCCGGCTCGCTCGCCACCGCTATTGCGTCCGTTGCCTTCGCCGCGCCGCTGCCGGCGGAGAAAATGGTCGGCAACGAAAAATGCTACGGGATCGCGCTCAAGGGTCAGAACGACTGCGCTGCGGGCGCCGGCACGACCTGCGCGGGCACTTCGACGATGGATTATCAGGCCAACTCCTGGAAGGCCGTGCCAGCCGGCACATGCACCACCATGAACGTCGATGGCCACATGGGTACTCTGGAACCCATGAAGGGCTGATCCCCAATCGGAGGCCCGGCTATCCGGGCCTCCATCCTTAGCCGACCATTCCGGGGAGAACCGCAATGACTGCTTCAAAAACTCGAGCCGCCGCCCTGCCCGCGCGCGCCGGCCTGGGCCTCAAGCCCGAGCACTACGAGACTATCCTGGCCGATCGGCCAGATGTCGGTTTCTTTGAGGTGCACGCCGAGAACTACATGGGCGCTGGCGGGCCGCCGCATCGCTATCTTGAAGCCATCACGGAGCGCTATCCGCTTTCGCTGCACGGTGTCGGTCTGTCGATCGGCGCGGCACACGGGCTCGACAAGGCGCATCTGAAGCGGCTGCGGCGCTTGATCGATCGCTACCGGCCGCAGAGTTTCTCCGAACATCTGGCCTGGTCGACGCACGCCACGGGCTTTCTCAACGACCTGTTGCCGCTGCCCTATACACCGGAAACCCTCGCCCGTGTCATCGACCATGTCGATGAAACGCAGCAGGCGCTCGGACGAGAACTGCTGCTGGAAAACCCGTCGACCTATGTGCTGTTCGCCGACAGCACGATCGACGAAATCGACTTTCTGGCGACAATTGCGCAGCACACCGGCTGCGGCCTGCTGCTCGACGTTAACAATGTCATGGTCTCGGCGGTGAACCACCGGCTCGATGCCGCCACCTATATCAACCGCTTCCCGGTTGAGCTGGTCGGCGAGATCCACCTTGCAGGCTATGACGAGACCATCGACGACGCTGGCGACCGGTTGCTGATCGACGCCCATGGTACGGCGGTGAAAAGCGACGTGGTAGCGCTCTACCAGCACACGCTTGCGCGTAGCGGACCGTTGCCGACGCTGATTGAATGGGACAACGACGTCCCGGATTTCGCGACGTTGCAGGCGGAGGCGGCACGCGCGGATGCGATGCTCGCCACCGAAGCGCTCCGCCGCAACGGACGTCGGATCCGGGCGGCATGATCATGGACTTCGCAACCAGCCAGACCGCCTTTGCCGATGCATTGCTGCATGCCGACCGGCCGGTGCCGGACGGCATCACCAGCGCACGCGGCAGGGCTGACGCAGCACGGTTCGCCGTCTACCGCAACAACGTCTTTGTCGGGCTGACAAAGGCACTGGCGCAACGCTTTCCGGTGACGGAGCGGCTCGTTGGCTCTGAATTCTTTGTGGCAATGGCCCGTGCCTATGCCCAGGACCACAAGCCGGCCTCGCCGCTGATGATCGAATACGGCAGCAACTTCCCGGACTTTATCGCAGCCTTCCCGCCCGCAAGCGAACTGGCCTATCTGCCCGACGTCGCCCGGATCGAGGCCGCCTGGACGCGGGCCTATCACGCGGTGGACACCTTAGCGCTCGACCTTGCGGTACTCGCAGCTGTGGCGCCCGAGATGCTAGCGGACTTGCGGCTCGTCCCGCACCCTTCAGCGGGCTTGATTCAATCGGAATTTCCTGCTGGCTCCATCTGGAGCGCGCATCAGCGGGACATGGTTACGCCGGTTGTCGACTGGCGGCCGCAGGTCGTCCTGGTGGTTCGGCCGGAGATGACCGTCAACGTCCATATCCTGCCGCCGCAGGACGCTGTCTTTGCAACCTCCTTGTTCAACGCCGCCACTCTTGGCGCGGCGGCAGAAGCGGCATTTGCCGCTGGCCCCGCATTCGATTTCGGAGCGGCGCTGATGGGTCTTGCCAGTCTCGGTGCATTCAGCGCCCTCCAACCGGATGAAGGAAACGTCCCATGAACACCGAAGCAGCCCCCTCACACGGCTCTGGCGCTGCCCTTGCCGCCCTCGTCACACGTGCCGAAGGCCTGCTCGCCGCCGTTCCCCAATCGCTGCCCCTGCTGGCACTGCGCTTCGCGCTCGCGATACCCTTTTTCAAGTCGGGACTGACAAAATGGGACGGATTCCTGACGCTTTCGCAGGGGGCAAGATATCTCTTCGAACAGGAGTTCAAACTCCATATCTTCGGCAGCGAAATTCCCTACCCATTTCCATTGGCGATGGCGACGGCAGCGGGGATCGGCGAACTGATCCTGCCGATTTTGTTGATCCTTGGTCTGGCGACACGCTTTGCCGCCCTCGGCTTGCTGCTGATGACGGCGATCATCCAGCTCAGCATTCCAGATGGCTGGGCGAATTTCCACCTGCCCTGGGCGGCGATGGCGCTGGCACTGGTTGTGTTCGGCGGGGGCAGGATCGCGGTTGATCCGCTTGTCATGCCACGCTGCAAGTGACATGCGTTTGCAACCTGTTCGGGCCGCCGTGCATAAGTTGGCCATGCTGCTCGAGCCATCGGTTGCGCGACGCGCGCTTTGCTGACCGGGTCGATGGCGGACAAGACTTGTTCACACGGCGCCCGCGTATTCGCCTCTCGCCGGATAGTCGTTTTTGATGATGGATAACAGAGGTAATAATCCCATAGCCTCGGTAAGCGGTCGTCAAAACCCATTGCCGCGATCGACGGCCAGCTGGCGTCGAAACGTATCCCCCAGTCTGCTATGGTCTGGGCATAGGATTTGCCGAAATGCTCAATCTGCGTGAGCGCCAGTCCAGCTTTCCCAATCTGATCCGTCAAGGTCACTACGGCAAGGAAAGGAAAGATTACTGGTCGATATTGCCGTTGCCTCGATAAACGAACCGGCTGGCCGCGTCTGCGACGTCCTTCCCGACGTCGGCAAGGACAAGCTGGCAGCCATCGTCAAGGAGAGTCGGGCGAAAGGAGCCCTTGATCGGCGCATATATAAGGTAATGCGTGCTTCCTGGGCCAATCAAGTCCCTCAGTACCAAAATCTCGTCACCAGGATCATGCTTCTGTCCGTGGTCAACACGAAGGCCGCCACACCATGCCATAAGATCAGAACCGGCAGGTCAATCTAGGCGGCGTGATTACCGAGGCATCACAGCACTACTTACGACCTTGCCAGGCTCTCGTCCCGGTGACGGGACCTCATTGAGACAAAATTACAATTGCTTCGTCTCGATGCCTTTATTTATGCCGCGGAGGCTTCTTTGCCCCAACGAAACTCGGTCTCATCCACCCACAGACAATGAAGGACTGTCGCAAGCTTGCGGGCAAGCGCGACTTTGGCGCGTTTCATGCCACGCCGCTTTGCCACATCGACTGCCCATCGCTTCAGTGCCGAGAACCGAGTGGCGCGGGTCAGCATGATGTGGGCCGCCTCGTAAAGGGCCGTGCGCACCATTGTGTCACCGACCCGGCTGATGCCACCGTCCAGATCCGTCTCGCCGGATTGGTACTTCTTCGGCGTTAATCTGAAGTATGCTCCGACAGTTTGGGATTTTGCAAACCGACCAGGGTCGTCGACCGCCGAGCGATAGGTGATGGCAACGAGTGCGCCAACCCCCGGCGTGGTCATAAGTCTCTGGCAGACCCGATCCTGGCGAACGATCTTCAGCATCTCACGATGCATCTTGGTGAACTCGTTCCAAAGTGCATGACGGGCATGCAACATAGCACCGATGACGGTCTCCAACACAGGATGTCCGTCGACGAGCTCCAATATCCGTCCTTCAAATTGACCGCGGCTCACATCGCCGACCTTCAGACCATAGCCACGCAAAGTGCCCCGAATGCTCAACTCCACGTCACGCAATTTAGCTTGCAGCAGTTTGCGACCGGTCAGAAGCTGTGGCGCGGCGATCTGGATGAGAGGCGCGCGACAATCTGGATGAGAATCCTGTGTCGCTGGCTGGGTGAGTTTATCTGTTTGATGGACGCTCGCAAGCGTCATTCATTGGTCTGATTGACGCTCCGCGACAGACTTGTTTGCCGAGTTGATTGTCGCGTAGGAAGCGGGCCTTCCGCGCTGGCGTTTTGCCTCCATAGCAGAGCGACGCCGGTAGCTTTCTACGTTCATTTCGAAGATGGTTGCGTGATGGACAAGCCGGTCGACGGCGGCGAGCGTCATGGCTGGGTCCGGAAAGATCCGATTCCATTCTCCAAAGGGCTGGTTTGCCGTTATCAGCATGGACTTGCGCTCGTATCTTGCTGAGATCAGCTCAAACAGAACGCTCGTTTCGGCCTGATCCTTGGTGACGTAAGCAAGATCATCGAGGATCAGCAGATCGAATCTTTCGAGCTTGTTGATCGCGGATTCCAGTTGGAGTTCGCGGCGAGCGACCTGCAGCTTTTGAACGAGCTCCGTCGTGCGCGTGAAGAGGACACGCCAGCCATTCTCGATCAGTGCCAGCCCGATCGCCGCAGCGAGATGGCTTTTGCCGCCGCCTGGCGGGCCGAACATCAAAATATTGGCCCCTTTTGCGATCCATGCGTCGCCAGCGGTGATTGCCATGACCTGGGCTTTGGAGATCATTGGAACGACGTCGAAATCGAAGCTGTCGATGGTCTTTCCAGGTGGCAGTCTAGCGTCGGCAAGATGGCGCTCGATCCTGCGGCGGTCCCGTTCCGAGAGCTCGTGTTCGGCAATGGCCGAAAGGAAGCGCGCAGCCGGCCAACCTTCCTTGTCGGCTTGTTCAGCAAATTGCGGCCACAGAACCTTGATCGCCGGCAGACGGAGTTCATTGAGCAGCAGGGAAAGGCGTGCGGCGTCGACTGAGCTGCTATTCTTCATGCTGCATCTCCCATCGCGTTGGGCGCAATCAGAACTTCGTAGCTGGAAAGAGGAGCCAGCTGGACAACGACACCTGGTATTGCGGCCGGATCGGGAGCGAACAGTGCGTTCAGGCGCTTCATGTTCGGCAGCGTTCCCGCATCCAGACCGATCTGAAGCTGGTCGGCGAGTTCTGCTTCGCAACCGCGATCATGCGCAAGCGCCAGCAATTCGACCACCAGCTTGCAAGCCTGTTTCTCAGGCATGCGCTCGATCAGGCGCTCGAAGGTCTGCCGGTATGCTTGCCGCGGGAAGAGCTGATCGCGATAAACCAGACCCATCAGCGCCATGGGTTTGCGTCGCAGCGAATGAATGACATGCCGATAGTCGACGATCTGACTATGTTTGCCACTTGGCTGAGCTCTGCCTCTGGTCAGTGTCATCAAAGGCGTGCCGCCGACGAACAAATCGAGGCGATCGTCGAAGAGACGAATGCGCAGCGTATGACCGATCAGTCGGGAAGGAACAGTGTAGAAGACCTTGCGCAGAGTAAAGCCGCCGGTGCGCGAGACACGCAGGACAATCTCCTCAAAATCGGTCGTCCGTCTTTCCGGCAGCCGTTGCAGATGAGCCCGTTCCACATCGGTCCGCTTGCCCTTCAAGGCGTTGCGGCGGCTGACAATCTCGTCGATGAAGCTGCGATAGGCGTCGAGGTCGTCGAAGTCATTTGAACCGCGCATCAAAAGCGCGTCTTTGACAGCGCTCTTCAGATGGCCATGAGAGCTCTCGATCGAGCCGTTCTCGTGAGCAATACCCTTGTTGTTGCGTGTCGGCGTCATCAGGTAGTGAGCGCAGAGCTGTTCGTAGCGCTGCGTCAAATCCTGTTTTGCGTCCTTGTCGAGATTGCGGAAAGCCGCCGAAAGGCTATCCGTTCGATGGTTCAACGGTGTCCCACCGACGGACCAAAGAGCATTCTGCAAACCTTCGGCAAGGGCCACGAAGCTTTCTCCGCCAAGGATAACATGGGCATGTTCGAACCCAGACCAGACGAGGCGAAAATGATAAAGTAGATGATCGAGGGGTACGCCCGCGACGCGAATGCCAATGCTGTCCATATCGGTGAAGTCCGACTGTCCCAGTTTACCCGGTTCATGGATCTGCCGGAAGATCACCTCCTGATCCTGACCGAGCATGGCACGCCATGCACTGATGCGCCTTTCCAAAGTCCGACGAATTCCCATTCCAAGTTCTGGATGACGTCGCAGCATCTCGTCATAAAGCGCCACAGATCGAATGCCCGGCGACGATTGAAGGATCGGCACAACTTCAGCGTCAAATATGTTGACGAGTGGATCGGGACGCCGCCGCTCGCGGGGCAACTTCTTTTGAGAAGGAAGCCGGTTATCGCTGTCAATCCGGTAGGCGGTGGCACTGCTGATGGAGGATTTGGCGGCCGCAACCGCAATAGAATGTGTCTGACGCAACTTCATGAAAAGCCTCATCTGATGATCGTTTACATGGCGACCCGGCACTCGGTGCTCCTCTCAGGAATACACCTCGATACTGGGCCGGCCGCGATACACAGACGAGCTGAAAAATCTCGCCGTCAGCCCTGCTGGAACTCCGGTCGGGCTACGCCCTCCCTGCGTTCCAGCAGGGCTGACAGATTCTCATCTTGATTGACGCGCTTTCTCATCCTGATTGTCGCTACGCACAGAAGCGCACGAACATCCTGCGAGCCGGGAGACTTCGAATGCACTGAGCGATACCATCCCATCCGCAACAGCTGCGCGATGCCACGCGCATCTTTCCTGTCCGTCTTGATAATCATCGCCGACAGCGCGGCCTTCACGTGACGGGTTTCCAGCAGAACAACATCAAAGCCAGCTTTCGTCAGACCTTCATACAACCATTGAGACTATGGGCCTGCTTCCAGGCCGATCCGCTTCAAACCAAACCCCAGCGATGCAAAATGTTCGATGAGTGCATCCGGCTCGCTCGCGACCTTCATCTCGCGGATGATCTTGCCTGCCGAATCCACCAAACACACACTGCTTGCTTCCAAAGAAACATCAATTCCGGCAAAGTACTCCATGGCTGTTCCTCGCTTGATGTTTTGGGGCCGACCCGTTCGGACCCCGTTTCAACATCGTCATTCTGAGGGACAGCCACCAATCTGGCTACAATCTCGGAAGCGCCGGCACGTTACGGCATCTAGCGCGATGGCAGTTATGATCCCGTTTGACACTGGGGTTCTATCCTCCCTTTACGGTTGTGAGCCGGAGGTTAGGCGGATTTACGCCCCAGAGGGTGTACCCGGTGAAACCGAAAACGTCATGGTTGAAACGCGGCGACAATTCGGGCTGGGTTGTGGAAAAGCATATATTATTAGGTACGAATTTAATAATATAGTAATTTTCCAATAGGGATATTGCACCGTAGAGGTTTTTAGCCAGACGGGGTTCAACGTGTCAATCAAGCTCAAGCTCATTTCCAGTATCGGCCTGCTGGCGGTTTTGTTGTTGGTCACCAGCGTGACTGCGTTCCTCGCGCTCCGCTCGATCTCCGAGCGAACCCGCACGATCGTCGTCGATCGGGTCGAGCCGATGGCCCATCTGAAAATCGTCGCCGACATGTACGCCGTCAATATTGTTGATACGGCGCATAAGATCAGGAGCGGTGCCGTCGATTGGGTGGAGGGCGAGAAAGCCCTGCGCGTCGCACTGGAGTCCATCGAACGTTCCTGGTCGACCTATGCTGCAACCACTATGACGGATGAAGAACAAAAACTGGTTGACGGCTTCACGCTCCAGCGTAGCAATTCTCAGGCAGCGATCAATACCCTTGTCGACATCACGGCGCGAAAGGATCAGGCTTCGCTCGAAACGTTTGTTGTCAATCAGCTCTATCCGACGATCGATCCACTCGCCAAGCCCATCAGCGATCTGGTCTCTCTGCAGCTCCGGGTAGCCCAGGAAGAATTCACAGCCGCCAACACCTTGAGATCCGATATTGCCATGTGGATGAGCGTTATCGCCGCGGTCTCGATCGCCGTCGTCGGATTTGCGGTGTCGATGGTGATCGGCGGTGTGACGACCCCCCTCAAACGTATGCAGCAGGCGATGGGTCACCTTGCATCCGGTGACACAACGATCTCGGTTCCTTATGCCGGCCGCAAGGATGAAATTGGCGAAATGGCCGGTGCCGTCGAAGTTTTCCGGCAGGCGGCGCTGGCCAACAAACTGCTTGAAAACGAAGCTGTCGAGCAACGCGAGCGGACCGAGGCCGATCGCATGCGCGTCATTCAGGAGGCGGAAGACGCTGCCCAGGCGCGCCTGCGGCAGGCGACATCCGGGCTTGCGGGCGGGCTGCAGCGTCTGGCTGCGGGAGACCTTTCGTTCCTGCTGACGGAACCCTTTTCCGCCGACTTCGAACAGCTTCGTCATGACTTGAACGCCGCGATCAACCAGCTCGGTGGAACCCTTTCCGCTGTTGACCAGTCGTCCGGTTTGATCAATGACGGGACCCGGGAGATCAGCGCTGGCGCTGACGATCTGTCGCGTCGCACCGAAACACAAGCGGCATCGCTCGAAGAGACGGCGGCAGCGCTCGACCAGATCACGGTGAACGTTTCCAACTCGTCGAAGCGTGCGGACGAGGCGCGGACCGTGGCGATGCAGGCCAATGCCAGCGCCGCCCAGTCGGGCGCCGTGGTTGCGAACGCCGTCGATGCCATGGGCCGCATCGAGGAATCCGCCAGCCAGATCTCCAATATCATTGGCGTGATCGATGAAATCGCTTTCCAGACCAATCTTCTGGCGCTGAACGCCGGCGTCGAGGCGGCCCGTGCCGGTGACGCCGGAAAGGGTTTCGCCGTGGTCGCGCAGGAGGTTCGCGAACTGGCGCAACGTTCTGCCAAAGCCGCCAAGGAAATCAAGGAACTGATCCGCAATTCCAGCATCGAGGTCGCAGGCGGCGTCAAGCTGGTGCGCGAAACCGGCGAGGCCTTGAAGACCATCGAGACCTATATAGTGACGATCAACAAGCATATGGACTCGATCGCCACCTCAGCCCGCGAACAGTCACTTGGTCTTGCCGAGGTCAATACCGCGGTCAACCAGATGGACCAGGTGACCCAGCAGAACGCTGCGATGGTGGAGGAAACCAGTGCTGCGAGCGCCACGCTTGCCAACGAAGCGAGCCGCCTTCGCCAGTTGATATCAAAGTTCGTTCTTGCACCCGGCAACGGTTCCGCCAATGCTGCATCGCAAGGCTCACGCCGCGCTGCTTAAATAATAGCAGCGGTTCAAAGGGTGCTGTCAGGTCTGGATGGTCACCGTTTGGCCATGTTTGAGCTTCGCGGGCCCCCTTTTGCCCCAGGAGTAGGTGAGCTTGGTATTCGCTATGTTCCTTGCAAGCCGACTACTCTCCGAAGCGTTCGAGCTGAATAGAGACCGGTGTTCGCGGCTTGGATGTTTCGGCCCCTTCCGCCCGTGCAAGGCTCTGCTCGATCCCCCCGAGCAGTCCCAACTCCAGCTCAAACTGGGCAATCGTCAGTCGTACCATGTGCGCCGCGACCTCGGACCGCATGCCGTCGTCCGCCTCGATGGCCTTGAGCGTCACCGTCTCCTTGGCAATCTGCTGCACCAGGAATACCCGGCGTGCGGCAATCACCGCCCGGGCTTCCACCGGCCGCGCGTCAATAGAAAGCCCAAGCCAGGTAAGAAATGGCGATGGCGGCCTTTCGGTTGCCCACGTCGTCGCTGCGAGCGCGTCGGCCAGCGCTGTGCGGCCGGCCGCGGTTAGGACATAGACCATCCGGTTGGCCTTTTCGTCCGCCCCCTGGGCTGTGATAAGCTCGGCGTCGGCCAGCTTTTTCAGCGCGTAATAGACATGCGGCCGTGACACCGCCGCCCAGTCGCCCACTTCCTGCCGATGGTATTCCTTGACCAGTTCGTAGCCGTGCATGGCGCGTTCGCACAGTAGCGACAGCACGACCAGATCCGGTGTTGTCAGGGTCTGTGAACGTCCGCGACCTTTTTTCATGATCAATTCCAATATCATCGCCCGTTGACAACGGCAAAGCGTGCAATTAGTCTTATGGGTTCGGCGCGAAACAATCGAATCGGAATATGAGGCTGGGCCTTTCCGGTTAATCGGATGTCGAGAACATGCCTGAGGGCTAGACGGGCTCGATATGATCTGATTCAGTCATTCTCGATGAAGTTGCTCAAAGCCGGAAGATAGACATTGCCGCAATCAAACGTTGCCGCGATCAAGGGGCGATATGAAACGCTTTCGCCCTATTTGGACGAGCGCGCCCGACGCTTGTTTGCGGCGACGGAGGCCCAGGCGGCGGGATGGGGCGGTGTGAGTGCGGTGAGCGCGGCGACAGGGGTCGCGCGCAGCACGATCGGACGCGGTCTTGCGGAATTGCGAAGCGCGGATGCCCGTTCGACGGGACGCATTCGCCGACCGGGAGGCGGTCGCAAGCCGAAGGCCGAGACGGAGCCTGGGCTTTTGGCGGCGCTCAAGGAACTGGTGCAGTCGGCGATCCGTGGGGATCCCGAGGCGGTCCTGTTGTGGGTCAGCCGAAGCCAGCGTCATCTTGTGCGCGCTCTGGTTGAGCGTGGCTTCACTGCGAGCCGGAAATTGGTCGGCCGGTTACTGCGGCAACTCGGCTTCAGCCTTCATGCCAACAAGAAAACGCGGGAGGGTGCGGCCCATCCTGACCGTGACATGCAGTTTGAACACATCAACGCGAAGATCAGACAGTTCCGGGATGGCAACCAACCGGCCGTCTCTGTCGATACTAAAAAGAAGGAACTGGTTGGCGATTTCAAGAATGGTGGCCGTGAGCTGCGGCCCAAAGGCGATCCGGAACCCGTACGCGTTCATGACTTCGAGATCCCCGCACTCGGCAAGGTCGCTCCCTATGGCGTCTATGACATTGCGGCCAACGCCGGCTTGGTCAATCTCGGCACCGATCACGATACCGCGGCCTTCGCGGTGGAAAGCATTCGACGCTGGTGGCTCACCTTGGGCAAGAGCCGGTATCCGGACGCAGCCAGCCTGCTCATCACCGCCGATTGTGGGGGCAGCAATGGCTTTCGTGTTCGCTTGTGGAAACGCGAACTGCAGGCCTTCGTGAACGAGACCGGACTTTCGGTTACGGTCGCCCATCACCCGCCCGGCACCAGCAAATGGAATCGCATCGAACTTCGGTTGTTTGCCTTCATCACGCAGAACTGGCGTGGCAAGCCCTTGATCAGCCGCGAGGTCATCTGCCAGTTCATCAGATCGACGACCACGACGACCGGGCTTGAGGTGCGGTGCTGCCTCGACGAGAATGAATATCCCAAAGCCATCAAGGTCTGTGACGCAGAAATGGATGCCATCAATCTCAGCCGCGACGATTTCCATGGTGAGTGGAACTACACGATCGCACCGATGCTCACCGTACCCGACGAGGCCAATAGACCCGCGGCCAGCCGCGAGGTTGACGGATGATCGACGACCCTGACAAGACCGACCGCCTTGTCGATGCGTTGGAAGCATCCCTTCCCATCGAAACCAGGCTCTCCACATCACTGATCCAGACACTGTCCAAGCGCTCTCCCGACGTGGCTATTCCAGCGAGATGCAACGTGGTGAGTGTCTTCTACATGGGTGAAGAAGGGGGAATTGTGTGCGCTTTGGACATCGGCGGGCCTGATACCAAAACGCCGCACCTGGTCTCCATCACGCATTTAATCTTCGAACGAAAAGTATCGCTGTTCAGACAAATCGACGCTTATCAGCGCCATCGCATCAAGAAGCTCAAACAGCAGGCAAGCCACAACGACCGATGGCCGCTTGAAAAAACGGAGCGGTAGTTTCGCACCGGACCCTTAAGACTAATTGGAGGAAGATCATGCTCCTGCATGCCCTGTCTACCTGCATCACCACTGACGAGATCGACGCCTCGCGGAGCTTCTACGTGCAGCATTTCGGCGCCCGCGTCGTTTTCGACTGCGGCTGGTACATCAATCTGACCATTGGAAAATCCGCGTCGCTCCAGTTCATGGAGCCGCAGGGCGGTCAGGAAAATGCAATCCCCAAGGCATGACCTATAATTTCCATGTCGAGGACGTAGATCAAGAGCATGCTGCAATCCTCGCCTCGGGACTGACGCCGACCCTTCTGATCGAGGATCATCCCTGGGGCGATCGTGGTTTAGGCGTTCTGGACCCTAATGGCCTCATGCTCTACGTCTACTCGGACCGTGAGCCCAGTGCCGAGTTCAAGCCATTCTTCAAGGACTGAAGTTCGTGGCCACACAATCCGCTAGCGACTGGTTGACCTCACTGCGCCGCAATGACGAACTCCGCTATCATCTGGTCGAGGTGCTCCGGCAGATCGCGCTCGACGCCGGCCCTTCGGTTGCCGAGGAGATCAAATATGGCGGCATCCTGTTTGCCGGCGGCAAGGGCTTCTGCGGCGTATTCTCCTACACCAATCACGTCACCCTGGAATTTAGCGACGGCGCAAGCCTGCCCGATCCACATCACCTGCTCGAAGGAAAAGGCAAGGGACGCCGCCACCTCAAGCTGGTCTCGGTCGGCGATATCGAGGTCAAACGCGTTAGGGACTATATCGCGCTGGCTTATGCTTACTCCAATGCCACACGCCCAGGCCGATTGGCGTTGTTGCGTGGATCATCCACCGACTGATATTGAGCGATAGTTTTCAGTCTCCGGATCCGGATTTCGACGATGCCGCACAAGTTGAATGCCGACCGGCGGGAGAAGATAGCCAAGCAGAAATTTCAGGTGACGAATTGGGCGCGGTATAATGAAAGCCGGCGTCAACGTGGTGATTTGACCGTGTGGGTGAGTGATGAAGCGCTTTGTTTGTGGGTGGCGCCGAGGCGGACATCGCGGGGCGGTTAGCCGAAATACTCGGATCTGACGATTACGGGCGTCGCGGTGGCACTTCTCTAACAGCTGCGCCGAGAAGGAGACCAATTGCTCCTCCGATCAACAGAGCAAGCGTCAAGGTATCGACAAAACAGCAGCAATCATGCAAATCTCGCGCTCCAAATGCCGCGCAAGCGGCTTCGTTCGATTCCAATTCCTTAAATCGTCACTACCGCCTAGCCATTAACTGGTCGCACATCTGAAAAGCGACGACGGACAGATGCGCGCGCCTCAGGTACCCCGGCATTACCTCAAAGGGAAGTCGGAAGCATAGCGCCAAAGGTCTCACTACACCGTCCGACTGAAGTTTATCGGAACCTTCGTGGAAAGGCGGCGTTCCATATTCTGGTACGGGTTATCCTGACCTGGCCAATGGCACCCAGGAAACTGCGCGATGACACACTACGCTTGGACGATAAAGGCGCATGGTCGGCAGGATATCGAGAAGGTCACCACGCTTCCCGAGCTGTACGATATTCTTCAGATGCTAAAACTCCCTGGGACCGCCCCTCCCCATTGGCTCACGATAGACCCCTGGCGTGATAAGATCCCCGGACATGGCCATTACACCCATAATGAAGGCGATAGTGACGAATGGTCGCTGATCTGGACGAAAGTGGATTATGGGCCGGGTGATGGTGCTTAAGACCAAACTGTTGAAAGGAGGTGTGCCGTTGACACTCCCTACTTGGGATCGATTTTGCGTACCCTCGTCCCGCAGGCTGGCTACCGTTACCAAATGTACGCGTAAGGACACTGAAAAAAGCCAGCGCTCAGTGGCATAAGCGCTGGCTCCAATTCGGTGCGAATGTAGAACGTCGCACCGTCGAGCGGACCCATCTGCCGGATCTTCTAAAACACAGAAGCGAGGGTTTATCATTCCCCCGCGCTCTGTTAGGCACCCCATCGAATACTCTTTTTTGCATCCCCCGAGCATTGCCCGCTCCGCACTTGCGGTAAGGAATGGAGGCGGCGACCGCCTCCATTCATCGCATCACATCGAAGACTTGCCTAGCATGGCATTGTTCATGTGCGTCGTGCACTTTTCCATGTCCTTGGCAGCCATCGCTTCCTTGGCCATAGCCATTTCCTTCATCGCCGTTTCCTTCTTGGCCGCGTCGGTCATGGCGTTGGTGTCGGTCTCCAGTTTTGTCATGGAGGCCTCATCGCATTTCATCGTCGCGTCCTGAGCGATCGCGGCACCAGAAAGAACGGTGCCAAGCAGAGCGGCGGCTAACGTAAATTTCAGCATGTTTGTCTCCTCCGGACCGGCCACAGGATTGCGGCGGATCACGCGCTATTAACTTACAGAAAGGAAGGATGTTCCCGCAGATTTTGCGCGGATGCAGTAATTATGAGACTATCGTACTCACGATATCGTTCCAAGGAGACGATTTGCCTAAAAACACTGAACGTTTTGGAGTCACGTCCGGCTACAGACGCTGGGTTCGGCAATAGGTCCGCAGTGGTCACGGCCCCCGCTGTCACCGGCTTGAAGGGGTCAAAATTTTCAGAAAGAAACCGCGCGGGCCACTTGGACCAATTAGCCCTGCAGGTTTGCGACGTTCTTGACTGCCTGTCGACGCCGCCACGCTGGCCAGCACAGCCCCCTGCCGTTTCAGGCGAGGTCTAAATTCATTCGTGCTGAAATTCGGCGAGCGTACCTCCTTACCCGACCTGCGAATTCCGCTCTGCAGCCGGGCGCCATTCCGATCATTAACCGGCCAGTTTTCGGCACTCAAGTTCTCCTGGGTAAGCAACCCTGGCGTGTGCTCCTCGATATTCACGAGGGGAATTTAATGCCTGCAAAAAGAAAGCTGACCATGCGACACATACGACAAATGCTGAGGCTTGCGGGAGCGGAACAAGTCGCCGCGAGGTTGCTTAGCATTGCTCGCAGCACCGTGCAGGACAACTTGAAGCGGGCTGCGATAGCAGGGCTAAGTTGGCCTCTCGCCAGAGACGATAAAGACGTTGAGGAGCGCGCGGAGGCCGACAGCGACGGTGCGCTAAAAACGTGTTGGGCTAAGCCGCGGGCGCAACTGGGGTTCTATGGGTATTGAATGGCGCCAATCCAAGGAAAGGGCACCGCACAGTGGCGTGAATGCACGGGTGGTGGAAGCGCAGGGGAAAGCAGCACGAATTCTGGTGTCGATAGACGGGATGATTGACGCGGCATCCTATCGGGAAGCGCCGATGGGCGCGATGACGCGCACTTTCGCGGGATCGGCGTGGTCTGGCGGACGAACGGGGCGATGCGTAGACGATGAAGCAGTGTGGCTCTTTCATGACGTATTCCAATACCGCAAGGGTCCGCTGACGCCGTCGAAGGTTTCGATGATGATCATCTGCCCTTGACGACAGGCGGGGCATTGCCTGAGGGAATGCCCTGTGAGACACGTACGATGTCAGGCTCGACAGCGCAGTAGAGCAGCCGCGAAACGCTTCTTTCATTTCGAGGTCAGCATCCGCTGCGCGGTTTGTTCCAGATAACTGACGAATACCCTGGTGGCCGGCGTCAGGACATCGTCACGGCGCGTGGTTATTCCGATCGGGTGGCGCGTCGTGGGCAGTTCAACGGGCAAGATAACGATACTACCCGACATTGCCTCCATGCGGGCGATCTGTGTCGGCCACACTGCCAAGTGCTGTGTCGCCGCCAGCAGTCCACGCGTGGTCAACAGCGATATGGCCTCGACGCGCGGCAACGGCGGAGCAAGCCGTTCATCAAGGAATGCCTTCTCGAACTGTCGGCGCAATGTCGTCTGCGGATGAGGAAGTATCCAGGGGAACTGCAGCGTGTCGCTGAGTGTCACCTGGCCTCGATCGGCCAGCGGATGATCTGCGCCTGCAACCACCTGCCCAAAATCATCTATCAGGACTTGCTGCACGATATCAGCACGCTCCCGGACTTCGGGCAGGCGGCCGATGACCAGGTCCAGTTCTCCTGCCATCAGGCCTGACATCAGCACGTCGTTGGTGGCCTCGACGATGCGGAACAGCATGCCCGGCCGATCCAGGGAGAGCTGCGCAATAGTCTGGGGTAGCAAGCCGGCCGAGGCGGCCAACAGCCCGCCGATCGCCACGCGCCCTCCGTTGCCCTCGTGCAGGTCGCTCAGTTCGTTGGCGACGCGATCCAGCTGCGACAGGATCAACCGGGAATGAGCTGCCAGCGCTTCGCCGAACATCGTAGGGACCACGCCCCGGTTGGTGCGTTCGAACATCGAAAGGCCGGTCAGGGCCTCGATCTCCTGAAGTGCCTTGGTGACGGCGGACTGCGACATGTTCAAGCTTTGGGACGCACGCACCAGGCTGCCTTCACGACATACCGCCGCCACCAGGCGTAGATGCCGTAGTGTCAGGCGACTTGCAATCTGCGCGGCCGATTTCATCCCTTGCCCCCTAAACTATGGTGCCGGAGGTATAAGCCGCGCCGGGAACGCATGGCAAGCGGGCAATCCAATGCCCATGTCGTCGTTCCGACGGTCGGGGACACCAAAGTTCAAACGGCATGGTTCTTACACCGGATCCGGTCGTTGCTACTGGCATGAACTTGACATTTGGCTCCCGCTTGCAGCGAGCTCTGCGCTCAAATGCCAATTCGATAATCCCACTAGAAAAAAGACCTGACGTGTGGTTCCAACCGGACCACGAGTACCGATGGGAAACAGGGTCTTCACGCCGAAAACGACCGCGGCCAACCTTTGAAAGGTTGGCCGCGCCGTGTGCGACAGCTCCTCGACGGCCGAACGTCAATCGCAAGGGGATCAACATTCCGGGCCGGCCAGCCTACTTCAGGGCAGGCATAATGCAATTCCCGGCATAGGGGTCGCCATGCGCTGTGAGTACTTTTCCATCAGACTTCAGCGCCCATTTCCCGTCGGCGCCCTTTTCGGCCTTCAAGGCGTACCAATCCTGCACCGGATGCTGGTTCGGGCCGAAGCGGAAGGCGCCGCGAACTGACGCGATCTCGGAGGTGACAAGCGCATTCCTGAACACTGCAAGGTCCTCGACCCCGGCCGGGCTCTTCTCGAGGCCCGTGCCGATCAGCAGCGCGGCATCATAACCCTGGGCGGCATAGTAAGTGATCGGACGATCGCCATACTTGGCGCGCCAGGCCGCGACGAATGCCTTGTTCACCGGATTGTCGAAGTCGTCGTTCCAGTGGCTGGTCACCTTGACGCCGGCAGCGGCGTCGCCGACGGCCTGAATGATCACCTGGTCGAGCGAGGCCGGGTGAACGACCATCGGGATTTCCTTAAGCAGACCCGATTGCTTGTACTGCCGCATGAAAGCGATGCCGAGGCCGCCCGGCTCGAATTCATAGACCACGTCGGGCTTGACATTGCGGATCTGCGCCATCTCGGGGGCAAAGTCAGTCTGGTCAAGACTCGTATAGGTTTCGCCGACAATCTCCCCCTTGTAGAAGCGCTTGAACGCTTCCATCGTTTCCTTGCCGGCCTGGTAGTTCGGCGCGATCAGGAAGGCCTTCTTGTAGCCGAGCGACTGGGCGAGCGCGCCCGCGCTTTCGCCTTGGCTGTCGTCCTGCCATGAACTGACGAAATAGTTCGGGTGGCATTCCTTGCCCGCGAAAGTCGCGGATGCCGTGTTGGCGCTGACATAGATCGCATCGTTGTCGAGGATATCGGGGACAGCCGCGAATGCGACATTGGCGAAAACCATGCCGGTGAACAGCTTGATGCCCTGATCGGACAGCATCCTGTCGGCGATCTGCTTGGCGTTGCCGGGCTTGAGTGCATCGTCCTCGACGACGAGTTCCACAGCCTTGCCGCCGAGCTTTCCATCCTTGGTGTCGATCGCAAGCTGGAAGCCATCCCTGATGTCCTGGCCGAGATAGCCAGCCGGGCCGGACAAGGTGGTGATCATGCCGATCTTGAGCGGACCCTCCGCATGGGCGGCGGTGCCGAACAACGTCAGCATCAGGCTCGTCGCCGCCAGTTTTCTATTGAATTTCATGCATCATTCCCCCTCATTGCTGGTATCCGGACCGGTGCCTGTCACCTGAGCGGTGCCGTGAATCCAATCGAAATAGACCGCAGGCATGGAAGATACGCGATCGCTCCCCTTCGGCGCCGTGCCAGGATTGGCCGCGTTCCGCAGGTGGCGCGGCGAACTGCATCCTCCACAGTGCTGTCCTGCTGTGAGGATTTGCCCAATTCCGGCACCGGTAAATGGAAAACTGGTCAATCAACTATTACCGGTCCGAATACCAACCGCCGGCGCAAGGCAGTTTGTGAAGTTGCCCCTGATATTCCAAACCCTCATAGAAGATTTCATAGAATTCAGTTTTCCTGAAAGTGGTGCTGGTAAAAGGTCTCCTGGATATGCGAGGGCCCACAGGCTGCGCATCAAGGCGGTCGTGTGACACGATCGATCCACGCACCCGGAGGAGTATGACGCATGCAGAAGACTGAAGCTGTCCGCCACGCCGAAATTGCCGGTGCGGGGATTGGCGGTCTGGCCACAGCGATTGCGCTGGCCAAACGTGGATGGTCGGTAACGGTGCACGAACGCGCGTCGACGTTGAGAACGTTCGGCGCCGGCATCTATATATGGAGCAATGGGCTGCGGGTGCTCAAGGCGCTCGGCGCGTACGAGCAGGCGACCGCTGGCGCGCATGTCGGTCCGCAGTTCCACACGCGTGACCACAATAACACGACGATGGAGGAAATTCCCATCAACGGTCCCGCGGATGCTCGCCTTATCACAATCCTCAGGGAAACGTTAATCAACACGCTGGTAGATGTCGCCCGTCAGAACAAGGTGGAAATCCTCACGAACTCGGCAGCGACAGGTGCAACACCAGAGGGTGAGCTGTTCCTCGCGGATGGCACCGTGCGCAAGGCGGATCTCGTGGTGGCCGCCGATGGCATCAATTCTGCCGTTCGCGACTCGCTCGACCTCCTCATGTACCGCAAGCATCTCGGCTACGGGGCAATACGCATGCTCATTCCGCGGGCCGTAGGCGATGTGCCCGCCAGCGATACGAACCGCTACATAGAGTATTTCACCGGCACGCGCCGCATCCTCTACACGCCAGCGAGTGCCACGGATCTCTACGTCGCGCTCTGCTGCAGCGCGGACGATACGGCAGGGCTCAAGGTGCCGTCCGACCGCGCGCTCTGGACCGAATCCTTTCCGCATCTTGCGAACCTCGTCGCGCGCTTCGGCGATGCCGGCCGGTGGGATGCCTTCGAGGTCGTCAAGCTCAAGCGCTGGAGCAAGGGGCGGGTCGCGATCCTCGGTGACGCGGCGCATGCCATGCCTCCATATCTCGGGCAGGGCGGCGGCTGTGCGCTTATGAACGGGCTTGGCTTGGCCGATGCCGTGACCGGCGCCGAGGACGTCGCTTCGGCCCTGGTCGATTGGGAGGCGCGCGAGCGGCCGATGACCGAGCACACCCAGGATACGGCTGAACGCCTCGGCGACATGAACTTCTGGCCCGACGATATTCGGTCGCAAGTGCTGAAAATCACCGGCAAGAGCCGCGAGATCGGTGCGGAGCGCATGCGGACCGCCCGTCACATCCCGACCGCGGCGAACCTCGACGTTTGATTCCCAGCCAATCTTCGCGGCGATGGCGCCGCGATTCCTTACCCAGATATCCGGAGCATCCATGAAATCCGTCCAGATCGGCAACAACACTCTTTCCTATGACGATGCCGGCGCGGGACCGGTACTGCTCCTGCTGTCGGGCTGGTGCCAGGATCATCGTCTGTTCAGGACATTAGCGCCGGAGTTAGCCAGGACGCACCGGGTCATCAGGCTCGATTGGCGCGGCCACGGCGAGCACCGTGCGCATGATGGAAATTTCACCACCAGCGAGCAGGCCGACGACATCGTCAACTTCCTCGATCTCATGAAAATCGAAACCCTGGTGCCGGTCTCGACATCCCATGGGGGCTGGGCGAACATCGAAGTGACGGACCGCCTCGGCAAGGTGCGCGTGCCGCGTTCCGTCGTCATCGATTGGATCCAGACGACGCCGAACGAGGCCTTCTTCGCGATGATCGAGCACATCCAGGATCGTACCAACTGGGAAAACGGCCGCGGTGACTTCTTCAATTACTGGATCGGCGACACCGACAACGAAGACATCGTCAACCATGTCAACAACGAGATGGCGGGTTACAGCTTCGATATGTGGGCGCGCTCCGGTCGCGAAATCGCCAGGGCCTATCGCAAATGGGGCAATCCGATGCAGCGAATGGAAGCGTTGCAGGAACACCGGCCGATCACCCATATCTATTCCCAGCCCTTCGAGCCGGAATACGCCCAGGCCCAGGTCGATTTCGCGGCCGGGCATCCCTGGTACCAGCCGTGCAAGCTGCCGGGCAAGACGCATTTCCCGACACTCGAGCAGCCGCTCGTCGTTGCCGAAACGATCCGCACATTCCTCAAATAGCCGGCAACATCGCGCGCAGGAGGCTGAATGATGAGCACGCTGGCAGAGGAAGGCCTGTGGCCGAAGGACGTCATCGACCGAGACTACAACGCGCGCGCCTCGGTGACGCCCGAGGTGTTCGAAGCGGAGATGGGCCGTTACCGGAGGCGGTCCGACGAGATACGCGCAGAATGGCTCACGGCGGCAGATATTGTCTACGACGAGGCAAGCGGGCAGGCGCTGGACATCTACGGTACAGCGCCTGACACGTTGCGACCGGTATTCATCTTCATTCATGGCGGTTATTGGCGGGCGCTGTCGAAAGCGGGCTCTGCGTTCATGGCAGGGACGCTGGGCCGCCACGGTATCGCGACCGCCGTGCTGGACTACCGCTTGGCGCCGGCAGTGGGACTGGACGAGATCGTCAGAGAAATCCGGGCAGCGATCGCGTTCATCTGGCGCAACGGGGCCTGCCATGGTCTGGATCCCCAACGAATTTACGTCGGCGGCAGTTCCGCCGGCGGGCACCTGACAGGAAGCGTGATTACGGGCGGCTGGCATGTCGCGTTAGGTGTCCCGGAGGATGTTGTGAAAGGCGCGATGCCAATCAGCGGCCTGTTCCATCTCGCGCCGATCGCCCAATCCTTCGTGCAAGAATGGTTGCGCCTCCCTCCAGCGCATGTCGCGCCGTTGAGTCCCGCGGCGAATATCCCAGCTGCCGGCTGCCCGATCGTGCTTGCCTATGCCGACGGCGAGCCGGCCGGCTTCCGGCGGCAGTCCACGGAGTTTGACCGGCTGTGGAGGGAGGCGGGTTTTCCGAGCACACTCCTGGAAGTCGCTGGCCGCAACCACTTCGACGTGCTGCTGGACCTTGCCGTTGAGGACAGCGCCCTGACGCGGGCCCTCTTGAAGCTCATCGGCCGCGGCAACTGACACTCCACGCGTTCCACCCTCAGCTCCCCCCCTGTGGCGTCAGTTGCTCGACGCAGCGGCGGACCACATGGGTGAAGGAGTGGACTGCAGGCGAGATCGACCTACCCGCCGCATGGATCATCACGATTTCGCGCGAGATGCTGGGGTTGACTAGGGGACGGCCGCTGACCTTCCGGTAACGCGCGGCGGCCAGCGCGTAAGCCGGGAGAATGGCAACGCCCAGCCCAGCCTCGACCAGCGCGATCGCTGTCGTCACGTGCCCAACCTCATAGGCCGGCTTCAACGGGATCTCGCAGGTCTCGAACCCGACATCGATCAAGCGCCGTATGCCGCTGTCACGCGTCAGCGTGATGAGCGGATGCTCGGCACACTCGCTCCAGTTGACCGACGTCATGCCGTTCAGCGGGTTTGTATGATCGCAGAACAGCATCAGACTGTCCTTCACCAGTGGCACGCGTTCGATGCCTTCCTCGGATGCGGCGAAAGTGCCGATGCCGCAATCCGCCTTGCCCCTTCGGACCCTGTCGATGATCTGCTCGGTCCCGACATCGGCAATCTGAATCGAAATTCCTGGAAACTGCACGCGAAACTCGGCGATCGCTGGCGGAAGCACAACGGCTGCCAGCAGCGGCGGCGCCGCGACGCGCACCCGGCCGCGTCTCCGTTCGGCCAGTTCATGCACACCGTCCACAGCGAGCTGGAGGTCTTCCAGCGCCTTGGCCGCGGATGGCTCGAATTCGCGGCCCGCCTCGGTGAGTTCCACGCTCCGTGTCGTACGATCAAACAGGCGTATGCCGAGTTCCGCCTCGAGATCCTTGATTGCCTGCGATAGTGCGGGTTGGGCCGTATTCAACCGCTTGGAAGCACGCGAGAAGCTGCCAAGCTCGGCGATGGTCAGGAAGCACTCGATCTGCTTGATGGTGATCTTCATTCCCGGGCCTCATTTATCGTTAAATACGATGAGTTGATACAAATAATTGAGATTGCCTTATATATGCAAACTGTGTTCTCTGGCAAAAAAGAAGAAAGCTAGGAGAGGAATTTATATGACCCGGCGCTTATCTGCATTCAGCTTTTCGAAATGGATCGACGAACACCACCACCTGCTCAAGCCGCCGGTCGGCAACCAGCAGATCTGGGAGGATGCGGACATGATGGTGACCGTCGTCGGTGGTCCGAACAAACGGACCGACTATCACGACGATCCCGTCGAGGAGTTTTTCTACCAGCTCAAGGGCGACATGATGCTCAAGGTTGTGGACAACGGCAATTTCTATGACGTGCCGATCCGCGAAGGCGAAATCTTTTTGCTGCCGGCACATGTCCGTCACTCCCCGCAGCGTCCGCAGGAGGGTTCGATCGGCCTGGTCGTCGAGCCGAAGCGCCAGCCGGACCAGCATGATGCCTTCGAGTGGTACTGCTTTGAGTGTCACGAACTGGTCAAGCGGGTCGAGGTTTCGCTAAAGAGCATCGTTCGCGACCTGCCGCCCATATACCAGGCCTTTTACGCTGACGAAAAGGCTCGCACCTGCCCGAAATGCGGCAGCATCCATCCGGGCAAGGCGCCGCCGGAAGGCTGGGTTACGCTCTGATCGCTACCCGTCCGCCTCTCACGCGTGTCGCGGTATGGCGCTTTTAGATGAACACTGTCTTGAGGTCTGAACATGAAGTCCTTTCTGCTTGCAACGGCCGTCGCCACCCTGATCGCCAGCTCCGCTGCCGCCGATGATGCCGTCAAGATCGGCATGATAACCACGCTTTCCGGTCCGGCGGGTTATCTCGGACAGGACATACGGGACGGCTTTAAGCTGGCGATCGACATGGAAGGCGGCAAGCTTGGCGGCGTCCCGGTCGAGCTCCTGATCGAGGACGACGGACTGAAGCCCGGCCAGGGAAAGCAGATCGCCGAACGCTTCCTCGGCGAGGAAGGGGTGAAGCTGTTCACCGGCATCGTCTTCTCCAATGTTGCCGGCGCAACGGTTCCCGACATCGTCGATAATGACGCCATCTATGTCAGCCCGAACGCGGCGCCCTCCAATCTCGCCGGCAAGGAATGCAGCAAGAACTATTTCGTCGTATCGTGGCAGAACGACAGCCTGCATGAAAGCGCCGGACAGAACGCCACCAATCTCGGTTACAAGAAGGCGTTCGTGCTCGCCCCGAACTACCAAGCGGGCAAGGACGCCATTTCCGGCTTCAAGCGCTACTTCAAGGGTGAAGTCGTCGGCGAGATCTACACGCGTCTGGACCAGACCGATTTCGCCGCCGAGCTCGCTCAGGTCCGGGCCGCCAAGCCCGATGTGGTGTTCCAGTTCCATCCCGGCGGCCTTGGCATCACCTTCCTGCGGCAGTATGAGCAGGCGGGCCTGATGAAGGAAATTCCGATGGTGCTGGCCGAACCGTCGATGGACGGGGTCATTCTCAACGCGGTCGGCAAGACGGCGCTTGGGGTGAACGTTTCCAGCCATTGGAATACGGATTTCGACAATCCCGCCAATAAGGCGTTCGTGGAGGCCTGGAAGAAAGCCTACGACCGCCCGATTACCTACTATGCCAGCCAAGGCTACGACGCGGCGCTGGTCTACGCCTCCGCGCTGAAGGCGACAGGCGGCCAGGTCGATGATCTCGATGCCTTCCGCGATGCGCTTCGCAAGGCGGACTTTCAATCGGTTCGCGGAAAGTTCTCCTTCGGACCGAACCAGCATCCGATCCAGAACTGGTATGCGTTGAAGGTCGTCGAGGGCGCTGGCGGAAAGCCCGAGATCAAGACTATCGGCGAGGTCTTCAAGGACCATGGCGACGCCTATGCCGCCGATTGCCGAATGTGATCCGGAAAACTTGTCGCGGCCGGCATGATGCCGACCACACCTGCGCCTCACCTACACGATCGAACCTGGACCAATGACGCTTTTTTTCGAACAAACGCTCAACGGCGTTCAATTCGGCGTGATGCTGTTTCTGCTTGCTGCCGGACTGACACTGATTTTCGGGATCATGGGCGTCATCAATCTGGCGCACGGCTCGCTCTACATGATCGGCGCCTATGCGGGCACATGGGTCGCGGCGCAATCCGGTTCATTCCTGCTCGGTGTGATTTCGGCAATGATCGCGGCTGCGCTTGCGGGAATCGCCGTCGAATTCGTCGTGATACGGCGACTCTATAGACGCGACCATCTCGACCAGGTGCTTGCCACCTTCGGCCTGATACTGACATTCAACCAGACAACCACGCTTCTCTTCGGGCGCCAGCCGCTCTTTGTTTCCGTTCCGGAAATACTGCAAGGATCGGTCGAACTGATCCCCGGACTTGCCTATCCGCTCTATCGACTGGCGATCATAGGCGTCGGGCTTCTTGTTGCCGCCGGGCTCTATCTGCTGATCAACAGGACCCGGATCGGCATGCTGGTGCGGGCGGGATCGACCAATCGCGACATGGTGCGGGCGCTCGGTGTCGATGTCCGGTTGCTTTACACGCTGGTGTTCGGGCTGGGTGCACTGTTGGCGGGCCTTGCCGGCTTCATGGCCGGCCCGATCATGGCGGTACAGGTCGGCATGGGTGAGCAGATCCTCATCACCACATTCGTCGTGGTCGTCATCGGCGGGGTCGGCTCGATCCGCGGCGCGTTTTTCGCAAGCCTGCTGCTGGGAATCGTCGATACCGGGCTCAGAGCCTATTTGCCCGGGCTCCTTCGCCAGGTGATGGCCGGCTCGGAAGCCGATGCGCTCGGCGCCGGCATCTCATCGATGGGCATCTACCTGATCATGGCGATCGTCCTTCTCATCCGGCCCAAGGGCCTTTTCCTACCGAACGCGTGAACATGGCTCCCATTGCGTCTGCACAACACACATTCAAGCGCCCGCTTCTGCTGGCAATCGTGATCTTGGCATTGATTGCGCTTCCGCTGGTGGCGCAGGTCACTGGCCTCACGGCCACGACCTCGCTGGCGACCCGGGTCCTCATCTACGGCATCGCGGCGGCCAGCCTGAACTTCGTGCTCGGCTATGGCGGCATGGTGAGTTTCGGGCATGCGGCCTTCTTCGGGATCGGCGGCTACACGGTCGGCATACTCTACCAGCACTATTCGCTGGGCGAGCCGCTCTTCGGATTCATTCCCGGCACAAACCAGCTGCTGATCACTCTGCCTGCGGCCATCGTCGTGAGCGGGATCGCCGCAGCGGTCATCGGCGGCCTTTCGCTGCGCACCGGCGGCGTGCAGTTCATAATGATCACACTGGCATTCGCACAGATGCTGTTCTTCCTCTTCGTTTCGCTGAAGACATACGGCGGTGACGACGGTCTCATCATCCGCCGCGCCAACGAAGTCCCGCTGCTCAACATGCGCGACAAGCAAACTTTCTATTATGTGTGCCTGGCGATTACCGTGTTGTTTTTCGTCGTGGTTACCCGGGTTGTGAATTCCCGCTTCGGCAACGTCCTTGCCGGAATCCGCCAGAGCGAGAAGAGGATGGCTGCAATCGGCTTGCCCGTGGCCTCCTATAAACTTGCCGCTTTCATCATCTCCGGCATGGGCTGCGGGCTTGCCGGCGCGCTGATGGCGAACTTTCTGCGCTTTGCCAGCCCCGACATGCTGCATTGGACCAAGTCGGGAGAACTGATGGTGATGGTCATTCTCGGCGGCGTTGGTACGCTGTTCGGACCGTTCCTTGGCGCGGCCGTGTTCATCGTGCTCGAGACCATCCTGTCGTCATGGACCGAGAACTGGCAACTTGGCCTCGGCCTCATCCTGCTGTTGGTGGTCCTCTACACGCAAGGCGGCGTGCAGGCATTGATCGAACGGTTTGCGAGGAAGTCATGACGACAATTCTGAACGTCCGCTCGCTCGTCAAGAATTTCAGCGGACTGGTTGCGACCGATAACGTGAACCTGACCGTCGAGGAAGGCGAAATCCATGCACTGATCGGCCCGAACGGCGCTGGAAAATCGACGCTGATCGCACAACTAATGGGCGAATTGCGCCCGACCTCGGGCTCGATCGATCTGGCTGGCCGCCCGATCGACGATCTTGTCACGGCGGATCGTGTTTCGCTTGGCCTGGCCCGCACGTTTCAGATCACCTGCCTACTGCCCGATTTCACCGTGCTCGATAATGTCGCCATCGCTGTGCAGGTGCGCAGTGGCCACAGCTTTCGCTTCTGGCGAAATGTGCGCGACGAGACGAGTCTTCGCGACGAGGCGCGAGAGATCCTGGATGTGGTGGGTTTGATGTCGCGGTCGGATGAGCTCGTCACCAACATTTCGCACGGCGAGCGAAAGCAGCTCGAGCTCGCGGTTGCGCTTGCAACCCGACCGCGCCTGCTGCTACTCGACGAGCCGATGGCCGGTCTCGGTCACCTCGAAAGTCAGCAGATGGTCGATACGTTGCGCGTGATGCGCAGCCGTGTGAGCATGCTTCTGGTCGAGCACGACATGGAGGCGGTCTTCGCACTGGCGGATCGGATTTCGGTTCTCGTCTACGGTCGTGTCATCGCCAGCGGCACTGTCGAGGAAATTCGCAATGATCGGGCCGTCCGTGAGGCATATCTGGGCGAGGGAGACGAACTGTGCTGAGCGTTGCCAACCTGCAATCAGGCTACGGGTCAAGTCAGGTGCTCTTCGATATCTCGCTGAGCGTCGGCGAGGGGGAAGTGGTGACCTTGCTGGGCCGAAATGGCATGGGAAAAACCACCACTATCCGCTCGATCATGGGGCTGTTGCCGCCGTTGGCCGGCGAAATTGCCTTTTCCGGACGAAACGTGGCTGGCGTGAAGCCGGAAACCATCGCTCGCCTGGGCGTCGGGCTCGTCCCTGAAGGGCGCCAGATCTTCTCGACGCTGACTGTGCGCGAAAACCTGGTCGCAACGGCGGGCAACAGGCTGATGCGCAAGGATCCCTGGACGCTGGAGCGTGTCTACGCGCTGTTTCCCCGCTTGAAGGAGCGGGCCAACCAGACGTCGGCCACGCTATCGGGTGGCGAACAGCAGATGATGGTGGTCGGCCGGGCACTGATGACCAATCCGAAGCTGCTGATCCTGGACGAGGCGACCGAGGGATTGGCGCCTGTCATCCGCGCGGAAATATGGGGCTGCATCGAGGCGCTCAAGAAGGAAGGCCAGTCGATTCTGCTGATCGACAAGAACCTCCATGTGCTCAAGCGGTTGGCGGAAAGACACTACATCGTCGAGAAGGGACGGACGGTCTGGTCGGGAACCGGCCAGGATATGACGCGAGATGCGGAACTGGTGCACCGTCTCGTCGGCATCTGATTGCGCAACGGAACTGGGCCGGCGCTCGTTTTCGGCCGCCCGGGGAGTTCGTCAAGTGTTGCGACAAGACGGAGACCAAGTTCCTTGAAAAGCCGGCTTCTATCGTGAGGCCAATCCTCTCGGCCTCAGCTATTCCCCCAGGCAATACCTAATGCAGCTTTATTCACTTGCGAGAATGCAACTGAAGCGCGAGGCTTGCGCGTGGAGGCAAATCCACAAGGGGAGGAAACATGTCTAAAAGCTTCAAGGGGCTCGGTGCCGTCCTGACAATCTGCGCCGGCTTTGCGGGGACGGCATCGGCCGAACCCGTTCGCATCGGCATCGCCAACTTCGGCGAAGACCCTGCGCTGAACCAGGCAATAGAAGGGTTCAAGCGGGCATTCCGTGACGCCGGCATGACGGAGGGCGACAAGGTCGTCTTTTCCGCCAGCCACACAAACTTCGACTCGTCACTCGTGCCGCAAATGATCACCAAGCTCGCATCGGAAAAGCCCGCGCTGATCTATACCCAGACGACGCCGGTGACGCAGATCGCCCGGCAGACGCTTGCTGGCACAGGCATCCCAATCGTCTTCGGCGTGGTCACCGATCCAGTTTCTGCGGGTCTGGTACCCTCATGGGACAAGGGCGCGCCAAACCTCACCGGGGCTTCGGACCGGATGGATATGGACGTCGTGATGGAATTTGTCCGCAAGTTCGCCCCGACGGCCAAGAGCCTCGGCCTTCCTTACAATCCGGGCGAAGCAAATGATGTTGCGCTTCTGGAGGTCACCAAGAAGGCCGGGGAAAACGCAGGATTAACTGTCGTGTCCGTCGGCGTCGATGCGGTCAACGACATCCCGCAGCGCATCACCTCGCTCGCCTCGCAGGCCGATGTCATCTACCTGCCTACGTCGAACCTGCTGCAGCCGGCGGCCAGCGCCGTCGCGTCCGCCGCACGCCAGACGAAGACGCCGGTGGTCAACTCGAATGACCTGCCGGTGATCGAGGGAGTGCTGCCTGCGTCGATCTCCGTCAGCTACGAACAGGTCGGCTACAACGCCGGCAAGATCGCAATTGAGATCGTGAACGGTACCGATCCGGAGACAATTGCGCCTGTCAAGGCTAGCCCTGCCGATCACAAGCCGCTGATCTCGCGTCGCGGACTGGCCGCTTTCGGCCTGGAACTGCCGCCAGCACTTGCCGGTTGCGGCTGCATCGTCGACTGACAGCTGCATTGCCACCGCGGCGCTCCGCTTGCGGAGCACCGCGAGACTATAGACCAAGGAGAATAGCATGCTTGGCATCTGCGGTGCGCTCAAGACTTTCAACGCCGGCCGCGCTGACGAGAAGATCGCGTTGAACCGGCTGCACCTGTGCTTGGATCGAGGCGATTTCGCAGTCGTCATCGGCTCGAACGGGGCCGGGAAATCCAGCCTTCTGAACTCGATCTCGGGCGCGATGCAGCTCGATGCCGGAAGAATCACGATCGGGGGCGAAGACGTGACCGCCCAACCGGTGCATCGCCGGGCGCGCCGGCTGGCGCGGGTGTTTCAGGATCCCATGAAGGGCACTGCGGCCTCAATGACGGTGGCGGAGAACCTGCTCCTGGCGGAACTGCGCGCGCAGCCGCGCCGTCTGCGCGCCGGGCTGGACGCGCGGAGGCTTGCGAAATACCGGGAGCGGTTGGCGATCCTGCAGCTGGGGCTGGAGAACCGCCTGGACACACGGGTCGAGCTGTTGTCGGGCGGGCAACGCCAATCGTTGTCCTTGCTCATGGCAGTCGGCAACTCGCCCGATCTGTTGCTGCTCGACGAACATACTGCAGCGCTTGATCCGCGCACCGCGGATAACGTGATGTTAGCTACCGTGCGCGCCGTCGAGGCATTCGGCCTGACCACCCTCATGGTGACGCACAACATGCAGCACGCCATCGATTACGGCAACAGGCTCGTGATGATGGATGCAGGCCAGGTGCGGCTGGAACTTGCGCACGAGGATAAGCGCAACGTCACCGTTCCGGAACTGATCCGGCACTTTTCGGTGACCACCGACCGTATGCTGCTTGGAGCGCACTGACATGGACATCTTGCAAAGCTTTCTTTCGCTGATCCCTGTGACACTGGCACAAAGCCTGATGCTCAGCTTCGTGGTCCTGGCGATCATGATTCCCTTCCGGATGCTCAGCTTTCCCGACCTGACCAGCGAAGGCGCGTTTCCCCTCGGCGGCGCGGTCTGTGCAGTCTGCCTTGCCGCTGGCGTCCCCGCACCGGTTGCGCTGGTTGCGGCGGCGGCAGCGGGTTTTGCCGCCGGCTGCTGCACTGCATTCATCCACTTGCGCTTTCGCATTCATACGCTGCTGGCGGGTATCCTGATGATGACGATGCTCTACAGCCTCAACCTGCGCATTATGGGGCGCTCGAACCTGTCGGTCTACGGCATGAGCAGCGTGTTTGACGGTGTTCCGTTTACGGAGGCCGGCAGTCACTATGCAAAGATCGCCGTGGTGGGACTGCTGGTGTTGCTGGTCTTCTTCCTGCTGATCGCCTTTTTCCGCACGGAGAAGGGGACTGCTTTCCGCGCAGTGGGAGCGAATGCCGACATGGCCGAAGCACAGGGCATCAACGTCTGGGCCGCCACCATCGCCGGCGTCGGGCTTGCCGGGGCGGCAGCGGGGTTTGGCGGCGGGCTGATCACGCAGAGCCAGGGTTTCGCTGACGTAAGCATGGGCATCGGCGTCCTCATCAACGGACTTGCAGCCTTGATGATCGGTGAGGCGATCATCGGCAAGCAGACGCTGGTTCGTCAATTGCTCGCCCCTTTCATCGGTGCCATTGTCTACTACCAGCTGGTCTCGCTGTGCCTGGCCGCGGGAATGCCGCCGCCGGATCTGAAGCTGTCTACCGGCCTCTTTGTCCTGGCCATGCTGGCGATACCCAACCTCCGGCGAGGCCGGTCCGGGCGCATGCCGGCCGAAACGGTCCGCGAACGTTGAGCCGGCGCCGGCCGGAATAGCACACAAGAAAGGAACTCCACAATGCAGCAACCGATCGGCCTCCTGTCGCACAACAATTGCCAGGCGATGGATGCCAACGATCCTTTGGCACACTATAGGGATGAATTCGCCCTGCCCGAGGGGGTTATCTATCTCGATGGGAACTCCCTGGGCGCTTTGCCGCGCCGGGTGTCGCAACGCCTGCGCACCGCGATCGATCACGAATGGGGCAACGGCCTGATCCGGTCGTGGAACGAGGCCGACTGGTACTTGGCACCGCAGCGGGCGGGCGCTATGATCTCGCAACTGATCGGCGCCGACAAGGACGAGGTCATCGTTTGCGATTCAACTTCGGTGAATCTCTACAAGGTGCTGATGGGCGCGCTGAAAATGCGTCCTGGCCGCCGGATCATCCTATCGGAGCGCGGTAATTTCCCCACCGATGTCTATGTCAGCAGCAGCGTCGCCGAAGAACGGGGTGTCGAACTGCGCGCGGTCGACCCGGACCGGATTGCCGCCGCCATCGCCGAGGCTGGCCGGGATCTAGCCGTGCTCCACCTGACACATGTGAATTACAAGACTGGTGCCGTCTACGACATGGCCGGGATCACCGCGGCCGTTCACGCCCAAGGCGGTCTGGTGATCTGGGACCTCTGCCATAGCGCGGGGACTTTAGAGGTTGACCTGAACGGCTGTAACGTGGACCTCGCGGTAGGCTGTGGCTACAAGTATCTGAACGGTGGCCCTGGTGCCCCAGCGTTCGTGTTCGTTGCGAAGCGTCACATCGCCGATTTCTGGCAGCCGATCGCGGGATGGCACGGACACGCCAAGCCCTTCTCCTTCGGCCACGACTATGCCCCCGATCCCGGGATTGCGCGCATGCTTGTCGGTACCGCCCCGCAACTTGGTCTCATTGCGCTGGAAACAGCGCTTGGCGTCTTTGCCTGCCTCGACATGCGGACGTTGCGAAGAAAGGGACAGGAGCTCGGCGATCTCTTCATCCGGCTGGTCGATCAGGAACTGTCAGGCCACGGTTTCGGCCTTGCCAGCCCGCGCGACGCAGCGGTGCGGGGATCGCAGGTTTCGCTGACCCATCCGCAAGGTTATGCGATCATGCAGGCTGTGATCGCCCGCGGGGCGATTGGCGATTTCCGTGCGCCGGATATCCTACGCTTCGGCTTTGCCGGGCTGTATGTCGGATTCGCCGATGTCTGGGATGCGGTGGCCATCCTGCGCGATGTCATGGACAAGGGTCTTTGGGACACCGTGGAGTATCGCACCGTCAAGGCGGTGACCTGACTGCAGGCCCGGTGTTTACCAGGCGGGCCTCGATTCTGCGGCAAATGCGCGACAAGAGAGCGGATGCGGGCAACTGGATATCCGTGATGAGCTTGCGTTCGCGCTTCCGTCGTCTTCAGTGCGGATCTGATAGTACTTTCCATCATATCTGATTTCCCGCAATTCACTTGGAAGAATACCACCTCCACCCGATACTGTTCCAAGCGGCAACGAACCATCTGCGCAAAAAGGATGCGACCGGCCGCCATGCAGCAAGGACCAATCGATGACCGACTACCCCGACCTTCAGCTCTACATCGGCGGCGCCTGGCGAAAGACAAGCGAGGATATGCCGGTTGTGAACCCGGCCGACGAACAGCAGATCGGCCGCCTGCCTCGCGCCAGCAAGGCCGACCTGGACGATGCACTCAGCGCAGCCGCCGCCGGCTTTCGCACCTGGAGCCGCACATCCCCACGCGATCGTGCCGACGTGATGATCGCAGCCGCGCGGTTGATGCGCGAACGAATCAACGACATCGCCCATTCGATTACACTCGAACACGGCAAACCATTTCAGCAGGCCAGACTAGAGGTCATCCGCGGCTGTGAGTTCCTCGAATGGGACGCTGGCGAGGCCGTTCGAACCTACGGCCGCGTCATCCCCAGCGCACAGGGCACGCGCTACATGGTTCACCACCAGCCCATCGGAACGGTAGCTGCCTTCTCACCCTGGAATTTCCCGATGAGCCAGCCGGCCCGCAAGATCGGCGGCGCCATCGCTTCGGGATGTTCGATTATTCTGAAGGCGGCCGAGGAGACGCCGGCCGGTGCGTTACATATCGCACGCGCCTTCCACGACGCCGGGCTACCACCCGGTGTGTTGAACCTCGTTTTCGGCGATCCGGCGGAGATTTCGAGCTATCTGATCCCGCAGGATCAGGTCCGGCTCGTCGCCTTCACCGGGTCAACCGCAGTCGGCCGGCACCTTACGACCCTCGCGGCGGAACACATGACCCCGGTACTGATGGAACTTGGCGGCCACGCGCCGGTAATCGTTTGCAACGACGTGGATGTGACCGATGCGGCGATCATGTCCGCCAATCGCAAGATGCGCAATGCGGGCCAGGTCTGTACTTCCCCGACCCGCTTCTTCGTCCACGAGAGCATCTTCGAGGAATTCACAACGAAATTCGTCGAACGTGCCCGGGACATCCGGGTCGGCAGCGGAATGGAGCCGGGGGTCGAGATGGGGCCACTTGCCAATGGTCGCCGCGTCGAAGCGCTCGGCAAGCTGGTCTCCGACGCGACCGCCAAGGGTGCGCGGCTGCTGACCGGAGGTGAGCGGCTCGGCAACCGGGGCTATTTCTTCCAGCCGACCGTGCTTGCCAACGTGCCCGACAACGCCCGCGTGATGGGCGAGGAACCGTTCGGGCCGCTTGCGGTCATCAATCCCGTCCGTTCGCTAGACGAGGGCATAGAGCGTGCGAACTCGGTGCAGTATGCTCTGGCGGCTTATGGCTTCACCCACAACGCCGCCAATGTAGATCGCATGGTCGACGGTGTCGAATGCGGCAATCTGTCGATCAACACGCTTGAGGCTTCGCTGCCCGAAACCCCCTTTGGCGGCGTTAAGTCCAGCGGCTACGGCCGCGAGGGCGGGAACGAAGGATTGCACCATTACATGACGATCAAGAACGTCTCGCACTTCATGCAGATCGAGCCGGCCAACAAGGGACAAACGCAATGAAATACAGCCGCAAGGACGCCAAGTCCTACGCCCGCCAGAACATGAAAGGCATCTGGGCCGCAGCACTGATGCCCTTTACCAATGATCTGAAGATGGATGAGGACGGGTTCACGGAGAACGTCCGCCACTGGACCGAGGATCTGGGTATCGAGGGCCTGTTCATCACGGGCAAGCAGGGCGAGTTCTTCTCGATGTCGCTGGACGAACGCAAGCGCAGCTTCGAGCTGGCGGTCAAGGCTACCGGCGGACGCGGGCAGACGATCATGTCGGTGTCCGACCAGAACATGGACACCGTGATCGAGCTGGCACGCCATGCGCAGGATTGCGGCGCGGACTATGTCGTCGTCCACGCGCCGATCCTGCATTTCTTCAAGGCGCAGGACGAGACGCTCTTCAACTATTACAAGACCGTTACCGATGCTGTCGACATCGGGGTGGCGCTGTGGAGCCATCCCGACAGCGGCTATCTGATGAGCCCGCAACTGTGCAACCGGCTGGCCGATCTGGAAACCGTCGTTGCGATCAAGTATTCGGTCCCGCGCCCCATGTATGCGGAACTGACGCGGCTTGCGGGTGACCGTATCCTGGTCAGCACGGCGTCCGAAGAAGAATGGCTCGACAATATCCTGGAACTGGGTTGGCAGCTCTATCTGTGCTCGTCGCCGCCCTACTTGATCCAGACAACCAAGGATCGGCGGATGCACGAATACACCCAGCTCGCCTTCAATGGCGAAGCTGAAAAGGCACGGGCCGTTCGCGACAGTCTCGATCCGGTGCGGCGCGCGCTGCGGGATACCCGGCCGGCCGAAAAACCACATTCGCACCAGAAATACTGGCAGGAACTGCTGGGCCAGACTGGCGGGGTTGTGCGCCGGCCCCTGCTGGAACTTACGGAAGACGAAAAAGCGGCGACCCGCGCGGCGTTTGAAAGTTGCGGCTTGAAACTCTAGCCACACTGCGAACGCTTTGACAGTCAACTGCTGCAGCATGAGGGTATCGAGGAGAGTCTAATGACAAGGAAAGTTTGTCTCAAGGTGCGCATGTGACCGTCTCTCCTCGCAACTGCGAGCGCGTCGTCCTGATCGGCTGGGGCGCCATCGGAACGGCGGTCGCCCGTCTGCTGGCGGAAGTGCAGTCGGAAGCGCGCATCGTCGCGGTGGCGGTGCGCGATCCTGCGCGACCTCGTTCCACCTTGCCTGATGGCGCGCGACTGATTTCTAGGCCCGCCGAGCTCAGTGATGTCGATGCCGACCTCGTCATCGAGGCGGCCGGCCGCGACAGCGTCGCCCCTTGGGCGCGGGCGGCGCTGGGTGCGGGGGTGGATTTCGTCGTTTCATCGACATCGGCGCTGGCGGAGGCGGCACTGCTCGACGAGTTGTGCGGGCTGGCGCGAACGAACCGTGCGCAACTCATTGTCCAACCTGGTGCGCTGGGCGGCGTCGATGCCCTTGCGGCGGCGCGCCACATGGGGCTGGCGAGGGTCGAACACCGCATCGTCAAGCCTGCCCATGCGTGGGCCGGAACTGAGGCGGAAAGCCTCTGCGCGCTCAACGCACTGGACGCCCCCGTAGCGTTCTTTACCGGGACAGCAGCCGAAGCGGCAGCGCGATTTCCACAGAACGCCAACGTCGCGCTAACCACGGCTCTCGCCGGGATTGGCCCGGAACGTACACGCATCACGCTGATTGCAGACCCTGCCGCCACCTTGAACCGCCACGAGATCACCGCCTCGGGCGATTTCGGAACCTTGGATGTACAGATTGCCAACAGGCCCCTGCCGGAAAACCCGAAGTCCTCCGCGATGACCGCGCTCAATCTGGTCCGCCTGATCGGTAACCGAAAGGCTGGCCTGGTCGTTTGAATGTGCGCTCATGACCGGTCGGCGAGCACAGCTGAAAATGTGCTCGTAAGCCTGCCCGCGGTGGCAGGTAGAGCTGCACCCCTTGAGCTTTGTAGGGTCTTAGGCGCCATCGGCGAAGAGATGTTTGAGCCAGGGCCAGCGCTTGCGCACGCTATCGAGGATCAAGGCGGCGAGTACCCCCATGATGGCGGAGATCGTGTTGCCGCCGATGATCGACCATGGCTGGGCGAGCGGGCTGGAGGGGACGGCAAACAGCAGCACAGCCGAGGCGCCCATTGGGGCGACAATCAGCGGTAGATGCGAGCCTTCTCCGAATAGGTAGCTACTGCTCAGCCCCGTCAAGGCGATTGCAGCGAGTGCTCCAAGGCATGCGAGAAGTCGGTCTCGCAACGTCGCACCGGCAAGAATGGGACGGAACAGCCGCAGAGACAGAAGCGCGCGCTTCTGGACCGTTCCTCTGGGGTGGGATGGAGACATGGATAAACCTGAAAACTGCAATGCGGGATTTAGGACAAGGGATGAAGTGAGGGAGTGCCGCCGGGAGTTGACGCCAGGAGCATATCCTCGAAACCGAGGAGCGGATCGGACCTTCTGTCATTTCTTGAAATCAACAACGTATCGACCGTTCCAAGTGGATGTACTGCGATATCCACCGTCCAGTGAAGCCCGTCAAGGACAGAGCGGGGTATGACCCCCACAGCATTCCCCGCAGCGACGTGGGCGAGAATGGAGTGGTACGATGTCAATTCCACGGTCGGGACATCGGCGGCCAACCTCACCCAGCGCTCGGCGATACGGCGATAAGTGCAGCCGGGTTCGAGCGCGGCCAAAGCCGCTGGTCGGATATCGCTTGCATCGCGGACCGGCGGATGATTTGGCGGCAGGATGAGAAGCAGTTCCTCTTGATAGACCCGCGTTGCGTGAAGCGGCTGCTGTTGCCGGTCGGACATCGCCCATTCCGGCTGGTCCGGCGGCTGCGCGTGCCGATGGTGACTGAAAAGAACAAGCCCCTCACCTTCCGATCCTGGCGAGCCGGCGATGAGCTTATACGCGGCGTTCTCAATATTCCGGTTCCGCTTCACGGCGAGGAGCTTCAAGCCGAACTTGTCATTGCTCCGGTCGTTGGCTTTGACGCGTTATGTTACCGGCTTGGTTTCGGAGGCGGGTATTTTGACAGAACGTTAGCTGTACTGCACCCTAAACCTCTTGTGATCGGGGTGGGCTTCGATTTCCAGGAGATCGACACTATCCGCCCCCAACACCACGACATTCCGATGGATGCGATCGTCACGGACGGTGGAATTCGGTTTCGTGAGGGGAACGATGCACCCATCACACGGATGTTCAAGAAGTAGCCGATGAACCCCCTTCGGGCCGCTATTGTCGCCTTACGTCCGGCAGCAGCGATTGCCAAAAACGTAGGCACGTTGGCTTTGGCAACGGGTTTGTCACGTTCAGTGCCCTGCCCGGTGTCCTTCAAAGATAGGATTGGATCAATGATGATGGACAATGAACGCCCAGGAAACATTTGGTTTGCATGGTACGCATGGTATCCCGTTCTGCCGCGTGACGACACATTGTCCTGGCTTGAGATCCGTGTATCGACGAAGAGGTTCGAACGGCCATAGGGAATACCGAACATTACGGCCTGCAGACGAACGGTATCTTGCTCAGGCATGCATCCCGATATCCACAGGAGTATGAATCCCAATTCATATAACCGTCGTCGCTATTTTGTAATTGCCCGCTGCCGATAACAGAGCCGTGACACGCAGGATACTTGATATTTCTGGGCAGATAAAAGCGCGATTCCGCTGGTGAACACCTCGCCAGTCAGGTTTTCTTCGCCGGGTCATCGAGCGCTGGATTGTAGAAGAGCGAAAGCGTGAGGCTTCGCGCGATGCGCTCTGCCGTCGTCATAAACCATGCCTTGGCTTGTTCGTTCGGAGCGACGTCGTCCAACGTTGCGGAAAAAAGCTCGAGCCATTTTGGGAAAAGCTCTGGTGTCAGATTCGCGACGGCCACATGCGCCTGAACCGGTTTTCCCCCGTAGGACCCATCGTGGAATGCCAAGGCCGACCAAAAACTTTTCATCTTTCGTGTGTGCTCCGACCAACGCCCCGAAAGACGCGCGTCGAACACGGGACCGAGTTCGGGATGCTCCAGAACCCGCCCATAAAATGTATCGACCAAGCCGCTGATGAAAGCGCGATCGACGCCCAGCGCTTTCATTTTTGCCTCTGCGCGGTGTTGGATATCCGCGATATGAGCGACGCGACCTTGCAATTCATTTTCCATTTTCGTCACCATCGCAAAGCGTTGCACTGTATCTATGCTACTCGCAATGCGCAAACAGAGCGCAGCGATCCCTTCGAGCTGCCATTATTCACTCGTTGGGCGTATCGATCGCCTCCGGTAATCCCCCCGTTTTTAACGGGGCCGATCAGTAGAATTTACGCTGCCATTTTCAGTTTCTGCCTCGGCGTGATGCCGCCGATAGCCATATTGGGTCGGTCATTGGTGTATGTCCAGAGCCAGCGTGTGGCGTGATCCTGCACCTCCTTGATGGTATCGAACATGCAGCATCCCAGCCATTCATGCCGGACCGTGCGGTTGTAACGCTCGATATAGGCATTTTGCTGCGGCTTACCCGGCTGGATATGGGCGATGGTGATGTTTCGCTTCTCCGCCCATGCCAGAAGCGTGCCGCTGATATATTCCGGGCCGTTATCGACGCGAATTATATCCGGCTTGCCACGCCACTCGATGATGCGGTTGAGGGATCGAACGACGCGCTCGGCTGGTAATGAGAAATCGACCTCAATGCCGAGCCCCTCGCGGTTGAAGTCGTCGATCACGTTCAGTGTCCGGAACGAGCGACCGTCAGCGAGTTGATCGGCCATGAAGTCCATCGACCAGGTCCGGTTGGGTTGTTCTGGTACTGCCAGCGGTTCGGGCCGCTCCCGGATCAGACGCCTTCTGGGCTTGATCCTAAGGTTCAGCTCCAGCTCGCGATAGATACGGTAAACCCTTTTGTGGTTCCAACCGAAGCCCTTAATATTGCGCAGATAAAGAAAGCACAGGCCAAAACCCCCAAGCCTTCCGGGCTGCCGTCAGGCGCAGTAGCCAGTCGGCAATCTCCTCGTTCTCGCTGTCGAGCTTGCGTCCATAGCGGTAGCACGTCTCGCTGATCGAGAACGTCCGGCACGCGAGCGCGACTTTGACATTATGCTTCTGGACCGCTTGCATGGCCATCTCCTTTCGTTGAGACGGCCTCAGCGCTTTTTTCCAAGAGCTTCCTTCAGAAGATCGTTCTGCATGCTCAATTCCGCATACATCTTCTTCAACCGTCGGTTCTCATCCTCCATGCTCTTCATTTGGCTGACCATGGACGCGTCCATGCCGCCGAACTTCGCTCGCCACTTGTAAAAGCTGGCATCGCTCATCCCATGCTCCCGGCAAAGCTGTGCAACCGGAATGCCGTCCTCAGCCTGCTTCAGGATAGCCATGATCTGCGCGTCGCTGAATCGTGATGTCTTCATCGGAATCTTCTCCAAAATCATTGTGAGACTGTGGCGAAGTACGAAGAGAGGTTGGAGCAAAATCTTCACGATCTCTGCGAACGGGTCCACACGGGTCGCTACCGGCCACAGCCGGTGCGACGTGTTTACATTCCAAAAGCCGATGGCGGAAAACGGCCACTTGGAGTGCCGACCCTGGAGGATAAGATCGTCCAGGGCGCGGTCGCTGAAGTGCTTAGTGCCGTCTATGATGCCGACTTTTGCGGGTTCTCCTATGGTAGCCGATCCCCGTATCCTCCAGCTTATCAAGCTGTGGCTGCGGGCGGGAATCCTTGAGAGCGGCGAGACGTATGAGACTGACAAGGGTACCCCGCAAGGAGCTGGCATTAGTCCGCTCCTCGCCACAAGGATGATGCGCTGAATATTCTTCTGGCCCTCAAGGAGCGACTAGGCAGTTTTGGCCTAGCGCTTCACGAAGGCAAGACGCGACTGATCGAGTTTGGCCGGTTCGCGGCTTTGACTCGGCAGCGGCGTGGCGAGCGAAAGCCCGAGACCTTCGCCTTCCTGGGCTTCATTCACTACTGTGGAGTGACCCGTGATGGCAGGTTTATCGTGAAGCACAAGGCGCCGTAGAGCAGAGTGATATCACCAGCTTCGGCTTGCTGTTCGAGCAATTTCAGGCGCAGGCCGACACGGTCGACCTCGGCAGCGATCTGGCGCGCCTTCAGGCTGTGCCGCGGCCGCCGCCAACGGAACTTTTTTTGCGCAACGCCTTGGACAATTGCGAGCGGCTGATGCAAACGCCGGACTGCGCCTCGATCTCGGCGCGCAGCCGGGCGATCGTCCAGTTGGGCCGGTCGGCTACGGGTTCCTCAAGCAGAGGCGCGACCACGCGCAAGGCCGCCTGGCTCTTCATCGCTGCCGGGCCGGGAGCCACGCGGGCCCTCAGAGCATCGACCCTGCCGCTCATGAAGTTGCTGCGCCAAAAGCGAACCGTGTCCTCACGCACGCCAAACGCCTCGGCAATCCGCGCGCCCGGTCCGCCTCGCCGCGATCACGCGAGCCTGCAAGCACACCAAGCGCAGTACGTTCCGCATCAGTGGCCGAAAGTGGTGAACGTCCCGTCATGTCCTGCACCTCAAAATCAGTGCCGGCACAGAATCAGACACACAAGCGTTGGTCAACCAATTAGAATCTGCTTAGGAACGTGTCGGCGAGCGGTTGGCCTGTCGCATCTCGGCTGGCGAGAAACAGTGGAGTGTTGATTTCCACCCGGAACTGAGCCGGGGGGGATGCGGATAAAAAGTTGGACTGCTTTATAAGTTAAGGCCGAGGCTCTTGCGATATTCGACCGGGCTGAGTGATCCCAGCGATATCTTGATACGCTTCTCATTGTACCAGCGGATGTAAGCGTCTACCTCGGCAACGAACTGTTCGATTGTGATGGCCTTCCAATCTCGTGGATAAAAGAGTTCCGTTTTCAATCGGCCGAAGAAGCCTTCGCATGCGGCGTTATCTTGTGAGCAGCCCTTTCGGGACATCGAGCGAACCAGTTTCGCTTCGCTGATCCGCGTTAGCCAGCCTGGCCAGCGATAATGGGCTCCGCGATCGGAATGGACGATTGGCCGTTCCTCGGCGTCGGTCACGGTCTCAATAGCTGCATCCAGCATAGTATTGACCAGCCCCGCATCTGGTTGCGTTCCAATCGACCAACTGATGACCATTCCGTCGAAGCAATCGATGATGGGCGAGAGATACACCTTCCCGGCTGGGATCTGGAACTCGGTGATGTCTGTCAGCCATTTCTCGTTCGGCGCTTTCGCATGGAAGTCGCGATTGATCAGGTTCTCGGGTGCCGGACTTATTTCTCCCAAGTATGATCCGAAACGCCGTCGGCTCGGTCTGGCCACGATCAAGTGCTCCTGCTTCATCAAGCGCTGGACAACCTTTTCCGAGATGATCACGCTCTTCCGGGCCAGTGACGCCTGTAGTCTGCGGTAGCCGTAACAACGACGGTTCGCTTCAAAGATTTCCGCAAGGCTGTGCCGGACGGCGGCATACTTGTCTGCCAGACACATGCGCGTGCGATGATAAAAGTAGGAGCTTCGCGCAATTTGCAGCTGGGCGAGCAGTTCTGGCAAGCGATAGGTGTCTTTAAGGGCGTCAACCAGCTGTGTCTTTTCCCGATTACTCAGGATCTGCAGATCGACGCCCAGTTCTTTTTTTAGGAGTTCATTGGCCTTCTTCAGGAGGTCATGCTCGAGTTGCAACTGGCGAACATCACGTTGGAGGGCTTCAAGCTGTCGCTCGAGTTCCTCGCGTTCCGGCGCCTGCGGGGTGGTTTTGCGGCGTTTCATGGAGGAAGGAGCCTCATGACCGAGTAGCTGGTCTTTCCAGTTGTACAACGTCGGCCTGCAGACGCCCAGCCGGTCAGCCACCTGTTGGGCGCTTTCATCTCCACTACATAGTCCGATGACACCAGCTTGCTTCACCGCTGCGGGATAGGCAGGGCGCCACGATCGACCGACCATCGATGTTCGCGTCTCCGGAAAGGCCTCCCGTACCCATGCGGTCAGAGTTCCTCGACCAGGATAGCCGAGCGCCCTCATCGTCGCAGAGATGCAACGATCATGGGTGCGGTAATGCTCAAGTGCCGCCTGCTTCTGACTCTCGGAATACTTCGGCGCTCGAGCTACCGGCTGAATACGCAGGTCGAGATGCTGCAAGTACTCGCGGTACCAGCCCCTCAGCGCATTCTTTGTGGGATAACCCAACTGGCGAATGGTCCCGTTAAGTCGCTTGCCAAGCCTGATGTAAAGCTCAACGGCTCGAAGTCTGTCTGCGTAGGAATACATGAACTACCTCCTGGTGGTCCAAGTTTTCGTCCGCAACCCCGGGTTAGCGCATAAGGCTCAGTTCCGCGTGGAAATCAACACCTTTCGCGCTCAAAAGCCTTAACGAGGCGGATGATGCCCAGGCAGGCCCGGTAACCCTGCTCCGGATGAGGCCGGTCGGCGAGAATACGCTCACAAAGCAACGCAACGTCCGATCCGATTGCCGACGCCTCGCGGCTGATGCGCTCGATCGTCCAGTCGGCAAAGCGACGATGGGATGATGGCATATGCTCCGGCGTCGTGGTGTGCTTGCCATTGCCGCTCGAGCGCCGGTGGGCGGCAATCCGCTGACCTTTATGGAAGACCTCGATGGTGTTGGCGGTGATCCGCGCCTCGACCTGCTCACGGGCAAACCGGTAGGGTACGGAGTAATAATGCTTGTCGATATCGACATGATAATCGAGGCCAGCCCGGCGGATTTTCCATTCCGCAAAGACATATCGCTCGACGGGCAGCGGACGCAGAGCCGGGTAATCAAGCTCTTCGAACAACTGTCGCCTCGTGCGCCCGACACGGCGTAGAACGCGCCGATCGTTGAGATCAGTGAGCAACTCGACGATCGCCGCGTTTACATCGGCAAGGCTATAGAACACACGGTGACGCAGCCGTCCGAGAAGCCAGCGCTCGACGATGCGAACAGCGGCTTCGACTTTCGCCTTGTCACGCGGTCGGCGCGGCCGCGTCGGCAGAACGGCACTGCCGTAGTGAGCCGCCATTCCGGCGTAGGTGCGATTGACCTGCGGATCAAAAAGGCAGGCCTTGATGACGGCAACCTTGGCGTTGTCAGGGACAAGCAATGCCGGCGCGCCGCCAAAGGCCTCCAGCGCAAGCAGGTGGCATTCGATCCAATCCGGAAGCGTTTCGCTCCAGCGGGCATGAGCAAAGGAGAGGCTCGATGCCCCGAGTACGGCCACGAACAGATGCGCCTGTCGTGTCTTTCCCGACAATCTGTCGATGACCACCGTCACCGTGTCGCCGGCATAATCGACAAACAGCTTCTCGCCAGCCATATGCTCCTGGCGCATCGTCACCGGCAGCTTCAATGCCCAACCGCGATACAAATCACAGTAACGGCTGTAGCGATATCCATCAGGGTGGAGGCCGATATACTCGTCCCACAAAATCTGAAGCGTTACGTGCTTGCGCTTCAGCTCGCGATGAACATGCCCCCAATCCGGCTCGGCGCTGCGACGGTGCCCCGTCTTCGTGCCGGAGGACTTGTAAAGCGCTGCTTCCAGCACCGCATCGTTGACATCGTCGCCCAAAGGCCACGAAAGACCAGCGATCTCCACACGGCGCAGTGTCTCCCGCACGGTCGAGGGAGCCGCACCGACACGCAGCGCAATCGACTTGTGGCCGAGCCCTTCTGCAAATCTGTATCTCAGAATCTCGGGGACACGCCGCATCTTTAGTCTCTCCGCTGGCATCGCGTTCCTTCCTCTCAGTGCAACTGAAAGGTCGAACGTCTCACCAACAGGACACCCCGACAAACACCCCAATCAGGGGGCGAGATCATCTCGGAATAAGGGGGCGGCTAATTCTCGGAATTGGGGGGCGACATCATTTCGGAATCAGGGGGCGACATGCCTCGGAATTTGCATCGGGATCCCGAGGCAGGTATCGGCCACGATCGAACATGTCCAACCCTAGCAAATGCGCAAAGAATTATCGATAGATTACAATGGCATCACGCTATTTTTGTGGGGCGTTTCACCGGCTTTCTCTCCACCCTCGTCCAGTCCAGCCCGTCGAGCAAAAGCGCTAATTCGCTCGCGCCAAGATGAACCGCCCCGTCGCGAACCGCAGGCCAAGTGAAGTGCCGGTCTTCCAAAATTTTCGTCAACAACACCATGCCGCTGCCATCCCAAACAATCATCTTCAATCGATCGTTGCGCTTACTGCGGAAGATATAGATATCACCGGAATAGGGGTTCGCACCGAGCGCTGTCGATACCAGCGCCGCCAGCCCATTGATGCCTTTCCTAAAATCGACCGGCTTTGAAGCAACCAAGATCCGCAAATCCGATCCAAGCGAGATCACGCGAATGTTCGCAGCGCATTGAACACCGTACGCAACGCTTCCTCATCAACGCCGCCATCAATCACGACACAAGCACCGTTCATCTCAATGCGGACGGCCAACTTCGTGAGAATAGCCGGATGGGCCAGTTCACACTGGCCCTCATCGACCCTGACCACTGGCACGAAACGCATGTCTTGCTCATCCGATACGCGATCGCGGGTGCAGCGCCGCCAATAGTGTAATAGGCCTTGGCTCACGCCGTATTGACGCGCAACGGCCGAGATATTGGCGCCAGGCACAAAACTGGCCGCCGTAATCATCGCCTTATCCTGCGGGCTCCAGCGACGCCGGCGCTCTTTGCCAAGAATTACCTCGACGCGGCGCGGACCTGATCTATCACTCCCGATATCGCCTTCCGCATAGTGCTGATGACGATCATCAGCACTATGCGGTGTCGCCTTCTCGTCGTCCTCGATTGATACCAAACCCATAAATCCGACCCTCAAATTTCGATAGATCAAGATTATGCGCGAGCTGAAACGGACTTAAAATGTGGGGCGTTCGCAACGCTTACGGTTGTCGAGCCGCTGGTGGATGACGGCGCGACTCTCATGGGCCATTCGTTTTTCATCTTGGACATCGATCCGAAGAAGAGTGACCCCCTCCTGCAGTTTTCCAAGCGCATCAGCCACTGTGACGCCGGCAGGGTTGACGCAGATGATCGCAACGCCGCCATAGGCAGCTTCGACCTTAGCCACCGTGCGAGCTTTGACCTTGCCGGTGGCAGCAACAGCCGGGAACGCGACATGCGCCGTCTCGACAATCTGGCCGGCCTTCGGAAGGTTGGTCTGGATGGCGGTATCGATTGACGTTGTGGTGCAAGCGGACAGCGCAAGGCGTGCCACTGCCATGATGAGCAGAGAGCGCAGCGCATGGTGGTTCCTTTGATGGTGGGAGGGTTTATGCTTCGTTCGAAGAAATCTTGCCGTCATAGGTGCTGTAAGCCAGGGCACTCGATGGCAATGGATAGGTGGAGGGGAACCGAAGCCCCTTCACCCGGCTTTTGGGCATCTTGACGATGCTGACGGTGTTCGACTGATTGCCACCGAGGGCGTGGTAGTTTTCCTTGTCATGGCCCACGACAAAAAACACATGCCCGCCGCCGCCGCGCTCTGCCGCACCAATAGCTCCCATGACGGGCTTATCCTTCAGGACGGGGTTGCCAAACTTCAGCCAGTTGAGCGCCCAGTAGGGATTATTGATCATTGGCTCACGCGGGAGAGACACCGCAACGCACGTTTCCACGAAATCGCCGCACCACGGCAGTTTTGCCGGATCGCCCAGGGCAACTCCTTGAGCGCCTTGTTATCTCGCACCTCGTTTGGCTAGATCGATCCATTGCGCCAGAAGTTCAACGGCCGGTTCGTCAACACCGCGAGCGGCCAATGTCTTTGGACCGTGCCGGGATATTGAATATCCAGCTTTCTTGTCGGCTTGGAACTTATAATTAGACACTCCGACCGTTGTCATCCGGCCTGCGATACCGTCCGCACCAGTCGCGCCTATTTAATAGCCAAGCGCCAGCAAGCGCGGCTGGATGTCAGCGATCGTTTTCATGATGATGTCCTTTGATGTTGGAACTAAAAAATCTGACGCCCGTTGTGGAGCAGCTGGCTTGAGGACTGGATCCCCACGGGTCGGCTAGAGGCCTGAACTGCCGCTGCCCCCAGCGGAGTCAGGCCTCGCCCCGACGTCGAGCGGCGGTGTTCACAAAAATTCGTTTTAATTTTGAGAACAAAAGAGCGGCGTGGCAGTTTCTATACAGCTGGCTTCGGTCCCACTCTCCCGAACGCCGGTCAGAGGCCTGTCATCGCCTGCCTGGGCGACCAGGCCTCGCCTTTTTCAGATTGAGGAACTGCCCGCCGAATGATATCCCACTCTGCCCTCATGCCGTGATACGTGAAGGCAATGAACCCGGTCGCTCTCGGTCAGGCGGCGACCGGGTTTCAGGCGATCCAGCTGTCGATCTGCGACGGGGTCTTTCCGGCAAATCCAGCGAGATCAACGACGAACGGTGACAAACGGGTGAACTCAGCGTTTCGTCATAGTAATTCTGCATGTCGCCCTGGACGCTTTCGTCTTGAACGCTGGCTATGAAGGCGCTGATTTCCGTCGCATTCATGCCGCTTCCCTTGAAACGTGTCTTGAAATCAAAGCGCCCTAGCGCAGTCATCGCGACCGGACTTCTTCCGGTGGGAGCGGTGGCGGCTCGTAAGGCCCGATCGGGATTGCCGGGTTATCGGAGACCCACTGATCGAGCTGAGGACCAAGACTATAAGGATCGCCAAGCCAGAGCGTCTGAGCATCGCCGAGACCGAAATTGCAAAAAGTGTTGACCACGATATTCGGCACGTAGGGAAAGCTGCCGATCTACCAGGCTGGTGCTATGCCCGCATATCTGCGCCGAAGTATGACCCTTCCTTCGCTGCCTTGAATGCCTCGTCGGGTGTGGATGGATAGCCACCATCTCATCGACAAGGCCGTCAGCCTGCGCCTCCCGCGCACGTGCGTGCTGGTCAGCGAAGGTCGCGTTTTGACCAAGCCATTTAAACACCGACGTCTTCGACGGCATGCCTTTGTTTCGGCATATCTTGCGAAGGCTCAGACAAGCGGTCAAGCGATCACAAATCGCATCAGCGATCTCTTCGGTGATCCAGAAGGGCGCGGCAACGATAGTCACTCCTCGGTCATGTGTGGTACAAATAATCCGCAATGTACGTACAATAATCCTTGCGATAACTGCATAATTATCGTACATACAATGTATGAAAATCATCTGGGACGAACACAAACGGATTGCAAACACCGAGAAACACGGTCTCGACTTCGCAACCCTGTCTTTCGAGTTCTTCCTTGGTTCGCTAATCCGTCCTGCCAAGGCTGGCCGGTTTCAGGCAGTCGGTCGTCTCGCAGACGGCACGATCTCGGTGATCTTCATGACGCTGGGCACGGAAGGCCTGTCGGTTATCTCGATGCGCCCTGCCCGTAAGGACGAAAGGAACCTGATCTGATGGCTATCAAGTATACGAAGCAGGACGAATTCAAACCTGGGCGCGGCTACAGCAAAGCCGATTGGGATGCGGTTTCCGATAATCCAGAGCTGACTGCTGAACAGCTTGCTGAGGCAAAGCCATTCCGTGAGGTCTTTCCTGACCTAGCGGCCGGTATGGACAAGGAGATTGCCAAGCGCGGCCGCCCTACCCTTGAGCAGACAAAGAAGCCGGTCACCATCCGGCTCGATCCTGATGTTGTTGATGCCTTCAAATCTGCTGGCAAAGGCTGGCAGTCTCGAATGAACGATGCCCTGCGCAAAGCGGCCGGGATTTGATCTTGCCTTTGGCGAACACCTGAGCGAACTTCGGGCGTGCAAACTTGGGGGATTGAAACGGTCGTTCGTGTCGGCAACGTGGTTTACCTGACCGCGCTTGCTATTGCCGTATTGGTGCTGTTGACTATCATGTTGGAAGGGCAGCCCTTACCGGCTGTTCTACTCGCCAGCATTTGCGTTCTAATCGGATGGGTTGTCCGGTGTGTCCTTACAGGTCGGTCAGATTGGCATCCAAGCTTGGATTGAGACATCTCGTTCTTGGCGTGTTCGGAACTGGCATTACGGGACATCGGCGAACCGGGCAGTTAAGCCCATCTCTCCATTCCAAGAACCTGTGAACCGGACTCATATCGTCGTGGACGGATCCCGTGCCGGGATGAGTTCTGCGACAATCCAGTTCACACCGTCAATGTGCTTAGTATACTTGCGAACTTCCGACATGGGTGCCGCATTTTGTTGATTTCCACCCGGAACTGAGCCGGGTTAGCGCATATCCGCACCCCCCCCGGCTCAGTTCCGCGTGGAAATCAACAGCGGGCGATTTCCGGGTTCGATATCGCCCGCCTCTTCCGATCGGCGCTGCAGATATTGATCCCGTATTATCTGATCGTCGCAGCCTATGCCGTTGCCTGGGGCGAGGTGCCGCTCGCCTCGGTCGTCATGGCCGGCAATTTCGGTTTCGCCGATCCGGAACGGCACACGATGCTTCCCTACCTCTATTGGTTCGTCGAAGCCTATTGCCAGATGCTTGTCGTGTTTGCCGGCTTCTTCGCCCTTCCACCGGTTCGAAAGCTGGCCAGGCAGTCGCCCTTTTCGGCCGGCTTGGTGCTGCTGGGCGCGGCGCTGCTTGCGCGTCTGATCATTCCCGAACTCTGGCAAATGGCTGGAAACCGTCAGATTTCACATTGCCCTGGCTTCTCTATCTCCCGGCCATCGGCTTTCTGGCGGGGTTTGCGGACACCACCGCAAAACGGCTGCTGCTGATGACGGTCGGTACGGCCGTGTTTTTCTTCTTCGCTTTCTACGAGAGTGTCTGGATCGGCACGAGGGTCAAATATTTCATGCAAATCCCGGTTCTGGCCCTGTTGTTGTTCCTGCCGAGGGTACCCGTTCCGGAATGGTTGAAGGCGCTGGTTCTGCCGGTTTCCGCAGCGGGTTTTCACATCTACCTCATGCATCGTTTTGTGCCGGAACTGCTCCTTCTCCCCATCGCCGGAAAAATCCCCGCCCCGGTCTTTTCCGGGCTTGCCATTGTTGGTGGCGTGGCCTTGGGATTGATCGCATGGCGGACGCAGAAACAGATACTATCCCTTCTCGCAAAACACGGTGATATTCGGATCATAATGACGAAGGTATCGACAGCGTCCCGCCGCCCCTGATCCACCGTGATTACGAGCCGGCAAACTACGCGTGCGACGCGGACTTAGCCACAGACTGCCGCCGCGTACCCGCCATCGAGATAGATGAGCAGGGCAAATCTCGCAATGTCGGCAACGGTACCGATCAGCGACGTTCCGGCAGTGCGCAGTAGGATCGAGAGTGGTGATCGGTGGAGCGAATCCATGCCGGTCAGGGTAGAGAGCGCGTGCAGTTTGATGCCGCAAACGCGCATAAACCGCACGGCCTGTCGTCACTGTTTTATGTCCGGTAACCTTCCATTACCGGACATATGATGATAGTCTCTCAAATCATGCAAAATCCCCCGGCCAACACGCCCAAAATCGACGAGTTCGCCCAGGACGCTCTGGCCGAAGACGTAAATGTCGTCATGGAAATGAGTGCCTCACCTCCCGCCTCGCAGGTGACGGTCGCCCGGCAGGCGACACCCCGGGTCCCGGCGCGGCTGGAGGCCCTGGTCGAGACTGCGACAGCCTACGCCAACGCCGCCAGTTCCGAAAACACGCGCGACGCCTACGCCAAGGATTTTTCGCATTTCACCGCCTGGTGCCGCCGGGAAGGTTTTGAGCCGCTGCCGCCCTCCAGCCAGGTCATCGGCCTCTACATCGGCGCCTGTGCCTCAGGCACTGTCTCAGGCACGGCCTCAGGCCGTGTCATTGACACCGCTGCCGGCGATCCGAAACGCAGCGCCCCTGCCCTCTCGGTCGCGACGATCGAGCGGCGTCTCTCCGGCCTGGCCTGGAATTTTGCCCAGCGCGGTTTTTGCCTCGATCGTTCCGATCGGCATATTGCGACGGTGCTTGCCGGCATTCGCCGCAAGCATGCAAAACCGCCACGGCAGAAGGAGGCCGTGCTTGGCGACGACATCAAGGCGATGCTCAACACGCTCGGCCATGATCTGCGGGGTCTGCGCGACCGGGCCATCCTGCTCTTGGGTTTTTCGGGCGGCCTGCGCCGCTCCGAGATCGTCGGCCTCGACGTTGCCCGCAACGACCATCTGGATGGCAACCACAGCGACGGCCATGGCTGGATCGAGATTTTTCCGGATCAGGGGGTTTTGGTGACGCTGCGCGGCAAGACCGGATGGCGCGAGGTCGAGGTCGGCCGCGGCGCCTCCGATCAGACCTGCCCCGTTGTTGCCCTCGAAAGCTGGATCCGCTTCGGCCGGATCGCCAGAGGCCCGCTTTTCCGGCGAATCTTCAAGGACAACAAGACTGTCGACGTCGAGCGGCTCTCCGACAAGCATGTCGCCCGCCTGGTCAAGCAGACCGCCCTCGCCGCCGGCGTCCGTTCCGATCTTCCGGAAGGAGAACGTGCGGTGCTGTTCTCAGGGCACTCACTACGCGCCGGTCTTGCCTCCTCGGCCGACATTGAGGAGCGTTATGTTCAGAAACAACTCGGCCACGCCTCAGCCGAGATGACCCGCAAATATCAGCGGCGGCGCGACCGCTTCCGCACCAATCTCACCAAGGCGTCAGGGCTGTGAATCCGCCCGACTTTTACTAAGTTCTCAGCAGGTCGCTATCAAGTCCGTGGGCTACAGACGCGCCAGCGCGCTCCCGCGATTCAGCCGTAAGCCATCAACTGGCTGGCGCATGAGAGCCCTCTAACGAAAAACATGCTGTTGACCGTAAGATGTCACTAGCGGGCTTTTCTCACATTCGGCTTGAAGTTGATCAGCAGGGACTTCAGCTCAATTTCGCGAACGCGCCTGGCTGCCTCGCTCGGGCTCACCCAGTTTAAAACGCGTTGCCCCCCGCTCTTTGAAATCGGTCTTGATCTCAGTCACTTCGATCTGGAACAGGTCCACAATGCAGAAAGCAACATTGCCGTCAGCAAGATCTTTCAGGTAGGTGTAACGGCCCACCGCCTTCTTTTTCGCCCTACCGCGCGCGCCGGCTTCTTCCCATGCTTCGATAGCTGCCGCCTCGTGGGGCTTCTTGCCCTTCATCGGCCAACCCTTGGGAATGACCCACCGCCGAGTTTCGCGCGAGGTGATGACCAGGATTTCAATCTCAGGGCCGCCCTCCTTGTAGCGAAAGCAGAGAGCACCGTATTGCTGGCTAAATGCTTTTCCGAACAGCTTGTCCGGAGTTCGAGCAAGTTGCTGGAGCAGTGTCGGTGAGTTGCCCGCCGCGGGCGGGCTGCCTGGTTTCTCAGAGGTCATGACAATTGAGCCTGTCAAATTTTCTTTTCTATCTCAATTGCCCGGGACGTTTTATGACAGTTTTATGACAGAAATCCACACCGCAGTGAGCACTGCTTCTTCGCGACAGAGGACAGCAGGGTGAAGCTGAAAGCGCGAGAAAAAATCTGGGCGTCCGCTGTAGGCCGGTCTTGCCTCCTCGGACGAGGTCGATGAGCGCTAAGCCCAGAAGCAGTTTGGTCTTACCAGCGCGGAGATAACGCGGAAAGATCGTCCGCCACGTCACCGCTTTCTGATCAATCTGGCAATTGCCTCCGGGCTTTGAAGTTCCTCCCCTCCCGACGTGAAGCCGTTAGGTCAAAACCAAGTGCTCGATTTTCACCTTACCGCTTCCATTGAAATCGGGAAGTAAAAGCCACACCGTCAGTGCATGGTCTATCCAGCCGGTGCCATCACTATCGATAGGTATGGGTTATCGGAGGTGATTGATTTCCAGTCGCAAATCAGAAATGTCGGCCATCCTAATTCAGCGGATTCCCCACATTTCCGGCGATCTCGGCGCTATTTCGCCCTAATTCGGCGGATTCAACTCGCCCTTCGCGCTTGGCCTGCTCACCTACAGGCGCACTCGCCGCAGCCTCCGAAGCGAATTTCTTTCGGCGTTGTTCCTCGGCGAGCCGACCAGCGAACGTCATGCCATCAGAAGCCTTATTTTCCAGCGTTTCTGCCTCAGATCGCCGCTGGCGCGCGCTCGACCTGCTGGATGGCCAGATACCAGTGAAGGGTCATAAATCGCGCTCTACGGACTCGCATGTCACCTATAAAACACGCTTGCAAAGGACCATTTTCTCACGCATTCCTTATCTGTACAAACGCCTCTAAAAACAGGTCGAAAAATCAATGGCGAAAGCGATAAAGGCCATTCCCCCTCCCCTCGCCCAAAGACTGATCGGATACGCCCGGGTTTCGACAGACGATCAGCTCCATGACGCTCAAGTCGATGAACTTCGTGCGGCCGGTTGCGATCGCATCCACCAGGAGCAAGGTTCGGGTGCGTCTCGGGCACGGCCGGTTCTCGCGAGGGTATTGAAAGAGCTTTCCGCCGGCGACGTCCTTGTCGTCGTTCGACTGGACCGCCTGGCGCGTTCGGTCAGCCATTTGCTTGATGTCATCGAAGACCTGGAGAAGCGCGGCGTCCATTTCCGCTCATTGCGCGACCCGGTCGACACCTCCACGCCGCAGGGCATGTTCTCGCTGCAGGTGCTTGGCGCCGTCGCCCAGCTCGAGCGTGCCCTGATTGCCGAGCGGACGAAATCGGGGATGAAGGCAGCCAAGGCGCGGGGACGGATAGCAGGCAACCCTGGCCTTCGCGAGCGGCGCCCCGAAGCGATACGGGCTGCGGCCGCAGCGAAGAACCAGGCATATCTCGAAGAGCTGATCACCTCGGCACAGACCTGGCTTCCGACGGTAAAGCAGCTTCGGCCACAGCACAGCTGGGACAACGTGGTGCGGGTCCTCAACCGCAAGGGCCATGATTGGACCGTCGAGAGGCTACGCCGCGCTGTCCATCGCATGGTCCATGAAAAACTGGCGGACGCCGAACTGCTGGCCCGCTCGCCGCGCCGGCCGCCAGAAGATCACCTGATGAAACTGGTGGCAGCGATCGCCATCGCGGATCCGACCTTGTCGCTACGCGACATTGCTGGCCAGCTCGACCAGATGGGGGAGCGCCCCGTCCGCGGCGGCCGAAAGTGGCAGCCCTCGTCCGTGAAAGCACTGATGGACGAAGCGTTTCGGTTCGGGCTTCTTCGGGGTGAATGAAGTCTTGATGGGCGCTGAGTCCATCCGGCGCCGTCCGTCACAATACCGCGCCGATGCTCCAAGATAGGTGCACCATTTATCCCGCAGTCATGTACCCCCAGTTCCGATAAAAGATGTAGCCCGCAACTATGAAGATAAGCCCAGCGAACAGACGGTTGAGGATGTTCTTGTACGCGCTGAGGCGAACTGCCAGCATCATGCCAGCAAGGCCGCCCGCGAGGCCCCCGCCAATGAACTCGGCGGCGAGCCACCAGTCCACAAGGCCCGAGGCGGCGTAGTTCAGCGCGGTCGCCAGACCGAACGCTCCGACGGAGAGGAGCGACGTACCGATCGCGTTGATCATCGGCATCCCGGTCGCCAGCATCAGGCCGGGAACGATCAGGAAGCCGCCACCGATCCCGAAGAAACCCGACGCCGCTCCGGCGGCGAGCGCCACGGCTGCCGTCACAAGGCACATCTTGAGGTCGATCGGCCGGCTTTTTACGGACGTCGGCTTCCTGGGCTTGAGCATCAGGGCGCCCACGACGACCATCAGGACGCCGAACAGGAAGATCAGGCGGTCTCCGTCCATCGCTTTGCCGAGGCTGGAGCCGGCAAGCGCGCCGAGGACGCCGAGCACGGAGAAGACGGCTGCGCACCGCCACCAGACGTGGCCCTTGATTGCGTGGCTGGCGAAGTTGGCGAACGCGTTCACCGAGACTGCGAGCGCTCCGGTTCCGATCGCGATATGAGGCTGCGTGACGCCGACGACATAAAGCAGGAGCGGCGTCGCCAGAATGGATCCCCCGCCGCCGAGTAGGCCGAGCATGAAGCCGACGATCCCGCCAGATCCGACGGCCGTGAGCATGGAAGCGCTCATGTCCTTCTGCTCCAGACCCGGTCGTAAAGTGTCATGCCGACCAGCATGGCGACGACGAACAGCACCGTCTGGGGAATGCCGACCGACAGGGAAGCGACAGCCGGCCCCGGACAGAAGCCGCCGATCCCCCACCCAAGGCCGAACAGCGCCGATCCGATGACCAGTGGCGGGTCTATCTTCCGGTTCGTGGGTACGTGAAAGCTGTCGTCGAAAGCGGGGTGCCGCATCCGCTTCATGACCTGAACGCCAAGGAAAGCGACGATGACGGCGCCGCCGAGCACGAAGGCCAGACTTGGATCCCAGTCACTGAAGACGTCGAGGAAGCCCTGGACTCGAACCGGATTCAGCATGCCAGAAAGCGACAGGCCGAAACCGAAGACGATGCCGGACATGAGGGCGGCGGAGAACTGGTAGGTGTTTCTGTTCATAGTCCGATACCTCGAAGAACCGTGACGGCGATCACGCCGGCCGACAGGAATGTAGCGACGGCCACCATCGATCGCGGAGACAGGCGGGCAAGCCCGAGCACGCCGTGTCCGCTGGTGCAGCCGGATCCCATCCGCGAGCCGAAGCCGACAAGCAGGCCGGCAACGATGATCAGCGGCCAGGTCGCGGTAATCTCGACCGTTGGCCACTCACCGAACGCCAGCAGATAGGCCAGCGGGCCGAGCAGCAGCCCGAGCACGAAGGCAAGGTTGGTCGTCAGGCCGACTCCTTGGGCGAGGCGCCCGACGATGCCGCTGATGCCGGCGATCCGGCCGTTCAGAAGCAGGAACATAACCGCGGACGCGCCGATCAGAATGCCGCCGGCGAATGAGGCGAGATAGGTGCTCATGTCTCTTCCTTTGCGCAGAAGATGTCATAGAGGGCGCCGACGAGCTGAGCCGCCTTCTCCTCCGTCAGGCGATAGAAGATCTGCTTTCCCTCGCGTCGTGTTTCGACAATCCCGGAGTTTCGCAGCACCGTTAGATGCTGGGAAAGATGCGGCTGATGGATGTCGAGTTTTTCCTCGAACTCACTGACGGAGAACTCACCCTCGACGAGCGTGCAGACGATCATCAGACGCGCCTGGTGCGACAAAGTCTTCAGCAGATTGGCGACCTCTCCGGCCCGGCCGGCCATCTCGGCGGGAGAGAGCCGCGCCTTCATCATTTTCTTTAAATCAGTTTTCATTCCCATGCGGCTCCCTGCAATGCGTCGAGAGGAAACTTGAGGTAGCGCTTGCCGTTCGCTTCCGGCGCCGGCAGACGCCCGCCCCGGATGTTCACCTGCAGGGCATGCAGGATGAGCTTCGGCATCGGCAGCGTCTTGTCACGCTCCGTCCGGAGCGCCACGAATTGGTCTTCCGTCACTCCGGCAAGATGCTCGTTGGACTTCTTCTGCTCGGCCACAGTGCTTTCCCAGCGCGGCGCACGACCGTGCGGCTGGTAGTCATGTCCGGTGAAGATGCGGGTTTCGTCCGGGAGGGCGAGGATGTCCTGAATTGACTTCCAGAGGATGCGGGCGTCGCCGCCGGGGAAGTCTGCTCGCGCCGTGCCGCTGCCGGGCATGAACAGCGTGTCATGGACAAATGCCGCGTCGCCTACCACGTAGGTGATCGAGGCGAGCGTGTGACCGGGCGAGAACATCACCTTCGCGTCGATGGAGCCGACCTTGAACATTTCGCCGTGTGCGAAAAGGTGGTCCCATTGCGAGCCGTCGGTGGCAAGCTCGGGCCAGTTGTAGATCCCCTTCCACAGCGTCTGCACGTCCACGACGCGTTCGCCGATCGCGGTTCTGGCGCCGGTCTTCTCCTTCAGATAATGGGCCGCGGAGAAGTGGTCGGCATGCGGATGGGTGTCGAGGATCCACTCCACGGTCAGGCCTTCGTCCCGCACATAGTCGAGGATCGCGTCGGCATTGATCGTCGCTGTCGCGCCTGCCTTCTCGTCGAAGTCGAGAACCGGATCGATGATCGCGCACTTGCCCGTCGTGGGATCGGAAACGACATACTGGACGCTCCAGGTGCGCTTGTCGAAGAAGCCCTTCACTTGCGGACGACGCGCGGCATGCAGCTTGAGCCAGCCCGCGGCCGCGCTGGTGTCGAAGCCACGGGCGCGGCCGAATTCGACGACGTCTTCGGCAGCCATTCGCCCGTCGAGAACCTCGCCGATTAGATGGAGGGTGAGGGACCTCGTGCCCGACTTGCAATGGGCGAACACCGGGCCTTCGGACGCATCGACCGCCTTCTGAAAGGCACGGACGTCGGCTTCAGTGATCGTACCGAGCGTGACCGGGACATAAGCGTAGGACAGGCCGCAATGCTCGGCTTCCTGGATTTCCACGTCTGTTCCGGGCTGGGCGGCGTCCTCGGCGTCCGGGCGGTTGTTGATCAGCGTCGCGAATCCCTGTCCACGCAAGGACCCGATGTCGCCGGCACTCGGCTGCGGCGAGACCGACAGCTTCTCTGAAATCCTGATGACGGACATGACTGACTCCTTAGTCCATTACATTATACATTCTAATATAACGTATAATGTTTATCTTTCAAGCCCGCCCAGTGACCTTATCGTCGCAGCAGACTCAGGAGCAAAGAGATGCGCTCCGACCCCAAAGGAGCTTTCTCGCTACCGTGTCGCGCCAACCGGACGCCGAAGAACGGCGGAAGCAGCAGTTTTACAGGGCGAGTACAGGGAGCGCGTCACCCCTCAAGAAGGTTCAAGAGACTACGAGCTAGTCGCGAGAGCGCGATTGAGCGTTGACGTCCTCTAAGCATCGAAATGGCGTGCCACCTCTCATCGTTCGTCATCGCGGCGACAGCTCTAAAATATTCACCATTGGATCGAAGCGGTAGATCGATTCTGCATTTTTTCCCCGTAGACGGCCGAGTGGGCGGGGACTGACTAGAAGTTATATTTTTCTCAAACTGCTGGAAGGCGAACGTCAACCAATCGCTAGGAGGGCCGAACTCGGAATGCGCGCTGCCAATATCCAGCATCTGCGCCATCGTCAGAAGAGTGTTGGACCTCCATGTCATAGACAAGCAGGTCAATGGCGCAGCCGCGTTCACCGGGATGGAAACCGGCCCGGGCGTGCTTTGGAACATCGAAGAAGATGATCTCGGGCTTTCCGCTGTTTGCGGAATCACTCCAAAGAAAGCGGATGGCCTTTTCGAACTCAGCAAGATCTGGCCCGCCCCTTCCCTTCTCGGCATCATCTATCGCCTCCATCGTCGCAATCAGCAGGTCAGCGTGACGGAGCTCAAAAGGAGCCGGCGGACCACGCGACACAGCTCTCATACAGCCGGAGCAAATCAGCTCGGCCAACCCGTCCCGGTATTCATACCGGAAGTCGCATCGCGTGAAACATTTCCAGCAGGAGAAGCGCAGGCGAACTCGGTGGATGGGGCAAGCCACGGCCTCAGCGCGCGACCAGCTTCTGCGAATGTACTGATCGCGGCCGTTTCGCCGGTCGCCTTCCAGGCAGGCGGGGCAAATGCCGCGCCATCGGGCCCGTAGGACATAGCCAAGTGGGGCAGCATGCCTCGAAAGTGCGAGCGCCTCGACCACGGCGGGTCGGATCCTGCAAGCGCGGCTCCATCTCCAAACACTTACCGGGTTGCGATCGAAGTCGCTATCGGTTGAGCTGTCGAGGTCTAGCCAAGCGTCAACATCTGCCCTCCGCAGGGAATACCGTACCGCAACCCGCGCCTGCCACGAGGAGACGAGCTCGTCGCAATGGGGCCGCGGTGCCAGCGGCAAAAGCGGCGTAATCCTCACCGGGCGATCCGCCTCTGCAGCTGCCGCTCCGAGTATCGCGTCATCGAGATCAGGGGCAAAACCAGCTCGCCGCCGGTGAAGCTTTCGATGGCAATGCGCTCGTTACCAGTTCGGATGGCCTCGACCGCTGCGGTCTCAATCAACCGGAAAATCCGGACCGTTACACCATCGGTCAACTCAAGGACACGTTGGCGGACTGCGGCAGTGCCTATATCGGATGGTTCCCTGAGGGGGAGAATGCCGGCCAGACTCGACAGAAGCTGGGCCAGATGCTTATCGTTGGACCAACGGTTTAGATGAAAAGCATCGAACCGCTCGGCGAGCTGTTGGTCTGTTAGAAGGGCTTGCCGGGCAAGGTCCGTCCCCGCACAGATCATGGGCACCTTCAGATCATTGGCCAGGAACCGGATGACGTTGAGGAATATTCGCTGCTGGCGAAATGTGCCGGTTAGAACGGCGTGGATTTCGTCGATGACCAGCATCCGAACGCCCATGTCACGCATCATGCTTCGGCAAATGGCCTTCAGGCGCCATGCGGCTTCGTACTGGGGACCCGGCGCTCCCAGTGCACTCAACAGCTCACCATAGACATCGCGCTCGATCGGCTCGGCCGGCATCTGCATGGCAACGACAGGCATCGTCGTGACGCCTGTGCTCCGGTCGAACCGAGGCGGATGATCACGTAGGAATTTCCGAATGATCTTGGTCTTGCCGATACCGGTGTCACCATAGAGGAGAAGGCAGGGCATTCGGTCGCGCGGAGGGTAAGACAGAAGATCCTCTAGCCGCCTGATCACCGCCGTTGCTTGCGAAGTCTCAAGCCATCTATCCGCACGCAGCCAGGCGATGCGCTCATCGGTATCGAGATCGGCATACTGGCGATACGCCGGCTGCAGGTGCTCGTATGCTGTCATGACCACTCCTCCACGGACAATGGTGGCAGATCCTCGAAAAGTTCCGGAACGGGCTGGTCGTCGGGAAGAGCGTCGCAATCCCGACTTGCGAACAATGCGCGCTCGCTCCGCTCGGCATTCCGGCGCACGGTTCGTGTTTTCACTGCAGCGTCCGCCAAAAGTTGCCGCTGCTCGGCAATCGTCGAAAAGATCAGCTCTTCGTTGACGGCCCGTACGCCTCTTGCCCGCAATGCAGCCATGGCCAGACGATGCTCGCCAAGCGTGATACGCGGGCGCCGAAGATCAGCGAAATGAACCGTCCAGACGAAGCCGTCGGCCCCTTCTACCTGAACGCGCGACAGGTCTCGGGGGTCGTACTTGACGCGCACCCGCTGGCCCCGGCCCGCCCATGGGCTGAGCACATCGTCCCAATAGCGAAACCCGAACAGATGGATCCCGTCTCTACGGACGAACCGTTCTTCAAACGGCAGGAAATCTATCAGGAACTGGCCGGGATCGTGGGGAAGCCTTAACGGGTATGGACGATCAGCAAGGCCGTCATCCCAGGCCAGCCGCGGGGGCACGCCTAGCCTGCGATGAAGATCGGCATGATAGCGGCCTGTGATTTCGAGTGTGAGCCACCTCTCCAACTCATCCAAGGTCATCGCGGCATGTTTCTCGGAGTCATAAGAGCCGCGATCCGCGACGTTGCTTGAGGTCGAACCCGGCAGCATATGCACCGCCCCCATCATAGTGCCGATCAGCCGTTCGATATGCGCGCCATAGTGCGGACGGCGAACCGGACGATGAACGAGGGAAATTCCGTGTTCTGCCGCCCCGCGAATGAGAGCTTTGCCGTGAAACTCTCGAGCGTTGTCGAGATGAATGATATCCGGAAGGCCATGGGCCGGCCAATCGGCCTCGATGCGCCGATCTTCGAGCCACGGTTCCTTCGGCAAGACCAACTGTTGAACGACGAGGGCGACGGATGTCGATGAAGGGCTTTCCAGACTGACATGAAAACCGGCCACCATCCGGCTTGCGATATCGATGGCCAGTGTCAGCCACGGCCTTTGCAAAGGGCGGCGATGGACAGAATCGACGATAAAAAGGTCCACGAGCGTATGGTCGATCTGCACGACCTGAAATGCATAGTCTGCAGTATATTCCTGGACAACCGGTGCGAACCTTTGGCGGGCGGCCGTGGCTCCCTCCCTATCTCGATACAGCGCCTTTTGGTCCGCTTGATCGACACGACCTCTGACAGCTTTCAAGGAAGGTGCGGGGATACCGGCCTCGTGACACAGCTGGCGGACGCGGTCGTGAAGTGCCTTCGCAGTCGGCCGTTCGCGACTTCGATAGGTGTCACGGATTGCAACCTCGATGGTCTCTTCGACATCGTCACGCAATCGACGGCCGCCCTTTTCTTGACCCGCCACGCCATCAAGAAGCGAGCTGGCTACCGGCGCCGCACGATAAAGGGCGATCAGTTCGTAGAGACGCGACCGCTTCAAACCAAGTTCCCGGCACACTCGCGCAAGGCCGACCGCTGGTATACGCTTCGCCGTTGCCAGCGGTCGGATCAACGCCTCGCGAGTGACCGCCTTAGTCCAGGCGACCTCAGTCGCCACCATTTTATCGGGTCTCTTGTTCATCCTATATCTCCCCATCCCGTCACGGTTCGAGTGGAGCTTTGCGCCAATTTCATCGACAGCTAAGATGACGCGGGATCGTAACAGTGCCGCGACAGCACTTTGAGTGACAAAGGAGTCCGGAGAATTAGGGCGAGTCCGGCGAAATGGGAAAACGCCTTGTCCTGAGAAAACAGTGAGATAGAATCCACTCGATTAAGAATGCCGACAAGAAAGAATCCGGTAAATCCACGGCCGCTCGGCCGTCAAAACCGGCGATCCGGAGCGTTTCTGTGATGAAGTCATCCCATTCAAAAACCGCCGTCGATCGCCGTGCCGATGAACTCGACACCATCGCCAGCGTGCTGCCGATCGACCGCCGCGACGAACTGGCCGAACTGCTGACCGACCAGGACATCGAAACACTACGCCATCTGGTCAATGAAGGCATGGGCGAAAACACCCTGCGCGCGCTGACCTCCGACCTCGCCTATCTGGAGGCCTGGTCGCTGGCCGCCACCGGTGCCTCCCTTCCCTGGCCCGCGCCCGAGGCGTTGCTGCTCAAATTCGTCGCCCACCATCTCTGGCAGCCCGAACAGCGCGACATCGATCCTCACCACGGCATTCCAGTTGATGTCGAGCAGAGCCTGCGCGAGCAACGCTTTCTTCGTTCGTCCGGGCCGCATGCGCCCGATACGGTGCGCCGGCGGCTTGCCAGCTGGTCGACGCTGACGAAATGGCGCGGCCTGACCGGTGTCTTCGCCTCCCCCTCGCTAAAATCCGCGATCCGCCTTGCCGTGCGGGCGACACCGCGGCCGAGGAAACGCAAGAGCGCCAAGGCGGTCACCGGAGATGTCCTTGCCAAGCTGCTCGGGACCTGCAGCACCGACGGGCTTCGCGACATCCGTGACCGAGCAATTTTGATGGTGGCGTTTGCGTCCGGCGGACGCCGCCGTAGTGAGATTGCCGGTTTGCGCAAGGAACAGCTCTCGGTCGAGCCGCCAATCACCGTCGAGGGCAGCCCTCCCCTCGCTTGCGATCCATCTGGGTCGCACCAAAACGTCAGGGGCTGAACACGATGAGGTCGTTTATCTGACAGGCCGGCCGGTGGACGCGCTGAATGCTTGGATGACCGCCGCCAGAGTTGAGAGCGGGAGCATTTTTCGGAAGGTTGATCGTTGGGGCAATGTTTCGACGCGGGCACTGGAGCCGAGTGCGATCAACCAGATCGTCAAGCAGCGCGCCGAAATGGCCGGGCTGGAGCCTGGGGAGTTTTCGGCACATGGACTGCGGTCGGGATATCTCACCGAGGCAGCCAACCGCGGCATCCCCCTCCCCGAAGCAATGGAGCAGTCGCGACACCGATCGCTGCAACAGGCCTCCAGTTACTACAACAACGCCACGCGCCGGAGTGGTCGAGCCGCGCGCATGATTTAAGAGCCGCTATCAACTACTGCATACAGCTACGCGGCGTATGCAGTGCGATCCGTTGGCTTTTCAGGTGAGTGGCAACGCTGAGACTTTCAACCACGCTCGAAAAACGACCTAAAAGGCGGCGAAGTCGATGTTGACCCACGCAGTGAGTACATCAAGATCGCTTTCGCGCTGATGCATCGCCCCGCGCGAACTCGCCGTCACGCGTCTTGAACGACCTGATCGATAGGTAAGATTGCTATCAATCACAATTCCAGATAATCATGAGTTATAGCGGAGATTTCTATAACTCATGACTTGGAATTGGACACAAAAAAGCTGGCCGCAGTTTACCTATGACGCCGCTCAAATTGCGCACTTCGAAGACCGATTTCTTTCTTCTTCCGGCGAAGTAATCGGGGCGGTTCGTCACTTCACCGATGAGGAACGCGATCTTTTGCGTATCGAGTTCCTAAGCGACGAAGCGGTGAAGACGTCAGAGATCGAGGGCGAAATGCTAGATCGTCTGAGTGTGCAGTCCTCCTTGCGTCGCCAACTCGGACTCGATGCGGACAGTCGGCCGGTCAAGCCGCAAGAGCGCGGCATCGCTGAGATGATGATCGATGTCTATAATTCCTGGCCTCTTCCGCTCGATCATACAACGGTGTTTCGTTGGCATGGCATGCTCATGAGCCCAAACCGCCACATCGGAACGATCGGCGGGTACCGGACCCATGACGATGCAATGCAGATTATCTCCGGCCGGCACGACAAACCAACCATTCATTACGAGGCTCCACCGTCCAAGCAGGTGCCCCAGGAGATGGAAGCTTACGTCAGGTGGTTCAACAGATCAGCGCCCAATGGTGATTTTCCCCTGCCCGCTTTGACCCGCGCCGGTCTAGGCCATCTTTATTTTGAGAGCATCCACCCGTTTGAAGATGGGAACGGAAGGATTGGCCGTGCGCTTGCGGAAAAGTCGCTGGCGCAGAGTCTCGAGCGACCAAGCCTCATTGCACTGGCTCACACCATCGAAAATGGCCGCAAGGCCTACTACGACCAGTTAGAACGCAATCAACGCACCATGAATATTACCGAATGGCTTGTTTACTTCGCCGAAACTGTTCTCGAGGCGCAGCAAACCACCCTTAAGCGGGTCGCATTTTATATTGCCAAGGCGCATTTTTACGACCGGTTCAGAGGTCAATTCAATGAACGCCAGGAGAAAACCATCGCCCGCATGTTCAGGGAAGGTCCCGCTGGGTTCCGGGGCGGTTTGAGCGCTGAGAATTACATTGCGATTACACAGACCTCACGAGCGACGACAACGCGCGACCTTCTCGACCTGGTGGTCAAGGGTGCGCTGACGCGAACCGGAGAACGCCGACACGCCCGATACACCCTGAACTTGCGTTAGCGCCCCTAAGGGCCAATGCAAAGATGATGATCTATTCAAGGTTCGGCCATTCGGGGGCGAGCTGGACAAATGCCCCTCCTGTGGGCGCCGATCATCGCTGCCAATCCAATATCGCCACGAGTCAGCCTTCCCTATGACCCGCTGCGCGTAGCCTCCAGGAATCCCAAGATACCTGTGGTCCGGGACTATTTGAAACATGCTAATCCAGGCGTCAACGTAGGCCATTCTCAATGTCCCCGGCCATCCCCCCGCTCTCTCATCCCGCCTGCCGTTCCGCGCTGCCATTGGCTCGAACCAGCGACATCAGCATCGGACCGAGCGAGAATTCTCCCCTCTCAGCCCGCCGTGTCAGATCCCGCAAATACCCTCCCGCCGAATTGATGTGCCCTCCCCGCTCCAAAATGCAGGCCATCGCCGCGGCCGCCATTTCGGGGCCTAAGGTGTCGCAGGCATCCTGATACGCCGAGGGGCTGACACCTAGCATCGATCGAACCGTAATCGCCGCCGACATCAGCTCGCGCCAACTGCTGATGGACCCATTGGGCCCATACATCGCCACCTCCGGGCAGGCCCTCAGCACGAGACCGAGTGGGAACGCCTTGATCGGCTCGCTCAACTGCCTGATGGCTTGCCTGGATTTTCCGCCCTGCTCTTTTTCTGAGCGAGGTTCAAATTCACGGATGGATTCGGTATTTGAATTCTGTATGTGCTGACGGCCTACGTCAGCATTGGTGGCGGTTTTTCCCGAATTTAGCTGATTTTCCAGCGCATTGAGTGTCTCTTCGAGCAGCATCGATAATTCATCCAGAATGCCGCTCAGAGCTTCAGCGGTTCGAGCCTTCGAGACTTGAGAAACGACACCAACGTAATGGGCTTCGATCTTGCCCCAATCGCCTGATGCGCCCTCTTCCATGGCTGCGGTGAGTATCTTGCGGATATCGCGCCGGCAAAGCGAGATCTTCTCCTTGATGACCTTCAACTGTTGCCGTTCAGCAGCGGCCTGCTGAGCCAAACGAGCCAGTTCCTCTGATCTGGCCAGGAGCGGCGCCAGGCTGAACCCGAAGGCATCTTCAAGGTCGCCTTCGCGATCTTTCCGGGCATATCGCTTGCCGTTAGGGCTGTCTTTGCGGTGGATCATGCCTGCATTCACGAGGATTGCCAGGTTTTCGCGAAGCGTCGTTCCCGCGATCCCATTGGCCCGCGTGGAGAGCTGCGCATTCGATGGAAAAACAACAAGCTTCTTTCCATCGACAAGGTTTGTCTCCGGATAAAAGGACAGAAGTGCGTTGAGGACGGACAAGGCGCGGTCCCTCAACCCCAGGACCGCACGCGCGTCACAGACGTCGCGATAGACCTTCCACTTATCAACTGATTTGCCTGACTTGATATAGGCCGATTCGAATTGGCCTTTTACCAAGGCAAGCGTAATTGGCCGCCGCCCAAAGGGCGTCGTCACAAATCCCGTCTGCATTTTCCGTCACCTTCTTTAGGCAAAAAGGATATGCCCACCAAAACGGTGCCCAAGACTCTTGACTATGATTCGGGGAAATGCGATTCTCGGTCTGCTAGGATACGAGAGAGGCTTCCACGATTAAGGTCGTTTGGGGGCCTTTTTCTTTTTGCGGTTTAGTCTCCGTGCTTCTGTTCCTCATCGAGGAATTGGGCGTAAAGGACGTCCAATTTCGACGAGAGATAATTTCCAAAACGGCTGGCGTTCTTTGCCTTCATGGACAGCGAAAACGACTTGCCAGTATTCTTGATCTCAGCCGCCACTGCCTTATCGACGGGCTGCCACTTCGCAATATTAGCCGGCAGTTCTGTCTTCTTGACCGGCCGCGCGGTCTTGTTCAACGCATTCAACATTACAGTAAAGCGATCGTCCGAACGCAGTTCCAGGAACGTTGCGTCGCTCTTCAGCTTATCGATCTTGTCTGCGCTCGACGCTTTGCCGACAAGGAGGGAAAGCTCAATCCATCGTTCGCGGCCCACCGCTGGGGCCGCTCCGATTGCACTGATCAACGCTGACGGAATGCGCTCCGTAACAGTCATCATCTTTGATAGAGACGCCGCATTGGTCGCGAGCGCGGCCGAGATCACCTCTCTATCGTATCCTCTCTCATCCAGCCGTCGTGCAAAAAGCGCACGTTCGATAAACGTCAAATTTGCACGCGCCGAGTTTTCCTGACCCTGCGCAATAACGTGCGTTCGATCATCCATTTGCTTGACTACTGCCCGCACCTTGAGCCCGAGTGCTTTGGCGGCCTTTAGGCGTCGGTGACCGAAAACGACCTGATAGCGATCGTCGATACTGGCATGTGGCCTGACAAGAATAGGGGTATTTTGTCCCTGGGCTTTGATCGCTTCAACCAGTGCCTCGAACTCGGCCTGATCATCATCGAGCCGATCGGAGATGAATGAACCATCGACCTGATCTGGCTCGAGCTCGACGATAGCTTCTCCTTCGAGGAACCTGTCAGCCTGTTTTGCCATTTCGTCGATTGAACGGATCATCGTTTTCGATGCTCCGCGCATGGGATAGGATGTCGGCTCCTGCTCCAGCGGAACGTCGACATCGACCAAGCCTGCTAAAAAATTCTTGCGAGCCATCTACCTGCTCCCGTTTCTGCATAGTTCATTGTTTTCATGCAAGAAAAGCGTGTTTTTGTCAGCTGACATCTTATCGCCCCCAAGATGCATGGATCAGCGATGCGATTTCGCTATTCACAGAATCCATGGATTCGATCGCGCGCTCATATGTCGAACGTGTTATCGCGGACTTCTCCACTTCGTACAGCGATTGTTTAGTGATCCCCGCATCGGAGATCGCCGTGGACTTCAACATCTGGTTCTTCAACATGAACTCGTGGAACATGGAGTTCATGAATCCCACCATCTGTGCCTGAGGCACATCCGTCGGCTCGTATCGCGTAATAAGATAGCGGTACCATTCGAGATTCACCTCGGCACCGGCCGCCCGGATTGGCCTTAGAATCCCCCCGAGCATCAGCAGGAACTGCCCCATCGACATGACATCGAGCATCTGAGGGTGAATGGTGATCAAGACGCTGGTTGCAGCCGTCAGCGCCGTTATGGTCAGATAGCCAAGCTGAGGAGGGCAATCGACAACAACGACGTCATAGCGATCATCGACTTCTTGCAGCGCTCGCGATATCCGCGTGAAGAACGTCTTGCCTTCGTTCGACGAACGGTTCGTCATAGCCAAAGGCGTGTCGTATTCGTATTCCTGCAATTCGAGGTTCGCCGGAACAATATCCAGGCCTGGAAAGTTCGTCGGCTGAATGATCTCCGACAGGGGCTTCTTTTCACCATCGTAGCGGATCGCATCATAGATCGACGCTACCTGATCGAGTTCAGGCTGAAATCCATGTAGGGAAGACAAAGACGCCTGGGGGTCGAGATCGATAGCAAGTACCCTGTGGCCGGTCAGGGCCAGGTACTGGGCCAGATGGGCAGCGCTCGTAGTCTTGCCGGACCCCCCTTTGAAGTTCACGGCGGCAATCACCTGGAGTTTTTCACCGGGCCGGCGATGCGGCACATACATGCGGCTTTCCGACCGGCCGTGCTGATCAAGGTGGTGCCGCAGTTCAAGCATCTGACTGGCGGTATACGATCTGCGGCCAGACGTCGATGTCTGGGGGAGGGGACCCTTTCCGTCGAGATGTAGCTTCTTCAGTGTGCTTTGGGACACGTTAAGATAGGTTGCAACCTCTGCCAACGAAAAGGTACGAAGTGTCTTTCGGGCGTTTGGCGGGAATCGTTGCACGCTCAGCAAATGCAGCTTTTTCGAAATCAGGTCTCCTTGTTCAAGGATCTGATCTTCGAAGTGCAGTGGCAGCTTTGTCGAGGGCATCGAATTAGCGTTCATTATAGCAAAATGTCCAGATAACGATTTAAAGGCAAATCTAGCCCGTTAACCGTTATTATCTCCGATTCTACAAGCGTGACAAGAAAATTAAAGTTGACAAGTGCCCGGCGCAGATTGAGTCCGCGTCAATTTACAAGCCGCAATACGCCGTAATACCCAATTGTTCCAGTATGTTAGTCGACGTTCTCGTCGTCACCCGGCCACGACCCTGCTCGCATTTTGACTAGTGGATTGCCCCGGAAACCCGGGCCGCGGCGCAGGATGGTGCGCTGCAAATTCGGTAGGATGCTCTTTCTGGGTAGAATCGGTCACTCATATTTCGGCGAGTAGAACCGAACTCGCAACCAAGGCAGTCCATGAACGCAACGGCACTGAAGGACCGATCTTCAGTGACGTATCCACACCTAATGCATCCCGGCGGAGTCCGCACTCCGCAAATCGCTGCGTGTGGGGGGCTATTGCCACAAATCAAGCAGACGATGGTTGAGGAGACATTCCTCTTCTGCGAACCAGCGCCCAACTGACGCCTTTTCACGCTGTGTAAGATCTTTTCTGCTTCCTCGAGCTCCTTGATTCGGGACTCGACCTGACGCGGGGCCTCAGCGACATCGACGATCAGAAGGTCATCGCATTAATCGTATCCGCCGATGGTCTGGCTTTAATGGCATCGAACAGGCGTTTGCGCCGGTCAGCGCTTACGATAGAACCGACCCATACCAAAGTTTCAATCCAGCAGGTCCTGCGCGTTCAAAACGCGGTATGAAGACCGAGTGGATCGGTTCCCTATCGCACAGCGAGGCTGGATGATGCGCTTATCGATCACATTATGCACCGCCTTCACGGCGATGTATCTGCAGCTGCGGCTTCCGCGGCGGTATACATTCGGACTGAAGCTGACATAAACATTCTCCTTGTAGAGAACATTTATTCCTCTCGCGTCCGATGCAAAGGGAAGGGGAGGGGAGTATCCCATTCGTATTTTGACTAGTCGCTCCCGCACCCCGCAATCGGACAACGTTGTTGCTCCAAAGTGCGGGTGACCATCACCCGCTAGAATCAGCTCGCATTTTGACGAGTAGAAAAGATCGATCACCTCGCGCACACCTGCTTTCGTGAACATCAAAACGGAGGCAGCGCATGAATCTGACAGCACTGAGAAACCCATCCTCAAACAAGCAGCTACACCTGTTAGACGCCATGCACCGCCTGAGGCTGAGGGTCTTCGGGGGGCGACTGGCTTGGGACGTCGTCAACGAAAACGGCCGAGAGTCTGACGAATTCGACCTGCTGAATCCAACATACATCATAGCCTTGTCGGCCGCATCGGAGATTGCCGGGTGCGTGCGGCTTCTGCCTGCGACCGGACCGACGATGTTGGAATTAGTATTCCCTCAACTGCTGGCGGACGGAAGATTGAAAGCCCATCCAAAAATGATCGAGAGTTCCCGCTTCTGCGTTGACACCGCGATCGTTGAGGGAAGAGGCAGGAAACTGCTCCACGATGCCACACTGGCGATGTTCGCCGGCATCATCGAGTGGTGCATGATCCACGGCTTCACGGAAATAGTCACCGCAACCGATGTCCGCTTTGAGCGAATCCTGAGCCGCGCGGGCTGGCCCATGCGCCGACTTGGTCAACCGACACTGATCAACGAGACGAACAGCGTCGCCGGCATTCTGCCGGCAGATCAGCCAAGCTTCGAGCGCGTTCGCCCGGGAAACTATCGATCCTATTTCAACTTCTCCGCACACAACGCCGCATAGGAGCACCCCATGAACCAGTTACGTTCGCTTCCACGCCTGATCCGCAAACTGCAGGACGCGCTCGGAGATCATCTTTGTGTTGCCCTGGACGACCCTACAGTCGTCGAGATCATGCTTAATCCCGATGGCCGTCTCTATATCGAGCGACTTGGGCACGGCATCGCGCCGGCCGGCGAAATGAGCAGGGGCGCTGCCGAGATCGTCATAGGAAGCGTTGCGCACGTTCTCAATTCCGAGGCCGACGACGATAGACCGATCGTCTCTGGCGAAATCCCCATTGGAGGCCACCGGTTCGAGGGGCTTCTTCCGCCCATCGTATCCGCCCCGTGTTTCACGATCCGACGCCGCGCATCTCGGCTCATCCCATTGGGCGAATACGTGACCAACAAAGTCATGACGTCTCATCCGGCGTCGATCATCTGCAACGCGGTCCAGTCTCGTCTCAACATTGTCGTTTCGGGCGGTACCGGGTCAGGCAAGACCACGCTTGCGAACGCCGTGATTGCCCAGATCGTCGAAACGGCGCCCGACGATCGGGTTGTCATCCTGGAGGACACGGCCGAGATCCAATGCGCTGCGGCGAATGCCGTAGCGCTGCGTACCAGCGATAGCGTCGATATGGCAAGGCTGCTCAAGAGCACGATGCGGCTTAGACCCGATCGCATCATCGTCGGCGAGGTACGTGACGGCGCGGCTTTGACCCTTCTGAAAGCCTGGAACACGGGTCACCCCGGAGGGGTAACGACTATCCATTCCAACACGGCAAGCTCAGCCTTGCAGCGCCTCGAGCAACTGACGGCCGAAGTCAGCCAACAACCGATGCAAGCGGTCATCGGCGACGCCGTCGATCTCATCATCTCGATCGAGCGAACGGGGAAGGGGCGGCGCGTAAACGACATCCTGCACGTCGAGAGATCCAGTGCAGGCCAGTACCAGATCCAATCCTATGCAGCCGAAGGAGAAAGAGATGCTGCATAATCACCGGCGAAAAGTCGTCTTAGTTTCCGTCCTGTCGATCACCGCATTGGCGGCACCAGCATTCGCAAGCTCGGGTGGCGGTCTTCCCTGGGAAGCGCCTCTCCAGCAGATCCAGGAATCGATCACCGGACCGGTTGCCGGGTTCATCGCATTGGCGGCAGTCGCGATTGCCGGCGGCATGTTGATCTTCGGTGGCGAGCTCAACGATTTCGCGCGGCGTCTCATGTACGTCGTGCTTGTGGCCGGCATCCTGCTTGGGGCAACCCAGATCGTCGGGCTGTTTGGTGCAACAGGAGCATCCATTGGGTCCGCCTCACAAACAGCGCCAATTTTTCCGCCCGAGAGGGGAGGGGAGGCGGACCGTGGCTGATCCTGTTTCCAATCTGCAGCGCAATCGTATCCACCGGGCGCTGTCGCGGCCGAACCTGTTGATGGGCGCAGACCGAGAACTGGTGCTGATCACCGGGCTTGCGGCCATCATCCTGATCTTCGTCGTCCTGACCGTCTATTCGGCGCTGTTTGGGATCGCCGTGTGGATCGTTGTCGTGGCTGCTTTGCGGATGATGGCCAAGGCAGATCCGATGATCCGGCGCGTCTATATCCGCCACATCTCCTACAAGCCGACCTACCGGGCGACGTCCACCCCGTGGCGCAGATATTGAGGAGGCGCAAATGGTCGCACTTCGCACCTTCAGGCAAACGGGGCCATCCTTCTCCGATCTCGTTCCTTATGCCGGTCTCGTCGACAACGGCATCATCCTGCTCAAGGATGGTTCGTTGATGGCAGGCTGGTATTTCGCCGGCCCCGACTCGGAAAGTTCGACCGATGTCGAGCGAAACGAGGTCTCCCGTCAGATCAATGCCATCCTCTCCCGCCTCGGATCTGGTTGGATGATCCAAGTGGAGGCGGTGAGGGTTTCGACCGTCGATTATACGTTGGCCAGTGCATCCCACTTTCCCGATCCAGTCACTCGCGCCATCGACCTGGAACGCCGGGCTCATTTTGAACGAGAGCAGGGCCATTTCGAAAGCCGCCACGCCATCATACTGACCTATCGCCCGGCTGAGCAACGCCGGTCCAGCCTTAGCAAATACATCTACTCCGACGAGACGAGCCGGACGCAATCCTATGCGGATACTGTTCTGCTCGTTTTTCGCAATGCGATCCGGGAGATCGAGCAGTATCTCGCCAACACGATTTCCATCCGGCGGATGGCCACGCGAGAGACGCAAGAGCGCGGCGGCAGGAAGGTGGCGCGCTACGACGAACTGATGCAGTTCATCCGCTTCTGCATCACTGGTGACAATCACCCGGTCCGGTTACCGGATATTCCGATGTACCTGGACTGGGTCGCAACAGCCGAGCTGCAACATGGCGTCACGCCGACGGTCGAGAACCGGTTCCTTGGCGTTGTGGCCATTGACGGGCTGCCGGCCGAAAGTTGGCCCGGCATACTCAATAGTCTCGATCTGATGCCCATGACCTATCGCTGGTCATCCCGCTTCATGTTCCTCGATGCCGAGGAAGCGAAGGCACGCCTCGAGCGCACCCGCAAGAAGTGGCAGCAGAAGGTGCGGCCATTCTTTGATCAGCTGTTCCAGACCCAGAGCCGGTCTGTCGACCAGGACGCCATGACGATGGTCGCCGAAACGGAGGATGCGATTGCTGAAGCGTCATCCCAGCTGGTCGCCTACGGCTACTACACGCCAGTCGTGGTGCTGTTCGACGAGGATAGAGCACGACTGAAGGAGAAAGCCGAGGCTATCCGCCGCCTGATCCAGGCCGAGGGGTTTGGTGCACGGATCGAGACGCTCAACGCGACGGACGCCTATCTCGGGAGCCTTCCTGGCAACTGGTATTGCAACATTCGTGAGCCCCTGATCAACACTCGCAACCTTTCCGACCTCGTACCGCTGAACTCTGTCTGGTCGGGAAGCCCGAACGCGCCATGCCCGTTCTATCCCCCAGCATCGCCGCCCCTGATGCGGGTCGCGTCCGGCTCCACACCCTTCCGCCTGAACCTGCATGTCGACGACGTCGGCCATACTCTGGTGTTTGGCCCCACCGGGTCCGGCAAATCGACTTTGCTGGCGCTCATCGCCGCACAATTCCGCCGCTACGAAAACGCCCAAATCTTTGCCTTCGACAAGGGACAGTCGATGCTGCCGCTGACGCTTGCAGCCGGTGGCGATCACTATGATGTCGGCGGCGAGGAAGGGGAGGGGGCACGGCTGTCGTTTTGCCCGCTCTCAGATCTCACGACCGACGGAGATCGCGCCTGGGCGTCCGAATGGATCGAGACGCTTGTCGCTCTTCAGGGCGTCACCATCACCCCGGACCATCGCAATGCGATTTCCCGACAGATCGGGCTGATGGCAAGTGCGCCCGGTCGCTCGATGTCCGATTTCGTCAGCGGCGTTCAGCTTCGGGAAATCAAGGAGGCGCTCCGTCACTACACCGTCGACGGACCGATGGGCCAGTTGCTCGACGCTGAAACAGACGGACTATCGCTCGGATCGTTTCAGACATTCGAGATCGAGCACCTGATGAACATGGGCGAGCGCAATCTCGTGCCGGTGCTCACCTATCTGTTCCGCAGGATCGAAAAACGCCTCACCGGTCTACCGAGCCTGATCATTCTCGACGAGGCCTGGCTCATGCTTGACCATCCTGTGTTTCGGGACAAGATCAGGAATGGTTGAAGGTGCTCCGCAAGGCCAACTGCGCCGTCCTGTTGGCAACGCAATCCATCTCGGACGCCGAGCGCTCCGGCATCATCGACGTTCTCAAGGAGAGCTGCCCGACAAAAATCTGCTTGCCCAACGGTGCTGCCAGGGAACCGGGCACGCGGGAGTTCTACGAGCGGATCGGCTTCAACGAGCGGCAGATCGAGATTGTCGCCACCGCCATTCCCAAGCGGGAATATTACGTCGCCTCGCCGGAAGGTCGGCGCCTGTTCGACATGGCGCTCGGTCCGCTGACGCTGTCCTTCGTCGGCGCCACCGGCAAGGACGATCTGAAGCGTATCCGCTCTCTTCAATCCGAACACGGCCCTCAATGGCCGGCCCATTGGCTCCATACGAGAGGAATTCACGATGCCGCATCGCTTCTCAAGAAAAACTAAGCTGCTCATAGCGGTACTCTTTGCCACGGCAGCCACGCTGCCCGAGATTTCAGTCGCTGGCGGTGTTACCGGCGAAGCCACGGAATTCACACAGCTCGCCAATAATGCCGAGCTGATCAATCTGCTGGAAAAGTCCGGCGTTCAGGTCGAGAACCAGCTCACCCAGATCAGTCAGCTGGCCGAGCAGATCCAGAACCAGCTGAAAATCTACGACAACATGCTACAGAACACCGCGCAACTCCCCAGTCACATCTGGGGTCAGGTTGAGGGCGACCTGAAGAAGCTGCAAAGCGTCGTGTCGCAAGGAGAGGGGATCGCCTTTTCCATGGGCAATGCCGACGACGTGTTGAAGCAGCGTTTCAAGAGCTTCGCCGACCTGAAATCGAACCTGCCGAATGGCGAAACCTTCTCGTCAAGCTACCAGAGCTGGTCCGACACCAATCGCGACACGATTGCCGGAACGCTGAAGGCGGCCAACCTCACCGCAAAACAGTTCTCGAACGAGGAATCGACGATGGGCTCCCTGCGGTCGATGTCGGAGACCGCCGACGGGCAGATGAAAGCGTTGCAGGTCGGCCATCAGATCGCCGCGCAGCAGGTCGCGCAGATGCAGAAGCTGCGCGGCCTCGTCTCGCAGCAGATGACGATGATGGGGACCTGGTACCAATCAGAACAGACGGACAAGGATCTGGCGCAGGCACGGCGGGAGAGGTTCTTCGCACCCGCGGGGAGGGGCATCCCGGAAGGCCAGAAAATGGAGCCACGCTGGTGAGTAAATTCGCGATCATCGCACTGGTCGTGGGAGCCATTGGCATCACGTCAGCCGCCGCATTCTTGGCCGGTGAGGATGGGAGCCGTCCGCATCTTTCCTCCGACGAGCAGCGCCAAAAGACGAGGGACTTTTTTAAACCCGCCCCGAAGCGGGACCTGCGCAGCGGTCAGGAGATGCGTCCGCGATGGTAGGCAAGAGGAGTATATTCAGAGACACTTTTATCGCCAGTTGCTTGGTGCTGATTACCTGCTTCCCGGCGCTCGCCCAGCAAGGCAGCGTGCTCACAACACTGGAGAACCAGGTGGTCACCGCCGCACGCGGATGGGAGTCCACCGTAGCGGATGCCGCACGGTCGCTGTTCTGGATCCTTGCCGGGATTGAGATCGGCATCGCGGCCGTTTGGTTGGCGCTCCAGGCGGCGTCGCTCGATAGTTGGTTCGCTGAGCTCGTGCGCCGGATCATGTTCATCGGTCTATTTGCCTTCATTCTCGATCAGGGGCCGACATTCGCGAAAGCCATTGTCGACAGCCTATTTCAGCTGGGGGCCGAAGGCGGTTCCGCGTCTCCTGCAGCTATCTTCGATGCTGGGATCGAAGTTGCTTCGAAGATGTCCCAACAAGTACAATTCGGCCTGTTCGAAGACAATTCGCTGGCGGTCGCAGCCGTGTTCGCGATGGTCGTTGTGGTGATCGCGTTTTCACTTGTGGCCGCAATCTTCGTCGCGGTCATCGTCGAGATGTATGTCGGTCTGCTTGCTGGCATGATCATGCTGGGGCTTGGCGGCTCATCCTTCACGAAAGACTTTGCCGTTCGATACCTCGTCTACGCATTCTCCGTCGGTATGAAGATGATGGCGTTGGTTATGATCTCGCGTATCGGATCAGATGTGTTGATTGGCTTAGCGGAGGCTCCAACCGCAGAGGATCAACAATTCATAACAAGCCTGGCGATCGCGGGTATCTCCGTGGTTGTCTTCATTATCTCCATCTACGTGCCGAACATCATGCAAGGTGTCGTCCAGGGGGCCTCCGTCACCGGTGGCATGGAGGCAATCCGACATGGCGGGCAGGCGGCATCGTTTGCAGCCGGCGTCGGCGTCCTTGCCGCCGGCGGTGTGGCCGCTGGCGCTGCGGCAGCAAGTGCCGCAAGGGCAGCAGGATCCTCGGCAGCTGGCTCGGCGCTGAAGGGCATGGCATCCGGTATCGGTGCGGCTGGCCGAGCAGCAGGATCGGCCGCAAAGGAAAAGGCTATCGGCTCTCCTGGCGCTTATGCCGGGTCGATCATGGGTCTTGCCAACGCAAAACTCGATCAAGCCAGTGGTAGTGGCAACGGAAAAGCGCCCCCACCGCTTCGCGACGACAACAAACGACATTGAGGATCTGAGGAATGGCAGTGCGACACCCACCTGATAACCCGTACCTTGCCGCTCGGCAGGAATGGAACGAACGATACGGCTCCTATGTGAAGGCAGCGGCGGCATGGCGGATCGTGGGCATTGCCAGCCTCACCATGGCGGTAATCGGCTTTTCCTACGCACTCTATCAGAGTTCGCAGGTCAAATTGGTCCCGTACATCGTCGAAGTCGACAAGCTCGGCACGTCGGTGAGCTCGGGTTTTCCGCAGCAGATCGAATATGCCGATCCGCGGGTCGTACGCGCCACGCTTGGAAGCTTCGTGTCGAGCTTCCGGTCTGTAAGTCCGGATGCTGTTGTGCAGAAGCAGTACATCGATCGAACGTATGCCCTGCTGCGCACGGCGGATCCCTCGACGGAAAAAGTGAACGCCTGGTTTCGCGGGAATTCACCTTTTGAAAAGGCCAAAAACGCAACGGTGGCGATCGAGGTCAACAACATCGTCGCGCTGTCGAACCAATCCTATCAGATCGACTGGACGGAGTTCGAACGCGATCGCAAGGGCAAGGAAACCGGTCTGCGGCGGTTTCGTGGGATCGCGACGGTCACTCTGACCGCACCGCAGGATGAGAGCGTCATCCGCCTCAATCCGATCGGTCTCTATCTCCGCGACTTCGATTGGACTGCACAACTTTGAGGGGTCTGAAACGCCACATGAAAAACAAAAGCAAAATCTCTCACGCCGGCTGCCTTAGCCTATGCGCCATGCTCTCAATCGCCACAGGTTTATTCAGTGGAACAGCGGCCGCGCAAAGTATGACGTCAAACGAAGCCAAGGGCACCGTTATTTCCGGCAAATGGCGTGGGAGCACTGGTCTGGTGACAAAAGGCGCCGACGGGAAGGTGATCTTTCTGTTTGGCGAGATCCAGCCATCCGTCGTTTGCTCACCGTTGCAGGTTTGCGACATCGAACTGCAGGGTGGCGAGGTCGTGCGCGACGTACTCGTCGGCGACACCGTTCGATGGAAAGTAGAGCCGGCCACTTCAGGTGCCGCGGGTGGTCAGGCAATCCACTTGATCGTCAAACCATCCGAGCCGGGTCTCGTCACGTCCATGGTCGTCACGACCTCGCGCCGGACCTATCATATCCAGCTCAAATCACATCCGAACCAATACATGGCCCGGGTCGGATTTGAATATCCGGAGGATGTCTCGACCAAATTGGCCGACATCAACGCCCGCCTTGAGGCAAGCACCATCCCAGGGGCAGGCGTTCCAGTCGAAGGATTGAACTTCTCCTATTCGATCAGTGGTCGGGCGTCGTGGCGTCCGATGCGGGTCTATTCCGACGGACAGAAAACCTACATCCAGTTTCCACGTTCCATATCCGGTCAGGATGCTCCGGTTCTCTTTGTCGTGTCGGGCGGCCAAAACCGCGTCGTCAACTATCGCATGAAGAACGACATGATGGTGGTCGACTACAATGTCGACCGCGCTGTACTTGTCTCCGGCGTCGGCTGGCGAAAAGAGAAGATCACCATTCGCAGGGGAGGGTGATTATGCGAAGCCTGCTAGTCATTGCTGTTGCCGTATCGCTACTGTCCGGTTGCCAGACGGATACCGACGCGCTGACCACAAGCGCCACCCCACCCGGACTTTCAGCGGCCGCGTCCAGCGCCATTGCCGGCGACATGGTCAGCCGGTTTGCAGAACATGTGGGACAGGGTACCGGCACAATTGCTCTCAAAGCAGACGCCTCGGTTTTCGGGCAGGCACTCGCCGCGGCCCTGAAGGGCTGGGGCTATGCAGTGGTGACGGATCAAAAGACCGATGACAAAAAGACGGTCATCCATCTGGCCTATATGATCGATGATTTCGAGGAACAGACGCTCGCACGGCTTTCGACCGAAAAGGTAGAACTTACCCGGGCTTATAGCACGACGGCGGCCGGCGCCTCGCCTGCCAGTCCACTGTCCGTCATGCAGCGCGACCAGGGGAGGGGACAGTAATGGTGCAATCCTTGCAACTCGGCGGTACGCCCTCCCAGGATGAGCAACAAGGCGACATCCGCCGGCTAAACCGCCTGCCGATCATCATCGTCATCGTCCTCGCGGTCCTCTTCTTCGCGGTGATCATCTACGGGCTTTCGTCGCGCGGTCTGTATTTCCAGAGCGACACGGGCGTCGATGCGGCATCGAACAACCCGGCCTCGACCTATGCCGATCAACTAAAACGTGGTGTCACCGACGGGATCATTGGCGAACCGGCGCAAACCCAAGTGTTTCAGCCCACTCCAGCCATTCAGGATCCAGTTGATCGATCCGAGGAACGGCCAACAATCAACCCATCGGAACACGAAGAGACGGAAACCAGGCTTGAGCCAGAGAAGGAGTGGCTGGCACGGTTGGAGCGCGAACAGCGGGACCAGTACCTGCGTGAACAGCAACGCCAGAGGATGGCAAAATTGCAGGCGAGAAGTGCTGCGCTCGATTCACCTCTGACGGTGGATGTCCGCAATGCCAACGCCAATGACGCGGCAGGCGATGCGCCGTTGAATATACCCGGCCAAGAGGCTTCTCCTCGAAGCGCTTCAGATCTTTATTCCGCAGCGCTGCGGTCTGGCTTAGGAGGGCAGAATATCGATCCCAATGGTCAGATGAAGAAGGCGGATTTCTTCAATCAGGACATCAAGGACCTGGGCTATCTCCCAAACAGCGTGGTCCCGCAGCTCTCACCATACGAGCTAAAGCGCGGATCGGTCGTACCCGCCACGCTGATCACCGGCATCAATTCCGACCTTCCCGGGCGCATCACCGCTCAGGTGAGCCAACACGTGTTCGACAGTGCCACCGGTCACAGGCTTCTCATTCCCCAAGGTGCGAAACTTTTCGGCCGCTACGACTCCGACGTTTCGTTCGGTCAATCACGCGTCCTTGTCGTCTGGACGGATATCATTTTTCCGAACGGGTCGACGCTGCAGATCGGCGGCATGGCCGGAACCGACGCGCAAGGCTATGGTGGGTTCAAGGACAAGGTCGATCGGCACTATCTAAGAACGTTCGGATCGGCCGCGCTCCTCGCCATCATCGGAACCGGTATCGATATGGCCGTCCCGGAAAGCTCGACGCTGGCAACCCAGGACACGGCCTCTGACGCAGCGCGCCGGAACTTTGCCGAGACCTTCGGGCGCGTCGTCGAGCGTACAATCAACAAGAATCTGGATGTTCAGCCCACACTCGAAATCCGCCCCGGCTACAAATTCAACGTTCTCGTGGATCACGACATCATCTTCCCGCCCTATAAAGCGGGATGAGTTGCCCCTTCATATGTGGCAAAAAGACCGATCACGAAAAGTTTAGATCGGACGGGTCGCCATATATCGGCAGTTGCGTTCTGGTGTGCCTACTGACTTCTATTGCAAAATCAAATTGATAGTTTTGAACGCGTATTCATAAGCTATCGCTCTTAATCTCACCTTCGAACGGTTCCAAATCATAGCAGTTGCGCGACGAATTTGTGACAGCTATCGATTGTCATCGTACAGCCCCGCGGCGGATTTCTTTGTCGGCTCTATCGATACCAAATCGGTCACGAGAGGATGTTGAACGGAGATTTTCGCGAGAGCTATCGCGAACTGGAGCTCGCATCGAAAGGAACTCGGAATTGGATCGGTGGTTTGAAAAGCTGATTGACGCGTCTGCGATTGGATCGGACGAAACGTCCTTGAAAGCGGCGTTGAGCAATCTCGCCAAGGAACTTGGTTTTGATCGATATGCCTATTTCAACCTGCAGGCGGCCGAGAGCTTTGCCGTTTCCGACTATCCCCGAGAATGGCAGGAGCGATATTTCGCGAGATCCTATTCCCGTATTGATCCAGTCGTGACGACCGCAAAACGGTGCAAAGTGACCTTCTCCTGGGATAGTTCGGCTGCCGGACGTCGCCCGTCGAAGGAACTGAGACGGTTCTATTCGGAAGCCGCGGAATTCGGGATCCGCTCGGGCATTTCGATCCCCATCCGAACCGGTTTTGGGCATATGGCCATGTTGACTTTGGCAACCGCAGCACCCTCCTCTTCCGCCGAGGACATCGACCCAATCATAGCAGCCACGACCGTGGCGCAGTTGCATGCCCGGCTTATTCTGCGCCGGTCAGGTCTTACCAGTCAAATGCCGATCTACCTAAAGCCGGAGGAGCTCCTTTGCTTGCGGTGGGTTGCGGAAGGAAAAACGGCGAGAATGATAGCCCAGATTGAGGGCATATCGTTCGGCAATGTCCGATTTTTCATGGAGAACATGAAATCTGCATTGAGGGCTGTGTCTCTCCCGCAAGCAACTGCGATTGGGAAGGCACTGGGGCTAATTTAGCCGGTTGATCACGCCATCTGGCTGACGTGGCGTTCGGAATGCACCCACCGTTTGCGGCGGGTGCCGATCGTGTCCCGCCGAGTGGTGTAGCTGGGCGATAGCGAAGCCGCTCGCAAGCGCACCTTCCATAGTGCTGTAGGGAGCGGGCGGCGTAGCGGTGGTCACCAGTGTTTTCCGGTAGGGTCGGGTTGTTCAAGACCAACCTGAAGGACACCACTGATGACCGACGACATGATGAACCTGCGCTCACTCGTTGAGAAGAGCGCCGACGCCGATTTGCTGCGGGATATGATCGGCTTTGCTGCCGAGAAGCTGATGGCGCTGGAGGTCGGGACGAAGACCGGCGCGGGTTATGGCGAGAAGAGTGGCTTCCGACTGGCCCAGCGCAACGGTTATCGCGACCGGGACTGGGAGACGCGAGCGGGCACCGTCGAGTTGCGCATTCCGAAGCTTCGCACAGGCAGCTATTTCCCGAGCTTCCTTGAGCCGCGCCGGATGGCCGAGAAGGCTCTGACGGCGGTGATCCAGGAGGCCTATATCCAAGGCGTCTCGACCCGATCCGTCGATGACCTCGTCAAGGCCATGGGCATGTCGGGCATCTCCAAGAGCCAGGTATCCCGGCTCTGCGAGGAGATCGACGATAAGGTGAAGGCCTTCCTCGACAGGCCTATCGAAGGGGAATGGCCCTATCTGTGGATCGATGCCACCTATCTGAAGGTCCGGCGCGGTGGCCGGATCGTCTCCGTCGCCGTCATCATTGCGGTGGGCGTCAACACCGACGGCCGACGCGAAGTGCTCGGTATGGAGATCGGCACATCCGAGGCCGAAGCGATCTGGACTGAGTTTCTTCGAAAGCTGACCAGACGGGGCCTGCGCGGCGTCAAGCTTGCTGTCTCCGATGCGCATGAGGGGATCAAGGCGGCCGTGTCGAAGGTGCTCTCCGCTACCTGGCAGCGCTGCAGGGTCCACTTCATGCGCAATGCCTTGGCCCATGCCGGAAAGAGCGGACGGCGCGTCGTCTCCGCCTTCATCGCCACCGCCTTTGCCCAGGACACCCCAGAGGCTGCAAGCACCCAATGGCGTAATGTCGCCGACCAGATCAGGCCCAAGGTGCCGAAACTCGCCACGCTGATGGATAATGCCGAACAGGATGTGCTCGCCTACATGACCTTTCCCAAAACGCACTGGACCAAGCTTCATTCGACCAACCCGATCGAACGCCTCAACGGCGAGATCAAGCGTCGCACAGAGGTCGTCGGTATCTTCCCAAACGACGAGGCTATCGTCCGCCTCGTCGGCGCGTTGCTCCTCGAACAGAACGATGAATGGGCTGTGCAACGTTCCCGCTACATGACGCTTGAGACCATCGCCACAATGAGCGATGATCCTCTCATCAGCCTGCCAGCGGCAAGCTGACCCATTCCCGGCTCTGTCCGGAAGGCACGGCGACTGCCGAAGCTACACCACCTCCTGGGACACGATCCGGGTGCCCGGCGATTGAAAGAAAGAACTTTATGCACCGGGCTTGCAACACACGACATCGGCCGCAAGATGAACCTAATTCGAGGGCTGCTGAGGCGGAACTTCAGGTACGTAGCCCAGAACATCCAGAAGCGTGGACAATGCAGTTTGGTGCGCATGCATTGCGATCATCGCCGCAATATACCCACGCTCGGCGAAACGGATTTCCTCGGGTCGCGACTGCGCACTTTGAACATTTTCCAGAACTCGATGTGCCTGCGAAGCCTCGTCACGAAGGATTCGATGTTTTAAAATCGCATCGATCGTAACGTCTCTCAATTGAGACGGATCAAGTCCTTCGACAAGGCCTAGCACCGGTCGCAACACGATTTTACTTTCGCTGATCCTGGCGTTTGTATTCTTATCAGTCATCGTGCTCACATAGCGAAGAGTGCCTACGGTTCGCCCCGCAAAGGAGTGCGTACTGCTCCTATAGCGATGATGAGGCATGGATTCCACGAAAGATAACCCCAATTTCACCGATTTAGGGTCTTTCTCGGCGGAAAAGGGTTGGAAATAGATCAAACGCAGGCAATCCGACTACGGTGACCACGGCCTACGCGGCGGCGCCAGCCAGAGGCGTCGTGAATTTGAGCCGACCGTTGCTTGCTGGTGGCTAGTCGAAAAGTTCGTTTACCGGTCGGTGCGGCGGTCGGCACAGGGCAAAAGCTTTTGATTGTCGCAGACGCTCGATCGAATAAATTGCTCGGAAAAACAGCTGAGAAGATGCAAATGCCCGTTGACTCTTGGAGAAAATATTACCGCTTTATCGATGCCGTCGGCGTCGTTGCGACGGAACGGCATTTTAGGCGTTCACTTCAAACCCTCGCACATGGTCTAGGGTTCGAATTATATGCCTACATAAACATAAGATCCAAAAGCGGATTCGCCATTTCGAACTATCCGAAAGAATGGCAGGATCGATATTTCCGGAAACTCTACCAGCGGGTCGACCCCGTCATCGAAAGCGCGGGGCGAAAGATGGCCCCGTTTGAATGGTCTCTGGGCGATCGGCAATTTCAGCAAGGGAAACGGCGCTTATTTTCCAACGAAGCACATGAGTTTGGAATACGCTCAGGGGTAACGATCCCAATTCCGGCAGGTTACGGCCATAAGGCGATGCTCACCTTCGCATCAGGCAGGTCGACGGCTGACGCCCACTCGCGGCTGGATCCGCTGCCCGCCATAACTGTTGCATCCTTGGCCCATGCCTATGTCACTGTCCGTCGCTCCCGACCGAGCGTCACGAGTGTCATCAGACTGGCTCCGCAAGAAGCGATCTGCCTTCGGTGGGCGGCCGAAGGGAAATCGATGCATGAGGCAGCGGCACTGCTCGACATCAAATACAGCTCGGCACGCTCTTATCTCGATAAAGCGCGGGAAAAACTTGGGGCCGTCACCCTCATCCAGGCCGTCGCAACAGCGACGCGGCTTAACCTGATCTAACGTCTCGGTGAGGGCAAGTGAGCTCGGGCTACAGGAGAACGTCCGAGCTCCCGTTGAATAAGCCCCGACATTCACCGCACAATTGCGAACACCATCCACCCCGCAGCCGCTTGATTCCATCTTGACGCGCACTGTACCGTCTGGACTTGATTAGATTGCCGTGACCGCCGGAAATACCATCGGGGGTGACGGCCGCGACAACCCATCAGCATTTCAGTCGTAGGGGCGAGGACTACCATGGTGCGACCACTGATCCTTATCGGCTCGACGGATTCGGACTATTTTCTCCTTCTCGAACATATATTGGAGGCCGCCGGGTTCGACACGGTTTTTGGCAAAAGCGTCGAGGAGATCGTTCATCTTGGCGCGGAATGCAATCCGCATACAATACTGCTGGACTCCTGGAGCGGCTCGTTGTCCGCATCCACCGCCTGCGTCGAGTTGAAGAACGATCCGCGCACGGCAGGGATCTCCACGATTGCCTTGATAGGGCCGGGTGCTGAAAATCAGTACGTCGATTTGCTCAAGGCCGGTATCGACGAGAGTTTCGTCAGGCCCGTCGCTCCGTCGAAGCTGCTTGAATTCCTGAGGACTCGCACACGACAAAATGGCCGGTTTTTCACGAAAATGAATGCCGACGGGGCGCTTTTCTACGCCGGGATCGAGCTGAATCTTGAGACACACCGTGTGAAACGGAATGGCGTCGACATTCATCTGGGTTCGATTGAATTCAAGCTGCTGCGGCATTTGATGCGCAATCACGAGCGGGTCTGCGGGCGAGGGGACCTCATCGCCAACGCTTGGCCACCGAACATTCACGTGGAGCCGCGAACGGTGAATGTGCACATCGGGCGGCTGCGCAAGGCGCTGAGTTTGGAAGGGGCGCCGGATCTGATCCGAACGGTGCGATCGGCGGGATATGCCCTGGACGGAGATTCGGTCATCAGAACTCCCGCAGATTCCAACGAGATCTCGACGTAGGCCATCATTGCGGCATCGGCCAACAGGAGCGAACGAAATGGACACCGTGCTTCAGGACGGATGTGTGATCACCGGCGATGGAACGACGTTGGTGTCGCGGGCCGATGTGCTTGTGAGCGGCGGCCAGATACTGGATATCGACGCGTCTTGTGCCCTCCACAGACGTCGGGACGGCAGCGCAGATATCATCGACGCCGCAGGATGCACGATCATGCCGGGGATCATCAATGCGCACGCCCATGGCTGCATCCATGGACCATCCATGCCGAGCGGCTCTATCGGATTGAAGAGCTGTGATATCGAATACAATCGCAATCGCCATCTCCTCCAGGGGACCACCACGTTACTCAACGTCTGTGGTCTCGCTTTTCCCAGTGAGATCGACGATCGGCAGGGGAGGGGTCATCCGATGGACATCCACGTGTCCACGGCACACACAGGAAGCAACATCCAGGCTGCCCTTGCCGTCGATGGCGCCGGACTGTCTACGCGACACCTCCAGGCCACGATAGACGAATTGCTGTCGCAGGGTGCAAAGGCCCTCGGGGAAGTCGGTGGCGGCCAGACGCTCGGTGGCGGAGCGCAGGAATACAAGTTTATTCCAGACGCGATCAAACGCCAGACCGGCATCGTGGTCGTTCCGGCCGTGGCGCGGCGCCTGAAAAATGCGGTCCTTGGACGGCATCTCGATCCAAGGTACGGGATATCGGGCGAAGAGCTAGGAGGCCGTCCACGATTTCGTTCGGAAGGGGTGGACGTTCAGGCTTTGATTTGATTCACTCCATTCATGAGCAAGAGTTTTCTCCCTTGGAATGTTGAGCAGGTATCGCTGTTTCCAG
>NZ_JAWQUM010000018.1:0-111166 GCF_033447125.1 Rhizobium sp. PL01 | reverse complement strand
AAACCCACAATCCGCACCAAACTTTCGTAAGAAACTTCAGAGCGAGTTCGTCGGTCGCCAGCAGCGCCGCCGCCCTCGTTGGTGAGCGGTTTATAGTCCCACACCCCAAAAGAAGTCAACACACAGTGGGAAAGAAAATCATGTTTCTTGTAAGTAGCTGTATTTGCTACTGTATTTCCAAAACAACCAAACACACCACAAAAACCATCGAAACACCCGGATTCCAACGCCAAGAATCTTGTCCAGATAGTCAAAACGAAAGCGTACGAGATTTGCCGATATTCGCACTATCCCAAGCAGCCTGCAGGATGGTGGTTTCCCGGCCCGATATAGAGACCTCCCACCATGTCACATCCTTAACCACAGCCCTTTTTAGGGCTTCCTGTCAGTTCGTATTCCCGCGACAGTTCATTAAGCTGCCCGCGATCGACAAATGCGGCCCTCCTTGATCTGACCGGCCCTGGCCGAAGCCTCGGTTCCCAGCCGTGGAATTCCATTTTCAAATCTAACGGTCCGGCACGGCCAAACAACGCTTGAATCGCCTCTGCAACTTCTCTTGCCTCATTGAGCGGCTTGGGGATCGCCTCATTGCGCCACTGTTGCGGCCAGGGCCTGATCTCCAGTCCCTTCATTGCGCCGGATGCATGCTGGTTAGCGTGGATAATAACGTTGCTGGGGATCAGGCATTCGAAACCACCATCATCTGACATTGCCTGGAAGAGACGCGATCAGGCGCCTTTTCGGTTCCAACGGCTAAGACGCCGAAAGGCGCCGTTCCAATCGCCGAGCATCCGGCAGTTCCCGACAAGGCGCGCCAGTTCGCTCAATCCACAAGACCGCCTCCACGAACATGCGATTATCGCGCGCCGAAGAACCCCCGTGCCATAATCGCCAATGACACTGCCGCGATATCCGATCCCAGTCACGAAGAGAAGATCGGTGCGCCCGCGGACACTATCTCCAAAGCACAGCCTCGAATAACATCATCAGCTGTTTGGGATTTCTAAAAGTCCACACCCCCTGGCCTCGGTTAGGTGCGCGCGCTGGCTCTACAGTCCGAGAGCTTCCCGCAGGTCGCTTCCCCTATTTTCGCGCATGTCAAGGTCGGCTTCTATGTGATCGATGTGGTGGACCATCAGATGACAGGCACGGTCGAGGTCGTCGCTTTCGATCGCTGTGACGATATCCTGATGTTCCTGATGGCCGCAGCTTGAAATGGCTGATTGACCATAGAGGGCAATGACCAGTGAGGAACGGGCGACAAGCTCATCCATAAAACGCTGCATGACGGCATTCCCGGTTATCGAGGCGAGCGTCAGGTGAAAATCGCCAGAAGCCTTAATCTCGGCACGTCGTGCCGTCTGGCCACGTTCGCCCGTCAGGCGGCCTTCTTCCGTCAGCAATTGCCGAAGATGCTGCAGATGCGACGGCCCGATATGTTTCGCGGCTTCGCGCAAAATACCCGGCTCGATCACCCGGCGCGTGGCAAAGATCTGGCGTGCCTCTTCCGGCGAAGGGTAGGCGACGAAGGCGCCGCGGTTTTTCTCGACATTGACCAAACCCTCATAAGACAGGGCTTGCAAAGCACCACGCACCAGGGTGCGGCTGACCTTGAACAGCGCTCCGACATCTGCCTCTGATAGTTTTGTTCCGGGCGCCAGTCTGCGGTCGACGATCGCATCACGAATGGAATCGCGGATATACTGCGTGCTGACGTCGATCGGGTCTTCGGCGGGCGCTGCTGCTGATGTCATCAAGTCGTGTTCCGGGTTGTGTGCCTTAGCCTAGCGCGCTTCTGGAGCAAAGTTAATGGGAATTTGTCTGCATCTGCGTGATCAAATTGTATACGATCATTTGAATGCATTGCTGACGAACGGCTATATTTTAAGCAATCCTTAAGGTGCGTAAAATCACGGCAATTTTGTCATGTCGAAAATAATCCAGTCAATTCAGCTTCTTGTTGCGGCGCACACAGTTTGGCACGCTTGATGCATGGATATTCCCGTCACAGGGGAGACTTGATGTCCAAAGCGGCTGAAATCGATATCGTATCCGTTTCCAAGATTTATGGCAGCACGACTGCCGTCCATTCCATCAGCCTGAAAATACCGTCCGGCAGTTATTGCTGCTTTCTCGGGCCGTCCGGCTGCGGCAAAACCTCGACGCTCCGGATGATCGCCGGCCACGAAAGCATTTCCTCGGGCGACATTCGCCTCGGCAATACGGTGGTCACCGACTTCCCGCCTGCCAAGCGCGGCACGGCAATGATGTTCCAGTCCTATGCGCTGTTTCCGCATCTCGATCTGATCGACAACGTTGCCTTCAGTTTGAAGATGAAAGGCGTCGAGAAGGAAGAGCGTCGCGCCAAGGCGCTGGATATGCTCAAGCTAATGCAGATGGAGCCCTATGCCAACCGGCGTCCGGCCCAGCTTTCAGGTGGCCAGCAGCAACGCGTGGCGTTGGCGCGTGCGCTAATCACCGATCCGGAAGCACTGCTCCTCGATGAGCCGCTATCGGCGCTCGATCCCTTCTTGAAGATCCGCATGCGCGCAGAACTGAAGAAGCTGCAGAAGAGGTTGGGGATCACCTTCGTGCACGTCACCCATAGCCAGGAAGAGGCGATGGCGCTCGCCGACATCATCGTCATCATGAATGACGGGCGCATCGAGCAGGCGGCGCATCCGCGCGAGGTGTTCGAGCGCCCTGCAACGGCTTTCGTCGCACGTTTCATGGGCGATCACAATGTTCTCACCGGCCGCGTCGTTGATAGCGGCGAGGGTAAGGTGACCCTGGAGGTGGCCGAGGGCCAGACATTTACCGTCGCCGGACCGGCGCAGCAGCCTGGAGCACCGGTCGATATTGGCGTGCGCACCGACCGGGTGCGGCTGGCGCAGCCATCCGAGAAAACGCTCGGCTTCAATGGCGTCGTGTCCAATGTCGAGTATCGCGGATCGTCCGTGAAGATCACCGTCGTCGGCGCTGGCAGCGACGATTTTACCGTCATTGCCACAGACGCCGACTATTTCGAAAAACCCGTATCGGTCGGCGACGCCGTGCCGCTCAGCTGGGGCCTTGAGGATGCCGTCCTGCTTGGCCGGATTGCCGCCTGAACCTTTCCATCACCATCAAAAAAGAGGGAACTGATATGACCACTGAAACCAAGACTCCCAAAGGCATTTCACGTCGCGGCTTGCTGAAAACCGGCGCAGCCGCAACCGGTGCCATGATCGGCTCCGGCCTGATCACCGGCTTCCCGACCATCTGGGCGCAGAACCCGATTACGCTGCGCCAATTCGGCACCGGCGTATCGAACATCAACGCCATTGCCGAAAAGTGCAAAGCCGACCTCGGCATCACGCTTGAAATGACGGCAACGGACAGCGACGCCGCCGCACAGCGCGCCGTGACGCAGCCGGACAGCTACGACATTGCCGACATTGAATACTGGATTCTGAAGAAGGTGTTCCCCGCCGGTGTCATCCAGCCGATGGACATCAAGAAGCTGAAATATTACGACAAGATCGTGCCGCTGTTCAAAACCGGCAAGCTGAAGCCGGACAGCGTGATTGCGCAGGGTACCGCGCCTCACACGGTCGGCTATGTCGAAGCAGTCGGTGACAAGACGTTTGCCAAGGGCGAAACCCAGTTCTTCACCATGGTTCCGACCATCTACAACGCCGATACGCTCGGCATCCGTCCCGACCTCGTCGGCCGCGACATCACCTCCTGGGCCGATATCATGGACCCCGCTTTCAAGGGCAAGACCTCGATCCTCAACATTCCGTCGATCGGCATCATGGATGCCGCGATGATCATGGAAGCCATGGGCAACATCAAATATGCCGACAAGGGCAACATGACCAAGGAAGAGATCGACGCAACGATCGAATTCCTGATCAAAGCCAAGCAGGACGGCCAGTTCCGCGCCTTCTGGAAATCCTTCGACGAAAGCGTCAACCTGATGGCCTCCGGCGAAGTTGTGATTCAGTCGATGTGGTCACCCGCCGTTGCGGCCGTCCGCTCGAAGGGGATCGCCTGCAAATATCAGCCGCTCAAGGAAGGCTATCGCTCGTGGGGCGGCGGTCTTGGTCTTGCAGCCCATCTCGAGGGTGCGCAGCTCGACGCGGCGTATGAATATATCAACTGGTACACGTCCGGATGGGTCGGTGGCTACCTCAACCGCCAGGGCTACTATTCCGCCGCCATGGACACCGCCAAGGAGTTCATGACCGCCGACGAATGGGGTTACTGGATCGAAGGCAAGGCCGCCGCTGGCGACATCATGTCCCCCGAAGGCAAGGTCATGGAGAAGGCCGGCGCCGTCCGCGACGGTGGCTCGTTCGAAGAGCGCATGGGCAAGGTCGCCTGCTGGAACTCGGTGATGGACGAGGACCGCTACATGGTGAAGCGCTGGAACGAGTTCATAGCGGCGTAAAGGGCCGCCCCCACCTAGCCCTCTCCCCGTAGATGGGGAGAGGGGACGACAGAGCCAACCGCTTATTCCTTCTCCCCGTTCTAGGGGAGAAGGTGCCCGACAGGGCGGATGAGGGTTTTTTGCGACTCAAAGATCAAAACCGGAGACCGACGACGTGACAGCAGTCATCACGGAAGAAGAGACGCAGGCTTCGGAGCCAGGAAAGTCAGCGTTCGCTGCCAGCATCGGCAAGGTCGCGGTTCATACCGCCTCTTATCTGCAGGCTGCGCCCCTGGCGCTGATCCTCGGCTTTTTCTTCCTGCTGCCGATCCTGATGATCGCCGTCGTCAGCTTCTGGGACTACGATTTTGCCGGGCTCTATCCTGATTTCCTGACCATGAACTACAGTGACACGCTCGGCTCTTGGGTCACCTGGAAAACCTATCTCAACACGCTGAAATACACGGCGATGGTCTGGGGACTGACGTTGTTGATCGGCTTCTGGGTCGCCTATTTCCTCGCCTTCCATATCCCGCACGACAACCATGCAAATGGTGCTGTTTCTCGTCTGCACCGTGCCGTTCCTGACATCCAACATCATCCGGATGATCTCGTGGATTCCGGTTCTTGGCCGCAACGGCCTGGTCAACACCACGTTGATCGAGATGGGTGTCATCCCGCAGCCGATCGAATGGCTGCTCTATTCCGATTTCGCCGTGGTTCTGGCGATGGTGCATCTCAATACGCTGTTCATGGTGACGCCGATTTTCAACACGCTGATGCGCATCGACCGGTCGCTGATCGAGGCGGCGCGCGATGTCGGCGCCAATGGCTGGCAGGTCCTCTGGAACGTCATCATACCGCTCGCCAAACCCGGCATCGCCATTGGTTCGATCTTCGTCGTGACGCTGGTGATGGCGGATTTCTCGACAGTTCAAGTGATGTCCGGCGGCCAGAGCGCTTCTGTGGCGCTGATGATGAAGAACCAAATGTCACTGCTGCAATATCCGGCAGCTGCCGCCAACGCAGTGGTGCTGCTGATCGTCGTGCTGTCAATGGTCGCCGCCATTCTGCGTGTCGTCGATATCCGCAAGGAGCTGTGAGATGAGCCACGAAAAGCGCACCCTCGAATTCTACGTGCTGGCGGCCTTCTTCACGATTTTCGTGTTGTTTCTCTAAGGTCCGCTGTCGGCCGTATTTATTCTGTCCTTTCAGGGGCCGGACGGAGGCCTGACGTTTCCGCTCAATGGCGTCTCCGTGCACTGGTTCTTCAACCTGTTCGAACGGCAGGCGGTCGGGGATTTCGGGGCGTCCTTCAAGCGCTCATTCTCGCTCGGGCTGATGGTGATGATCGTCAACGTCACTGTGTCGCTGCTGGCTGGCCTTGCTTTCCGCCGAAAGTTCAAGGGATCAACGATGTTGTTCTATCTCACGGTCGCAAGCCTCGTTGTGCCGTCGATCATCATTTCGCTCGGAATTGGCGTTGTCTTCCAGCAGTTCGGCCTGAAACCAGCATGGTATACCTCGGCCTTCGGCGCACACCTGACCTGGACGCTGCCCTTCGGCGTGTTGATCATGTTTGCCGTGTTCAACCGGTTTTCGCCTGCCTATGAGGAAGCCGCCCGCGATCTTGGCGCCACGTCCTGGCAGACCTTCCGCCATGTGGTATTGCCGATGATCGCACCCAGCCTGATTGGCGTCGGGCTGTTCGGCTTCACGCTTTCCTATGATGAATTCGCCCGCACATTGATGACCTCCGGCACCTACAACACGCTGCCGCTCGAAATCTACGGCATGACGACCAACGTTACGACGCCGGTGCTTTATGCGCTCGGTACCGTCACAACCCTGTTTTCCTTCTCCATCATCCTGCTTGCGCTCGCCATTATCCTGGTCATGCGCCACCGGCAGGCGAAAGTGGTCTGATCCCGCATGCGCATCCTCGTCGTCAATCCCAACACTACCCGATCCATGACGGACAAGGCGGTGGAAGCTGCCCGCGCAGTTGCAGCCGCCGGTACCAAGATTGTCGCGGCGACCGCAAGGATGGGGCCGGCTTCGATCGAAGGCCATTATGACGGCGCGCTGGCGGTGCCGGGCTTGCTCTCCGAGATCGCCGTTGCGCAGGGCATCGATGCGGCCGTCATAGCCTGCTTCGATGATACGGGACTGGATGCTGCCCGCTCGCTCGCCCACTTTCCGGTGGTGGGGCTGTGTGAATCAGCTCTGGTGACTGCAGGTTTCCTGGCGCGGCGGTTCACCGTGGTGACGACGCTGGAGCGGTCGCGCGTCCTGCTCGAAGACTTGACACGCCGTTACGGCTTTGGCGGCCGGGTGCGGGTCAGGGCGGCCGATATTCCCGTGCTCGAACTAGAGGACCCTGCCTCCGGGGCACTCAGCAAGTTGCGGAGGCAAATAGAGATCGCGCTTGTGGAGGACGGCGCCGAGGCGATCGTTCTGGGCTGCGCGGGCATGGCCGATCTCGCCCACGCGCTGCAACAGCAATATGGCGTACCCGTTATCGACGGTGTATCTGCAGCCGTAAAGCAGGCAGAAGCACTGGTTGCCCAGCGCCTGACCACCAGCAAGCGTGGCTCCTACGTCACGCCGCTCGCCAAGACCTATGAGGGCGCTCTAGCTGAGTTCTCGCCGATCGGCAGGTAGGCTGCAAGTTGATCCTAGAGAGAAAACATTCCAAATACAGGTTTAAGGGTGGCGTCAGAACAAGACGCTATATGCCGAAGGCACCGTTAGTGCCGCAACGATGAGCTGGTCATGATCGAGTTTCTGCGCCGCGATCAGAACCTCGAGCCGGTTACGGAACGTTTGGCTTTTGCATGAGGACAGTCATGCAGTTTTTACCGGTCTTTTCGCTGATTTTCAGCGCGGATGCGTAGTGGCGATTGGTACAGCTCCGTGTCAGCATGGCGATGATTTGGGCTTCTTGAATGCTCAGCTTGACCGGGGGCCTGGCGGCAATCCGCAGCGAAGCCAGCCGTGGCTCCTCGACAAGTTTTCAGGCCAGGCTCAGGGCGTATTAATTAAGCTCTTTCCAATTTGGAGGAGTTTCGATTCACTCCTGGCAGGAGGACTTGTCATGAGCGATTTGTTTTTTCTGACGCCATCGCAACTTGGCCGGATCACGCCGCAATTCCCTCTCCCCAAAATCACCACGGATTTTGCACAAGCTCGAGCCGAGAAAAGGGTTTTTGCAGGTCGGTAGTTTGAAGGATGCTGGCGATTATCTTGCGGAAAAGCGCTTGGACCCTGTCAAAATTATGCAAGTTGTTCATTCACGCATGCTGGGCGCAGTTTCTCATCTACCGCGGTTTCACAAAAATACCTTGGAAATCGGATGGTTTTTTTGGCCCCGTTGAAAATGCGCGAATGCCTGTTCGGTGGCGGATTCCACGTCTGCTTGGCTGATATTCGTCGTTTTCACGATCTCGCGCGCAAATTCCTCGTTGGTCGTGGCCCCGAACGCATTGCCATGCGAAAGCATTTCGGCCATCGCCATCTTATCCGAATGGATGATCAGTTTGCGGGCTGCAACCGCGTCCTGCACGACGCCCGATCCCTGCAAGCTATACAATGAGACTTCGTAGGGCAGCAGCACGGCATCGACGGATTGGAAAAGAGCAATAAAGTCATCCTGATCCATCAAGGCCGAATGCTGTTCAACACTCACCTTCCCGTTATGGGACGCAAAAGAGGCGAGATCCTTATAGATGCCGGAATTCCCAAAATCAGGCTCTGAGCCTTGGATAATAAATTGGATCGGGGGAGTACTGCTCTGTGTTGCCTGCGCGGTGGCCTCTACAATGCCGTGAAGTCGGCGGCTACCCTTTTCTAGCCTTGGAGCTCCGAAGATTCCGACTCGGAACGTGCGTATGTTGCCTGTTTTGCAGGGCTGCGTTGCCGTGAGTTCGATGCTGCAAGGAAGGTAAAAATAGGGGTGAATCGAAAGGCCAAACTGTGCCTGTGCGTATCCGGCGAATTCCACAGTCTCCGAAAAGAGGGTAATTCTATCCGAATTCATTTTTGCTGCTGCATTTAGTGCCCGCTTGCGGATAGCGTGGTCGTGCTCGCCAAAGTCGGGGCTTAAAAAGCGCAAGCAAATCGCTGGAGCCTTACTTCCCAGGCGTTCAGCGACAATTTGAGCAGCTTCAAGCATGTTCAGGTCAGCGGACGGTATAATCACAAGGTCTTGGCGGCTCAGACCTAATCGTTTGCAGGCTTCGACAAGCGTATCGACCATGGGCTCAGGTGGACGCAGCGACGGTTTCCCACGCATTGCAATTGTCAGAAACGCGGCCAGCTTTTGTCGAATACTTCCGTACTTCGCGCGCGCGGCAAGTTTCGCCAGCTTGCTCGCATCTACGCCGAATTTTCCAACCGCAGGCCCGAGAAAGTCATCGTAGCCGTCGCCCGCCAGTATATGGCAGGAATGATTCGGCAAAAGGCGCTGCAACGCCGATATTTGCGTATGAAAGTGGCCGTTATTGCGAACAAGCTTCCTTTCAACGATCAGCATTTTGCGGACCTGTTGCTGCGCCGACGTTTTAGGTTTTTCGAGCAATTGACACCCTTTAGTTGCCGACAGTTTTAATAAGTGAAACCTGAGGATTTGGCGAGTTCAATTTTTCTAACGTGGATGCGTACGCGCAAGTTTCTTGCATTCCACGCAGGCTTCACGTAGCGATTACTTGAAGAGTTAACACTAACCCAGGCAGGTTACGACGTGGGCATTAGAAAATGGTTGGGACTGAAGAAGACCCCCCCTTCAGTGGAGCGTCCGGCTTTTTGGAACGCACACAGCTTTTCCCAGTTGCAGCAGGACCGTTGGGTTGTGGCGGAGCTGAGTGGTAAGCGTGCGGGCTTCTTTGTCGAGATAGGTGCCTTTGACGGCAAGCAGCTTAGCAACACATATCTGCTCGAAACCGAGTATGATTGGAAGGGAATATTGGCTGAGCCTAATCCCTTGTTTGCCGACGGTATTCGTCAGATCAGGAGAGCTTCGCTCTATACACAGCCAGTCGATGCGGTGACTGGCAAGTCGGTGACGATGCGGTTTGTCGCCGATCATCCTGAGCTTTCGTCCATGACCGATCATGCTTTCAAGGACCGCCACGCCGATATCCGGCGAAAGGAAAGCGTGGAAATCGTGCAAACGACAATCAGCCTCAATGAGCTACTTGATGCCCATGGCGCGCCCGCGGATATCGATTTCATCAGCATCGATACCGAAGGCAACGAGCCGGATATCCTCTCTACCTTCGATTTTGACCGATTTAACGTCCGCCTGTTCTGCATTGAGCATAACAATACCGACGCGAACGAAAAGCTGGATAAAATCCTCCTCCCGAAGGGGTATGATCGTGTTTATCGTGAATGGTCCAGATGGGATGCGTGGTACCGGAAGCGCTGAGCAATGAAGTTCGCTTGGATAGTCGGGGTAACGTCCACGCTCCAATCTTCTTCGATCGATGGCTTAGGGAAAATGGATGCTTAAAAGACTGCTTAAAAAGGTACGTGGGTCCCGTATTCCGAGAGCCTACGGAAATCCGGCCACGCTTGATAAAGCAAATATTGTCATCGAGAGATATAGAGAGATTATCTCCGATCCGCTCAATCTGTTGATCGCGAAGGTTCCCGCAGCCGGTTACGTTGACAGAGACAAATGTGTGATCCTACACAACGGTCACCGTGTTGCCGTCGAAGGCGACCTCGCCTATTATAAGGATTTTAGCGATATCCTGATCTTGAACCGCGGCGTTCACGAGCCACTGGAGGAATATTGTTTCCAGGAAACCTTGAAGCAGATCAAAAGTACTTTACCGCGTATGATAGAGCTTGGCGCATACTGGGCTCATTACTCGATGTGGTTCCTGCAGAACTTCCCGGACGCGCAATGTTTTATGGTTGAGCCTGAAGAAATCAACCTGCGATGCGGTCAGAACAACTTCAGGATCAATAACTACTCGGGCGAGTTCATCAAATCCTTCGTGGGTGTGGACTCATTTCAGGTCGATGATTTTACCGTCAGCCGCAAGTTAGATCGCCTCGATATCTTGCATTCTGACATTCAAGGATACGAAGTCGAGATGTTGCGAGGTGGCAAAAACTTCCTTAGCGAAAAACGTGTCGATTACGTTTTCATTTCGACACACAGCCAGAGTATGCACGCCGAAGTTGTAGATATTCTTGCCGGGTATGGATACAGGATCGAGGTCTCTTCTGACTTTGACAATCAGTCGACAAGCCTCGACGGTTTTATTTTGGCCTCATCACCGAATGTTACCCCCGTATTCTCGGAATTTTCTCCCCTCGGACGTCTCGATATTGCGGCGGCCGACCCGAGGCAACTCGTGGCGTATCTCGACTCGGCGCCCTGATATCCGGAGTAGGCCTCGGCGTTGGTTCGAGTGAGTGTTTGGCATCATATCATTCTATATTCAGCTTCCGAAACAGCGCTCATGTTCATTTTCTGATTGGGACACCGGGTCAAGTCTTGCGACAAGCGCCGTGGCGCTAGCGCTTCTTAAACGGCACTCCAGTTTGGAAAAGGTAGTGCAGTCTAGACAATCTGCTACCGGTCAGGTTCCTCGACCATAAAGGTTGATTGTAATCCATCACAAGCTGTAGACAGCATGCGCTTGTTAGATAATGAGGGTCGGTTTGACAAAGACAGCATTAATCACGGGTGTAACCGGTCAGGACGGCGCCTACTTGGCGCGGCTTCTGCTCGATAAAGGTTACACAGTTCACGGCGTAAAACGGCGCTCTTCGTCGTTCAATACCGGGCGGATTGAAGGCATATATCAAGATCCGCACGAGGCGGATCCGCGTTTCATCCTCCACTACGGCGACATGACGGATGCAACCAATCTGATCCGAATTGTGCAGGAAACGCAGCCCGACGAAATTTATAATCTTGCTGCGCAAAGTCATGTGCAAGTTTCGTTTGAGACTCCCGAATATACCGCAAATGCGGATGGAACAGGAACCCTCCGTCTCTTGGAAGCGATCCGGATTCTTGGACTTGAAAATAAAAGCCGTTTCTACCAAGCCTCGACATCCGAGCTGTATGGGCTTGTGCAAGAGGTACCCCAGAGCGAAAAAACACCTTTCTATCCGCGGTCTCCATATGCGGTGGCGAAGCTCTATGCCTACTGGATCGTCGTGAACTATCGCGAAGCTTATGGGATGCACGCATCCAACGGCATCCTGTTCAATCACGAAAGTCCGCTGCGTGGTGAGACCTTCGTTACGCGAAAAATTACCCGCGCCGTGGCGGCGATCTCCCTTGGCAAGCAGGAGAAGCTTTACCTCGGAAACCTCAATGCAAAGCGGGATTGGGGCCATGCGAAAGACTACGTTCTGGGAATGTGGCTCATGCTGCAGCAGGACACGCCGGATGACTATGTTCTCGCCACCGGCAAGACCACCGAGGTACGCCAGTTTGTTGAGTGGGCGTTCAAGGATGTTGGTATCGATATCGTGTGGAAGGGAACTGGGGTCGACGAAAAAGGCTACGATGACGTAACCGGTAAAATGCTTGTCGAGGTTGATCGCCGCTACTTCCGGCCGACAGAAGTTGAGCTTTTACTCGGAGATCCCACCAAGGCTAAGGAAAAACTCGGGTGGGTTCACGATACCAGTGTGCGTGAATTGGTGTCCGAAATGGTAAGGGAAGACTACGATCTCATGCAGGCTTCTGCGATCACGAAGGACGTCTGATGTTTGAACTGGCGGGCAAGCGCGTATGGGTCGCTGGCCACCGCGGGATGGTGGGCAGTGCGGTCGTTCGGCGTCTTGCTTCCGAGGCGTGCGAGGTGGTGACTGCTGACCGCAGCACAGTTGATCTCAGGCGCCAGGCGCAGGTGGAAACCTATCTCAATGATGTCAAGCCCGATGCGATAGTCTTAGCTGCGGCGAAAGTGGGGGGTATACTTGCCAACGATACTTATCCGGCAGACTTTCTCTATGACAACCTGATGATTGAGGCCAACATCATGCAGGCGGCGCACGAGAATAACATCGGGCGCCTGCTTTTTCTTGGTTCGAGCTGCATTTATCCGAAGCTGAACGCACAGCCGATAACCGAAGATTCGCTGTTGACCGGGCCACTCGAACCCACAAATGAGGCCTATGCTATCGCCAAGATTGCCGGGATAAAGATGGCACAGGCTTACCGCCGGCAACATGGGCACGATTATATTTCCGCGATGCCGACAAATCTCTATGGACCGGGCGATAATTTCGATCTGAACTCGAGCCATGTCATCCCGGCTCTTATTCGCAAAACCCATGAAGCTAAGCTCAACGGTGATAAGGAAGTCGTTGTCTGGGGCACGGGTTCACCGCGCCGGGAGTTTCTTCATGCCGAAGATTGTGCCGACGCACTGGTATTCCTTTTGAAAACCTATTCGGGCGATCAACATGTGAATGTAGGGTACGGCGATGATGTGACGATCTTGGAGCTTACACGAATCGTCTGTGGTGTAGTTGGCTTTACGGGCAAGATCGTTCAGGATTTGTCCAAACCGGATGGCACACCGCGCAAGCTAATGAGTTCGGACAAACTGAGAGGCATGGGATGGGCGCCGTCAATTCCATTGCGGGCTGGAATTGAAAGCACGTACGGGTGGTTCTTAGAGTCTACCTCGAAAAGGTCTCAATGACTGTCAACGCCTTGCAAGACACCTGCTCACGAGGAGAATGTGGGCGATCATGATCCACGCCTCGACTGAGACGATGGACTTTTCGACATCCTTAGGAAGCGCCGAACATTTGCCGCTGCGGCTTTAGGGATTTGGGCTGATAGTATAGTTCCATTCGCCATGGAACTCGTCGGTGATGATGTTGAGCGCGCATGACGGCGTCGGCAATCTTGATGCCGGCGGGATAATGGGTTCCATCGAGTTCGCAGCGTACCATCAGGCCTGTCGTTGACGTTGTGGCACCGATCAATTCGACAATGGTTTGGTAGTCAGTGAGCGGCCGCCCGCGCCAGTTGCGAGAGATGAACGAGAAGCGCCTGAGTTCGATCTTGTTCCACTTGCTGGCAAGTTTACAGGTGTTGACGAGGGATGCGATGACCGCGAAGGTCTATCCACCCCGCTCGTTGCCAACGAACAAAGAGTCCTTTCTCGTCAGTGCCACGGATTTCATCGAACGCTCGACGACATTTTAGTCTTCCTCGATCCGGTCATCATCGAGAAACGCTGTCAGCCCACCTCAACGGTTGAATGTGTAGGAAACTGCCTTGCCAAGCGCCGACTTCGACGAGACCTCGTCTTTCAGCTCGGTAAGCTTGGCCTTCAGCTCCCCCATGATGGACGCCGTCTCGCGATGCCTGACGATGAGCCGGGTATCGGCATTTTCCCCGCGCAGGCCTGCTTCGATGCGATAGATTTCGGCGATCCTGGCGAGGATCGACAAAGCCTCTGAAGAGCCGGTCAGCTTGACGACATCGACAAACTTGCGTCGCGCGTGAGCAAGGCAGAAGACCAGTCGCACTGGCGCGATGTTGCTCTTTCGCCTTGTCGCTGCGCCGGATAATCTCGACTATCCAGCCCCCGATCTACTTCAGCCGGACCGAGTTCGATGCTCTGGAGATTTTCAAGGCCGGCGAAGCCGTGAGATAATTGAAAACCGCCTCCAACAGCGCTGACTTGCTTTCCGGCGAAAGCAGTGTGTTGAGGACCAAGCGCGCGTCGCGCAGATTAGGCGCGCGCTGCGGCATGAGTCCTACCCACGGAACGGCAAGTATGTTGTCCTGAGGCGCTATAACCTCTCCCCGGCATCGCCTTTGGCGCGGCTTTCTGACGCCTGTAAGCGCGGTTGATATGACCGCTGGCCCTGATCATGAGACCCGGCCCGCTCCCTGTCATATTACCGTGCTTGATCGCTCAATACGGTGCAAAGGGCTCGAACGATCCATGTCGGTCCACTCTGCTTTTGCCTTCACATCACTCCATCATGACGCCGCCAGCTTTCTTGTCCCAGCCTTTGTTCCCCAAGCGCAGTTCGGATAGGGCCTATCTTATCGAGTTGTCGAGTATGCTGGATATCGTCCTTCTCTGGTCATGATCGCCCTTGCATTGCGCGCCATTTTGTCAGCCAGAGCGACAGCGGTTGTGCACACCTTTCCCTTCGAAGCAGAGACGGCTAGACGCGGTTCGTGGGTTTGGTTGAGCCGTACACAGCTATCAACGAGTGAGCCTCAGCAAAATCCGTTCAGCTTCAGGATCTTATACGCCTCGATCGAGGCACGAAGCTCGTCTTCGGAGGTTCGATTACCCTGGTTGGCGTCGGGATGGTGCATTTTGAGCCTTTCCTTATAGCGGCTCCTGATCTCCTCCGGTGTCGCGTCTTCCGAAAGACCGAGTGTTTCGAAAGCCTTGGCCTCGAGAACCTTGAGTTTTCGTCTTTGAAGGCTTGTGTTTTGTGCCTGGCGCTTTGTGGCGGTCTTGCGGGCGTTGATTGTCTTGGCAGAACCGGAGCGGAGAGTAGACGGCATCGGGATCTCGGTCGCTTCGCTCACCCTCGTTCCAAAGGTCGCACGACTACCGGTCGTCGCTTCCTTTTGGTAGCGGGCGACGTCCGCGTTCGATGGAGGCGTCGTGAAACTGTAGCCTTTGTTATATTCTTTCACGTGCTCAAGACAGAACAACAGATACAGGCCTTCCGCACCTGGTCCAACAGGCGCGCGATGCGTGCCAGTCTTTTCACAACCGTCCCATTGGCATTTCGGACCAGCGGGTTCGCCGGTGGGAACGGATTTTTTCCGGGCAGACTTCAGCCCTACAAATATCTTCGAATCAAGCGTCATGACGCCTATATGGACGCAGATGGGTCATTTCGGCAATAATTGATGCGTTTTGAGGAGTTGTTTTTCAATCTGCCCTAAATAGGCGCCTGTGGCGGCGTCTCGTGCGCGACTAGGAGAAGCGCATCGACTGCTCACAGGCCGTGATCCACATCGCAATGGGAAGCCTACTCATCAGGCGCAGAGCCCATCAACAGCTATTCTCAAACAGATGGGGTGATTGGTGTCTGCGCCGCGGGTGTGGCTGCTCCCTTGAGGATGTTGTTAGAAGGTGGTCCGTGTTGATCGGCCACAAGCATCGAAAGGAAGCAGCCATGACCGGGGCGGAAATCCACGGGTCGAACGCCCGAAACTGTTCACACGGAACCAACCAACTCTGTCCAACATCCGGGTTTCAGCGTCACGGATTATTGAATTGATGAAGACGGCGTGGCTCTTCAAAATGAAAACCGGACAGGCTGGAGTATCGATGCAACACATCGCTTCAGTTGCAAAAGAACCATAATTGGTCCACCAACGTCATCTGTGAACGACACGGCTTTAAGAATTGGATCAGAGCAGAATGCGTATACAATACAGCGTGATTGGTATTTTCCTGGCAATCGCGTCAACCGCATATGCTCTGGAAGCGGGATCGCCGCCGGTTTTGGAGCCATTGCAGGAGCAGGCGCAAGCCGCTCGATTGAGCGCACAATTTTTGACGCGTTCCGGCTACAAGCCCGTTCCGCTCGATAATGCATTATCGGCCAAGATTATGACCCGGTTCATCAAGTCGTTGGATCCGGACCGAATGCTGTTCCTACAGACGGACATCGATACGTTTGCGGCCGACAGCACAAAGATTGACGATGCCATCAAACGGGAAGACCTGCGGATTCCGTTTTCAATTTTCAACGTCTATGCGCAGCGCGTTGCCGGCCGTATGGAATATGCGCGCAGTGTGCTCAAGCAGAACTTCGATTTCGGTGCGCAGGAAACCTATTCGTTGTTGCGCGATGACGCTCCTTGGCCGCAATCTGAAACCGAAAGCGATGATCTCTGGAGAAAACGCGTCAAAGGCGACTGGCTGCGGCTGAAACTGGCGGGCAAGACAGACGCGGTTATTCGCGATACGCTCGACAATCGCTATCAGAATTCCCTTGAGCGCGCTTTCAAGTACAAGAGCGCCGACGTTTTCCAGTCTTTCATGGATGCCTATACGACGTCGGTTGACCCGCATACGGACTATTTCGGCGCGAGGGCTGGGGCTGAGTTCGATATTTCGATGAAGCTTTCGCTGGTTGGTATCGGCGCGGTGCTGCAGGAACGCGATGACTACACGACGATCCGTGAACTCGTGGCGGGTGGGCCTGCCCAACTGTCCGGCAAGCTCGCGGTCGGAGACCGCATAACCGGTGTCGGGCAAGGCGAGAGCGGCCCGCTCAAGGAAGTGGTGGGCACCCGCCTGGACGAAATCGTGCAAATGATACGAGGGGAAAAAGGGTCTGTCGTGCGCTTGGACATTTTGCCTGCGGATGCCGGGCCAGATGCCAGCCATCGGCTCATCAGCTTGACGCGCGATAAGATAAGCCTCGAAAAGCAGGCCGCCAGAAAGGCCGTTCTGTCTATAAAGGATGGCGATGCAACGCGCAAAATCGGCGTGATTACACTTCCGGTGTTTTATGAAGATTTCGAAGCGCGGCGAAAAGGTGACGCCGATTACAGAAGTGCAAGCCGCGATGTCGCCAAGCTTCTCGTCGAACTGAAGCAAGACAATGTTGATGGGGTTCTGATGGACTTGCGCAACAATGGCGGTGGTTCGCTGAGCGAGGCGATTGATTTGACCGGCCTGTTTGTCGGCAAGGGGCCGGTGGTTCAACAACGCGGCGCCGACGGCAAGATAGAGGTCGGGAGCGATGACCTTCCCGTGCCCGCGTGGACAGGTCCGGTTGGGGTGTTGATCAATCGCGGGTCTGCCTCGGCTTCCGAGATTTTTGCGGCCGCGATACAGGATTACGGCCGTGGCGTGATCGTCGGCGAGCCCAGTTTTGGCAAAGGTACCGTGCAAACCGTGGTCAATCTCGACAAGGCGGCCAGCAACAGCAAACCAAAATTCGGGGAACTGAAATTGACGATTGCGCAGTTTTTCCGGGTAAACGGCGGTACGACACAGCTGCGCGGCGTTACGCCCGATATCAGCTTGCCGGGCCTTTCGGACCCAAAGACCTTTGGTGAAGCGAGTTATGACAACGCGCTACCGTGGACCCAGATCAAGCCTGCGAAGTATACGGCTGCCGATACGATCGTGGCATTGCTGCCGAAACTGCAAAGCAGCCACGATGCTCGGGTGCGCAACGATCGGGATTTCCAGCGCTTCGTGGAAGATATTGCCGAATTGAAAGCCCAGCGCGACAAAGGCGTCATCTCCCTCAATCTCACCGAACGTCGAAATGAACTGGCTGCTCAAACAACACGTCTCAAAGAGCGCGCGCAAGCAAACGATGGTGTGGACCTTGGTACAGACGATGGGCTGCAATCAAACGAGCGCAGCCTGAGCGCTGATATTGCCATTGAAAATGCCCGCAAGAATGCAAAAGACGTTTTGCTCAATGAGGCGGCAGCCATTCTTGCCGACGAGGCAAATCTGCTGGAAGGAATGCGATAGCCAGCCACACGACAATTGGGAAGCACGGACCGAAATTCGCCCATTGCGAAGAGCGTTACGGCATGCGGTGTTTTGAATCGTGTATTCATTCTCCAAACGGTGATGCCTCAGGCATCACCGGACCTTGCCAAGGTTTTGAACGGCTACTCAACAAGGTGCCGTCGCTCGTTCTTGTTCTGACCCAACATCGCGCCACGAACGCGATACCCCGTCAACTCTGGGACACAGCCGAAGACAAGGGTGACAGATCGGGGGGCACTTGGGTCCGTGTTGCCGCTTCCTGGAAAGGGAGCCCCCCAAATAGCGTCTCAGAGAAAGGCCCATACCGTTCTCATTCCATCTCACCGCTGGAGTTTCGATTTCGAACGCGCTTTCATCCAGCGCCAGACCCAGGCCATGGCGAACATTGTGAGCAGCCAACCAAGCAAGACATCCGACAGGAAATGGGCACCAAGAAGGACGCGATTAAGAGCCACGAACATAAGGCACGGCACCACGACTATTGCAGCACCCAACCTGAATTTCGGTGGCACCAGGATCAGCAGTGACAGCGACGCGGCAGCAGCAGAAGATTCGCCGGACGGGAAGGAGCAGGCGCGGCTGCATGCGGCGGAAAACTGCCACACCGGCGTAAAATCCGCGGTGCCACCGAACTCGACAAGCGCGCGGGGGCGCACACGCCCGATGACAATCTTCAATGTCTGGACCACGAGAAGCGGGCCTGCGGCGAAACTCAAAAGGACGAACAGGGGCTTGTGAGGCGGGCAGATGTACATTCGCGCCGGCAGGAATTTCCACAGCGCGATCAGCACGATCATCGAGCCGATGATATAGGGCTGCGCCAGGCGGCTGACATCTCTTACCTGCAGCAAGAAGGAATTGTCGGCCATTACGAAGGTTTGTCCACTGACAAACCAGCGTGAGACCACAAGATCGAGGTTGGGAAAGACAATGAAGACAAAACTGACCCAGACGATCGAGGTTCCGATGATGGCAAGCGCGCTGTCGGCCTTTGAGAGCGGGACTGGCCGGTGCAGGCCCACGGCCCGGGAACCAGGATTCCAATAATCGAACGCAAATTTTCGCATGCCGGCATCTCCGAGGGCTGAACCGGCGACAAAATGAAATTGGATTGTCAAGAAATGGTGGGGATGCAATCAAGTCCCTGTTTAGAACCGTGCGCCTTGCGGTCGAAAGCGTACTTGGAAATTGCAGAAGTTTTTTTGTCCGTGATAGTGTCTGTCAGGTAGCAAGGCAGGCACAGAAAATTGATGAACCGCAAGGCATTAGGGTGGATAACAGTCTCGTTCTGATCGTAGAGGATGAACCGGCAATCGCGCAGATACTGGAAGCATATCTGTTGCGGGACGGCTTTCGTACGGTTCGCGCTGGCGACGGCGAAATCGCGCTTCAACATCATGCCCATCTGAAGCCGGACATTGTGTTGCTCGATGTGCGGCTGCCGAAACTCGATGGTTTCGGCGTGCTTGCCCGCTTGCGTCAGGCCGGGTCAACGCCGGTGATTATGGTGACGGCGATTGCCGACGACATCGACCGGTTGAGCGGTCTGCGCCTTGGCGCCGATGACTACGTTGTGAAGCCCTTCAACCCGCAAGAAGTGGTTGCCCGGGTCAAGGCCGTTTTGCGCCGGACGCAGGGAGAACGCGCCGACGCCATCAAGCGGTTCGGCGCCATAGAAGTCGATTTCACCAGCTATACCGCATCGGTCACCAAAGATGAGCGGCGCACGCATCTCTCCCTGACGCTCAGTGAATTTCGAATTCTCGCTTATATGATCCGCCATCCGACCCAGGCTTTTGCGCGCGCCGATATTCTCGACGCCTGCCTTCCGGAAAGCGATGCTTTGGTGCGCACCGTTGATACGCATATTTCCAACCTCAGGCGCAAACTGGAAGACATGGGGCAGAATGGCTTCTTTCCAGCCGTGCGGGGCATCGGCTACCGTTTCTCGGATCCAAGATGAAGAGACCCGGGCTCCCTGCGCTGCCGCTTGCAACGCTCACGGCGATGATCATCACAGTCATGCTGCTTCTCAGCGTCGGCATGACGTATTTTGGAGTCACGTGGTATTCCGCCTATTTGGAGCAAGGCATCACCGAAGGCCTGCCGGCGAGAGCACTCGCCGCCTATCACGATCTGGACAAAGGCGTTCTCCCCGATCAGGGTTCTCTCAAGCTCCTCCTTGATCACCTCAATCTGCTGCAAGAACCGACAGATTTCAAAGTCCAGATGTCCATTCTGGTCTGCGGTCTGCTTTCTGCCCTGGTCTGTGCCGTTATCGGCATATTCCTGGCGCGGCGGATCGCAGGCCCTCTCGCAGACCTGACATCCGCTGCTGCAGGCCTGAAATCCGGCGATTTTTCCGTGAGTGTCGCGGCATCAAACCACAGCGCTCGTGAAGTTTCGAGCCTTGTCGATACCTTCAATGCGCTTGCGACCAGCCTTGACAGCATGGAAAAAAGATTGCGCTTCAACAACATGGCGGTCGCACACGAATTGCGCACGCCGCTGACGATCCTGCAGGGGTCGTTGCAGGGCATGCTTGACGGTGTCTTTCCCATGGACAGGAAGATCATATCCGATCTCCTGCTTCAGGTCGAAGGCTTGGGTAGAATTGTTGAAGATCTGCGCACCTTGTCACTGGCCATCGGCCAAAAGCTCGTGATGGAGCGGCAATGGATCAACGTATCCCAGGTGGTTGAAGCAGTGCTCACGTCGGCAAAGCCCATGTTGGGAGCAAGCAAGCTAGAGCTCGAAACCGGCCTGCAATCTGCCTTCATCTCTGCGGACTCGCCCCGCATTCGCCAGGCCGTGCTGGCGCTGCTGGAAAACGCTTGCCGCTACGCCGCTGACGGCAATTGGCTGCGATGCGAGACAGAGACATTGCCAGATGAAAGCGTCGTAATCCGCTTTCTCGACCGGGGGCCTGGATTCCCGCACGGTTTGGATGCTGTGGCCACCAACCCGTTCTGGCGAGGTGATCCTTCTCGGTCCCGGGCAACGGGTGGCACAGGTTTGGGACTGTCCGTAGTACAGGCCATCGCACTGGCGCATGGTGGGAGTCTCGAATTCGCGAACCGGGAAGGCGGCGGCGCGATGGTCGCAATCCACTTGCGCCCGGAATAGTCCGCAAGAACCAGCATGACCGTGATTTGAACTGCTCTGCGCAGCCTCTTGCGCCAAGCCCACCGTAGGCTCGGGCCACGGCCAGCCGGTCAGGCTGTGAATTCCGTCAACCCATCTCAATAGGAATCAGGCCGACGTTCAGTGGAACAATTCGCCGACCGTGTGAAAGCAAATTTTACTGCGGCTGCGGCCGTCCGTTCCGCGGGTCACAGATTTTGGCACCGTGAACCCGTAGGTATCTTCAGGCTCGGCCGAACGCTCCGCCCAGAAGGTATCGATGGCCGAGAGCATCATCGACCGCCGTTTGCTGCTTCGATACTGGATCGGCTGTCTCGCCTGCGAGATGGCATAGAAATGCGGCATGCCGCCTTCGACCGTCAGCCCTTGCAGCACCATCAGGATCGCCTCTTTCGGGCGAACGCCGAAGAGATCGCGTGTCGCATCGACTGTCAGCCGTTTGCCGTTGCGGGGGCCCTGCATGCTGCCGACGACAAAGGTGTAGCTATCCCGCGAGCCCTTGCGAAGGAACGTGAACCTGCCGGTGCAAAGGAGGGCCATATCGCTCGAGCGGACAAGTCTGATGGCGAAAGCACCTTCGTGACGCCCGCCACACCGGTCGGCCAGTGCGATGCGACACATATAGGCCTCGTTTCGGCCATTGATCACGCCCATGTCCAGCCACTCCCCTTTCCACAGCTTCATGAGGCTTTCTCTGGACAGGATTTTTTCCGCAATACGGAAATGATCAACAAGAAGTGCGAGCCGGCGGGAACTGTGCATTCCGTAAACCAGGAACTTCGACAATGGCTTTTGTAGCAGTTCGTCATGTGGAGCCGGGAACCCTCGCGCTGTGGTAAAATCCGCAAGGAAGCGCCACCAGCGAAGGGTGAGCAGCGGATTGGCGGCAAAGCGAATCCAGAAAAGAGCAGCGCGCTTCCAGCGCGCCCGCAGGACGAAAGTCAGGATTTTTCTGAGTACGAGATATCGGAATTTCTCCGGTTCGTTGGCGATTTCCGAGGCTGTGCCCCGGCGCTGGGTGCTGGGGATTTCGCCTTTTGCCGCTGCAGCGATCAATTCGTTTTGAATCATGTTCTAAGCCCGACGAGTATGGTTGCGGCCAACCATCTGCGGCGGGATTGTCAAGAACGTGCGAAGAAACGATGGTCATCCGCTGAGGTTGCGATCGCCTTCGTCAGCCGAAAGCCGTCTGGCTGTGGCGCCGTCATCGAGAAGGTCAGCGGTTTCTAGAGGCGCATTAAATTTCTGGCTTTGAGTTGCAGGGCAGTCTCTTCAATTTCCTTGTCTGCGCGTTCAGCGTTCCAGCCGCAGGCACGGGCTACAACCGGCACTATTGCCTGCAGATCCTTGATCGTGAGGGAGCCGGTAACAGCCAACGTCGTGCGGCGCATCACGACGTCGGCAAGGTGTTCGACAAACTCGTGGCGCACGATGTAGTCGATCTCCAACAGGCTGTAATCGCGCGAGTCGGGCAGGTGGTCAGCGTCGCTCCAAGCACTTTTATGCAGCGCGACCTGCAAAGCCCGTGTTCCGTAGCGGGTCAGAAGGGTGTCCACCCGCTGCGGGTCCAAGCCGGATGCGGCGGACGCTTCGGTCAGCCATTTTGAACGTTGGGCTGCGTCTGCCGGAAAGTTCCTGCCGCCGCCGATCGGCATCGAGCGCGTGCTGACGGATCGACTGCGTCCCAGGCGCTTGAGCACTGTATCGGCCACTTCCTCTGCGAAGCCGCGAAACGTGGTCCACTTGCCACCGATCAGCGAGATGATCGCAAAAGGGCGTTTTTGATCGGGTTCAGTCACCGGTGCCGAATGATCGCGGCTGATCAGACCGGCGATGGAGGCATCGGAGGCGGGCAGGGGCCGGATGCCGCTATAGGCATAGACGATCTGCTCGCGCTCGACACGGACACCCGGCATCAGCGCGCTTACGCTGGCCAGCAAGTAATCGACTTCATCCTGTTCGCAGCGAACCGTATCCGGATTGTCGGCCTTGGTATCGGTCGAACCGACAAGGGCGCGGCCCAGATAGTCGAACACCAGACAGATACGCCCATCGTCGGCTTCGAAATAGACCATGCGGCCGGCAAGGCTGCGCACGAGTTCGTCGTTCTTCAGAAGAATGTGCGAGCCCTTGGTGCCTCCAATCATCTTGGAAGGCGCGCCGAGCGAGGTGTTGACGTGGTCGATCCAAGGGCCAGCGCCGTTGACGACCAGTTTCGGCCGTACCGAAAACGTCCTTCCGTTCTGGGTGAGGAAAGTCAGAAGGCCGTCAGAGGCCGATGTCATCGTGGTGTAATTGCCCGCCGCCGAGGTCGCGCTGGCCGTCAGGCCATCTTCGATCAATTCAAGAACCAGCCGTTCGGGATGGCTGATTTTTGCATCGTAATAGGTCCCGGCAGCGACGATCGACTTGGTCAAAACAGGCATTTCCCGCAGTGCACGGCTACGTCCGACCAGCCGGTGTCGCGGCATGACCCGGTCGCGCGACCCATAGAAATCGTAGAGTGCCAAGCCGATTTTTATCAGCACGGCGCCACGGCTGCGCGGAGCGCTGGTTGAGCCGAACAGGGTGCGCAGAGCAGCGGTTATGCCGTTGAACCAGGAAAAGATCGGGATCAGTGTCGGCAGTGGGCTGACGTAATGAGGGGCGTTTTTCAAGAGCAGATTGCGTTCCAGCGTCGATTGCGCGACAAGGCCGAATTCACCTGTCTCCAGATACTTGAGCCCGCCATGGATCAACCGCGACGGTGCAGCGCTGGTCCCGGAGCCGAAATCTCCCTTGTCGACGACAAGGCATCTCACCCCCTGCGCGCAGAGATCGCGAAACAGGCCGGCGCCATTGATGCCGGCACCGAAAATGACGACATCGAAATCCTCCTCTGAGCCGAGTGCGGTCAGCCGATCGGCCAGAGATGTTTCGTTTTGCAGTTGGTTCATACCGGGGCTGTCCTGACGACGCGCAGGCGTACGCCCGCCTGTTCGAGTTTTTGCGCTTGAGCGTCGCTGATGCCGTCGGTCACTAGAACGGTGTCGAATGCGGTGAGTTCGTCCAGGGCATGGAGTGCGACATTGTTGAGCTTGAAATGGTCAACCAGCAGGATGCGCTGGTTGGACGCTGCCATCATCGCCTGCTTGACGCGCACCACCTGTGGATCCTGGATATAGGTGGTTGTGCCGATGATGGCGGAGACCGAACAGAAGAGGACATTGGCGCGCAGCCTGGAAACGGCGTTTTCGCAAACGATGCCGATATACGCATTGTATGTCCGGTGATACTGGCCGCCAAGGCAGATGAAATCGATATCGTCGGCGGCAGTCAACAGTGCCGCTGTCGAGAGACTGTTGCTGATCACGGTCAGCGGTTTGATATCCTGCAATAGTGGCGCAATGGCGCAGGTCGTGGTCGAATCGTCCAGCATGATGACCTGACCGGCTTCGATGTAATCAAGAGCAGCGCGCGCCAAAGCATTCTTTTCAGCGGTTCCCACAGTCATGCGGTAACGGAAGGCGCTTTCGTAAACACCGGATGGCTGCGCGCTCACGGCCCCATGCAGTTTGCGCAAGACCCCTTGTTGCGCCAGATGGTCGATATGGCGGTGGATGGTCATGCGCGACACACCGAAATGTTCGGCCAGATCGTCAAGCCGGACCTGACCGAGCTTGATGACATAGTTGGCGATTTCTTCGCGCCGTTCGTCCGCCTTGATCACGCGCCGTCCCCCTCGTTTTTCTCTGCCAGTCGTTCGATATCCGGCCATAACGGCTTCAGTGTTTCCGCAATGCGGCAGTAGAGCGAGAAGCGTCGGTTGAATTCCGCGCTGCGGGCTGGGTCGGGATGATATCTGCGGCCGGTTGCGCTCAGGTCGCGGGGATCGTCCTGGACCGAGGCATAGAGGCCGACGGCGGCCCCGGCACACAAGGCCGCCCCAAATGCCGCCGCCTCGTCGGTCGATGTCACCATGACCGGCATGTCGAGGATATCGGCAAACATCTGCGCAAAAGCTGGGTTGCGCGATGCGCCGCCGGTAAGGCGCGCTTCCCTGACGGTAAAGCCGTCCTGCAGCGCGTCGATATGCGTTCGATGATTGAACGCGATCCCTTCGAGCACGGCTTTGAGCATGTCGCCGCGATCGTGCCAGCCGTGCAGCCCGAGAAAGCTGCCGCTGGCACTATTCCCGTGGGGCGATCCGAACAGATAGGGATGGAAGAGGATGGTCGACGGCCTTTGCAGCGCAGCGTCGATCTCATGCGCCAGCGTTTCATGGATGGAGGCGCCGCCCTCAATGGCAGCGTCCTGGTCCTTCCGGCACAGCGTGTCGAGGAACCAGTCGTAGTTCGCGGCTGACGCTGGCGAGATCGCCATGTTGTTCCATCGCCCTGCATCGATCGCATTGCGGCAGAACCAGCGGGGATCGACACGCACATCCCTGGAAATGACCTGGTTGATCGAATAGGTGCCTGCAACGATGCTGATGGTATCATCGACATGGCCACCGATGCCGAGCGCGGATGCGGTAACGTCATGCAGGCCGAATGCAACCGGGGTGCCCGCCGCAAGCCCTGTCAGCGCAGAGGCGTCGGATGTGACGTAACCGGCGACCTCAGCGGAATGCGCCACGGGCGGCAGAGCCTCAAACAAGTCCTCAAGGCCGAACAGACGCATTGCTTCTGGCGAAAAAGCCTGAGTACGGACATCGGTAAACGATGCGCTCGCCTCGGTCCGGTCGGTTCCGATCGTGCCTGTCAGGCAGAAGCGCAGCCAATCCTTGCAGCCAAGCACATGCCGGATGCTTTTGTAACGGTCCGGTTCGTGCTGCTTGATCCAGGCGAGCAGTGCCGAGGGCGCGGATACATGTGGGATCTGGCCTGTCAAAGCCAGGACTTCGCTGAACACCGCGTTGCCGGACCACGCATCAATGAGTGCACCAGCTCGGCTGTCGAGCGAAAGAATGCCCGGACCAAGGGGCAGCTTGTCTTCATCGAGCAGGTAAAGGCCGTCGCCGTGGGCTGTCGCAGCCACCGCCTTGATGTCTGACGCGAGCCTGCCGCTCAGGGCAATCGCCTCGCGGATCGCCTCGGCCGTGGCACTCCAAAGTCCCGTCATGTCGCGCTCGACGAAACGCGCTTGTGGTATGGATTGCGGCACGCGCCGCCGCGCGACCGAAAGCTGCGTGCCATCGATATCAAAGATGACAGCCTTCGTTACAGTCAGTCCGTTGTCGATCCCCAGCAGGCTCGCCATGGTTTTCCTCGTTGCTGATCTGGCATCCGGATACCGTTATCCATGCTGAAGACGATATCATTTTGTGATTTGATATCGTATTTCAGTGTGAAATTAACGTCAAGTCTTGTTATGTTCTTGGAGGGCTTTTTGGTGGCGGTCCATATGACCGCAAGCGCCTATCCGAAAGCGCGATGCCGCTCGGGAGGCGACAGAAACCGTATCTGAGCAGGGCTTTGGCTGGAAGGGGGCCGAAGGCATAATCCCGCACAGCATAACGGAATTGCGTGCGGAAGGCCTGAGGCATGCATCGACAGCTTATCGATTGGAAAATAAGGGAGAGGGCGCCCGAAGGCGCCCTCAGATATCACTACTCGGAGAGCGTGAACGGAGCCGTGTACTTGTCGACATTGTCCTTGGTGATCAGCAGGCAATCGAACAGCTGCTTTTCAGTCGCTGCGCCGGTTTTGCCCGTCTTGATGAAGGAGTCTGCCTGCTTGACGGCTTCGGCCGAGAAGATTGCGACCGGCTGAAGCACGGTGTATTCCAGTTCGCCTGCCTTGATGGCTGCTACGGCGTCCGGGGAGCCGTCGAAACCACCGACCTTGATGTTGGCAAGCTTGCCGGCTTCCTTCAGCGCGGCAATCGCGCCAAGCGCCATCTCGTCATTGCCGCTGATCAGGCCGATGACATCAGGGTTGGCCTGGAGCAGGCTCTGCATCTTGTCGTGTCCCTGGGTACGATCCCAGTTCGCGACCTGCGAGCCGACCTTTTCCAGATCAGGATACTGGCTGAGAACGGTCTCGTAACCGTTCGAGCGTGTTGCCGCGTTGTTGTCCGAAGGGACGCCGAGAAGTTCGACGTATTTTCCCTTTTCGCCGATGCTCTGTACCCACTGCTGGGCACCGAGGGCTGCCCCTTGCGCGTTGTTGGAAACGAGCTGCGCCTTGGCCAGGCCTTCCTGGTTGATCTCGGCATTGACGAGGAAAACCGGAATGTTGGCGGCAATGGCCTTCTTCACCGCGCCGATCGATCCGTCAGCATTGGCCGGATCGAGAATGATCGCAACCGACTTGTTGGTGATCGCAGTGTCGATCAGGTTGCTTTCGGTGTTCGTGTCACCCTTGGAAGCGCCGACCGTCGCGGTGTAGCCGAGTTCCTTGGCTTTCGCCGCCGCCACTTCGCCTTCCGTGAACCAGTAGGGGTTCGACGGGTCGTTGACGATGATCGAAATCAGGCCTTCGGCCGATGCCGCCGTTGTCGACAGCGCCATGACCGGTGCAGCCAGAATGAAGCTTGCCAGCAGCATTCTCTTTGTGAGTTTCAACATTGTACTCTCTCCCTTTGTGGTTGGTCGTATGCCAGTCAGCTGGCGATCTTCCCGTGGGCGGCATTGGCGGTCTGGCCTTTGCCATTCGGTTGCAGAGAAGCGGATGGGCCGTCGGTCCCGGTCGTCTTCTTGACACGGCGGCGATACTGAACGGCGTTGAGCAGCACCGCGAGCACGATGACTGCGCCGGTGAAAACTGTCTGCCAGTAAGAGGAAATGCCGATGATCACCAAACCATCGGACAGGAAGCCGATAACGAAGGCGCCGAGCAGGGTGCCGCGAATATTACCGCGGCCGCCCGTCAGAGCCGCACCGCCGATGACCACGGCAGCAATGGCCGTCAGTTCGTAGGACGTGCCAGCCGTCGGGCCAGCGGAGGTCAGCTGGGAAGACAGGATGAGGCCGGCGATGGCAGCGCAGATCCCGGACAGCATATAGACCGCTACCTGAACCTTCTTAACCGGGACGCCGCTGAGTTCTGCAGCACGCTCGTTGCCGCCGGTGGAATACAGCCAGCGTCCGAAGGCCGAGCGGTTAAGCACGAGGCTTCCAATAAGTGCCAGAACGACCAGAACGACGACGCCGATCGGAATGCCCGCGAGGCGGTTGAAGCCAAGCCAGTCGAACCCGGTATTGCCCAGTTCAGCCTTGCCGCCCAGATTATTGTAGGTCAGGCCATTGGTCATCAACAGCGCAAAGCCGCGCGCCACATACATCACGCCCAGCGTCGCAACGAAGGCTGGCACCTTGAAGCGCGCGATCAGGATGCCGTTGACCAGGCCGACGAAAGCGCCGAGTGCGCAGACAAGCAGCACGACGACCCAGATCGGCGGGTAGAGCACGACGCCCAGTGCATTGAGTGTCACACCCTGCATCAGGAACCCGGCAACGACGCCTGCAAGCCCGAGCGTAGAGCCAACAGACAGGTCGATGCCGCCGTTCAGGATGACGAGCAGCATGCCGATAGCAAGGATCCCGTAGATCGCCACATGTGACGACATGATCAGGAAATTGCTGACCGAGAAATAATAGGGCGACAGGAACGAGAAGACAGCGATGATCAGGATCAGCGCGAAAAATGCCCGCCCTTCAAGCAGCAGCCTGCCCAGGTCAAAGCCATCGCGGAAAAGACCTGAACGAGGTGGGGTAGTGTCTGAACTGGCCATAGTCAGGGCTCCATTAAACTCGGTAATCAGACATGCACGGCTTCGCCGGAGGCGGCCATGATCTCTTCTTTTGAAACATCTGCGCCAAACTGCGCTGAAATCTTGCCGCGCCGCATCACCACGATCCGGTGGGCAATGCTCAAGCATTCGGCGACTTCGGACGTGGAGAAAATGACGGCGAGGCCCTTGGCTGCCCGCTCGCTGAGCAGGCGGAACACCTCGGCTTTTGCGCCGATATCGATGCCGCGGCTCGGCTCGTCGAGAAGGATGACACGCGGATTGGTCGCCAGCATCTTGCCGATGACAACTTTCTGCTGGTTGCCACCTGACAGCGAGCCAATCGGCGCGCGTCCACCATCGGTCTTGATGTGAACCTTGCCGATCGCCTCGTTGACAACCGCCTGTTCGCCGGAGCGCGACATCAGCATGCGCTTGGTAAAACTTGCGATACTGGCCAGCGACAGGTTCTGGCCAACCGACATGGTCTGGACAAGACCGTCCCGCTGGCGATCCTCAGGGACCAGCACCAGCCCCCGGTCTATGCGCTGCGCGATGCTGAGGCGCGTGATGTCTTCGCCTTCGACAATCACCCGGCCGCCACTCAGCGGCATGCGACCAGCGACGGCCTCCAGCAGTTCGGTGCGGCCAGCCCCCATCAGTCCATAGATGCAGACGATCTCACCTGCCTTGACCTCGAGCGACAGGCGATCGACGACCGAATAGCCGGACCCGGCGGCATCGGTGACGCTGACATTCTCGATCGACAAGGCGGTTTCGCCGAATGCGTAGCCCGTTGGTGGAGAGCCGAGATCGAAGTTCTCACCGACCATGTTGCGGACGATCCACTCCAGGTCGATGTCTTTTGCTTCGGCATTGGCCGTCATGGCGCCATCGCGCAGCACGACGGCGTAATCGGTGATCTGCAGCGCTTCTTCCAGATGATGGGATATGTAGACGATCGAAACCCCACGGCTGGTCAAGTCCCGGATCACCTTGAACAGCACCTCGACTTCCGTCGCGCTCAGTGCCGACGTCGGCTCGTCCATGATCAAAATACGGGAATCGACCGACAGGGCGCGGGCGATCTCGACGATCTGCTGCTGTCCCAGTCGCAGATCCTCGACAAGGGTCATCGGGTCGATGTCTTCCTCGAGATCGGCCATCAGCGCTCTTGCCTGGCGTGCCTCCTCGGCAAAATCAACGCCTGTTGCGGTGCGCAATTCCCGGCCCATGAAAATGTTGTCGCGGACGCTGAGATTGGGCGCCAGGCTGAGTTCCTGGTGAATGATCGAAATGCCGCAATCGCGGGCATCGGAGGCGGACGAAAAATGAACGACTTCGCCATCGAGCACGATGTCGCCTGACGTTGGCGTCACCACACCGGACAGGATCTTCATCAGGGTCGATTTGCCGGCACCGTTCTCTCCGAACAGAGTGGTGACCTTGCCGCGATGGATATCGAAGTTGACGCCCTTCAGGGCGTGGACGTTGCCATAGGACTTGGCAATGTTTCGCGCAGACATGACGGCGTCGTCGGACGCGGGAGGTGTTGCGGGCAAAGGCTTCATTGCACGTCCAGCCTTACCGGAGTGATCAGCCAGTTCTTCGGATTGATCAGTTTGAACGCACCAATCAGCGACACCGTCTTGCCGGTCAGCTGGCTGGTGTCGATCTGGGCAAGAACATCCTTCTTCAACTGGTTGTTCAGGGCTGAGCCCGCGTCCTGATATTCGATCTGGTTTCTAAACTGGCCAAACGCGATAGTACCCGTGGCGTCGCGCAATTCCGTACCGTTGATTGCCGGCCCGGTTTGGACGCGGACGCGTACCGTATCAGGGATGCCTTCAACCTTGACGTCGTAAATGCCCGATTTCGCTTCGCCGAAAACGCCCGTCAGCTTAACGGACATGACGGGGCCGGCGCCTGCAGAAACACCATATGTCTTCTCGGCGGCAGGCCGGTCTTCGGCGATAGCGGCTGCCAGTGTCGCAGCATCGACGGCGCGCTCTTCCACACCGGCTTTCACCTTCGGAAACTCCGTCGCCCCATAATCGGCCGCGGAAAACACATTGGCCTTCACATCATCGCTTGAACCAATTTTGACGACTTTGGTGTCGAGCGCCATTGCGGCAAGGACAATCAGCACGGCAGCCGAGGCCACTATCCGGCCCATGTTGGACTGCTTGCGTCCCTTCTTTGCGGTGAATGACTGTGAACTCATATCGGGTCGACCTGTTTTTGGTGGTGGATCAATAGCGAGTGGTCGCTAGTTGCGGTGCGCATTGGCAAAAGAACCGGAGGGGATCGTGTCTGTGAGGTGCCTCGTCGGAGGGCGGTGATCCTCTCGCTGCGTTGTGAGCGCTACCGTTTGCTGGAGATGCTCCAGAGCGCCAATGCAAGCTGCGCCGGAGCCCGGGAGATACCGGGTTGCGCCTGGTCGAACAGTCATCGTCTGCATTGTTTGCTCCTCCGCCGTTTCCTGCACGCGGCAATTTCCTCCCACCCGTGCGGCGCATTGCCGTGCTTTTGTTGGCGACCCAACACTCATGTTACGCAGGCGTTATAACCTACCTCATTCATGTGATACGTTTTCGCCCATGTCAACTCTAACGGCGTTAAGATAAAGGGAAAATATGATACGTTTCTGTTGTGACCAGCCAGAGCACGCTGGCGAGACGAAAGCCTTCACTCCTGCACTCCACCCGGAAAGATGCTGCACCCGCAGGATTCTCGTATTTTCAATGGGCGGGGCCCAAGTACGCGGGCTGAAGTTGGCAGCCTCGAAAACCCTTTCTTTTCAGCCCCGCCTCCAAAAATTCCGTGTGTGATAATCAAGGGTTTGCGTGTGATCTTGTTGACTTAGATTACGCATTGTGTAAAAAAATGCAATAGGTGAAATTAATTACATTTTGCAACGACCCGCGCGGGAGGAAAGATGGTGCGAACGGTTACAACTCGCGACCGGGATGACAGTCTGGCTGTCCGGGCGGCATGGCTCCATTACGTGGGAGGCCTGACGCAGGCCGAGGTTGCCGCTCGGCTCGGCATACCGAATGTCAAAGCACACCGGCTGATCATGTGGGCAAACCAGAATGGCGTGGTGAAGTTCTCCATCCATGGCGACGTGACGGAATGCGTGGCGATCGAAACCGAGATCGCCGACCTGTTCGGGCTGGATTATTGCGAAGTCTTGCCGGACCTCTATGACAAGAACCTCCTGATGCGCGCACTTGGCGTTGCCGGCGCCGAATTCCTGCAGCGCGAAATCAAAAACCTGCAGGGGCAGGTGATCGGCATCGGCAACGGCCGCACCCTGGCCGCTGCTATCGCTGCCATGCCGAATATGGATGCCGGAGATGTGCGGTTTGTTTCCCTTCTAGGCGGACTGACGCGAAACTATGCGGCAAACCCCCATGACGTGATGCATCGCTTGGCCGAAAAAACCGGCGCCGTCTCCTATGTCATGCCAGTGCCGTTCTTTGCCAACTCGGTCGAGGACCGGGAGGTACTTCTTTCCCAGCGTGGCGTGCGCCACGTCTTCGACCTGGCAGCCCGCGCCGATCTGATGTTGATTGGGATTGGTACGGCGGAGCTCGATTCCCAGCTCGTGGTCTCGCAGATGATCGAAGTGCCGGAAATGCAGGACGTACGCGATCAAGGCGGCGTCGGTGAGATGCTTGGCCATTTCTTTGATGCCGACGGAAAACCGGTCGAAACCACATTGGGTGAACGGACGCTGTCGCCAAGCCTCGAAAGCATGAAGGCACGCCGTATTGTCGCGATCGCCGGTGGGCCTGGAAAGATCCCGGCAATCCGATCGGCCTTGAAGAGCGGCTGTCTCAGCGGACTAATTATCGACGAACAGACGGCGTCTGCGCTGGTCAACGATGCGCTCTGAAGCCGCAAACAAGTTGGAGGTCTTGTGATGGCCCATTCCGGGAAAGACATCCTGATCGGCATCGATGCCGGAACCTCGGTGATCAAGGCGGTCGCCTTCGATCTAACCGGTCGCCAGATTGCCGCGGCTTCCATACCTAACACCTATGTGACGGGTGAGGACGGTGCAGCAACGCAGTCGCTGGAAAAGACGTGGGCCGATTGCGCCCGCACGATCCGCGATCTCGCAACCAAGGTCGAAGGTCTTGCGCAGCGCACGGCCGCACTCGGCGTCACCGGGCAGGGTGACGGCACCTGGCTCGTGGGCAAGGATGATGCGCCGGCAGCAGACGCGTGGCTCTGGCTCGATGCGCGGGCTGCGCCGACCGTGCGTAAACTCTGTGCCTCGCCAGACGATCGCGCCCGCTTCGAAGCGACAGGGACGGGACTTTCCACCTGCCAGCAGAGCGCTCAACTCGCACATATCGCCTCCGAAAGTCCCGGTTTACTTGAACAGGCGGACATTGCCCTTCACTGCAAGGACTGGCTTTACCTCAATCTGACTGGTGTTCGAGCCACCGACCCGTCCGAGGCGAGCTTCACCTTCGGCGATTTTCGCACGCGCCAATATGACGACAACGTCATCGCCATACTGGGGCTGACTGCACGGCGCCGGCTGTTGCCAGAGATTGTCGATGGAACGCAGGTCAGCCATCCGCTGTCTCTGGCTGCAGCGGCGCAGACGGGCCTACTGGAAGGCACGCCGGTGAGCCTCGGTTATGTTGATTTCGCCTGCACCGCGCTGGGTGCCGGCATCTTCACAGAGGGCAGGGCATCTGCCTGCTCGACGATCGGCTCCACGGGCATGCACATGCGCGCGATGGCGGTCGATGATATCCGCCTGAATGCCGAAGGAACGGGCTATATGGTTGTCCTGCCGATACCGGGCATCGTTGCACCTGCACAATCGAACATGGCAGCGACGCTCAATATCGACTGGGCACTTCGGATGGCCAGCGATCTGATGGGCGAGATGGGCCACCAGGTCACCCATACCGAGCTGGTCGGGCGGATCGAAGGCTGGCTTGCGGCAAGCCGCCCCGGCGCCATCCTCTATCATCCCTATATTTCAGAAGCGGGAGAGCGCGGACCATTCGTCAATCCTGATGCTCGCGCCGGGTTTATTGGTCTAAGCAGCGGGCACCGGTTTCCGGATCTGCTTCGGGCGGTGATCGAGGGGCTGGGATTGGGCACGCGCGATTGTTATGCGGCGATGGGCGAGATGCCCGTCGAATTGCGAATGACGGGTGGAGCGGCACGTTCACCAGCATTGCGCTCAGTTATCGCTGCCGCGGTCGGCTCGCCGACCCGGGTCTCGTCGCGCGAGGAGGCGGGCGCGGCAGGCGCTGCCATGATCGCCGCCGTCTCCATCGGTGTTTACGAGGACATGAACGCTTGCATCGCCGAATGGGTGACGCCGCTGCTCAGCCCTGCCGAGGCGCCCGATAGCGCATTGGTCGAAACCTATTCCCGGATGTTTTCGCCCTACCAGAATGCCCGCCGCGCGCTTGAGCCGGTGTGGGACATGATGGCTAGTCCCACAGGGCATGCGACGAACTGACGACATTGCAGCGCTGCCGGAACGAAGCCGGTACTGCGCATCCATCACGATTGGCTTTGCCAAAGGAGAGTGACATGAATGATACCCGGATGATCGACCTGTTCATTATCGGGGGCGGCATCAACGGCGCGGGCATCGCGCGCGATGCAGCGGGCCGGGGCCTATCGGTTATCCTGTGCGAAAAAGACGACCTCGCGCAGGGAACATCGTCCCGATCGGGCAAACTTGTTCATGGTGGCCTGCGCTATCTCGAATATTACGAGTTCCGTCTCGTGCGGGAAGCGCTCATCGAGCGCGAAGTTCTGCTGAATTCCGCCAGCCACATCATCTGGCCGATGCGCTTCGTCCTGCCGCACAGTCCTGATGACCGCCCCGCTTGGCTCGTCCGTCTTGGTCTGTTCCTCTATGATCACCTCGGTGGCCGCAAGAAGCTGCCGGGCACACGCTCGCTCGATCTCAGCCGCGATCCCGAGGGCGCGCCGATCATGGACAAATACGTCAAGGGTTTCGAATATTCCGATTGCTGGGTGGATGACGCGCGTCTTGTCGTCCTTAATGCCGTCGGCGCAGCTGAAAAGGGTGCAGAAATCCTGACGCGCACGGCCTGTACCAGCGCACGGCGCGAAAACGGTGGCTGGACCATCCAGATGCGTGACGAGAAAAGCGGTGAAGTGCGCACGGTTCGCGCCCGCGTCGTCGTCAATGCCGGCGGCCCTTGGGTCAACGATATCGTCGGCCGCGTTGCCGGCTCAAACAGCCGCCGCAACGTGCGCCTCGTGAAGGGCAGCCACATCATCGTGCCAAAATTCTGGGAAGGGCAGCATGCCTATCTGGTTCAGAACCACGACAAGCGGGTCATCTTCATCAACCCGTATGAAGGCGACAAAGCCCTGATCGGCACCACCGACATTCCGTATGATGGGGCGCCTGAAGAGGTGACGGCAGATGAATCCGAGGTCGAATACCTGCTGACAGCCGTCAACCGCTACTTCAAGGAGACGTTGCGGCGCTCGGACGTGCTTGAGACATTCTCGGGCGTCCGGCCACTGTTCGATGATGGCCAGGGTAATCCATCAGCCGTGACGCGCGATTATACGTTCGATCTCGATGAGACCGATGGGGCGCCGCTCCTCAGCGTGTTCGGCGGCAAGATCACCACCTTCCGCAAGCTGTCCGAACATGCGATCGAGAAAATCGCCAAATTCTTCCCGACCATGGGTGGAAACTGGACGCGGCAATCGATTTTACCAGGGGGCGAAATCCCCAACGCCGATTTCATTCAGTTCACCGAGAACGTGCGCCGCGCCTATCCCTGGATGCCCCGCACGCTCATTCTTCATTACGGCCGTCTTTATGGATCACGAATTGACAAGATCATCGGCGATGCGACCGCACTGGATGGCCTTGGCCGGCATTTCGGTGCTCATCTGTACGAGGCCGAAGTGCGGTATTTGATGGCGCATGAATGGGCGATGACGGCTGAAGACATCCTTCAACGCCGGACGAAGCAGGGCTTGCACCTGAGCGACAGCGAAAAGGCATCCTTTGCCGTCTGGTTTGAAGCGGACGGCGCCCATGGCGTCCGGGCCTCCGGCTAAAACGCGTTCCGCCTGAGACTTCGTTATCGTCTGCAATCCGAACCTGAGAAGCCATCATGTCCCTGACCCTCTCGCTGAATACCAATCCTCTGGTCAACCGTTTTGCTGCCGCCGACGACCTCATTGAGACCGTTGCGCGGGACCTGAAGATCCGCGACCTACAGCTGACACACGAATTCATCAACCCGTCATGGCCCGCGCCGGTGATCCGCCGCGTTACACGCAGCTTCCGGGCCGCGCTTGATCGAACCGGCGTGCGCGTCACGTCCGGCATGACAGGCCCCTATGGCCGGCTCAATCATTTCGGCCATCCCGATCGCGACGTGCGCCGCTATTATGTCGACTGGTTCAAGACCTTTGCCGATATCTCTGCGGACCTGGGAGCCAAATCCATCGGCACCCAATTCGCGATCTTCACCTTTGCGGATTTCGATGATCCGCAACGCCGCGAGGATTTGACCCAGATCGCCATCGATTGCTGGGCCGAAGTGGCCGAACATGGCAAGTCGGCCGGGCTGGATTATGTGTTCTGGGAGCCGATGTCAGTGGGACGCGAGTTCGGCCATACCATTGCCGAATCCATGGCGCTGCAGGACAGGCTGACGGCAGCCGACATGGCGATTCCGATGTGGATGATGGCCGATATCGATCACGGCGATGTCACCTCGCCGAACCCGGACGACACCGACCCGTATGCGTGGGCGAGGGCGGTGCCGAAGGTTTCGCCGATCATTCATATCAAGCAGAGCAAGATGGACAAAGGCGGACACCGTCCCTTTACCGCCGAGCACAATGCCACGGGGCGGATCCAGCCTCAACCGTTGCTGGAGGCGTTCCAGCAAGGTGGTGCACTGGACAACGAAATCTGCCTCGAGCTTTCGTTCAAGGAACGCGAGCCGGACGACCGCAATGTCATCCCCGCCATCGCCGAAAGCATCGCCTTCTGGGCGCCTTACATCGATTCGGGGGCGGCCGATCTCAAGATCTAGCGCACGGCGCGCGAAAATGTGCAAAACAAAGATTTAAAGCGGCAGAACGTCCGTGAAAACTCACAGAAGACATTAAGGAAGCCCCCAAAACGGTTGTAATGACAACAATTTCTGGGGCTTCAGAGTACTCTGCGCTTCGCAAGATACGAGGCTTTTCGGGCGATGACTGCCTGCGGCATTGGCACTCCAGATTTGCCCCCGGATAGAAAGTTCGCTGCCACCGTCCCTGGTTAGAAGGGATAGTGCTGAGCAGAATCCTCGATGGTGATCCAGCGCAGGTCGGTGAATTCGGCGATGGCAGCCTTGCCGCCGAAACGGCCGTAACCGCTGCCCTTGACGCCACCGAACGGCATTTGCGCTTCGTCGTTCAGCGTCGGGCCGTTGATGTGGCAGATCCCGGATTCGATACGGGCGGCAACGGCCATGGCACGCTGGATATCGCGACTGAACACGGCCGACGACAAGCCGTATTCCGTGTCATTGGCGACACGGATCGCTTCTTCCTCATCGGCGACGCGGATGATCGGCTTGACTGGGCCGAAGGATTCTTCCGAATAGACCCGCATATCGGATGTAACGTGATCGAGCAGCGTTGCCTCGACCACGGTGCCGGTGCGTTTACCGCCGGCCACAAGCTTGGCGCCCTTGGCCGTTGCATCGGCAATCAACTCTTCCATTTTCCTTGCTACCTCAAGGCTGATAAGCGAGCCGAGCACGACATGGCCGCGTGGATCTCCGGCCGGAAGCTGCGCGGCGCGGGCGGCGAGCTTGGCGACGAACGCGTCGGCGATTGCCTGATGAACGATGACGCGTTCCGTCGACATGCAGATTTGTCCCTGGTGCATGAAGGCGCCGAAGATGGCGGCATTGACGGCGCCGTCGATGTCGGCGTCATCGAGAATAACCAGTGGCGCCTTACCGCCGAGTTCGAGCAAGGCGGGCTTCAGGTGTTCGCCGCAAAGTTTTGCGATAATCTTGCCAACCTTGGTGGAGCCGGTGAAGTTAACGCGGCGGATAGCAGGATGGGCAATCAGAGAGGCGACAATCTCGGCTGCATCTTCCGGCGCATTGGTGATGACGTTGATGACGCCGGCGGGAAGGCCGGCTTCCGTCAGTGCCGTGGCGATCAACCGGTGGGTTCCCGGGCATTGCTCAGATGCCTTGAGGATAACCGTGTTGCCGCAGGCGATCGGCATGGCGACGGCACGGGTGGCAAGAATGACGGGGGCATTCCAGGGCGCAATGGCAAGGCAAACACCTGCCGCCTGGCGGACCCCCATGGCGAGCGTGCCCGGCTTGTCGGAGGGAATGATCTCACCGGAAATCTGCGTGGTCATCGAGGCCGCCTCGCGCAGGATATTGGCGGCGAGCATGACGTTGAAACCGGCCCAGGGTGCAGTCGCGCCGGTCTCCTCGATCATCAGCCGGGTGAACTCTCCGGCCTTGGCGTCCATGATATCAGCCGCCTTCATCAGGAGAGCACGGCGCTGGCCGGGGCCGGTCTTCGACCAGGCTGGAAAGGCATTCGAAGCGGCTTCGATTGCGGCCGCGACATCGTCGGGACCGGCGGCAGCGGCGCGGCTGGCGAGCTTTTCTGTGAAAGGGTCGATCCGGTCATAGGTCCGGCCACTGCTTGCCGCGCGATCCGTGCCATTGATGAGGAGGGAAATGTTCATGATTGTCTCCTGGGGGAAGGACATTAGAAGCCGAGAACTTCGGCGTTGATCGAAGCTTCGAGGCCGCCGTCGGTTGGAAGATTTGCGCCGTTGATCCAGCGCGCACCGTCCGAGGCGAGGAAGAGAACGGCAGGTGCAATATCTGCGGATGTGCCTGCACGGCCGACACGAGTGATGTCGCTATCGACGCGGGCATCGCCGAGCACGGCGCGGAATTGCTTGAGGATCGGCGTTTCAACCGGGCCGGGGCTGACGGCGTTGACGCGGATGCCGCGATCCTTAAACAGCGGTTGGTGAGCGGCGCGCATGGTCCAGAGCAGCAACAACTCCTTGGACAGCGGATAACCTTCCTCGTCCTTCAGGCCATGTTCGGCAACGATGCCTGCCACATCCGGAAAATCCTGAATGCCGGTCAGGATCTTTGCCCGTTGCAGATTGGCGCGCCAGCCGTAACCGGCGATCGAGGCGACATTGACGATGGCGCCGCCTTCGCGGAGACGCGGGGCGACTGCTTCGGAGAAGGCGCGCAAGCCATAGAAATTTACCGACAGCGTCGAGATCACGCCGGTATTGCCGGAAAGCCCGGCGACGTTGGCGAGCGCATCAAGGCGCTTGGGCAGTTGTGCGACGATATCGGCCACTCCGGTGGCGGTCGAAAGGTCGCCCTTGATGAAATTCGCGGTGCTGCCGGCGGGCTCGCGAACGTCGATACCAATGACATCGGCGCCCATCTGCCCGGCCAGTTCTGCCGTGCGCGCGCCAATGCCGGAGGCAACGCCCGTCACCAGGATAGTTTTTCCAAAGAGCATGTCTTCACCTTTCATAAGATTCTCCGGATAGCCGGATATATTATTGGTTCCATTGAATTTTAGCCGGGCCGGGAAATTTGACGCGGTAGCCGACCGGTAGCAGCCGCAGGCCGAAACGGCGTTCGATCTCACCCCATAGGCCCTGCGGCAGGAACAATGAGAACAGCACCGCTGTTGCGCCAAGGCCGATCAGGTACCAGACGCCCATCGCTCCGAAGAAGGTCTCGATGACAAAGAACAGCACAGCGCCAAGGATGGCACCCTCGAATTTGCCGATGCCACCGACCAGCACCATGAAGATCATGTAGGCTGTCCATTGCACGCTGAAATAGGTCTTTGGCTGGAAAGTCGTAGATGTCGCCAGCCACAGCGCACCGGCGACCGCGATGCCGAAAGCGGCAAGCACGAACAGCAGCCGTTTGGTGGCAAGGACGCGCACCCCGAGCGATGTGGCAGCATCCTCGTTGTCTCGGATTGCCTGGATGGCGGCTCCGGCCCGGCTGCGCAGCAGGGCAAAGAGAATGCCGAGCAGGGCGGCCATCGAGGCAAGCGCCAGCCAGTAGATCACCACCCGGCGGGCGCTGTTGTCATAGGCATTCAGCGAGATCAGGGACGTGCCGGTTTCCCCCTGGATCAGGCGGTCGAGGTTGACCAGCATATGTGTCAACGCCGAGATCACCCACATGCCTATGGCAAATTCGCCACCCTTCAGCCGCAGCATGAAGAAGGACAGGGGCAGCGAGATCACGCCGGTCAGGAGTGCCGCTGCAAACAGCGACACGAATGGATTGAGCCCGGCATCGGCAAGCCGGATGGTGAAATAGGCCCCGAGACCGAAGAACACTTGCTGGCCGACGGAGACGAGGCCGCCGAAACCGGCAAGAGCATTCCACATGGCGGCAAGGATCACGTAGATGAACAACGCCGTCAGCCGGTCGATGGCGCCGGCACCGAGCGTCAGCGGTGCAATGGCAAAGAGTGCCAGCACCAGCGCGACGCCGCCAAGCGCCAATCGCGAGGAGCGCGTCCAGCGCTCGATGGAGATGCCGTTGGATACGAGGGTCATGGTGTGCTCCGGAGCGCGGCGCGGATTTTGGAGAGGCCGGTTCTGCTGAAGCCGGCCTTGCCGATGAAGGGAACGCCGGTGAGAAAGAGCCGGGCAAACAGCACAGCCAGAAAGACGGCATGGCCGCCGATGAGAAAGCCCTGCGGATGGATCTGGGCGCCGAGCGACTGTGCAAGTCCAAGCACGATGCCGCCGATCAGCGTACCCCAGAGCGAACCGGCGCCGCCGATCACCGCTGCTTCGAAGGCGAACAGCAGTTGTGGTCCGCCCGAATAGGGATCGAACGTGGCGCGCATCCCAAGGAACGCCCCGGCAATGCCGACGGTGACCATGGCGATGGCTGCGGCAAATGCATTGACCTTGCGGGCATCGATACCGACGAGACCGGCCGTATCGGGGTCTTCGGCCGTGGCCCGGATGGCGCGGCCCAGCGCAAAGCGGCTGAGAAAGAACTGCAGGCCACCAAGAAGGGCAATCGCGGTTGCCATCGTCATCACTGCCAGCTTGCCGACATAGATCCCGCCCGGCAGTTCCCAGCTATCATAAGACAGGCTGCCGATGAACGGGGCGAGCGAGCGGGTGTCCGCACCGAACTGTTCGAACATCAGGTTGTCGATGACGATGGCAAGACCGAACGTCGTCAGGATCGGCAGGAGCGCACCGCCGCGGGCGCTGCGTTCCAGCAGGTAACGCTGCAGCATCCAGCCAACTGCCGCCATGACGGGCAGCACGATGAGAAGGCCGGCAAAGGGGGAGATGCCGAATGTCGAGGCAAGCAGCCAGAGGCCGTAGGCGGCCGCAACGGCCAGACTGCCATGGGCGAGATTGATGATCCGCATGACGGAGAACATGAAGGACAGGCCGCAGGCGATGACGGCATAATAGCCGCCGAGCAGGATGCCCTGAATGAGTGTGTCGATCACGATGCCGCCCTCCCGGCACTGTCGCGGTGGAGCCCGAAATAGGCCTTCGTCACCTGGTCTCGCGTGACGCTTTTCGCAGGACTGTCAAGCACGACACGGCCTTCAAGCATGCAGATGACACGGCTGGCGACGGCCATGGCGCGGCCGAGATCCTGCTCGACCAGAATGATGGTCGTGCCCGAGGTAAGCAGGGTCTGCAGCTGGGCATAGACGCGGTCGACCACCAGCGGTGATAGGCCGAGCGACACTTCGTCGAGCAGCAGGATATCCGGATTGCTCATCAGCGCCCGGCCGATCGCCGTTGCCTGCTGCTCGCCGCCGGACAGGTGTCCGGTCTTCGCATGACGGCGGGGGACAAGATTGGGAAAGGCCGAAAAGACGCGGTCGACGGTCCACTCGCCGTTTCTGCCTGCACTTTTGCCGAGCAACAGGTTTTCCTCAACGGTCATTTGCGAAAACAGGCGCCGGCCTTCCGGCACCAGCGCTATGCCCCTGGCGATACGCTGGTGCGAGGGCACGGCGGTCATATCGCCGCCGTTCAGCATGATGCGGCCAGAGGCGGGGAGGTGGGCTCCGGCGAGCGAGCGGAGCAGCGTGGTCTTGCCTGCGCCGTTGGCGCCGACCAGCGCCAGCACGTCGCCTTTGGTAAGGTCGAAGCTGACATCGCGCACCGCCTGCAGCAGGCCATGGCGGACGTCGAGATTTTGAACGGAAAGGATGGTCATGCGGGCGCACCCCCAAGATAGGCCTTGACGACGCTGGCATCGGCCATGACGGCGCACGGCTCCCCATCGGCGATGATCCGCCCGGCATCCATGCAGATCAGCCGTTCGGCAACCTGCAGAAGGATATGAACGATATGCTCGATCCAGACGATGCCGATGCCCCGGCGGCGCAACTCGAGGATGGTTGTCACCAGTTCGCTGGCCTCCGCGTCGGTCAGGCCGCCACCGATCTCGTCAAGCAGCATCAGCTTCGGCTTGGTTGCCAGAGCACGGGCAAGTTCAAGCCGCTTGCGGTCCAGCAGGCCCAGCGTGTCGGCCTGCCGGTTGGCAACGCCCAGCATGCCGCAAAGCGTCAGGCTGTCGATGACGCGCTCATAGGCTTCATCACGGCTGACAGCATCGCCATGCGAAGCGGCAACGAAGACGTTCTCGAACGCCGTCATGCCGCTGAAGGGTTTGGGAACCTGATGGGTGCGGACCAGGCCTGAGCGGCAGCGCTCCGCCGCCGACAACGCGGTGACGTTGCGGCCATCGAAGATGATGGTGCCTGCATTCGGCGGGAATGCGCCTGCGAGCGCGCTGAGCAAGGTCGTCTTGCCTGCACCATTCGGGCCGACAATGCCGATGGCATCGCTCTGGCCCATGGAAAAATCGACATTGTCGAGAACCACAAGCGCACCGAAGCGCTTGTGGATTCCCTTGGCCGAGAGAAAAGGGTCTCCCGCCCCTTGCTGGTGAGTTGCGATCTGCACTGTGTTCTTATCCGTTATACGCGATAAGCTTTGCCGCGACCGGGACATTCGGGTCTGTAGCATTCTCGGTGACGACATAATCGAGCGGGAATTTCGAGCCTTCTGGCGCCTTTACCCATTGCGTTCCGATGATCGGGCCAGGCGAGACATTAGCGACCGGGCCGGAAGTGAAATCGACTTTGCCGGCGATCGTCGTCGTCTTCAACGTCGAAATTGCCTTGGCGACGGCTTCCTTGTTCCTGGCATCGGTTGCCGTTTTCAAGGCTTCGAACCCGGCATCGAGCAGCGACAAGCTGGCGCCGAGTTGCTGGGTCCACTGTCTGCCGCTTTCCGCCTCATAGCCATCGGCAAGCTCGGCGCCGGAAACGCCGGTCAGTGACGATTTGTAGGGGAACGCCTTGTGCCAATAAGCGGCACTGGAAATGTTGACGCCGAGGTCGCCGAGCGCCTCGATATCGGAGGGGAAGAGGCCCGTCTTTGCCACCTGGCAGATCTTGATCTGACGGGTAAGACCCTGCTGGGCGGCCTGGCGCCAGAAGGCGGCGAAATCCGGGGGGATCGGGAAGGAGGAGAAGATTTCGACACCTTCCTTCTTGAACAGGGCGATCTGCGCCGAAAAATCGGTGGTGCCGGTTTCATAGGCGCCGGGATCGATGATGGTAAAACCTTCCTTGGCGAGAAGCGGCGCGAGATTGGCGCGGATGGCGTTGCCATCGGCGTCGTTCGGATACATCACGCCGACCTTCTTGTTGGTCTCGATCAGGTTCCATTGCGACACATAAGTCTTGTGGAATTCGCCGACGCCGAAGCCGAAATGAAAGGTCCACTTGAACGGGGAGGGGGCGCCCGGCTTGGCGCCTCGGCCGAAATACCAGGCTTCCCAAGGCATGACGGTGGAGAGGCAGGGAATGCCAGCGGCCTCGCAAGCATCTGCGACAGGATTGATTGTTTCCGGGGTCGAGACTGCGAGCATCAGATCGATGCCCTGATTGTTGATCAGATCCTTGGCCAGCTGGCCGGCGCGGGACGGATCGGACTGGGTATCGCGATCGAGGATTTCGACCTGGAATGTCTTGCCGTTTGCCTGAAAGCCGTTGGCCAGCGCCTTGCGGGCGAGATCGAGCACATAGCCATCGGTCTGGCCAAACCCGGCAAGTGGCCCGGTGCGCGGGCTGATGAAGCCGACTTTCAACGTGTCGCCGCTCTGGGCAAAAGCCACGCGGCTCGACAGAGCCAGTGCGGCACCACCGGCTGCGGTTGCTGCCATGAAAGAGCGGCGGGTCAGCGCCGCAGGGTCAAATTTTCCGTTTTGGAAAGTGTCGTTCATAAAATCGTTCCTCCCGTTTATGCGGGCCTCCCAGCCCGTTCGTTTCGTCATTGTCAGCCGATCGGCTCCGCCGCTTTGGCGATCAGATCGGGTAATCCCGTTTGCCAGACGCCAAGGTGATCCAGCGCAGTTCGGTAAATTCGTCGATCGCGGCCTTGCCGCCGAAGCGGCCGTAACCGCTCGACTTGACGCCGCCAAAGGGCATTTGCGGTTCATCGGAGACGGTTGCCTCATTGATGTGGCAGATGCCGGATTCCAGCCGTTTGGCGACGGCAAGAGCGGCATTGATGTCGCGGCTGAAGACCGCCGATGACAGGCCATATTCACTGTCATTGGCAACGGTCACGGCCTCATCGATGCTACCGACACGGATGATGGCGGCGACAGGGCCAAAACTTTCCTCGCGATAGATGCGCATGGCGGGCGTGACATGATCGATCACCGTGGCATCCATCAGGGTGCCATGGGGGGCACCGCCACAAACGAGCATTGCGCCCTTTTGCACGGCATCATCGATCAGCGTCCTGACGCGCCGGGCGGCTTCGCCATTGATCAGCGTTCCGAGCGGCGCCCTGCCGTCCTGAGGATTTCCAGCCACGAGTGTTGCGGCCTTGATACGGAACTTGCCGAGGAATTCATCGGCAATCTCGTCCATCAGGATGATGCGCTCGGTCGACATGCAGATCTGGCCCTGGTTCATGAAGGCGCCGAAGGCCGCAGCACGGACGGCCTCATCGATATCGGCATCGGCGAGCACGATGAAAGGCGCTTTGCCGCCGAGTTCGAGCAGGCAGCGCTTCAGATGCCTTGCCGAGGATTCGGCGATGATGCGGCCGACGCGGGTGGAACCGGTGAAATTGATGCGGCGCACGGCCGGATGGGCAATCAAGGCCTCGACGACGGCGGCAGCATCCTTTGGTGCATTGCTGACGACATTGACAACGCCGCGCGGAAAACCGGCCTCGCGCATCACGTCGCCGATCAGGCCATGGGTTTTCGGGCAGAGTTCGGAAGCCTTGAGCACAACGGTGTTGCCGCAGGCGAGCGGCATGGCGATGGCGCGGGTGCCAAGGATGATCGGCGCATTCCAGGGGGCGATACCGACGCAGACGCCAGCCGGCTGGCGCACGGCCATGGCAAGGTTTCCCGGAATGCCCGATGGGACGATTTCACCGGTGACCTGCGTGGACATCGCTGCCGCCTCGCGAAGAATATCGACGCCAAGGCCGCAGTTGATCGCTGCCCATTGCGCCGTTGCACCGGTCTCAGCGGTCATTGCGGCAATGAAATCCGGGGTGCGGCGGTCGAGGATATCGGCTGCGACATTCAGCAACCTGCGGCGCTCGCCCGGACCGGTCTCCGACCACGCTGGAAAGGCAGCGGCAGCCGCACCGGCGGCCTTGGCCATGTCGGCGACCGAGCCTGCCGGGGCGATCGTCGCCACGTCTCCGGTCAGTGGATCGATACGCTCGAAGGTGGACGCATCGGATGCATCCATCGCTTCGTCGTTGATCATCAGCTTTGCCACGAACACTGTCTTCACCCATTCATCAGCAGGTCAGGCCTGCATTTTCCAATGGGGGAAAGACACACGCCAGGGCCGGGCCTCTATGCCGCGTGTCCTGCAGGGATATGTTGAAGTGCCTCCTCCCAAAGGCTGATGAAGGAAGACTACGCCGAACTTCAACAGATGGAATGCGATTTATCGGCTTAATATTGTGTTTATCTGGCATGTCAGCCATTGTTGGCGCTGATCGAGGGGGAAAAGGTGGCGACGGACGGAGGCATACATCATCATGCGCGCGGCGAGTGGCGGGAGCCGTCGCTATCGCATCGGCGCATCCGGTTCCAGAAGGGGCTGTATGCCGATTTTCATCATTTCGTCCTGGTGAGTGACGGCGAAGGCGAACTGCATTTCGACGATGGCGAGCATCGGACCCTGCATGGCCCGGCTCTGGCTTTCCTGCCGCCGCAGGTCCGCTGCGAGGTTTCAATCGGGGCTGGTGCCGAGGCTTATCTGATTGGCGCATCGCCGCAGATCATGGTCGATGCGATCGGCGACAAGGTCGAGTCCTACTCGCTGCGCATCTTTATCGAGCAGATGAAGCTGATCGAACAGCCTGATGCTCTCTCGGTGAGCGAGATCAATCCGCTGATCTCCGGCTTTGTGCGCGAACTCGGAGATCCCACCCGCGCGTCCTGGATGGTGGCTTCGGCCTATATGCGGCTGATCCTGATGGCCGTCTGGCGCGGCTCCGGCGGCGAAAAAGGAGAACAGCGTGGGCGCGGCGAAAGCGGTTCGATCCTGCAGCGCTACCGGCAGCTGGTCGAGGTCTGGTTCCGCCAGCATCGGCCGATCAGCGACTATGCCGACGAACTGGGCGTGACGGCCGACCGGCTGCATTCGATCTGTCAGCGAACACTGGGCCGCTCGCCGATCCAGCTTTTGCACGAGCGTGTCGTGCAGGAGGCAAAGCTCAGGCTGGAGCGATCCGCCCGCAATATCCAGGAGATTTCCGACAGTCTCGGTTTTCGTGACCCGACCTATTTCAGCCATTTCTTCAAACGCAAGACCGGACTTTCACCCGCCGGCTATCGTCAGGTGGCCCGCGCCAATGACCGGACAAACAGCAACCCTCTATCATCCGGCTACGCCGATTGGCCGTAGGGAACGGGGCCAATCCTTCTTTCTGAAATCATGCCATGATGGTCTATGTCGCACTTGGAAATAGAATGTACCGGTGTTGATATTTCCTACATATGGACCCGCGAGGGTTGGTTGTAGTCCCATGAATTACACTTCAAATCACCGCGATTCAGGTTGATCATGCAGGGGTAGGTTGAAAACACGACTAAAAAGTTCCGTCTGATAAGTGTTCGGAAATGTTGCGCATGAGGGTGCTGAAAATTCCCTATGATTTCAATAGGCTGCAGAATCAATCTTCGTGTCCGAGAAGGATTACATTTTTGGACAGCTCATTCACGATATTTGCAAGACTATGCTATTGCGTGTTTTTCTATGTTCAAGCCTTTTATCCGTATTTTCAACCTAACCCACAAAGAAGGCGAAGCCGTTGCGTGAATAGCGATTCTGCGCAAGCATTAGATAAACGCGTCACTTATATCAGAAGGGCATTGCCATGCAGCCGCAGACAATCGATGGCAAGGCCGTAAAAAACCTGGCTACCGCTCACGCGCTCCACGGTGCCGTTGTTTTTGGCCAGCCGGGCGGGTTTGCCGTTCTCGTGAAATATAGAGCCAACGAAAGAGCTGTGGCCGCTCAACGATCGCGCCGGATGCGCATCTGGCGGAATGTGAACACGGCTGCTGCTTATGTTCATGACGAGCTTGGACTTGAACGGTTCGAAATCGACATGACCGAATATGACGCTGCTGCCGTGGAACGCAAGCGCCCTGATACGGCGGAACGTCAGCGACAACTCCATACAGCCGGAGAACATGATGCGTGGTTCCGAAGTCAGGTGCGAAAGGCAATGGATGGGATTGAGGATGGCTCGAACCGCGCAATTTCCGAGGACGAATGGGCGGATAAGGCGCAGTCGAAGCGGGCGGACCTACAGCGCCGTAATAGCGCGCAAGGTCGCTGAGTACATGCGGATCGTCAGACGGCATTCGTCGATCAGAAACGTCATCCCGCCTTCCTGGGGCGAAGAACGTGGCGATCGGTGATGATGGTTGAGCCTTCGGGAAGCCTCCCAGCGGTGCGAGGTCGACCACGTAGGGGATTTGCCTCCACATAGACTGAGGCGAGCCTTATCCTTTCGCCATCAAGGCCGGGATAGGCCTCAAGGATGCGTGCGATCGGATATCCTGCGACTACGGATGCGGAGACATCATATACCGGTACACGGGTGCCTCGGATGACGGGCGTGCCGCCGAGGACGTCGTCCGATGTGGTGACGATTTCGCGTGCGGCAGCAAGATCGTCCAGCCGTTCGCTTATGCCCCTCACAAACGGTAAAAGGTCGATGGTCAGGAATTCGGCGCGCACAATCCAGTCTTCGCGCAGCAGCGCCGCCCAGGCGAGCGCGGGAGTGCATAAGCCTCGGACCAACCGTCTTGATGGCAAAAAGCCTTTCTTCCGAAGTCAGGCGCTTTGCGCTCTCAAAATAGAAAGCAATGAAAGAACAAGCGCCTGCAAGAACGTGTCGGCCATTGTCGAGAGAGACAAAAGCGTCGGGCAGGATATGCTCATCGATGACGCGATTGACGTCACGCAGGCTCACGCGCGAGACGACTGCGGCCTCACTCGCCTTCAGCATTTCCGCGACAGCGGGCATGTGGGCCTCCTGATTAAATCTTCCGGTACGTCGGAATACATATTGGAGCACCTCTAAATTCAAGCGCTGAAATGAGATAACGGTTTTGCGAAGGGAATAGGATAGGCATTGGGAAAGACAGTTCGGAGGCATCAACCCACCCTGTCGATAACGATTATGGGACTTGCACACTTAGAACGGACCCGAGCGTGCCCCGGTAAGTTGCAACGGACTGGACGGAGGCGTTGGCTTTCGTTATCAGCAGTCCCAGAGGCGACGCTGAAAATGTCGCTGCCCCTCCTCGGTTACGCAGGGCCTTCAAAATTGAAAAAAATCCAACGCAGTTTTGCCGTCGAATATAAATCCGGGCGGCGGAGAGCAGATCCCAAATCAAACTCGATCTGGGGCACCATTGATCTCAAGTCCGTATCGCTAGATGTGCTCGAAGAAGCGATGCCCCCCGTGTTGGATAGGCGCCCGATAAGCAAATCCGCCGGCGAAGTCTCTCTGTCGAAAGCTGCGCCGGCAGCACTCTTGTTGACACCTACGAATGGGCAACACACAACTGCGGCAGTAAAAGAGAAGACGACGATGGCCGACGAATTCGATACCATGACCACTACTGATGCGCCGGCCGTTGTTGAAACGCCTATCGCGCCAAAAAAGCAGAGTAGACCTCGCGCCACTAAGGTAGCGCCCGAAGACGTAGTCGGCGACTCTGCAGCAAAACCCGTACTTGCTTCGACTGAAGGTGCTGGAAAGCAGAAGCGGGGACGAAAGGCGAAGTTGGTCGACGTTGTTAGCTCCGCAAGGCGTGCACCTATAAAACGCGCTCCGAGGACGGTGCAAACCGCACCGGCCGTGCCGAGCGATGAGATTGCGGATATCCCGCAGCTGGAAGAAGAGAACCAAAGACTGCGCAAGCTGCTGGCGGAAAAACTTCGGGCCGAAAACGCCGATCTCCGGAAGCGGCTGAAGCTCAATTGATATTGGGTAGGCGGCCGATCGCGGGCTGACCGGGATGAATATCTGGGGGCGGTTACAACCGCCGCCGGGACGTCAGCTCGCACCCTGCTTGCGGGATAAAACGCGAGGTCGAAGTGATGGCGTCTCCCTGGAAGTTTCCGGCATTATGGAGCAAGTGCCACAAACACTTAGGTTGTATCCCTAATATTAAATGCCCGCAGGGTGGGCATTTAATCAAGGACCTGGTTGATATCCTAGCGAAGGATATCCAGCCCTTTACGCTCAACAAGATCGAGAATCTTGATAGCTGTGCTGTTTGGTTTTTTGCTTCCCTGCTCCCACGCGGCAACAGTAATTTTCTTAACGTTGATGAAGCTAGCAAATACAGCTTGGCTTGCCTTCGTCCCTGCTCTGATCTTCTTGATCTCATCGGGAGAATAATCACGCAAAGGAGGGAGGCAAAGCGCGTCGAACTCTCTCATCGTCATGTCGTCGACGAAACCTGCTTCGTGCAGTCGCTCAGCAGACTTATGTACGTTCTTCAGTATCCGGCTCATTGCACTCAATCTCCAGTATGGTTTTCTTTTTAATCATCTCAGCGAGCTTTTTGTCGTCAGCGCCCATGTAGACATCGCATAGCTTTCGAAGGGCGGCCTTCTCGTTCTTCTTGATGTTATCAGTCTCGTTTTTCGCGAAACCATGAACAAAAATGAGCCTGTCAGCTTGCCGATGGCCAACGATGGTCCGATAACTTCCTGACTTGCCTCGACCCGGCGCGGCAACCCGTTTCTTTAGAAGAAAGCCGCCGAGGCGGGCCTCGACGAGGCCGTCCTCGATCTCTTTTGCGGCCACACACAGCATCTCATCCGTTACGCCGTATTCGATGGCCCAGTTGTTAAACTCCACATCCTTCAAAACTCTCACTGGCAATTTATATATCACTCCGTAATACAGACATCAAGACGGTTATCGCAATAATCTCTCATGGCACTTGTGGTAGTCACCGCATCCTTGAGTTGATCTGTGGTCCTGAACATAAATATTCCTCGAAGCTTTTGCGATCGAAACACCTCTCAAAAGTGGTGCACCAAAGCGTCGATTCGACTCTTAATCCACTTTCTGCTACCGAAGCGTTTATGTTCAGATCGGTACGAATAGAGCGCTGACCTTTCGTTTCCGTCCTTCGACGGAGTCGTCCGCCTATGTCTCGCGTATCGAACGGAAACCTGAACATGCTCCAGAAGCGCATTCCCATCCTCAGGCCGAACTCCTACGACCCCTTCTCCGCAGGAGACCGGAGGTTCGAAATACGACCGTTGCGCCTGGGCTGACCCGAAAGGAGGCTTCGGGCAGCATCCACTGTTGCGTCCGGATGGCCGCGATCTCGATCCTGAGAAGGTATGGTCGCTCAGCGAAGACGACGCCTATGGGCTATTTGTAGACTTCCGCTGGGCCGACAACGGCGGCAAGCCCTATCGCCATCGCTGTGGATGCCTGGAGCCGTACAGCGTGCGTCGCCGCCGTTTCCGATGCTCGGAGCCGGAATGTCGTGCCGAATTTTCGGTAACGTCCGGGACGGTCTTCGCCAACCGGAAGCTATCGTTCAAGAAGATCATCATGGCGATCTGGGAGGAGATCACGGCCGCCAAGGGCATGGCTGCGCTCCATCTGAGCCGCAAGCTCAACGTCCAATACAAGACCGCATACGTCCTGCTTCAGAAGCTTCGAGAGGCTGTTGGACTTCGCCGCAGCGCCATCACGCTCCAAGGGCTGGTTCAGATCGATGGCAAGTATGTCGGCGGCGTCCTCCGCAAAGCGAATAACAAGGAAGACCGCAAGGACGGCCGCAAGAACGAGAACCAGAACGGCAAACGCATGTGCGTCCTGGCGCTAAGAGAGGCGAACAAACACGCCCCGAACCGGACGCTGACGCGGGTCATCATGGATGGGAACGGCAGGGATGCCTGGGCGGCCGTGGCCAAGCATGTCGATGCGAAGGCCGTCCTGATCGCAGACGAACACAAGGCGTATGACGATCTCATTGGCCTTGTCTCCATGCACCGTGTGAACCACAGCCTGCAATATCAGGAGGACGACGGGCCGAACTCGAACGCTATCGAGAGCGTCTTCAGCCGCGTGGAAAAGGCCTACAAGGGCATCAACCACCGCTTCTCGACGAAGTAGCTCGATTGGTACATGGCGATGTTGTCGTGGAAGGAGGACACGCGCTACATGGGACTGCGCTGGCAGTTCGCCGATCTCCTGCGAACGATCACCTCGAGGCCGGTGTCGCGAAACCTCTGCGGATATTGGCAGTGCGCGGCCCAGAACATCGTCGACCAAGTGTGGGTCCAGGGTGAGCCGCCGAACTAGCGGCTGATCTCCCAGAGGTGGCGACGGCCATCCTCGGCGGTGCTTGCCTGTCGAACCAGTCCCTGCTTCACCAGACCGTTCAACGTCGCGGAGAACCTGCTGGTGAGGGCGGACTCCAAGCGTGCTGTTTCGCTCCCGAGGCCTGCCTCGCTTGCGAACTCCTCGGCGATCTCGGCCGTCGTCGCCGGACGCTCGGAGCGGCGCAGGATGTCGAGCACGATGTGACGGTTGTTCTTGCCCTTCAAAAGCTCTGTCACGCGACCGCTTGCCGTTCCGCGTGACGAGGCGCGACGTGCCTTCGAAGGCGGCCCAGCCAGTTCAAAGTCAGGATCGTACCCTGATCACCTTCTCAAATGCCGCCTTCTGATCATCGAGAACGACGATTTCGCGACGCAACTCCTCCATCTTGCCGTCGATCTCGGCCAACTTCACTTTCAATTCGTCTACGACTTCCACCATAAGCAACACCCCCGAAGCACCCTCAGGAGATAGCATCAGCCCTCATCGGAATCTTGTGGCACTTGCTCCATAATGCCGGAAGTTTCTTACCCGACTTGTGTCGCTGCGACGCCAGCAAGGCCAGAATGACGGCTCGATCGAGGATGTCAAACCGGACGAGTTGGCGATTGCGCGCTCGACTGAAACTCCTGTTAAGAAGAACTTCAATCTCGCCGATCAGCCAACCCGCGAACATCCGCAGCCGATCGTTCAATCCGAGCCGGTTTCTGCAGAGCCTGAACCGCTGGCGGAAACCGGAAGCGATATTCAGGGCACGAGGGAGAGCGATAGCGAGGAGGGAGCGGAGACCTCTGGTCCGGCGTCATCTGATATCGGCACCACGCTCGCATATTCCGTTGCGAGGGTTGAACCGATGGCTAAAGCCGCGCCGGCCAAAAGGAGAGGCCGTGCCAAGAAGATAGACGCAGTCGCTATTGTTTCACAAACAGCTCCATTCGTTCCGACAATTTCCGACGAGATGAGCCTGGATCAAGAAATTAGGGTACTTCGGGGTCAACTGGCGAGTAAGCTACGGCTGCAGAATGCGCAATTGAAGCAGATGCTGGAGCGGTTCGAACGTTGAACCAGTGTGATATCTGGCTCCTTGAATGCGCATTGGGTCACGCATCGGATGTTCAATCTGACCAGTGATTTAGCGAACCGTGGCGAGCGCGACGCGTTGCGGCGGCCAAGCGGCTGTGGAAGGAAGTTCGTGCTTAGATCATCCGACTTCAGCGCTGCGCGCAGACTTTGCCCACCGATCGCGCCAGCGCGACGTGAAACGATCGGCCGCGCCATGATCAGCGCCGCAAACAGGGCGCTTGGAACTCGAGTCAATCCGCCCACCACGAAATTCCGGCCCGGTTCCAAGCAGGCTTGCGAATCGCATAAGTGTGTGCTTATGTGTTGTCATGATCGAACGTGATATTTTCCGCGCTCTGGCGGATCCGACCCGCCGCGCGATTTTCGAAAAGCTGGCGAACGGCAGCATGAATGCCAGCACGCTGCGGCTGGGTATGGATATCAGCCAGCCGGCGATGTCCCAGCATCTCGCCGTATTGCGAGCGGCGAGGCTGGTGCGTGAGCAAAAGGAGGGCCGCTTCGTGAACTATGAAGTCGATCCGGACGGGCTGGCGCTTATCGCCCAATGGCTGGCGAAATACCGCGCCTACTGGCCGGCACGCATCGACGTTCTCAAGCTTTTGCTGAAGGATATGGATCAATGAAGGACGTGAAAGCCGAGGTGCAGGAAAGCGGTTTCGAGCAGAGATACGAACTGGACGCGTCGCCGGACAAGGTCTGGCGGGCGATCAGCATCGCGGAATTCCGGGAGAAGTGGCTGCCGAGGGAGGCGCTTGCTGACCCACAATCGCTCTCCGAAACGTCGGGCAAGGAAATCCGCTACAAATTGCGCGACGATACCCCGCCCCATCTCGAGAGCACCGTGACTTTCACGGTTACCCCGAATGGATCGGGCGGAACCAGCCTGCGGATCGTCCACTAGCTGACCGGCGCGACCTTCGAGCGGCTGGCAAAAACGGTCGCCAACGGCAACGGCCCGACCCTCATGCTCGCCGCTTGACGCGGTAAGCCTTCCCCAAAATCTCGAATGATTGGAGTTCGCCGATGCGCGAAGCAATGCAACTCGTCCCTATGGTCGTCGAACAATCCAGCAGAGGAGAGCGGTCTTTCGACATCTATTCCCGCCTGCTTCGTGAGAGGATCATTTTCCTCAACGGGGAGGTAAACGACACGGTCGCAGCGCTTGTCTGCGCACAATTGTTGTTTCTCGAAGCCGAAAACTCCAAAAGCCCGATCCATCTCTACATCAATTCGCCAGGTGGCGTCGTAACCAGCGGTCTCGCGATGTACGATACGATGCGCTACATTCACGCCCCTGTGCATACGCTGTGTATGGGGACCGCCCGCTCGATGGGCTCGTTCCTGTTGATGTCCGGCCAGGCGGGCGAACGCACTGCGCTTCCCAATTCCAGCATCCACATTCACCAACCGCGGGGCGGATTCCAGGGGCAGGCATCGGACATGCTGATCCATGCCGAGGAAATGCAGAAGACCAAGCATCGCATGACACGGCTCTACGCCAAGCATTGCTGCCGCACCTACGAAGAATTCGAGCAAGCGATGGATCGCGACCGCTTCATGACGGCGGAAGAGGCATTGGAATGGGGCCTTATCGACCGCATTCTGCAGGTTCGGGAAGATGCCACCGACCGCGCCGATGCGACGTGAAACGAGCCGGGTGCAATCCGGAAACAATGGAGAGTATTGGAGAAATCAGCATAGATGGGGTAATCGGCTCCGTACCCATCTCTTCCGCCCAGAAGGGGGAGCTTGCATTGCATGCCGATGAATTCACGGCGAAATCGCGGGTTTCAGCGCGTGGGTGGCCGTCGATATCGGTTGACTAGAGGGCCACTCGACACTATGTTGAGAGCTAACAACTAACCCAGTATCCTGAGAGACATGCGCTCCGGGCGGTTGGGGGAAAAAGCCGGCGCAAGCCGGTTTTTTTATGTCTTGGGAGCAAGGAGTGTCAGCGTTACGAACACGCGTCTATATCGACGGCTACAATCTCTACTATGGTTGCTTGCGCAAGACCGCCTTTAAGTGGCTCGACGTCCTGACCTTGTTCGAAATGCAAATTCTGCCGTCGATCCTCTTCCGGCCAGCGCCGGACGACGCGCCGGCAACGATGACGCTCCATCCGGACTGCGCGATCAAGTATTTCACTGCGAAGATCATAGAAAGCGCGGCCAAAGGTGAGGATTCCGTATCATCCCAGGCCCAGTATCACAATGCGCTGACGACGCATTGCGGTGGTCGGCTATCTTTCGTGATGGGCAATTATTCGCTCTACAAGGCCAACCAGCATATTGTTCCAGCCGACGATCCGAAGCGCTGGCCACGCGATTGCGACAAGATACAGGTCTGGAAGCTGGAGGAAAAGCAATCGGATGTGAATCTGGCGCTTCAGCTCTACGACGACGCCCTGAGCGGCGAGGTCGACCAAGTGGTGCTCGTCACCAACGATACCGACCTTACCCCGGCGTTGGAGATGTTGCAGGCGCGTTGCCCGCATATCGTCCGCGGCTTGGTGATCCCGACGCGAAAGGTCGGCACGGGCGGGAAACTCGAACGCGAGGCAAACGTGTCACTGGCGAAGCTGGCTCATTGGGTCAGGCGGCATATCTCCGATGACGAGTTGCGGACGTCGCAATTGCCGGATGTCGTCCCCGGGCGTCGCCGGGCCAGTGTCAAACCGCATTCATGGTATGCGAAACCGCATCACCTCGCGAAGATGCTGGAGATGGCCCGCCCGGTGCTGCGCACCGAAGGCGAAGTCCTGAAATGGGCGCGCCGGGAGAGCGCACATCTCGGCGGCCGTCGCCCGATCGATCTGATCGAGACGGATACCGGTGCGGTCGAGGTCTTCGACTATATCGAAACCTATATACGCGAACAGCTCGACAAGGCTGGAGATCAGGACGATTTGTCCTCGAAATCCTGAACTTCACGGGTGGGAAGGGAGTGCGAGGGATGGGGCTTCGGGGCATCTCTCGTCCTGGCACGCGCCGCTTGGATAGCGGTGAGGGACAGGCAAACGGCAAACATCGGTGGCCAAGACTCATCATCTTGCAAACAAAAGGGACCGAGCGCGGAGGCGTTGCTCCGCCTCTTGCGGCGGCGCATGTGCTTGCCTGCTCACGCCTTCAGCGCCGCCATCCTTTCGCCGAGGAGCCAAAGGGCTTTGTTGAGCTTGATATCCTGATCGATGCCATTCACGGCGCGGGACTTCACACGGCGCGGCCTACCGAGATCGGCGCGGCCCACGCCACGCAACCCGCCTTTGATGGCGTTTTCCTGAACCACGTTCCAGACGGTCAAGAGATCTTTGGCGCGGTCGTCGTGGCGGCGGGGTATAAGTAACTGTTGCGCCTTGATCGGCGTGGTCGTCTCGCCTTCGTTGTCTCCGAAGCGCAGGACATGGGCGGCGCCTGCGAGAATATCGGCTTCCTCATGGTTCAGCCGCAAGGTCGACCAATCCTGCGGAACGGCGCGCTCGCTCAGATCAAGCACATGCGCCGCCGACACCATCGTCATACGGCCAGCCGTTACCTTCGACAAAACCTCAATCCGCTGCAGATCACGCTCGCTCATCGCTATCAATCCCATCTGCATTCTCCCAAACGTCAACCAGACCCGGGGAGAGTGATCTGCGTGTAGCATCGAGACATGCCAAAATCTCCAAAGTGAAGCCATTGTAATCATTGGCATGTCGCACTTCATCCTTGAACCCACCCACCTACATAAATCAGTCACATAAGTGTTATTATGGAACAAATATCTCTATATCGCAGCCAGTAATTCTTCATGCTTTGAGACCGTCGTTGCGTCCGGGCGATCGCATGAATGGCAGAGATACCACCGAAGGCGGAACTTTTTGTACGAAAAGCCATTGTGGATAATGAGTTCCCATATGCCAAAGGACCACACATGAAAACCGTTCTCGCGGCGGCCATTGGCCTCTTCGTTTCTATGCTTTCCCAGGCTGCTCTTGCGGATGAAAGCGGCTTCCTCAAGTCGATTGGCGGCACTTGGTCCGGCAGGGGCATCGTGATCACAAGGATTGGCTCCTCGCCGGTGAACGTGACCTGCAAGTTTGCAAGTAAACCAAGCGGCACGGCTCTCTCGATGTCAGGCCAGTGTCGAGGACTGCTTGTCGTACGCAGGGCGGTTTCGGCCGACATCCGGGCAACAGGTGCGCATTATGGCGGGACCTATATCGGCCCGTCTGGGCGTCCCTCCAGCCTGTCAGGAACGAGAAAGGGAGGCACGATCAGCTTCGCGGTCCGTTGGAGCCGCGAGATCAACGGTGATCGGAGCGCCGCGATGACGATTGAGAAAATAGGCACGCATGGCTTGCGGCTCCGGACCACCGACAAGGATTTGAAGACTGGCAGGAATGTCGTTACCAGCGACATCCGACTATCGCGATGAACAGGCGGCCGACGTCGGATATATACACAGAATCCGCGTGGCGGTGTTCTCGGATAAGCCGAGCCGGATCATGCCACCAACAGACAGCCAACCGATCCGTTCAGCGCGGGGCGAGTCAGCTTGGTCGAGTAGCGTCTTCAAAGTCAACTCGCTACTTCAGGGAAGCCAACGAACACAAAAGCAGCTCCGGATTTTTTTTACGCGCCCTCAACGGAACAGAACGGCGCAGGAACTCGATTCCTGCGCCGCCAGAGTGCATTCGAACTGTAGCAATCAGATATTGGCAAGCAGGTCGTTGATACGGCTCTCGGCGCTGCCAAGGGCTTGGTCGATCGTCTTGTCGCCGTTCACGGCCGCGCCGACTTCTTCGCCAATAATGTCCTGGATGGCGAACTGGCGCTGAACGGCGCCCGGCAGCGAGCGGCCGGTCTGCGCAATCTCGGCAATATTCTCACGATGTGGTAGCGACTTGAATTCCGGCATGCCGAAGACTGCCTTGACCGCCGGGAGATGGCCGGTCCGCGCCCACTGGAAGTCGTTGTCAGCCAAGAACTTGAAGAGCTTGCCGATGGCTTCGGTCTGTTCCGGCGTGCGGTCCTTGTGCGGCATGACCCAGCTATGGCCGTCCGCATAGGTGCTGTCCTGGCCCGGGTAGAGCTGTGGAACAGGATAGACGGTGTAGCCGCCTGCAAGCGCTGTGCCTTCCTTTTCCGACTGGGCAACAAAATCGCCAATCAGCCAGGTGCCGTTGACGGCAATACCGCCATCGCCATTGGTGAAGGAGGAAACGGCCGCTGCATAGTCGAGGCCGGTCGTGGACAGGCCTTCGTCCTTGATCTTTTTCATCAGCTCGACGACGTTTTTGGCTTCCGGCGTGTTCAGCGTGATTTTGGTCGGATCAGCGAAGAAGTCGGCATTCTGCTGCTGCAACAGCGTGTAGAGGACGCGCGCATAGGCCGCTGTCTCGTTGGCAAGAATCTGAACGAGGTAAGGCTTTCCGGTCTTTTCCTTGAACTGCTTGCCCTGAGCAATCAACTCGTCGGCGGATTTCGGCAGGATCGGCGTCCCGTCAGCGTTGACGAGGCCTGCCTGCTTCATCAGGTTCATGTTGACGTGAAAGAGCATGGTCCAGTTGTCGAAGGGCAGACCGAACATCTTGCCTTCCTTGGTCACGCCGCCCCGCGCCGCATCGGTAAAGTTATCGGGCGAGATGCCCTGTGTGGAAAGGACTTCGTCAACCGGGTCGATCAAACCGCGTGACTGGTAGTCGGAGATCGCAGAGTAATGCATCGAGACGACATCAGGAGCAGCCCCCGACGCGAGCTGGGCATTGAGCTGATCGTAGCCGGGCCATTCGACGGTGGTCACGTTGACATCGACATCCGGGTTGTCAGCTTCGAACTTGTTGATAAGCGAGGTGATGATGCCGCATTCGCCCACTGCCTTGGACACGTCGGTAACCGTGCCATAGTCCGCATCGCAGGCACCGAAGAAGCGCTGAAGTTCGATTTTGGTCTGGGCGTGAGCCGAGGTGGCGCAGGTCAGCGCAATCAGCGCAGCCGTGCTGAGTAGAAAACGTCTCATGGTCTATCTCTCCCTTTGAAGGGGCTCCCTGCCCCGTTGAAACCCACTGCGGCCATTCCTCCTGCCCGCAGCGGCACTCACTTCACGGCGCCACCCGATACCGCAGTGACGATATGGCGCTGAAAAATCACGTAGACGATCAACACTGGCAGGCTGGCAAAGACCGCCTGAGCGCTGAGGAAACCGAGCCCTTCGCTCTGGGCAAAATTGGTCTGCGACGAGGCGATGCCAATGGTAAGCGTGAACATCTCCTTCCTCGTGGCCGAGATCAGCGGCCACCAGTAGTCGTTCCACGCATGCAGGAACGTGAATATGCCAAGCGTCGCCTGGGCCGGTAGCGTCAGAGGCAAGAGCACCTTCCAGAAGATCCGCAACGGCGAGGCGTTGTCGAGCACTGCAGCCTCATCGATCTCCTTGGGGATCGCCTTGAAGAACTGGGTCATCAGGAAGACCCCGAAGGCAGACGACATGCCGGGCAGCATCAGCCCGATATAGGAATTGTGCAGGCCGAACCAGTTGAACATCTGATGGCGGGCGATGATGACCGCCTGTTCCGGCACGGCGAGGCCAAAGAGCACAATGACGAAGATCGTCTTGCGGAACGGAAATTCGAGGCGGGCGAAGGCGTAACCAGCAAGCGACGACAGAATCAGCACGCCAACCGTCTGCCCGATCGCCACCACGAGGCTGTTGAAGAACCAGCCGAACGCCTGCGATGAATAGATGATGTTGACGTAGTTGACGAGCGTGTAGGGCAGCTCGAAAACGGATTCCGTTCCGAGCATCAGCTCCTTGTTATCCTTGATCGAAAGGCCGACGAGCCAAGCGACCGGAGCCATCATCACCACGGAGAGGATGATGGCGATTGTCAGCAGCGTCCGGTTACCGGTGAGCGCCTCTGGGCGGTAGGTCCGTTGATCCGTGCTCATTCGGAGGCCTCCGACGTGCGGGTCGAGACCACGTATTGAGCCATCGCCGCTATGAGAATGATGAGAAACAGGAACTCGGAGGCTGCGGCGGCCTTGCCGACATCCCAACGCACGAAGCCCACTTCGTAGATATACATCACCAGCGGTCGAGACGTGCCGTTCGGGCCGCCATTGGTCATGATCTGCGCCTGGCCGAAAAGCTGGAACTGCATGACGATCTGGATGATGGTCACCAACATGATCGTCCGGGCAATCGACGGCAGTGTCACGCGGATCAGCACCCGCCAAGGGCTGGCATTGTCCAGGGCCGCAGCCTCGTACAGATCGTTCGGGATCTGCTGCAGAGCTGCGAGGAAAAGCATCATCGGCAGGCCGAGGCACCACCAGACAGTGGCGACGCCGACGGAAAAGAGAGACCAGCCGCTGGTCGAAAGGAAGTTGATCGGCTGTATCCCGAACTGTTCGGAAATCACGGCCAGCAAACCATCGCCGGGGATGAAGACGAAGCGCCAGATGAGCGTCACGATCGTCACCGAAAGCACCGAAGACGAGAAAAACAGGCCGCGCAGGAACGAGGTCGTCCGCGTCGTCTTGTTGAGCGCAAGTGCCAGAAACAAGCCGAGCACCACCAGTGTGGGAACACTGACCAGCACGAAAATGATGGTATTGCGCAGCGCTTGCAAAAAGACCGGATCGGCCAGTACACGCGCATAGTTTCCAAGGCCAACAAAGCGGCCGGGGCCGAAGAGATCGACCTTGTGCAGGCTCAGCCAAGCCCCCCAAAAGAGCGGAAAGACCAGCAGCACCGCAAAGACGGACAGGTACGGAAGAACGAAAAGGCCATTGCTCCACTGGCTGCGGCGATAACTTTCCGCCATATCATTCGCCCTCCGAATGGTGGGCAATGCCGGCGGCATCGAACAGGTGGATTGCTGTCGTATCGAGCGCGATCTGAAGCGTGTCGCCGCCACGCGCTTCGCTGCGGCCGTCGGTTTCGGCCGTCAGCTTGGTGCCATCGGCTAGGTGGCCATAGATCAGGGTACGATCGCCGAGCCGTTCAACGACTTCGGCCGTGAACGCAATGCCCTTCTGCCCTGCTGGGAGCACTGCAACATCTTCCGCGCGGATGCCAAGGCTCGCGCCTTCTGGCGAAAAGTTCACGGGCAGGCGGAAAGCGGCATGGATATCGCCAAGGCCGTTGGTCCCGATTGTCAACGTGCCGCCAATGCCTGTAGCACTCTTCAACGGCACGAAGTTCATGGCTGGCGAGCCGACGAAACCCGCGACGAAGCGGCTCGCGGGACGTCGATAGATTTCCATCGGCGTGCCGACCTGCTCGATCTTGCGATTATGCATGATGACGATGCGGTCAGCGAGCGTCATTGCTTCCACCTGGTCATGCGTGACGAAGATCATCGTGCTGCCGAGGCGGGCATGAAGCTGGGCAAGCTCCAGCCGGGTGCGGCCGCGAAGCGCTGCGTCAAGGTTCGACAGCGGCTCATCGAACAGGAAGGCCTTCGGTTCCTTGACGATGGCCCGGCCGATTGCAACGCGCTGGCGCTGGCCACCTGACAGTTTTGCCGGCTTGCGGTCTAAAAGATGGGCGATTTCGAGGGTTGCCGCGGCTTGCTGGACGCGGCGCTCGATCTCGTCCTTCGGCAGGCCGATGTTTTCAAGGCCGAACGACATGTTCTGGGCGACGGTCATATGCGGATAGAGCGCATAGGACTGGAAGACCATGGCAACGCCACGCTTGCCCGGCGGCAACGTATCCACGCGCTGACCGGCTACGGATATCGTCCCGTCCGTCACGTCTTCGAGACCGGCGATCATCCGCAGAAGCGTGGATTTTCCGCATCCCGAAGGACCGAGGAAGACGACGAACTCGCCTGCCTTGATGGACAACGAAATGTCGTCCAGCACGCTGAGCGCGCCATAGCGTTTTGTCACATTGGTAATTTCAATCGATGCCGACATGGTTCCTCCTCCCCGTCGTTGCCTGCCTTACGCGCCGAGCCGGATCATCCGGTAACTCAGCGGCGCGATGGAAGCAGTAAGACGGCGGCCGGTAGCCGATGCGCCCGAACCGTCGCGCGGTTCGATTGCTTCGTCGCCGGGGCCATTGACGGCACGAAGGTCGTGCCCTTCCATGACCTTGTCCGCGATCACCTTGCGGTCGCCAAATCCTTCGAGAGAAAGGTCGAGCTCGATCGCTTCCGTCTGGTGGCGATTGACGATGAAGAACGTCAGGGCACCATCGGTCTCGGTCTCAACAGCGGACATATCAAGATAGGAGACGTTTTCGGCAAAGCTGGTTGAGTAGCTGGGGCAATCCAGCGCCAGTTGCAGCGCCTTCCCGCGGCCATAGCGTGAGGCATAGGCATAAGGGAAGAACGTCGTCTGACGCCAAGCCGGGCCACCCGGAACGGTCATGATCGGCGCAATAACGTTGACGAGTTGCGCAAGGCACCCGACCTTAACCACATCCGAGCGGCGGATGAAGGTATTGAGGATGCAGCCGACCTGCAGAACGTCTTCGAAATTGTAGATGTCTTCGAGCAACGCCGGAGCATGTGGCCAGCCATCATTACCCTCCAAGACCTTCCGGTCAGCCTCGCGGGAGTGGTACCAGACGTTCCACTCGTCGAAGCTGATATAGACATCCTTCTTCGAACGTTTCTTGGCCTTGGTATAGGTGATCACACCGGCAATGGTGGCGATATAGTCGTCGAGACGGGCGTTCTGTGCCAGATAATCCGCAGTATTATCCGCATGATTGTCGAAATACATGTGCAGGCTGATGTAGTCGATCGAATCGTAGGTGTAGTCGAGAACAGTTGCTTCCCAGGCCGGGTAGGTCGGCATCTTTGGCGATGAAGAGCCACAGACGACCAGTTCGATCGATTTATCGAAGGCGCGCATGGCCTTGGCGGTCTCGAAGGCGATACGGCCGTATTCTTCCGCTGTCTTCTGGCCGATCTGCCAGGGGCCGTCCATCTCGTTGCCGAGGCACCACATCTTGACGTTCCAGGGTTCTTCACGGCCGTTCTTGCGGCGAAGATCCGACCAGTAGCTGCCACCCGGATGGTTGACGTATTCGAGAAAGGCGCGGGCGGAATCCAGGCCACGCGAGCCGAGATTGACGGCCAGCATCATGTCGGTGTTGGCAGCTTCGGCCCAGTCGGCGAACTCATGGATGCCGACATGGTTGCTCTCGGAGCTGTGCCAGGCGAGATCAAGGCGCACGGGGCGCTCTTCGCGCGGGCCAATGCCGTCTTCCCAATCATAGGCTGACACGAAGTTTCCGCCCGGGTAGCGGACGATCGGAACGTCGGCTTCACGGACGAGGTCGATAACGTCCTGACGCATGCCATTCTTGTCAGCAGTCGGATGATCCGGTTCGTAAATGCCCGAATAAACGGCGCGGCCGAGATGTTCGACGAAAGAGCCGTAAAGGCGTGGATCAATAGTCCCGATGACATAACCGCTGTGTGCGGTGCCGACTGCGCGCATGCTTTCCTCCCTGCATATCTGAAAAACAGATATATATCCATTAGTATGATAATTTACACAGGAAGATGCGGGCGTCAAGCCGCCTTTGGGAGGCAAACGCGCAATGGGTAGAAAATCAGGTCTTCAATCGCAGGACGATATCCTGGTCATAATTGCCAAAACCCCGGCCAAAAATGTTGATTCCGCCCGGATGTTCTGCGGTCTCGGGCACTTCGATGCGTAGCCGGATTGAGCGGTGCTCCAGAAGACCGAGATCGGCCAGGCTGGTATCGGAAATTCGGATACCGTCGATAAAGGTCCCGTTGTCCGTCACGCGGAAATATTTCAAAACACCGTACTGGCTTCCTCTCAGCTTCCACCAGTCGGGTGTGTACTTTCCTCTACGATCGCCAAAGTCACCGGGCGAAGTCCAGACGCCGATGCCCTTGCCATTAATAGAGAGCGTGATGTCGGATGGCCAGTTGTCGGAGGTGCCTGGAACCTCCGAAGAGAGCTCCAGAGCCACTTCCAGCTCCTTGACTTCAGCCCCCTTTATGCGGGCGTTGTTGGGAAACTGATATTCCACATATCCCATTGTAAACCAAAGCAATCCGGCCTTCATCCGATCGGGAGCCAGGAAAGTATCGGGGCTGTCGAGATATCCGATAATGCCATCGCGCGAGCACATGCCACAGGGTGCCGCGACCTCGTAACCGCTATAGAGGCCGACAGGCATGGCGACCTCGATCACCTCCTGGCCTGTCTTTGCCGGGCTCGCGAAAGAAAGTACAATTTCCTCATGCACGGCATGACAGACTTTCTGGCTGCCCTTGCGTGCCTTTGAGACCTCGGTTCGAATGAGACCCGCCTCTTCCAGGAGGTTAAGATGGGTCGAGGTGGTCGACTGCGGCAACTCAAGGGCATCTGCGATCTCGTTGACATTGAGCGGTCCGCGGGCATGCAGAAGCTCCAGCATGGAAAGCCGTGCGGGTGCAGCAAGGCATTTCAATACCTCTTTCCCATCCTCCGGACCAATCATCAGAAATCGCGTGCTCATATATCCTCCCAGAATGCGGAATTGATGTGTATCAGAAAACTAGATACGATCAATGCCTGCTGAACCGTCGGTTGGACTTCCGCAGTTGGAGCGCGTCCGCGTTTCCGCCGACAGCCCAATTGTCCGCATCAACCGCGTCAACCGCATATCCCCGCAAAGATCCGGAATAACCGGGACTAAGTGCAAAAGTGAGAAAACCTTTTCTCACTTGACAGTTGATCTGGTAAAAGGTTTTCTCATGGCAGTTGAGGGAGGATATTCTGGAGATCGGGGGAGCAAAAAGGCGAATTACCATTCATGACGTTGCAGCGGCGGCCGGCGTCAGCATTTCGACGGCCTCGAAAGCGCTGAACAACAATGGACGTATGGGAGATGAGACCCGTGAGCGGGTTAAACGCGTGGCCATGGAGATCGGCTTTCGCCCGAATGCTCTTGCACGCGGCCTGCTCAGTAAACGCAGCTTCACCATCGGGCTTCTGACCAATGACACGTATGGACGCTTCACCCTGCCCGTGATGGCTGGCGTGTCGGAAGCGCTCGTCGATCATGGCGTCTCGGTCTTTCTTTGTGCGATCGAGGATGACCCGGCGCTGGGGCAAATCCATGTCGAAGCCATGCTCGACAAACAGGTGGACGGCATCATCGCCACCGGCAAGCGGCTCGACAGGCGCCTGCCCGTCGATCTTTCGAACCTGCCTGTTCCGGTAGTTTATGCGTTTACCGAGGGGACGCCCGATAGCGTCACGTTCCGCTCCGATGATGCACATGGTGCGACGCTTGCCGTGCAGTGGCTACAGCAGATCGGACGGCAGCGGATCGTCCATATCACTGGCCCAAGAGACTTCTTTTCGGTGCACGAACGCGCCGATGCCTTCAGCCAAGCGGCAGGTGTTGCCGAACCGGTTATGTACGGCGTCTGGTCGGAAAGCTGGGGCCATGAGGCAATTGCTCAAATCTGGAGCAGGTCTGGAGAGAAGCCGGATGCGCTGTTCTGCGGCAATGACCAGATCGCCCGTGGCGCGGTGGACGCGTTGCGCGAGCGCGGCATCAAGGTGCCGGAAGATGTCTCCGTCATCGGCTTTGACAATTGGGAGATTGTCGCAGCCCAGACGCGGCCACCGCTGACGACGGTGGATATGGAACTGAAGGAACTCGGACGGCAGGCGGGATTGACCGTTCTGGCGCTCGCTGAAGGACGGCCTGTCGAGCCGGGAGTGAGGAAACTGCCATGCCGGCTGGTCGTCCGGCAATCATGCGGGGGTGATAGCCCGAGGAAATAAACTGAGGCGCCGAGGAGAGGCGCCATATTGGGAGGAGTGTCATGATCAAGCGTCTATTGGCAGCGACCAGCATCGCTACCCTTTGCCTGGTATCCGGCGCGTCGGCCGCCGAAAAGGTCGAAATGTGGGTGAGGTCGGGAATCGGCGAAGCCTTCAAGAAGACCGTCGAAGCCTACAATTCCAGCCACGAAAACCAGGTTGCTATGACCGAGGTGCCATTCTCGGAACTCGTGCAGAAATACGCGACGGCGATCGCCGGCGGACAAGCACCCGACGCGCTTTCGATGGACCTGATCTACAACCCCGCCTTTGCCGCCGCCAGCCAGCTCGAGGACTTGACGGACTGGGCGAAGTCCCTGCCCTATTTCAACGCGCTGTCGCCGTCCCATGTCAAACTCGGCACCTATCAGGACCGTATCTACGGCCTGCCGCTGTCGGTCGAGACATCCGTTTTCGCCTGGAACAAGGACCTTTACAAGAAGGCCGGTCTTGATCCGGAAAAAGCGCCGGCGAGCTGGGACGAAATCACCGCCAACGCGGAGAAAATCCGGGCACTGGGCGATGATACCTACGGCTTCTATTTCTCTGGTGGCGGCTGTGGCGGCTGCATGATCTTCACGTTCACGCCGCTCGTCTGGGGTTCCGGTACCGATATCCTCTCCGCCGACAGCAAGACCGCGACACTCGATACGCCGGAAATGCGCAAGGCCGTCGATATCTACCGCAACATGGTCAAGAAGGACCTCGTGCCGGCAGGTGCCGCCAGCGACAATGGCGCAAACTTTCTCAGCTTCACCAACGGCAAGATCGGCCAGCAGAGCCTGGGGGCATTTGCCATAGGATCTCTGGTGACGGAACATCCGGACATCAATTTCGGAGTAACACTGATACCCGGTGCCACTGGCGGGACGTCATCGTTTGCCGGTGGTGACAATTTCGTCATCACCAAAGGCACGCCGAAGATGGATGCCGTCAAGGAATTTCTCGAATATATCTATTTCGAAGATGGCCAGAAGATCATGGCGAAGTACGGCAGCCTGCCAACCCGAGGCGATATCGCCGACAAGGTACTGGAAGGTCTCGACCCCCGGCTGCAGGTCGGCATCCAGGCCATTTCCGTCGCCAAGACGCCATACACGCTGCAGTTCAATGACCTGATCAACAGCGCCAATGGCCCATGGGCAACCTTCACCAGCGCTGCCATTTTCGGGGATGACGTCGACGGCGCGTTCTCGAATGCCCAAAGTGAGATGCAATCGATCATCGACAGCGGCCAGTAATCTCCCCCGGCCGCTGTGGCCGGGAGGCAAAGCCGCCTCCCGGCCAATTTCCCTAAAATCATGCGGAGCATTTTCGATGACCGGTTCCGGTTCGAAGACCCTGTCGCCTCAACGCAAGAGACGTCGCAGATCGGGTTGGCGCGGCCTTATGTACATCGCACCGGCGATGGCGCTCGTGATCCTGTTCTTCGTCATGCCGGTGATCTTTACCGGCTGGATGAGCTTGCACAACTGGCCGCTGATGGGCGGGACGCGCTGGATCGGCCTCAAGAACTACGTCCGCATGATCCATGACGCGCGCTTCATGTCGGCGCTGCAATTCACCGCCTACTATACAGTGATCGTGACCATCGCGATCTTTTCTGTCGCCTTTCCACTGGCGATCTTCGTCGAAAAGCAGCGGCGCTTCGTCAGCACCTACCGCACCATCATCTTCCTGCCGGTTGTCGTCGGGTTGGCGACCGCCTCGTTGCTCTGGGTTTGGCTGGCCAATGTCGATAGTGGCTTCATCGGCCCGGCGCTCAAAGCACTTGGGCTGGTTGACAAGAGCCCGAACCTGCTCGCCACCTTCGACAGCGCCTTTCTCACCATCATCGTCATGGTCGTCTGGAAGATCGCCGGTTTCACCATGATCATTCTCCTCACTGGCCTGCAGGCCATTCCCGCCGAATTGACGGAGGCAGCCCGCATTGATGGCGCAGGCCGCTGGCAGCGTTTCCGGCACCTGACGCTCCCCTTGATGCGCAAGACGATCGCGCTGGCGCTGATCATCTCCGTCACCGGCTCGATCCTCGCCTTCGATCAATTCTACATCATGACATCGGGTGGACCGCAGAACCGGATGATCTCGGTGGTCTACTATATTTTCAACCAGTCCTTCGTGTCCTTCAATCTGGGCTATGGCGCAGCGCTTTCGATCGTCCTTCTCGCGATACTGGTCGCAATCAGCATCGTGCAGCTCTGGCTGCTGCGCGTCGGGGAGAACCGGCTATGACACCGTCCCAAAAGAGCCTTTCGAAGCAGCGCCGCGCCCGCAAAACCTTCCAGGCTAACAGCGCCTATCATGCGACCGGTATTGCCATCTGCCTGTTCTTCCTGGCTCCCTTCATCATTACGTTCCTGGCATCGTTCCGTCACGGGACAGAGGCTCGCCTGCCACCGCTTCCACCATGGCCAACAAACGGCATCAGCATGGATTCCTACCTGTCGCTCGACACGTTCGGCGCAGGCATCTGGCAACACACAATCAATTCGCTGCTCGTCTCGATCGCAACCGTTGTGCTGACAGTCGTCGTCAGCCTTTTGGCCGGCTATGGCTTCTCGCGTTACCGGTTTCCACTGAAGAACGTGCTGTTCGTGCTGATCATTGCCACACTGATGATCCCGTTTCAGTCGATCCTGACGCCACTGTTCATCATCCTCGCCAAGCTTGGGCTGAACAATTCGCTGTTCGGACTGACGCTCGTTTACGTCACACTGCAGCTCCCCTTCTCGGTGTTCATGATGCGCAATGCTTTCGATGCCGTGCCGAAGGAGATCGAGGAAGCTGCGCGCATTGACGGCGCACGCGATCTCAAGCTGCTCGTTCGTGTGCTCCTGCCGCTGGTCCTGCCCGGGGTGGCGACCGTCGCCATCTTCGCCTTCCTCAATGCCTGGAACGAGTTTCTGGCGGCCCTGATCCTCTTGTCCAGCAACGACAAATACACGCTGCCGGTGCTGATGATGGCGGTACGCGCCGGGCGCCTTGGTGCGGTCAACTGGGGTGCAGTACAAGCCGGCGTCGCCGTCATGACGATCCCCTGTCTGATCGTCTTCCTGCTGTTGCAACGCTATTACATGCGCGGGCTGATGGCCGGCGCTGTGAAATAATTTCGAGAAACGGATCAAGCCATGAACACGATGAAAAGAGACCGCCAGTTTCGCCCCCTGCCCGTGCCCTGCGTCGATATTCACGGCCTTTTCGGCGACCGGCAGGAGGCGATTTGCGACACCACGGCCGAAACGCTGCTCGATCGCTGCGTCGCGGCAGGTATGATCAGCGCCATCGACACCCGCCAGCCAAGCCCCGGCATTGTCATTCCTATCCAGCCATGGGGCGGCACGACGCAGATGTTCTGGGATTCGGATCTGGGCAAGTCGATCGAGACGGTGGCCTACTCGCTCTATCGCCGGAAAAACCCGAAACTCGAAGCCCGTGTCGACGCGATCATCGACATGTACGAGAAGATGCAGGATGAGGACGGTTACCTGAACGCCTGGTTCCAGCGCGTCCAGCCGGATCGGCGCTGGACCAATCTGCGCGATCATCACGAGCTCTACTGCGCCGGCCATCTGATCGAAGGTGCCGTCGCCTATTTCCAGGCAACAGGAAAGCGCAAGCTGCTCGACATCATGTGCCGCTATTCCGATTACCTCATCCAGACATTCGGACGTGGCGAAGGCCAGCTGCGCGGTTACTGCGGTCATGAGGAAATCGAACTGGCACTGGTGAAGCTGGCGCGGGTGACAGGCCAGAAAAAGTATCTCGATCTTTCCAAATTCTTCGTCGATGAGCGCGGACGAGAGCCCCATTATTTCACCGAGGAAACGATCCGCGATGGGCGCGACCCCGCCAATTTCATCCAAAAGACGTATGAATACAGCCAGTCGCATCTGCCGGTCCGCGATCAGAAGAAGGTCGTCGGCCACGCGGTGCGCGCCATGTATCTCTACGCGGGCATGGCCGACATCGCCACGGAATACAGCGACGACACCCTAACAGCGGCGCTCGAAACACTCTGGGACGATCTGACCACCAAGCAGATGTATGTGACCGGCGGCATCGGCCCGGCGGCCTCCAATGAGGGCTTTACCGACTACTATGACCTGCCCAACGAAAGCGCATATGCCGAGACCTGTGCGTCTGTCGGCCTGGTATTCTGGGCCAACCGCATGCTAGGCCGTGGCCCGAACCGCCGCTACGCCGACATCATGGAGCAGGCGCTCTATAATGGCGCGATGTCGGGCCTATCACTCGACGGCAAGACCTTCTTCTACGAAAATCCACTGGAGAGCGCCGGCAAACATCACCGTTGGGTCTGGCACCATTGCCCTTGCTGCCCGCCGAACATCGCCCGCCTTCTCGCGTCCATCGGCTCCTATATGTATGCGGTATCGGAAGACGAGATCGCCGTGCATCTCTACGGCGAAAGCAACGCGCGTTTCAACATCGGTGGGGCCGAGATCGAGCTGGGGCAGAAGACCCGTTATCCCTGGAATGGTGCGATCCGCTTCGACGTGACGACGGACAAGACGGCGCGGTTTGCCATCTCGCTGCGCATTCCGGAATGGGCCGATGGCGCGACGCTGAGGGTTAACGGCGAGACACTGGATCTCACCGCAACGATGATCGACGGCTATGCCCGTATCGAGCGGGACTGGAAGAGCAGCGATCATATCGATCTCGATATCCCGTTGGTACCGCGCGCGCTGTTTGCCAATCCGTTGGTGCGGCAGGACGCCGGACGCATCGCTTTGATGCGCGGCCCGATGGTCTATTGCGTTGAGGCCACCGACAATGGCGAAGGCCTCAACGGCATCCAGCTGGTGGGTAATTTGTCGCATGCAACGACGACCGAACTCCCGGAGCTACGTGGGGCCGTAGCGCTTGACCTGCCGGTCACACGCGATCAGTTCGACTGGGGCGACGCTCTGTACCGGACGTCACCGCCGAAAAACGAAAAGTCGACGGCCCGCTTCGTGCCCTATCCGTTCTGGGACAACCGGGCGCCGGGTGAAATGCTGGTCTGGGTCAGAGCGGGCGAACTGAACGGTGAATAAAATGACCGACACCAGTGTAGTGCTGACTGATATTCGCAAAAGCTTCGGCAATCTCGAAGTGATCCACGGCATTGACCTGACGATTACGGAGGGTTCCTTCGTGGTCTTTGTCGGTCCGTCCGGCTGCGGAAAATCAACATTGCTGCGGATGATCGCTGGGCTGGAGGATGTCACCGACGGTGAGATCGAGATCAAGGGACGCAACGTTACGGATCTCGATCCCTCCGACCGGGGTATCGCCATGGTCTTTCAGTCCTATGCGCTCTATCCGCATATGAGCGTGCGCGATAATCTCGCTTTCGGCCTGAAGATGGTGCATACGGACACAGCGGAGATCGAGCGTCGTGTCTCCGCGGCCTCGGCCATCCTGAAGATCGACCCGCTGATGGATCGCCGTCCCGGCCAGCTTTCCGGCGGCCAGCGCCAACGCGTGGCAATCGGCCGTGCGATCGTGCGCAAGCCGGACGTCTTCCTCTTTGACGAACCGCTCTCCAATCTGGACGCGGAACTGCGTGTTTCGATGCGCATCGAGATCGCCCGGCTTCACCGTGAACTTGGCAACACGATGATCTACGTCACCCACGATCAGACTGAGGCAATGACGCTCGCCGACCTGATCGTTGTGCTTCGCGATGGGAGAGTTGAACAGACCGGCAGCCCGCGCGAAATCTACGAAAACCCGGCCAACACATTCGTCGCCGGGTTCATCGGTTCGCCGCGGATGAACCTTCTCACGACGGAATGGGCCGGCGATGGGACCGTCCGGATCGGCAAAAGCCGGATCGCGACGCGGATCAATGGCACGCTGATGACGCCGGGCGACAGACTGACGCTCGGTGTGCGCCCCGAGCATTTGACTGTTGTCGCAGACGCCGAAGGGACGCTGCGCGCCAAGGTGGATTTCTACGAATATCTGGGAGGGACGCAGTTTCTCTATTGTCAGCTTGAAGACGGCCAGGCAGTGACGGCCGAGCACCGTTCACCCATGCCCGTCCAGGCAGGTGACATCCTCCATTTCAAATGGCGGGAAGATGACCTTCGCTTCTTCGACACTGCCGGATTAAGGCTGAGGCGCCGTGATGATTGCATCGCACAGAAGATCTAAAACTCTGGCCGACCGGCACTGGAACCTTGACGCTGCAAACACATGCTTTGAACGTGCAGTTCTGGTTTAGGCAGCACGACGGCGTGCAATTTGTCTCGCGTGTCGGCACCATTGTCAGGGCACCGAGGGTCCAGGCAAGTGTACCGATGAGGGGGCCGCGTGTGGCGCTGCTATGTTTGGCGTGGAAACACCAGCGTTACGGTTGTCCCTCCACCGGGCGATTGTTGAAGATCAATGGAGCCGCCATGAATGTCCATCACCTGGCAAACTATGGATAAACCAAGCCCTACTCCATCTGGACTGCCATCCTTGCCTTTTACAAATGGCTTCATGATGTCTATCCATTCGTCAGCCTGAATGCCCGGACCTTTGTCAATGACGGAAACGTGGCCGCCGTCAGCAACGTGTATGGTCACTGTTGGCGTTCCTGAAGCGTGCCTCAGTGCGTTTGCAATGAGGTTTGTGATTGCTGTGTGGATAGCAAGTTCTGATCCGTGCACGTGAACCGGAGTGTCCGGCGCTTCCAAGCGAATATCGATATTCTTTTGGATGGCAGCCGGGACGTATTCGGATGATGCCGCGCGGGCTATGGATACCAAATCCACGGTTGTCATGGTCAAGGACTGTTTCGACAGTCTCGCGAGCTGTAAAAGCGTCGTTACGATGGAGGACAGGCGGATTGTGTCCAGAACCAGCATCTTTTTGAGCTCTTGATCTTGGACATCTTCGAGCTTGACGCGCAACTTGGTAAGAGGTGTCCGCAACTCATGCGCCGCGTTTGAGAGGAAATGGCGTTGCGAGTCAAACGCCAGATCAATTCGTTGAAGTGCCGTGTTGAACGCTGCCACCATAGGAAGCAATTCCGTCGGAGTGAAATCGGAGGGGAGCCGGCGGCCGTTTGGAAGGCCGTCGATTCGTTCCGCCGATTTGACAACGCGCCTCACCGGACCTGCGATCGTTGACCGGAGAATCAAGACCGTTGCCGTGGTCGTCGCCAACAACACCGCGCCCAGAAACGGGTAAAGTCCACCGTCCAGTGACGCCACCAAAACAAACCAGATCGCTTCTGGGAGCGACAACACGAGCCCCCCCACCTCAACCGTGGTTCCAATGTGATTATATGATGCCGTACGCACGCCGACCATCTGTTGCCCGTCCTGAGCATAGATATACTCGGCGTGGACTATGTCTTCCTGGGCCCCTCCTGCAAATAGCGGGTCAGCGTGCCGCCTTATAGGACCATAGGAAAGCTCTTGTTTTCCATTTGTCACTAGGTACCAGAATGATTGCCGTTGTTTGGCGAGGGCGAGGAGTGTCGAATTTGTGATGTCGTCGGCGATATGCATGCGGCCGGCTGCGTCATGCGTGATTGCCGCGTCCAATGCACTCGCAATGGTATGGGGGCCGATGCGGCTTTTTTCTTCCGGCATCATTGCGAGAAAAAGGCCAAGCGTGACGATGATACTGAGTGTCATCACGATGATTGAGCCCACAACAAACAGCGTGGCGACCCGGAAACTTAAAGACTTGCCATAATATTTCATTGAGGTGTCACCACGTAGCCCAAACCTCGAACGGTCTTGATCTGGACACTGCAGCCAGCCTCTCTCAGTCGCCGCCTGAGCCTTGAAACATGCGAGTCGAGCGCGTTCGACTCAATTTCGTCATCGATACAATAGACAGCGCCCTCAAGCCGGTCTCGCTGCACGACCTGGCCTGCTCTTCGGATCAAAGCTTCCAGTATCGCCAACTCACGCCGAGGGATCTCAACCGGAATGTGATTGACTTCTACCGTTCGGTGATGGGTATCGAAGCTGAGATTTCCCACGACGTTCAATCCGCTTCGGTCAGCATTATACCGGCGCAATACCGCTCGCGCCCTCGCAATAAGCTCGGGAGGCTCGAACGGTTTGCAGATATACTCGTCAGCTCCACCATCGAGGGCAGTCAGGATATCTGTCGGATCATCGTAGGCTGTCAGGAACAATGTGGCGGGTCGCGGTTTACACGCGCTGATCTTGGACAACAGCGAGAGCCCATCTCCATCCGGAAGCCCTCTGTCGATCACGATCAAATCGAAATGAAATGCATCAAGCGCGGCTTCCGCGTCTTCGATGGTCGAGAAGACATCGGTTGCGCCGATGGCCGTTGTGAATGCACTTCGTAACCACTGCGCCAGCTCTTTGTCGTCTTCCAGTATCAAAACTCGCACAAAAGTCTCCAGTGACACACGATATCGCCCTCAGTTCGCGGGCCAGGATGAACGTTCCAATTCACAGAAGCCCCTGTATGTCTTTAGCGGCGAGGGCGCGATTAGCTCAGAATCGTTGCACCAACATTACAGCATGCGTTGCCCGAACCCGGCATGTCGCAAAACATCCCCAAACATCCCCAAACATACCCCTTAGCGCCGTGCCATTGGTCTCGGCCACAGCGAGTGTACTTGACGGCTTCGGACATGCATGGGTGCATCAGACGATTTTGGATATGGCGATAAATGCTGCGACGCCGATCAGAATGGGCACGCAGTTCACGCTCCAGTTGGTCAAGATATCTCGCATAACGGGTTCCGGTTCAAACAATCATTTCACGGATGGAACAAGGCGCTTTGTGCCCTGTGATTCCCACTGATGCGTAGGTTGTGTTGCGGCAAGATTACCTGCGGTCCAAGCGGAGCGAGCTTGGACAGGCCTCATCCGCACAGGTCTTGGCTGCGGATCAGCGGTGGCTGGCAATTGGCAACTCGTGATCTTTCCAATCCCGGCGCTGCTGCCGAGACGACAGTTTTATCACGTAATATTCGGGTAATAGGCGCGCCATCCTATCAGCCTTGCAAAGGGCCCTACGGTGGGGAACCCGCAGATGCCGCAAGGTATGGACCGATATGCAGCGGATCAAGAAAGCTCTCAGCTGGAAATGAGCACAGAATAATATGAGACCCAAGAGTGCCCTACTTTTATTCAGTACAGCCGCGACCCTCTCGTTCCTGACGGCGTGCACCGCAGATTAAATCGACCGCCACGGTTATCCTGGCCGTGGATACCATGAGCGTCCCGACTTCTGCTCTTCAGACTATGCACCTGTTTGCGCAGCGCGAGGGGGCTACAGAAAGACCTTCAGCAATGCTTGCCATGCGGATTCTGAAGACCATCGCGTAGTTTTCCTTGCTCCGTGTTGAGCTGGGCTCGTAAAGCCCCCCTCCCCGGAGCTGCTGACGTCCCTAACAAGGGTATTGGCGCCATGCCGCAAGCTTGCGGCTGGCCAACGCCTGGCGCCACTACCTCCTCCCTCTCCGATACAAAGCCTACATATCCAGGAGTCAATTCGCATGCCATTCTTCAGGTTCAAACCAATGCTGCCATTTCCGGGCCGCTGGGTGGTCGCGATCTTGGCGCTTGCCATCTCCGTACCCTTTCACGTGAGCGCCGTGGGTTTTATCGAACCGGCAGCGATCGCCATTCCCCTCGCAAAAAACTTCGACACCAGCCGCTTCGGCAGTGTCAGCAAGAAACCTTCCAACCGGAAAATTATTGTCCACACCGGCGCAGTGTATGCACCTAAATTCGAAGGTTCGAACGAATTCAAAGCCAGCTCCTCCCCGATGATTTCGGGAGTGTTCGCGGACAGTGTGGGTTTCGGTGCCGATGGACTGACTTGTTTATGTTCAGAACTGGCTCGACCCTGACGAAGCTTTGCAACGCTCTCTTCTGGACTGTGTCTTTTCGCTGCAATAAATTGTCCCTTTCGGCTCATAAGCCGTCCTTAAAAAGGAACACTTTCTAAGGGCTGCCTCGCACACTTGCTCCCGAAGACCGCCAGATCGCTCTTTCGTAGAGCCTGGCCTTCAATGTATGGGGCTCTCAAAGCTGATGTCTGGTGCGGCGATCTGGACAGGATAAGATTATCCGATCCGGATAGAAATCGGCCAATCTCGCTCAGAACACGTCATGTTCAAGGCCATATGCCAAGATGGAAAAATTGCGAAGCATCAGACCATCCAGCTTGCCTCTGGCAAGAGGGCGGACGTTATTGGCGTCTATTCGAGTGGCAATGTGAGGCAATCTGCAGTGATGCCTTCCTGGTTCACGCTCGCTTCGCGGCTGCATATCCTCCCGCATTGGGACGAAGCGCCTCGCCACCCTGGACAACGTGAATGCAGCAAACAACCGACTCGTCCGCAGCCCGTATCAGCGTTTCTCGGACCACTTCTGCTGGCACAAACCCGTGAAGTGCATCTCGGCAAGCCCTGAGAGCGCCAATGTATTCTCTGCCACCATTTGCCGGCCAATGTTGCAGCAGCATCTGCGCCGCCTCATCAACGGTTTCAACGATCTTGTATTTTTCTCCGACACTGGTGAGTAGCCAAACTGCAGGAAAATGATGCGACATGTTCATATCCATAACACTTCTCCTCTTGTTTACGTTGCTATATTAGCTACTGCGCAATAATCGTTCCAGTTCCGCCAATCCAGCCATAATAATTGCTATCCGGGCCGCTATCGCCCTCCGTGCGGCGAGGATCCCTTCCCGTCCACAAACTGCATTTCAGATTTCCCGAGAGCTGACTGAAGCAACCCGATTGGCGAGAAATCACTGACCCAACGCCAAACACCGCTTGGGTTATTGGCAGCGTCCGGAAAGAAACCCGGTCATCGCAACAGGTGCTGGTGACGGTTTATGGCGGCGTATTGGACTTAATTTAAGACTATGCTAATTTACGAAAAAGAGAGGGGTGTGAAACATGCAAATCGCTTCATCAAGATTTCCGCCAGCCCACCCGGACCGCAGTCTCCAATGCCACGCACTTATTGCCGACGCGATATGCGAAATCGTGGACGTTGCGAAGACGCGAGGCTGGACCGCTGTCGAAGTCTTGAACGTCATGGATGAGGTCCTCAGCGCTCTTCGCACGTCCTCTGGCGAAACTGGATCTGTCCAAAGGGTCCGCCTGTCTGGCCACCCGACAAACGGTAAAAATCTGCGCTGAGGTGATCGGCCGAGGCTCCCGCGGTATCGTCGGCCGATGGAAGGGCCGTCAGACAATGTCACTACACTCTGATTGCTCTGCCTTGCCACAACGATTGATGATGAACGCTCCAGTCGGCAACGGACAGCGTTATTGTTGCCAGCTCCTGTTCGTCCGTAAGACCAAGGCTGAACAGTTCCATCAATTGCTGAGCGACGAACAGGGCCTCAACCCCTTCGGGGACGATACACAGGCTCTCGCATTGACGAGATAGCGCGCGTTTCAACAGTTCTATTTCCTGATCCGATGGAATGCGGTTTATCATCGTTTCCCCCATGAGGCTGGTTATCTTTGATGCTCGTAAACGTGGAATGAAGCAGAGACAAAAAGACGTTCGACGGCGAGTGTCGCTAAGCCGATTCCGGAATTACTCCTCCCTGAAAGCTCTCATCATTTGGTCGGTAAAAGGCTTTGCAAGGTATGACCACGCCGCGCGCTCATCTGTCTGGACGTAGACCTCGATGGGCATGCCCGGCATCAGTTTCTTGTTGTCCAGATTGATGTTGTCGAGGTCCATCGTGATCGTCGCGAGATAGTAGGGCTGTCCAGTTGCTGGATCCGTGACGGTTGCGCCGGCGATGATTTCGACGCTCCCCTGTACTTCCGGCGTCGTCGCCTGATTGAAGGATGTCAGGCGCATCCGGGCACTTTGGCCGGCAGCAACGCGGTCGATATCGGCCGGGGCAACGCGGATTTCAACCTTCATCTCGTCACCCCTGGGAACGATCGACATGACGGTGGCGCCGGGTGCGATGACGCCACCGACCGTGTGGATCTGCAGATCGTAGACAAAGCCATCGACCGGAGCGCGAAACTCCATGCGCGAGAGCCGGTCGCGGGCAGCGACTTCGCGTTCGCTTAACTCGGCAAGCTTGGCCTCGATGCTGACGATTTCCTTCTGAGTTTCCGACCGGGTCGTTTGGTCGATGGACAGAAGCTTGACCTTGAGCTCGCTGATCTGCCCCTCCGCCTCTGCAATGCGCGCATCGATATCCCCCCGTGTACCGTCGATGCGCGTGACCTGTTTCTGCAGGTCTCGAAACTCGGCCATCTTGATGAGGCCGCTTCCCGCCAGTTTCTCCATCACGGCGATTTCGAGCGTAACGATAGCGCCCTCGGCCTCGTTGGCCTTGCGCTGCGAACCAAGACCCTTAATCTGATCACGCAACTGCCCGGCCTGCAGCTCGAGCTGTTGTTTCTGATTGAGGATCATCAGGCGATTTTCCTCGAACAGCTTGGTTTCGCTGCGTGCCACATCGGGGGAAAGGCCGGCATTGAGAAAGTGGATCGCGGTGCTGCCGTCACGCTCGGCCTCGAGCCGCACCTTCATGGCGCGAAGCTGCGACAGCTGGCTCTGGATGATCGTCAGCTCGACCTTCGTCTGGGTCTCATCGAGACGCAACAGCACGTCCCCGGCCATCACCTTGTCGCCATTAGTCACCGGGATCGACGCCACGATGCCGCCGTCGCGATGCTGGATGGTCTTGACCTGATCCGGCACGACGAGTTGACCCTGAGCGATCACCGCCCCGGCGAGCTTGGCCTGTGCTGCCCACCCTCCGATACCGAACACCAGGCCGCCTGCGAGAAGTGCCGACACGACGACGCGGGAGGTCAGCCCGAAGGACGAGCTGTCCCTGTCCTTCGGTCTGACCACTGCTGCTTGCACACTACCGGTTTCCTGGCGTTTCTGGCTCATGGTAATTTCCCCCACACATTGGCCTTTTTGATTATCGCGGCCGGTTCTCAATTTAAAATCCAACAGCACCCGTCAGGCGCGGCCAGCCGCGCCGTAGTCATCGTCGTTGCGGGCGGCGAGGATGAAGTCCTCTTCCGTCAGGCCCTGATGGCTGTAGATGATCAGTTCCAGATCGTCGTGATCGTCCTGGAGGTCGATCACTGCGCGCACGATCCGGGTCTCGCCGTCGTCGAATTCGCCGTAGAGCCTAATGCGGGTCACATCTTCCTGGTCGTCAACACTGTCCATGATGCGCTCGAACATCAGTCCGCCGATCTGATCGGCAAGCGCAGAGAGGTCGATGCGATCTCCGACCCTGAAGTCGAGAATGCGATCACGGTTTTCATAGTTGCCTCCGAAGGGGCTTTCGCTGGAATAGTCGCCATTGTGAAGCGACGCGATCGATCGGAAAACAAAGACGTCGTTGCCCTCGCCGCCGATGAGAACGTTGATCTCCGAACTCGCGACGAGAACATCATCGCCGAAACCACCGATCGCAGCCTCGAAACCATCCAGATCGTCGCATCCGATCTCGACGCCATGAGCCTCGCCGGTATCGAGATCGATGACGACACCCGAGAGCGTCGCTCCTGCATCGTATGTATCGACGCCGGCACCACCTTTGTAACTGTCGTCTCCGTCCCCGTTGGCGACAAGCGCCACGACGACACGGTCATCGCCGTCGCCACCATCGACCACATCATCACCGGCACCACCCTTCAACACATCGTCGCCATCGCCGCCGGACAGGCGGTTATCGTGCGCGTCTCCGGTGATTTCGTCGTTGCCCGCGCCAGCGATGACCACCTCAAAGTTCTGAATGGTGTCGAGACCGATCTCGCGGCCGCTCGCTCGCATTTCCGCAAGGTCGATCACCACGTCGTCCCTCAGGGGTGCGGCGTCGAGGGTGTCGTAGCCGTCGCCCCCCTGATAATTGTCATTTCCGTCCGGGGTTTCTGGCGCAGCAACAGGCCTGCCCTCGGCATTGCGAATCTCCTCCGCCGAAAGGCCGACGATCACCCGGTCGTTACCCGCGCCGGCAATCACGACGTCATCGCCCGTGCCGCCGGTCAGCATGTCGTCACCATCGCCGCCATCCAGAAGGTCTTTGCCCGCATCGCCAGTCAGCTCATCGTTGCCGTTCTCGCCGAACAGCTTGTCATCACCGCTGCCACCGCTTGCCACGTCGTCGCCGGCGCCGGCAATCAACACGTCGTCCCCCGTTTCACCGTAGAGCTGGTCGTCGCCATAGCCCCCGAACAGGATATCGTTGCCGTTGCCCCCAAACAGACGATCATCGCCCGCTCCGCCATAGAGGATATCATCGCCGTCACCACCCAAAAGCGTGTCGTCGCCCTCACCGCCGGCGATGATGTCGTCGCTCTCACGGCCATAAACGATGTCGTCGCCGCCGAGTGCATCGATGATATCGTCTTCGGGCGTGCCGAGCAGCAAATCGTCGTTCTCCGTCCCGCGGATTTCGCGTGGCGGCGCTTTCAGCAGGTCGAGATCCGCCTGCGCCGAGACGGTGCCCGTGCCGTCGCCAATGCCGTAGTTGAAGGTGACATCGCCGAGATAGCCGCGATCTGGCGTGTAGATCCACATGCCCGGTCCATAGGCACGCACCGTGCCCGACGATACCGTCAGATTGGAGACCGACAGCGGATCCCCGTCCGGATCGCTAGCGAAAGCGACAAGCGTATCGAGCAAGATCAACGCTGACAGGTTCATCAGCCCGCTGCCCAAAGACACCCGACCAGTCACGACCGGCAAGCTGTTGCCGCGCGGCGGCGTGACGCCGCCATTTCCGCCGTCCCCGGGACCTGAGCCCGAACCTTGACCCGGGCCAGAGCCACCAGGACCCTCTGTGCCCAACGTACCACCAGGGCCAGGGATGGCCAAATCGTCATCATCGCTTCCGGCGCCGCCCGATGCGGGATTGCCGGCCCTGCGGCCACTCCCGAGAGGCAGCAAGGCGGCAAATTCGAAGATTTCCGGGACGGGATTGTCATTGGCTGGCCGGCGGAGGGCATCGTCGCCCGCATCACTCGCACCACCGGTATTATCCGCATCAATAACAGGAAAATTTGACAGCACCTTGCGCAGGCGGCCCGGCTCCGCATCGTTCTCTTCGGTGATATTGCGCAGATAGGCTGCCACTTGTTGGACGATATCGAGGCCTTGCGGATACGCTGTGTCACGCTCCGCATCCGCCAGAGACAGATTGGAAACAGCCGAGGACGACGACGGTTCAACGGTCTTGGCTTCGAGTTCCGCGCGCAGTTTGGCAAGAAATACCCCAACCGCGGCCGAAACGAAGGCCGGCAGCAGCACGCGCCGCGTTTTCGCCGTGGGCTTTTCCCGTTCGGCGAACCGGTTCATCGGCGCGATGGGGGCTGCCGTATCGGGCAGTCCAAGGATAAGTTTATCTTCCATGCCGCTCCCCTTTTCTTCTCGCCGGGATCGCCTTGATCACCAGCGCCCCCTTCAGCCGCACTACTCCGCAGCGGCGGCGCGCTCAGGAATCTGCCGCACCAGTTGCGGCGCCGGCGGCTTGATCACGTCCTCCTTCGGACCGAAAGCCACGAGTTTGCCGTTTTGCATCACGCCGACCATATCGACCGGCTGCAATGCGCTTGGCCGATGGGCAACAATCACCACGATGCCGCCGCGGGCCCGCACCTTGGTGATCGCCAGCATCAGCGCTTCTTCGCCTTCCGAATCCAAGTTGGAATTCGGCTCATCCAGCACGATCAGGAAGGGATCGCCATAGAGCGCCCGGGCGAGAGCGATCCGCTGGCGCTGGCCGGCCGAAAGCGACATGCCGTTCGGTCCGAGTTCCGTCTGGTAGCCATTTGGCAGCCGCACGATCAGTTCATGAATGCCGGCCTGCCGTGCAGCGCGGATGATACTGCGTGGCTCCGGAGTATCGGCGAACCGACAGATGTTGTCCGAGATCGTCCCATCCATCAACGCCACATCCTGTGGCAGGTAGCCGACATGTTCGCTAAAGAAGCTTGCTGGCCATTGTTTGAGGTCGGCGCCATCAACGCGAACCGCCCCACGCAGCGTCGGCCAGATTCCCAGAAGCGACCGTACCAGCGTGGTCTTTCCGCCGCCCGACGGGCCGATCAGGGCCAGTGCCTGCCCCGCCTTCAATTCGAAACTGACGTCGCTGAGCAGCACGGCGCCGGTATGCGGCGCCACCGTCGTGATTGCCTCCACCGTCAGGCTCTCCTGCGGTGCTGGCAATGACAGCAGACCATCATCGTCGGTAATCACCGCCAGCGTTTCCTTCAGCCGCGCATGGCTACGCCGTGCCGCCACCATGCCTTTCCATTGCGCGATCGCCTGGTCCACAGGCGCCAGGGCCCGGGCTGTGACGATCGAAGAGGCAATGATCGAACCGGCCGACAATTCACCCTTGATGGTCAGATAGGCGCCAAGACCGAGGATCGCCGATTGCAGCATCATCCTCAGCACCTTCGACAATCCCGAGAATGTTCCCGAAATGTCCGATGTTTTCGTTTGTGTCTCCAGATGACGCCGGTTGGCTCGCTCGAACCGGTCGATCGCACGGCCGGTGATCCCCATCGAATGCATGATGTCGCTGTTACGTGCATTGGAATCGACCACCGCGTTGCGCAGAACGGCAGACCGCAGCATCTCTTTGGCGTGCCGCCGGGTCAGGAGTTCGGTAGCGAGTGTCAAAAGTCCGAGCACCACCGCTCCGCCGATCGTCAACAGCCCAAGCATCGGATGTAGCAGCCAGACGAAAACCAGATAAATCGGCATCCAGGGAAGGTCGAAGAGTGCAATCAGGCCAGGGCTGGCGAGAAAACCTCGCAGCGTATCCACGTCCCGGCCTCGCTCCGTCGCCTCCGCCGTCGAGTAACCGTAGCGCGGCATGTCGATGACAACTTTATGGGCGAGCGGCGCAAGCCTCTCATCCAGCCGGGCGCCTAACCGCACCAGAATCTGCGAGCGGAGAATGTCGAATACGCCCTGAAACAGATAGAGCCCGATCGCTAGCGCCGATAGCGCCACCAGCGTCGAGATGCTGCCGGAAGCCAGCGCCCGGTCGTAGATCTGCAGCATGTAGAAGGCACCGGTCAGCGCCAATATGTTGATGATCCCAGACAGACCAAACACATAGGTCATCAATCCGCCCATACCATTGACCTGATGGTCTGGTTTGTTCCTGCTCATAACATTACCCCCAATGAAGCTGGCCTGACTTTATCTCACGTCCGATTGGCAATACCGCTGCCGCGAGAAGCGGCCTCGGTCAGCCCGGCCATTTGACCGGGCTGACCAGTAAGCGAAGCCTCTCAGGCAACACCTTGGAAATCGCCGCTGGTCAACGTATGCCTACCGGCGATGGCAAGCTCGAAGTCGGCGGCGTTATCAACGTCCGTGTGGCCGCGGATGATCGTGAACTCTTCGCCGTCGCGGACCTCATGGCTGATTGCGACGCCACCGACGGCCGTGAGCGCTGTTCCAGCGTTAAGGACGAAGTTCTGCTTCCCAGCAACGGTGCTGTTGGCATCAATCGCCGAGAAATCGATCGTGTCGCCAGGCCGGAACCCATAGATCGTATCGCCATCGGCGGCGGCCGCCGAGGTGAAGCTGAACCTGTCGTCCCCCAGCCCCCCGTCGATGGTATTGGCAGCGTTCGACGCCGTGATGACGTCATGGCCGGAACCGCCGATGAAGTTTTCGAAGCCAAAGAATGTGTCGTTACCGGTCGTGCCGCCGGACACCGACCCGCGCCCCATGAACCCGTTGCCGAGGTCGACGGTCAGATTGCCCGCAGCGACCGAATAATCGAGCGTGTCGATGCCGGCATCGCCCCAGTAGCGGTCGTTACCGTCATTGGCTGTTGCCAGCACAGTGTCGTTGCCGCCACCACCCCAAGCCTGGTCATCGCCGGCGCCGCCTTCGATGACGTCGTCGCCGTCGTCACCGAACAGGAGATCCGAACCGGCATTGCCGAAGACAAGATCGTTGCCCGCACCGCCATGCACTTCGTCATCGCCTGAGCCGCCAGAGGCAACATCATTGCCCGCACCTGCCGTGATCACGTCGTCCCCGTCTTCGGCCCTCAGGATGTCGTTCCCGGCATTGCCCGCCAAGATGTCTGAGCCGCCACCGGCCAGAACGGTATCGTCACCCGAGCCACCGGCGAGAACCTCGCCAGCCATCGTCCCGAGTAGTGCCAATGCTGCGATTGGTACCGGAACCGCGACGCCACCGTTGCCGGTATCAGTGCCGGAGCCGCACTCTCCACCATTGTCATCATCATCATCGTCGTCTTCCCCCTCTGATCCGGCCACCAGCACGTTCGGTGCGCCTTCGGCAAAGAAGCTGACCGAGTGGCCACTGACTGGATCGGTCAGCGTCATCATGCCGCTTGCCGCATTCGTCCCTGCCACATAGTTCGCCAGAACAGATCCTGCCGGAAGCTCGATGACATCCTGTGCCCGCAGTGTTCCGACGATCACGTCCTTGCCGCCATTGGTGCGCAGAACGATGCGATGGGCCGATTGCAACGCGCTGATGTCGATCGTGTCATCACCGGTGCTGCCATCGATGGTGATTGTATTCAGTGCCAGGCTCGTTTCGGAGAAATTGCCGAACACCTGGATGGTGTCGCCACCCAGCACGGTACCGATTGGACCGCCCGGAGGCGAAGCCGTGTTCGAGTTGATGACGATCTCCTCAATATTGTCGAGTTCAGCAATTACCGAGGCATTGTTGGTCCCGTTGCGAGTGATGACGATCTCCGTCTCCACGGCAAGTCCGGTGATCCCGGCTGCCGTTGCAGCCGCCCGCGTATAAATCAGGAACGTCTCCGCACCCGTGGCTCCCGTCAGGGCGTAGGTATCAACGTCCGCTCCACCGTCGATGATATCGCGGCCGCCGGTGTTCGATGTCTGCGAAATCGTATCGTTGCCGACACCGCCATTGATGTAGTCATCGCCTGCACCGCCGTTGATCGTATCCGCGCCGCCGAGGCCGAACACTGCTTGGGAACCATTGGCACCGTTGTTGCCATTGAGACCAGTGTTGTTGCCGGCGGTGCCCGTGACGATACCGTAGGTGGCGCCGTTGAAGCTCAGGCTCTCGACAGCAGTGAGCGCGTCTGTTCCCTCTCCACCGGCAAGATCGGTGACAGTCAGAACCGCGCCGTTATGCGTAAGGCCGAAGTTGCCGATGCCACCGGCAAACACTGCGGTGTCCGTTCCCGCACCGCCGTTCAGAGTGTCATTGCCGGCACCGCCATTGAGGATGTCATTACCACCCGCACCGTTGAGGATATCGTTGCCGCCATTGCCGTTCAACGTATCGTTGCCGCTGAGAAGCAGTGGATCGACGCCGTCGGCGATGTCGTCTCCTGCGGTGCCGTTGAAAGTATTGTTGACGAAGATCAGCCGGATGCCATCCCAGTTGACGCCGACCGGCGCCGTTGGGACCGACGTAACGGTTTCGGCATAACCACCGAGATCCGTGAAATTGACGACGGCGCGCAGCATAAGGGCCGCTTGGGCGCCGAACGCGGTCAACGGAAGGTCCTGCGGCGTGAAGGTGGCGCCGGTCGCTCCGATGATGTTGGTCCAGGTCGTGCCGTTAGCCGACGTTTGCCATTGATAGGCAAAGCTGTTTGGGGCGATGCCGTTGCCGTCCTGGATTCCACTGACGTTGATCGACAATTGCTGGCCTTCGGTCGGGGTTGTGTCGCTGATCAGCGGAACACCGGTCGCCGGTGCATTGATCAGTTGTCCGGCCAGAAATTCGCCGTCGGCAAACCGCAGTTTCTCGATGTTGTAGAGACGGTCGATGCCATCCGATGCGCGCACCCGGCCGCTGGTCGGATCGATGACCGGATCTCCCTGGTTGACGTGTTCAACGGTTATGCTGCCATCAGCGTTTGCCGTGAAGCTATAGTTGTCCTTGACGTCCCAGTAGACGGCAATATCGACGTCGCCGGCCTTGCCGCCATTGACAATCTCGCGGACCATATCGAGTTGACCGGCTGAAATAGTGCGGCTGAACAACAACTTGTCGAGCGTCTGCCCGGCAAACTGCGCCACGGCACCAACCGCCGGCACGCCGTTGATATAGTCGGCCTCGCGATAGATCAGACCGCTAAGGCTATCGGTCGTATAGCCTACGCCGCCCTGATCGAACCGGATGCGGGCGTTGAGCCAGCGGTCTCCGTCGATGATGTCGTTGCCGGCCATCCCTTCGAGGAGGTCACTGCCGCCGCCGCCCAGAAGGATATCGGATGCATCGGCAGTATCCATGATAATCGTGTTCGGATCGATGGAACCGCCCGCTGGCATCAGGTGCCCGACGAGACCATTAAGACCGTCGATGAGGCTGACATTCTTGTAGAGCAGCGCATTCGAATAAGAATCGAGCGGCGCACCGGGGGCACCCTGCGCGGCGTTGCCGTTGGCATCATAGGCGCCGACAACGACCTCCCGCCCCCTTAGCTTGTCGTCGAGCTTCCAGCCCGACAAGCCTTCGACGAGATCGAAGCGGTCGCGCAGGATGTTGTTTTGTTGATTGGTGAACAGAGATACATTCATATCGCTGTCGGCGGCGATATTGCTCCCCTTGTGAATGGCCCAGTCGAAGCCGGCCATGCCGTTGTTGCGCTCGATACCAGCGCCCTGGAACATGATGTCGTCGCCGGACTCAGCGTCATAGTCGTTATCGTTGCCGCGACCATTGAGGATGTCGTGACCGATGATGGTGGAATTGAAGAAAAGCTCCGAGTTTTCGCCCGCCAGCGTGTCGAAACTGTCGCCGCCTTCCAGCCAGTCGTCTCCCTCGTTGCCCGCGATCATGTTGACACCGGTGCCGCCGCGGATAAAGTCGTTGCCCTCGCCGCCTGCGATCGTCTTGGCCTCGCTGCCGCCAAAGATGAAATCCTGGCCGTCGCCACCGAAGACCAGATCGAGACCACTCCCCGGGTTGATCACATCGTTGCCAGCATCGCCATGAATAACGTCTGCTGCGCCGATGTCCGTTCCGCTGTCGGTAATGATGTCGTCACCATCGCCGCCATGGAGATGATCGACGCCATAGCCGCCTTCCAGACGGTCGTTACCCGCTCCACCCCAAAGCGTGTCGTCCCCCTCGCCGCTAATCAGGATGTCATTTTGTGCGGTGCCACCAAGCACGACGTGATCGACGCCGGCGTAGCGCAAGGCGTTGCTATAGCCGCTGACCGCCGCCGGTGCCGTGCGATCGACCATTGGGTTGATCGCCTGCAGAATGGGATTGGTGTGCAGCGGATCGGCCTTGCCGTCGATGCCCAGACCCGTCAACTGTTTGGACTGGTCAACCTCAAGGATATAGGACGCGGTCTGGAAAGCTGAGCCGTTGATATGGCCGCCATCCTCGCCAACGGTGGTGTTGCGCTCGATCAACTGAGCAAAGGAGTCGGCCTCGAGCTCATTGAGCAGATTCAGGCCCTGGGTCCGGCTGAGATAGTAGAACCGGTCTCCAGCCTGCAGTGTTTCCATCTGGTATTCGAAGACATAGGTGAAGCTGGATCCAAGCATCGAGCCAAAGGCCATCTTCTTTTCAGCGAGGCCGCCGATCCAGAAATCGACGGTGTTGAGCCCGCCGAGCGTGCCGCCGGCATAGGCGCCGCGCCCGTTGAGGAAGTCGAGGCGGTCATTGTAGACCATGCCATTGATTGTGACGCCGTCGCCGTCGTTCCCGTCGCCGAGCACGAGGCTCGCCGCAGCGTCCCGCTTTTGTTCGAGGGTCAAAGTACCGGCGAGCGCCGCATGGCTGCCATAGGCCGCGATGAAATTGATCAGCGAGGCGGGGTTCTTCATCGACAGGGCAAAATCGTACCAGCTCTCATAGGGCTTGACCCGTGTGTCCTGCGTATTCGCATAGAACTGGCTGCGGGCTTCGTTGAGCGATGGCACGCCGGTTTCGCGGGCACGGGCAATGTTGAGGGCACCAAGATCGAGGGGCAGGCCGACGAGATTGTTGCGCAGAGCATCCGTCAGATGTTCGTCGATCTCGTTGCCGGCCTGGCGGGTCATCCCGCGCAGGATAGCGCCCGCGGCATGCTCGGCATCGCTGCCCGCTGCCTCGAAAGCGACAGGGTTGAGGAACGCCTCGATCAAGCCGATCGACTGCTCCTGCGGCCCCCGCGGCGTCATGCCGACGATATCAATCGTATCGGTCAACATCGAATGGCCGAACCGATAGACGACATGGGCAAATTCGGCAACGATGGCGCCGTCCAAATCCACGGTGTTGGAGAAGATGAACGGATCGACGTCCGGTGCGGCAGCGCGGGCAAACTCCTCGAAAACCAGATGCTGGTAGACCATCTCGGTGGCAAACCGGCCGGCCTGGAACAGGCGTTCGCCGTCCCAGACGAGGGCGGAAAGGTCAGCGGGCAACGCTGCCACATCGACGGAAAGCCACTCATTGATGAAGGCGAGGTCGCCGCTTGCGAGGATGGTTGCCTTCGTCTCCTCGACCTGACGATTGTGTTCGCTGTGGAAGAGATGGTGAACGGAGGTCAGGCCGATGTTCTCATTGCCGCGCCCATCGCCGACGATGACGTGCTTGTCGAGCAGTTCGTTGTCGTAGGTGGTGGCGATGCCGAACATGTTGGGAACAATGGCATTTCCAGCGATATTGTCGGCGTCGGGAAGAACGGCGATCGGCGCCGTGGCCGGATTGCGGTCATGATCAACGAAGCCGGTCGGTACCGCGCTGTGGGCGATATCGTTGAGAAACGCCCGGCCGGCCGACATCGCCTGCGCTGCCGGAACCGGGGTGACAAGACTGCCCTCGCTCGGCCCCCCTGCGCCTGATGCGACCAACTGCGGCAGTCCATTGGCGCCGCGCACGAATTCGCCGTACTGGTCGGTAAGCAAGCCCGGCACCCGCAGCACGTCTGCGTCCGTTAAGAGAATGCCCAGTTTCTCGGCGGCTTGCAGCTTGACATCTGCCCAGGTTGCGGGTCCGCCTGCGGCACTTTCCAGCATGCGGCCGGTGGACACTGGCTTGCCATCGACCATCACATATTCACGCAGGAAAACCTGATGCGACGCATTTGAAGTATAGACCTGATTAAGATCGATCCAGGGCGTCGTTTCGTTGTTGTGATCCACCGTATCATCGGCGGTTCCGAGTTGGCCATCGGCACCAGCCCCAATGACCGGCGTTGCGCGCGTCAGCACCATGAAGTTGGTGCGGCTGCCTTCGACATACAGCGGGTCGTCAGGCTGCAGCGGAATGTAGACCGTGCCCGCGCCTCCCTTGCTGACAAGATCCAGACCATGATCGAAGAACTGGCCGAACAATGTGAAGAACCCATTGAACGGCGCGGTATCGCCAAGGTCCGGCGCAACGTTTTCAACGAAAACGGTATCGCCTTCCATCGTGATGCCAAGGGTATCTTGCAGCACGTCGTAAGCGCTCAGCTTGTCGGCGAGTTTGCCGTCGAAGTCTGTCTGGGCTGTTGCGACCCGGGCCGCCGCAGCTGCTGCGACCGCCGGTGCAGGCGGAGGACCAAACGCGAGCGCCTGGAGCGCCGCTTTGGCATTGGCCAGTTCCCGTTCTGCCCCATCGGCCGCCTGGAAAGCCAGAACGGCAGCAACATAGACGCTGTTATTAGCGGGCATGGCAAGGATGGCATAGGGGTCTGCATGACCCAAGCTGGATAGGGCACCGATGATGACGGCGGGATTGCCGAGGGTTTGGTCCGAGATCAGGTTGGAAATGATGCGCGGATCGGCATCGGCAACGTTCTGACCGATGTTTCCATAATTCGTGTTGGTGACCGCTGTCGGCCCGGAGCCGTAGGTGTCACCGTCCTGATCGTTGAGGAAGACGGGGTCAAGCAGGCGCGGCATGATCTGGTCTGCGGAACCGTTATATTCGCTACCCGGAACGATATTGTTATAGCTTCCGTTGACCGTTCTGAGGCCATAAGGAACGAGCGGATTGTTGATTACGAGCGGGAAGCTCTCATCGGTCGTCGGGTTGCCGTTGGCGTCGAGACGCACCTGTGTGATGGCAACCGGATTGAGCGAGGCCGCGCCTGATGTCGCTTCCGCAATCTTGATCTGCTTCAGAATGAATTCAAGATCGTGTCTGTTGAGGTCTGCCATTTTATTCTCCCCTCGACGCGTGGCGTCTCCTGATTGCTTGCGCTGTCAACAAAGCTGCGCCTGCCGCTCGAAAGGTCCGAGCGGGCGAAACGCCTAAGTTCTGGATCGAAGTTCCCCTGTGACGGCTCTCGTCCAGTCTGAATTTGAACAGGTCGACCGAGGATTTTGAACTTCGGAAAGTCCTACGAATATTCGGATGTTTGTCGGCATCGAGACGCAGCGTTTCGTCTGAAAAAGGCTGGTCTGTGGATGCGGTGCAGTTGCCGCCGAAAGTCCAAGCGATGCTGGCCTTAGGTCGTAAGTCTGCGGAGGCCTTTCAAACGGCGGAAAACTCATCCATTCATAGGCGATAGCGCGCCGCAGGAAACAAGGAGACTGCTATCCAAGTGATTTTGTGCAAAAATTGATGCGCGCATGAACGCTTGGACAAAGCCATGGACATCGCCAGAATGAGACTAGAACCATACGCCACAGCGATCGCACGGTTGCCCATTTCCCGGCTCCTGGGTTCGACGCTGTCAACACAGTTTCTTGTCGCCGGTGGACTGTTCATGCTGTTGGCAATGGGGATTGTCGGCTGGCTTTTCGGAGAGATCGTCTCGCGCGACGTCATTCGAAACCGTGCGGTATCCTCGGCGCTTTTCATGCAGAGCCTGACCGGGCCGCTGGTGCTGGACCTGGCAACATCACCGGTCCTCAGCAAGGAGGCCATCCGCCAACTGGATGGCCTGTTGTCGGATGAGGCCTCCAGCCAGCGCTTTCCGCACCTTGAAATCTGGACGCCGGATGGCACGATTGTCTATTCGCGATCCGATGCGCTGATTGGAAAACGGTTCAAGCCTCCAGAAGGCCTTTCCCGCGCGCTGAACGGCGAGATCGCCGCGCAGTTTGCCGATCTGAGCGCTGGCGAGCATGTGACGCGACAATTCGATACGCCTTACCTTGAGGTGTATAGCCCCCTGCGGGTTCCGTCCTCGGGCCAAATTATTGCCGTTGTCGAAATTCACGAACAGACGGCGCCACTACAAGAAGAAGTTAACGGCGCCTGGCTGCGAAGCTGGGCGCTCGTCGCACTCGCCACCAGCATTGTCATGGCAGGACTGTTCGGCATCGTTCATCGCGGCAGCCGCCTGATCGCCAACCAGAGCGCGATCCTGAAATCCAGGGCCGAAGAGGCCGAGCTGGCATCGCGCGAGGTCTTGAGGCTCAAGGATCGGGCACAGCGGGCCTCGGCACGCGTCGCCGAACTCAACGAACAGTTCATCCGCAATATCGGTGCTGACCTCCACGACGGACCATCGCAACACCTGAGCTTCATCGCTCTTCAAATCGAGAAACTGCGCAGGGCTGATTCAACCGGCGCCCGTGAGCGCGTCATCCGGACGATCGCCCAAGCCATCGACGACGCCTTGCGGGAACTGCGCGCCATCGCCAAACAGCTTCTCCTGCCCGAGCTCGAAAACCTGGAACTCGCAGGCATTGTCGAGCGTGTGACCAAACTTCACCGCGCACGAACCGGCAAGGCCACCGTGGTTGAAGCCATCGGCGACGTGCCGCCGCTCACAAACGCCGTCAAGATCTGCGTTTTCCGCTTTCTGCAGGAATGTCTCAACAACGCACAGCGCTATGCCGGAAGCCAGGGGCTGACGATCAGATGCAGCTATACCGAAGCAAAGCTGAAAGTGGCAGTTTCCAATTCCGGGCCGTCATCCACGTTTTCCGCTCCGTTGCGCGATCCCAGCGACACGCTTGGCCTGTTTGGGCTACGGGAGCGGATCGAGAGTCTCGGCGGCTTTCTTCAAATTTGCCCCCTTCGCGATGGTGGGATGCGCATCGAAATGCAGCTTGATTTGGCAGGAGGTTTGAATTTTGAACACGAAAACGTCAGTCATCGTCGTTGATGACCACGCCATTTTTCGAATGGGTGTGGTGCAGGCCTTGGCGCTGAGCGACGAGATCACGGTTGTCGGCGAAGGCTCTTCGGCGCTGGATGCCGTGAGGCTTGCCGAAACGCTGCAGCCGGATGTGGCCTTGATCGATATATCAATGCCGGGCGGCGGAATCAAAGCCGCCGCAGACATTCACCAGCTCTGCCCCGAGGTCAAAGTCCTGATGCTGACCGTATCTGAGGAGGATGACGACATCTTGCAGGCCCTTGATGCCGGCGTTGCAGGCTACGTTCTGAAAGGTGTCCCGGCTCCGGAACTTATCGAGATCGTTTCCATGGTCAAGGGTGGAAAATCCTACATCGCCTCCAACCTCGGTCTGCGCCTCTTCAATGTGATGCGGGAAAAATCCGAACCGGATGCTATTGCCTCCAGACTTTCCGGATTGACGCCGAAGCAAAGAAGCACGTTCGAACTGCTGGCAAATGGATATAGCAACCGCCAGATCGCCGAACGCCTCGGCGTGCAGGTCAAGACCATCAAATTTCACATGTCGAAACTGTTCGAGAAGATCGGCGTTCACAATCGCGTAGAAGCGGCCTTGCTTGCGCACGCGTATCTCAATCGGAAAAAATGACGGATGCCATCCGTATGGCGATCCATCACCGGAATAACGAACAGACATTCCCCTCCTCCACCGCGGGGATTGCCTCGTCCAGACAGCCATCGGCGATGGCTGGTTCGCACCAGCTAATTCAAAAGATCCGGTGAGGAACCGATCTTTTGCGCTGCAAGCACCACCTCGACACGGTTTCGGACATCGAGCTTCTGCATGAGAACCGTCATATAATGCTTGACGGTTTTTTCGCTGATATCAAGACACTGTGCGATTTCCCGGTTTGTCCGCCCCCGCAGCAGATTCTGGACGATCTGCTCTTCACGGGCGTTCAGCCTGTTGGCCCGTAAGGCTTTCTGCCGTATTTCGGCAGTTTTCATCGACATGATCACCTTGGTTGCAAAACCCGGCGTCATGTAAGTCTCGCCATTATAGGCCGCGATAATCGCTTCGTGCAGTTCCATTGTGGTGCTGCCCTTCAGCACGTAGCCGGAAACACCGAGATTCAAAGCCTTAACCGCCATCTCGATGCTGGACGTCGCGGTAAATATAACAACCTTTGTTTTCGTCACAGTCTTGATGATAATGTCGATCGCGGCCAAAGAATCCCCGGGCATGCTAAGATCTATCACAATAACATCCGGCGTATGCTGCTCGGCAATCTTTACTGCGTCAACGGCGTTGTTCCCATGCGCAACAATCGACAGATCTTTCTTCATCGAATACAGGCCAATCATCCCTTCAAGCAATATTGGATGATCATCCACAAATGCGACACATATTGTCATGATTAATATCTTTTCTATATTGAGGCGTTTTACACATTAATTCATCAAAACGTTTTCTTAAATCTCTTACTTAAGTTTTAGTTAAGATGCTAAACTGAGACGCTGCGGTCGTCAACTCAACCGAACAGCAAGTTCAATCGGATAACGAACGTTGCAGGGCATATTTGGGGGCGGCCTTTAAGGCTTTTTACTGAGGGAGGACATGACCTTGGGCACGACGGATGATTTGACCAACGTCCCTAATCCCGGACGCGGAGAATCTGCGACTTTCCAGTTAACCCATTTGTGGCAACGGCTTAGCCTTCGGTCCCAATTCCTGCTGGTCGCATCGCTGTTCCTTGGCCTGTCGATGGCCGTCCTGGGCGAATGGGTCAGCCTGCAGATGGCGGCCAGCCAGCTCCAAAGCCGTGCGGACTCAGGCGCCCTTTACATGGAGGGGTTTCTCGCGCGGCATGTTCAGTCGGGCGATCTTGTTCCCACCGTCACAGCTGAGGGGATCAAAGAACTGGACGACCTGCTGATCAATCCGGACTTGGCGCAACGGATTGAAAGCCTGCGGATCTGGCGGCGAGACGGCTTGATCCTCTACAGTACGGACAAGGCACTTATCGGCAAAACCTTTCCATCGCCGAATGTCGAGGTGGCTTTCTCTGGCAAGGTCGTAGCTCACCTTGAATCCGGGCATGATGACGAGGGGAATCTGATCCATGCCGAAGACCGGCCCTTGATCGAAATCTACGCCCCCATCTATCGCGAAGGGACCCGAGACACGCTCGCGGTGGGAGAGGTGTACGAAGATGCCAGTGAATTCGTTGAGCGGATGGATGTGGTGCAACGACGGACATGGTCAATCGTTGCCGCAACGACGCTCGTTATCCTGGCAGCGCTTTACGCGATCGTCAGCCGTGCAGACAGAATTATCGGCATGCAACGAAGCAGATTAAAAAATCAATTAACCGAAGCCCAGGCTCTGGCTCAGCAGAACACGGCGTTGCGGGAACTCGCCAACAGGACCCGTCTCGAAGCGGCAAAGTCCAACGAGAGCCTTCTGAACCGTGTTGGCTCCGATCTACATGATGGGCCGGTGCAGCTTCTAGCTTTGCTTATTTTGCGCTTAGGATCGGCTATGCGAGCAGAAAGTACAGCAGAAGTGCCCGAGCATCTCACGCCCTCCAGCCTTGCGGCTGAGTGTCTTACCCAGATCCGGGATCTTTCGACGGGGCTCATCATGCCGCAGATCGAGACCCTTTCGCTGGAGGAGGCCCTTAGACTTGCGGTGGATCGCCATCAGTTCACAACAGGAACCCGGGTGAACGCCAAATACACGAAGCTTCCGGCATCAGTCACCGGTTCGCTCAAGATCTGTCTCTATCGCATCATCCAGGAAGGACTTAACAATGCATTTCATCATGGAGACGGGATCGATCAGCAGGTCAATGCCGCCGCTGATGAAACGACAATTACCATCACCGTCAGTGACGGCGGTCCGGGATTGCGGGAGACCCAAGCTCGCAAAGGCCGATTGTCGCTTGGCCTTTTGGGCATCCATAACAGAGTGGAAGCTTTCAATGGCACACTGAACATAAGACCGCGAAACGGGCACGGAACCGAGCTTGTCGTCGTCGTCCCGCTTAAGGGGAATAGCGAGTATTAGATGTTGAGGCCTGAATGCATCATCACAACCCGGGATCAAACAGCTACAAATCTTCACATTGATCGAGCTGCAGCGACAGATTGAACCTGCCCAATATTGTTCGATTGACTATCAGGCACGGCTACAGTGTAAATTCATATAAAAGTCAGTGCCAAGAACAGGAAACACAATCCCGTACGGTTGTACCCGGCGCGTGTTTATTTAAGCCGCGCGCAGGTTGAGAGACTGGCCTATGATCTCAATTTGCTTCTCCACTTTGCCGACGCAAGCCCACAGACCCAAGGTTCAAATTTTTTGGCAAGAGTCTCAGAACCCAGACACGTAGCCGATCAGCATCGAATCTTCATGGGTTGGCGCCGGGGCAATGTTGATTTTGCCCCGCATGGTCTGCAAGTTGAGGCCGATACTGAAGCCGGTCTTGATGATGGTGCCTTCATTGGCGTTCAACGTTCTCAAAGCGTCATCAATTTGGATATCGATCAGAAATCTCAAGCCTTTTTTCAGTTGCGACCTGTCGCTGAGCGCCAGCCTGCTGCGCAACATGGCCAGGAAAGGATCGTTGAACAGAAAGATCTTTCTTTCTCTGGTCAGAACCAATGTCGGGGCCGGAGACGCTTGAACGATGGCATTCAAATTGGCCATCGATGCTTTTGCCTCGAGCAGCTCAATGCGGCAGAGTGCCCACTTGAAAGTGATCGCTCGCAGCAATGATGCAAGATTGGAATCGGGAATTTGGCTGGCAGCCCACTCGACAAGATCCGCCGTGTTCACACCTGATCCCGCTGCGATGTGGCTCAAGCCGTCCCAATAAATGCGTTCCAGGCGGATGCCTCGGCGTTCGCCTGTTCTGCCGCCAACGGCCTTGAAGTGTGGCTCGACCTCCTCGGCAGCGATCCTCGGCAGTACGCTGCGCGTTTCCAGCATTGGCGGAGCCACTTCCCTGACTGGTCCGGCATCCTCCAGCGCCATATCAACGCTCCGTCAGCGCTTCCGAGCGCGCCTTGTTGATCGGCTTGAGGAGATAGCTGAGGATCGTCTTGCGACCCGTCATGATTTCGACCGAAGCTACCATGCCCGGCATGATCGGATAGGATTGTCCGTTCCGTTCCAGTTCAGAGCGATCGGTCTTCACTTGGACGAGGTAATAGGTCTCGCCTTTTTCCTTTTCGACCAAACTATCGGCGGAGATGTTGGCGACCTCGCCATCCAGCCCTCCGAAGATGGAGAAATCATAAGCCGTCACCTTAACGACAGCTTTCTGACCACGGCGCAGGAAGGCCACGTCACGCGGCGATATGCGGGCTTCAACGAGCAGGGTATCTGCGGTTGGAACGACGCCGGCAATGACACTGCCCGGATCGACATAGGCGCCAATCGTATTTACCTCAAGCGTGTTGACGATGCCGTCGACGGGCGAGCGTACATCCGTGCGCTTGACCCTGTCAGTTGCTCCGCGGATCGTTTCATCGACGACCGAGAGCTCGGACAGCGCCTGCGCCTTCTCCGTCAAGGCCTGCTGCTGCAGCTCAAGCGATACGTCGTTGACGAGGAGTTTTGCCTCTTCGATGCTGCCCTGAAGCCGCACCAGGCTTTCCTCGTAGACATTCAACTGCCCCTGCTGGTCGGTCAGATCGCGTTCGACCTTCAAAACCTCCGTTTCGGCGATCAGCTTTTTCTTGGCAAGAGGCGCGATCAGATCACGCTGGCGTACGGCGCCTTCGATGTTCTGCTTGAGATGGCTGATGTTGGCATACGCTTCGCTGAGTTCGTTCTGCTTCTGCTTGGTGCGCTCGTTGAGCACATTCACCTTGTTTCGATAGCTCGCACGGTTGGCGTCCAGCAGTTTTTGTTCGTTGATACAAACGTCTTTAGCGACAGCCAGGATTTCCGGCGGGCAGGCGAAATTGGTGACATAGTCGCCCGCCTCCTCCAGCGTCAGGCGCGCCACTCTGGCACCCAGCGCGCGAGCCTTTGCCACGGATTCGCCAAGGGACGATTCGGTGGTGGTATTTTGCAGCTGGACGAGCAACTGTCCCTTTCGGACGACTTGGCCGAGATGGACGGCGATTTCCTGGACGATGCCCGCTTCGGACGTCTGGACGACCTGCGTCTTCGAGACAGGAATAACCCGTCCTTCGCCGCGTGCCAGTTCATCAATCTCGGCAAACGCCGCCCACGCCACGAAGCAGACGATGCACAGTGCCACGATACCAAGGATGGCACGGGCGAGGAGTGGCGGGTTGTCGATGTTGGCGGTGCTCATGCCGGCACCGGGCGGGCGCGCTGCATCGATTCGACGACTGCAGCCTTTGGACCATCAGCAACGATGCGGCCTTTGTCTACGACGATCAGACGGTCAACGAGTTCGAGCATGCTATGCCTGTGGGTGGCGATCAGCAGTGTTGTCTGAGGGCCAAACGCGCTGCTCAACCGGGAGATTAGATGCCGTTCGCTGGCGAGATCCATCGCGCCTGACGGCTCGTCAAGGAACACGATCTTGGGCTTGACGAGAAGCAACCGGGCGATTGCCAAGGCCTGCTTCTGGCCGCTGGACAGATTGCTTCCGCGCTCCCCTACCGGCATGTCGAAACCGCGCGGATGATTACCCACGAAAAGATCAACACCTGTCATACGCGCGACATCGAGAAGCTCCGCGTCTGTCGCGTCCGCGCGGCCCATCAGCAGGTTCTCCTTGACTGTTCCGGAAAACAGATCGGACGATTGCCCGGCAACCGCGACGGCAGACCTGACTTCCGCCATATGGTACTGGCGGATATCGACGCCATCAATCAACAGACGGCCCGACGTGGGCAGATAAAGACCGTCGAGTAGTCGGCCAATCGTCGTCTTGCCGGATCCGATGCGACCGATAATGCCGATCTTCTCGCCTTCCGAGACCGAGAAAGACAACTGATCGATCACCGGATAATCGGAACCCGGATATTGGAACGAGACGTTTTCAAAGCGGAAGCTGCCTTGCTTGATCTGCCGGTTGACGAAGCCCGCGGTGGACGGCCGGTCATCAGGCTGCTCCATCACCTTGTCCAGAATTCGGAGTGACATGGTTGCCTGCCTGAAACGGGCAAGCGTCATGGCGATCTGCCCGAGCGGAGCGCCTGCCCTGCTCGCCAGCATAACGGTGGCGATGATCGCACCCATGGCGATCCGGCCTTCGGCGAATTCGTATGCGCCCGCAATGACGATCAGCGTCCCAACGGTCTGCTGGATAAAAGTCGTCGCATTGACCGCATTGGCGGAAATCTGCTTGATCTTCTCGCTCGTCCGGCTGGAATTCTTCGTCAGCTCCTGCCAGCGCCGCAGCATGCCGGCCTCTGCACTCAGACTCTTCAAAGTCTCGATTGTCGAAATCGTCTCGATCAAAAGAGACTGCCGCCGGGAGGCCTCGTTTGCGGCTGTCGCCATGCTCTTGCCGATCCTGGCCTGGGCAACGAGACCGACGATGACAGTGAGAATGAAAGCAACAGCAGGTATAACCACCAGCCAGCCAGCAATCAAATAAATGACGAGGAGGAAAATGAACACAAAGGCACTGTCGATCAAAACGCCGATCGTATTGGAGGTGAAAAACTCCCTCACGAACTCATATTGCGTCACCCGGTTGGCATATTCGCCGGTAGACATCGGCCGCGACGCGAGCGTCGAGTTCAGCACCTTGTCGAAGATGAGTTGTGACAGCCGCAGATCGGCTTTGCGTCCGGCATAGTCGATCAACGTCGCGCGCGCGGTCTTCAGCAGGTAGTCAAACAGGTAGGCCAGCGTAATGCCCATGGCGAGCACCCATAGGGTCGGCATCGCCTTGTTTGGCAGAACCCGGTCATAGACGTTCATGGTGAATAGCGGTGAACCGAGCGCGATGATATTGATGAACAACGCAGCCACGATGACGCGCATGTAGGTCCGCCAATAGGGGATCAGCGTTGTCGCCAGCCAATGGCGCTTCTCGATCTCCACGGCATTGCCAACATGGGCTTCCTCGGTCGCATTGACGTAATACACGCTGAAGGCCAAGGCAGCCAAGGGCTTGAAGGTGGTCAATTTTTCGCCTGGCAGGCGAATGGCGGCGCCATTTTTGGCGACCATATCGAGAAGATATGCGCCATCCTCATCCCGATCGAGAAGCGCAAGAACACGGCCCTCTGGCAGGATGACCACCGCAGGACAGTCAAAGTTTCCGGTGCGGCAATCGCGCTCTTCGATCCTGCGGACTTGCAGGCCGATGCGCTCGGCGATCCGCTCGACATCATCCAGTTCCAGCGATTCCGTCAGCTCATCCGGCAAACCGGAAAAAAGCACCGTGTCCGAAGCGGGGCGACCAAAATAGGTCGCCACCGACTTGAACGCGGTTTTAAAGTTCCGCAACGGAATGGCACCGGTATTTTCCATCGCTATGTTGAGCATTGCCCAGCGCCTTTCGGTTACTGGGACCGGATGGGGGCAAGCAGATCGAACGGCATATCAGCGCTCTGATGGGAATCAAGCTCGACATAATTGGCGTCCTGAACAGTGGCGGGAACACCAAACTCCTGCCGGGCATATTCAGTCGCCTGGTCCATCGGCTTCAGGCCCATGGTTGCCACCAGCTTTCCGGATGCCGCCAGAATTTTATACTCGGCAAACAGCGCGGCCAACCGGGCCGTGTCGGAGAGGACACTGGTATTGAAGCGGGTGTTCTGTGCGTCCAGCACGTCGAGCAACGACCGCTGTCCGACCTTGAACTGTTCCCGGTAGGACGAAACCAGCTGGGCGTTTGTCTTCGATTGACGCGACAGGGTTGCGGCAAGCTCGCCACGGCTCTTGCGCTCGTTCCATGCCGACCGCACTGATTCCTCGACTTCGCGATGCGTCTCATGCAGCACTTCGCGCTGCTCGCTTGCGCGGCGGATCTGTTCTTGTTCGCGGGCGATATCGATGCCGCCGCGATAGAGATTCCAGCGGGCGACAACGCGCGCCTGCAGGTCATTGGTATTTCCGGTATCACCGTTGATGTCATCACCGGTCGAAGCGCTTGCTTCGAGATTGACCTTCGGCAGATAATTTGCCCGGGCACCCATTACACCTGCATCGGCAGCATCGATGTCAGCCACCGCCGACGAGATCCGCGGGCTGGCCTTTGTTGCAATAAAGATCGCATCATCCAGTGTGCGCGGCAGATATTTCGCGACTGACCCTGGGGTCTGCACGTCCTTGATCTGCTCCCCGACAACCTTCAGGAACCGGATCTTCGTTGCTTCCAGCTCTTGGTTCGCCTCGATCACACGAGCGCTCGCCGCTTCGAGGCGCTCTCTTCCCTGAATCCCGTCTGCATCGGTCAGGGCGCCGCCTCTGATGCTCTCGCTGATATCGCCAACGATCTGCTGATGAAATCCGAGATTCTGTTTGGCAGCCTGCACGATCTGGGTCTGCAGGATATATTCCAGATAGCTTTGAACGACCTCAAGAGCGAGGGACTCTGATCTTTCAACAACCCGGAACGACGCGCCATCGACGCGCGAGGCCTGCCGGTTAACTTCGGCGCGCCGTGCACCGCCATCAAACAGCGTCTGGGTGATGCTCAAGCTGACATCGGACGGAGAGAGACTGTCATGATTGGACGACAAACCACCGGATGTCGGGCTCGCAAGCCGGCGCTTGCCGGCTCCAGCTTCCAAATCAATGGAGGGCAGGTAGAGGCCGCGCGCCTGACGCAATTCAAATTCTACGGCCTCGCGATTTTTCGTCGCCTGCAGAATCTGCGGATTGGTCTTCAATGTCTTATCGATCGCCTGCTTCAGGCTCATCGCCTCTGCGGTACCGCCAAGAACAAAACCAAACGACACAGTCGCACACAAAACAGCGATCAGCCCGCTTTTCATCTTCATCACTTCCCCAACTCCCAGCCGTGCACAGAGCCGTCCCACCCAAGAACAAAGCTCATGAATCCCAAGAGGAAAATCCCCGATACAAATATTTACATTCTCTATCTACGATATGGATCAGCGATCCATATAAATATACACAGTTTTTATTATAAAATAACCGATCAAGACTGGTTAACATTCTCTTCCATGAAAATAACCGAAAGAAAGAATCCCCCATTTCGTCGACCCGAGCGCAGTCATACGACAACTGATTTCTTTTAGCCTGTCCATTTTTGGGCCATTTCTCTCGGGAAGAATCTTCCCAGTGGATAGTTGCATTTCTGCGACAGAGACCAGTCATTTCCTCGAGAGGAAACTACATATCAATATTGAATTCCACCGCCAAATATCATTCTACACGTAAAAACTTAAGGTCGACTCGCCATTGAAATTTAACCTTAATTCCAAAATAAAACGCGGCCGGTTTTTCGGCCGCGTTTCTTTTTCTCAGGGTCAATCCCCATTCGTTAGTTATACAGAATGGGATGCTGACGTTGTATTGTGATCGTCATCATAGAGAACCTTGACGGTCGATGTGTAATCCTGAAGGTCTGCCACATCATGCCATGCGCCATTATCGTTGACGCTGACCACGGTATCAGCACCGTTGACGGTCGTCTTCACGTTCGCCAAGGCATCGGCTTCGCTTGCCTCGTGACCGAGCAAGGACGTCAGAAGGTTGGACACATCCAGGACGTCGCCCTCACCAGCCTTGTAGTCAGTGATGACATCAGCAAGCTCGATCCCCTTGAAGGCATCGGCATCCAGAACGAAGGTGTCGGCGCCAGCGCCGCCCGTCATGCTGTAGTGACCAAGACCCGCAGCCAGGATGTCATCGCCTGCAGTCCCGAAGGTGCCATCGCCCAAGATGGTGTCGAAGCCGACTTCGATGAAGTTGCCGGTAGAGCCGTTGTCGAGGGTGAACGTACCTTCGGCGAGAACGGACTGGCCGTCTTGCTGCCCATCAACCACTGTCGCACCAAGCGAGATGCTCGCAATATGGTGGTCCAGCAAGCTCGACAGTTCACCAGCATCGCTGATGCCATTGTTGTTGGCATCAATCCAGACGGAGAGCTTGGAGTAAGCCGCATCCTGCGCATCGATCTTACCGTCGCCATTGCTGTCGAGGGTGGCAAGAGCCGCTAAACCGCCGGCATGGTTGCCTCCGTTAAAGCTCGGCGTGAAGATCTCCGAACCATTGTCGATCTTGCCGTTGCCATCGACATCATACGCCAGGATCGCGTCGTCCTTGGTCCAGGCGATCTTGTCGGCCTTGCCATCGGCATCGATGTCGAAGGTAACACCGTGCTCGATCGATGAAAACGCAAAGCCATTGTGATCGAGATCGAGGATGATGGGGTCCGTTGCGCTGTTATACGCGACGAAATCGCTGCTGGTCAGTGCAGCAACCTGCGCGGCGGTAACGCCGTTCAAAGTGGCGATGAGCGAACGGCTCCCAGCATTGCTCCAATCTGTATCAAACCAAATCTGGGCGGCCCCTGCATTGCTGTTATAAACAACAACGTAAGAATTGGAGATGGACGCCGAACCCGACAATATCTGCGCTTCGCTCTGCCCGCTCGTTATGGCAATAACCTGCGAAACCGGAGAGAAACCGACAGAAGCTATACTTGCAGCTTTCCCGAAATCGTTAGAGCTTAATCCCGCTCCTGCGGATGAACCAATGGTACTCAAAAAAGCAACAGCGCCAGGCCCCGGGCCGAAGATGCTGCCGTCCAAGAGACCAATTTTGTCTTGCCCTGTGATAAAGCCATTCACAGTGTCGCTGCCGGTGTTGGTGGCGAAGCGAATCTGATCCCGGTCCGCGTTTGACGCAGAAAGGTTGATGATGTCGTTGCCACCACCGCCATTGATTGTGTCGTTTCCAGCGCCACCCGTTATCGTATCGATACCGGAAGACCCCAGGATCTTGAAGCCTTCCGTCTGGTTCGCGAGGTTGAGCGTGGTGCCCGTTGTGAGAGTGAAGGCTTCCACCCCAACAATCTGAGCATCGCCTGCGCTCGTGAAACTCGAGGCGACCCTGACCGTATCGGTGCCGCCACCGCCACTGATCAGATAATCGTTCTGATCGCCAATGATCGTGTTATCGGAGCCGCCGCCAATGATGAAGTCGCGCCCGGCACCGCCATCGAGTGTCACCGTTCCCGAGGACCGGGTATCGATGAGGATATCGTCGCCGTTGCTTCCAAGGATGGATTCGCTATCTGAACTACGCAGGACGGACACATCAACATTGGACGTCGAAGCAGACCCGTCCGTAGCGGTGTATCGGAACAAACCGGATCCGCCTTGGTTCAAATCGACAACAATCCGTGTGTCGCCGTTGTCAAAGGCGGATGCCTGAACAATCTCGACGCCAGAATTATTCGCCCAGCTGAAGCTGCTCATGCTGAGGGCATCGCCGTTGGCATCGGTATCGTTCTTCAGCAACCATGCATGCATGACGTCAACATTCGTACCCGAACCTGCGCTCGAGGCATTGGTGTAGATGCGATCGGAAACACCAACCGGTGCGATGTTTTCGGCCACATCCGTCACCGTAACGGCCACATCCTTTGTCGCCGCCGGATTGACGCCATTCGAAGCATTGACTGTGAAGTTGTAGACATTGTTGCCACCGACATCTGTCGCCACCTCGAAGTTTGGCGACACCTTGAATGTCACCGCACCTGTCGCGGAGATAGTGAACAGATTGGCGTCGGCTCCCGTCAGCGTATAGGTCAGAGCCACTCCCTCCGGATCGCTTGCAACCGTCTGGTATACGACGTTGGAGATCGCCGTGTTCTCAGCTTCTGTGCCTGTCGCACCGGATGTTATGACGGGCGCTTCGTTGACGTTGGTAACCGAAATAGCAACAGCCTTGGTCACTGCCGCGCTCGCACCGTCCGTCACATTGACGATGATGTCATAGACATTGTTGCCGCCGTTATCAGACGGCGCCTCAAAGTTCGGAGATGCCTTGAAGGTCACTGCACCCGTCGATGAGATATGGAACAGATTGGCATCAGCGCCGGTTAGCGAATAGGTCAGCGATGCGCCCGGATCGACGTCGCTCGCCACAGTCTGGTAGACAACATGGGAGGTCGCGGAATTCTCGGCTTCGCTGCCTGTGGAGCCAGAGGAGATAACCGGGATATCATTCACCTGCGTTACCGTCAGGTTGAAAGTCCCGACCACAGGTACCGAACCATCTTCATTGCCATCTTCAACGCTAACATTGAACGATGCTGTCGGACCTTCCGAGCCATCATGATTGAACTTGATCAAGCCGGCGATCAACTCCGCAGCCGTGAACGAGGTCGCTGGAGCACCACCGTTGGTAATCGTTCCAAAGGCCACATTAGATACCCGGAACACCACACCGCTCGGCAGGTCATCCGGATCTGTGTAACCCAGCTTGGCAGACGTGAGCGTCAGGCTGGCGCCTTCGGCAACAGTATCCGCGAGAGGACCTGCGAGTACCGGCGCATCGTTGAGGGCGATGAGATGGATGGTCGCAACCTGCGGCGCGCTGTTGGCAGTACCGTCGTTGACGATCACCGTCACGGTACGGTCGGTCGCGACATGCGGGTTATCGCTGCTGTTGAGATAGATGGTGTTTTTCAGGATAGTTTCATATCTATCAACCGACGCGCTGCCAGTAACCTTTAAGACACCGGCAATGTAGGTGACCGTCAGGCCCACCGCAGCGGCCGTCGCGGCCCCGTTCAGCGACAGGGTTTCGGATGATCCGTCTTGGATATTGCCAAGCGTCAGCGTCATTGATGTCAGGTTCGGCGAGTCGACATCAGAAAGATCGGCCTGCCAGGCGAATTGCTGAGCCGTCTGCTCGACCGCGCTGATCGCCGTATCATTGCCCGCAGTCGTGGTGCTGAGGTCGATTACCGGCGCATCGTTGACCGGGGTTACCGTCAAATTGAACGTTCCCACAGTTGGTACCGAGCCATCCTGATTGCCATCTTCAACGGCAACGTTGAACGATGCTGTCGGACCTTCCGAGCCATCATGGGTAAACTTGATCAGGCCGGAATTCAGTTCTTGAGCCGTGAACGAGGTCGCCGGAGCGCCACCATTGGTGATCACACCATGAAGCACATTGGACACGCGGAACACGACTTCTGTGGGTCCATTGTCCGGATCTGTGTAGCCCAGTTTGGCAGACGTAAGCGTCAGGATGGCGCCTTCGGCAACAGTATCTGCAAGAGGACCTGCAAGCACCGGCGCATCGTTGAGGGCGATGAGATGGATGGTCGCAACCTGCGGCGCGCTGTTGGCGATGCCGTCGTTGACGATCACCGTCACGGTGCGGTCGATTGCGACATGCGGGTTGTCGCTGCTGTTGAGATAGATGGTGTTCTTCAGAATGGTTTCATATCGATCAACCGACGCAGGACCGGTAATCTGCAAGACACCAGCGTTGAACGTGACCGTCAGGCCCACCGCAGCGGCCGTCGCAGCCCCGTTCAGCGACAGGGTTTCGGATGCTCCGTCCTGGATATTGCCAAGTGTCAGCGTCATCGAGGTCAGGTTCGGTGAGTCGACATCAGAAAGATCGGCCTGCCAGGCGAATTGTTGCGCCGTCTGCTCGACTGCATTTGTCGACGCATCATTGCCCGCAGTCGTGGTGCTGAGGTCGATCACCGGGATATCGTTGGTGCCGGTGATGGTGATCGCTATATCCTTGGTGACGGTGTCGCCGTCTCCATCGGCAACCGTGTAAGGGATATGCATCACCACGGTCTGGCCAGCCGCAAGAACATCGAATGCCGTGCCAGGCACGATCGAGATCTTGTGGTTGACAGTGTCGAAGGTGATGGCCGGTGTGCCGAGAGTTATCCCAGCCGGCAGGCCGGTATAGCTCGGCGTACCGAACGAAAAGGCCGTGCCAATTTCGTCTGCACCGAAATTGAAGTGAACGCCTTCAATCAGGGTAACGCTCTTGCTCTCGTTTTCGCCCATGGCTGCGGTCATGTCGGTTGCCGTCGGCAGGCTGTCGGCCACGTTGACGAAGAACCTGCCGCCACCGATTGTCACCACGTCGTGGTCACCGTCTGCAGCCTGCACATAGGCGCCGAGATCCAGTCTCAGCGTGTTGTTACCAACGCCGTGATCGAGTTCGCCAATCAGCACAAAGGTTGCAACACCGATCGCTGAAACCTTCAGCGTGAACAGCGGCGTACCAGGCGCACCGTCGGCATAACCGGTCAGTGTCGTGCCATCGGAGACGATCTTGACCTGATGGCCACCGGCCATGACAGTGCCAAGGTTTTCCGCAGTTGAGATGGTCTTCAGCGAGAACGCCGCGCCGCCATTGATGTCATCCGCGCCGACCGAAACCAGCGAGGAAAGATTGACGTTGGTCGATGACGTGCCAACCACTTGCAACGACTGTATCTCTAGGCCCCAGTCGCGAAGCGTGCCGACGTCAGCCCCAGTTTCGTCTTTGATTTCGAGCTTCCACGTTCCAGACATGTCTTTTCCGTCGAGAAGCGAAAGCGCTGAGGTCGTCGGACGCCATGTGCCGACAAATGGCGCGCTAGCCGACGTGAAGCTATTCGCAGCCTCGTCATCGAACTTGATGACACCATTGGGATCGCCACTACTACCGTTGTTGTTGACCAAAATGACACGCGTGCCATCGGGTGCAATCAAGGTGATCTCGAGATCCGACATGAACGTGTGGTGAAGATTGATGGAGACGTTCAAGTCCTGGATCGTCCCGCCGGTCGGCACTACGATGCTAGATGTGATGGTGGCCAAATCGGGGATTGCTTGGTTGATCGTGCCTGAAGCAAAAGTTTGCGTATCGAGGGCCAAAGTGCCCTCGGCGACATCACCCGAGACCGACGTTCCGGAAACGAGAACCGGAACGGTGTCGGCAATGCTGATCGTGAACGGCTGATCGACGTAATCGCCGTCACCGTCATAGATCCGAGCCGACAGGTTCAGGACCAGACTGGCATCGTTGTCGCCAAGATGATCGACGTTCTGATACAGAACCGCAACGAAGCTGGCGGGGTGCAGTACGGAGACGATGAAAACCGGGTTTGCGGCGCCGGCGACATCGCCGTGCTTGAAGGCAACCAATTCCTGGTCGACGCCGTTGGTCGTCCGCACGATGTAATCGAGCGCAACACCATCGGATGTCAGACCGGCATTGATGATCGGTTTACCGTTACCGTTCAAACCGATGCTGACATGGCCGTTCCGGTAATCCGCGCCGACATCGATGTTCAGGCTGCCGGAAACAAGGCTGATCCCAGAGGCCAGACCAGCCTCCGACAGGTTGCCGGACTGTGCCGCTCCATTGATGACCGGAGCGTCGTCGCGAATATCCACCTGGATGTGGCCGCTGGCTTGATCGCCATCGCCATCTGTGACGGTGAAGTTGATGCGCATCCGCAACGGATCGGCGGCACCCGCTTCGTTCACATCCGGATGATCTATGGCTGCGAACTGCTTGAACGTGTATTCGCCTGTCGCCGCATTATCGACATGAAGGGTAAACACCGTCACGCCACTTGCCGTCTTGCCGGTCAAGGTCAGGCCATCAGCAGAGGTCTCGACCGAAATCGGCCGCCCCGCTGATGTCAGCGGAACCCGCGTCACGCCAGGACCAGCCGCATCGGCGTCATAGGCCAGAATGCCAGTGGCGTTGCTGCCTGCACCATAGGCCAGCGACGTGACCTTGGCGCCATCGGCGCCGCCATCAAAGATGAAGCGGCCGGAAGCCGTCTGCGGCATAAACACCGTACCGGATGCATTCTCGGTTACTACGACGTTGCCAGAATAGGCTGCTGTCGGGAGGTCGTCCTGGATGTCGATCTTGAACGACTGATCGACGTAGTCGCCATCACCGTCATAGACGCGGGCAGACATATTGAGGGTCAGCGAGTCGCTGCCGTTCGCATGGTCGATGTTCTGATAAAGGGTGGCTGCGAAGCTGCCATTGTGCAGAACGGAGACGACGAAGACCGGATTTGCAGCACCAGCCGGGTCACCCTGTTTGAAGGCAACCAGTTCCTGGTCGACGCCATTGGTTGTCCGCACGAGATACTCGAGCGCGACGCCATCGGATGTCAGGCCGGCATTGATGATCGGGGTACCGTTGCCGTTCAGGCCGATGCTGACATGGCTGTTCCTGTAGTCGGCGCCGAGATCGATGTTGAGGCTACCGAACGTGGACGAGACGAATGGCAGGCCGGTTTCCGACAATGCGCCCGTCTGGGCTGCTCCGTTAATAACCGGGGCGTCGTCAATGATGCTGACCGTGAAGTTTCCGGGCACGGTGTCACCATCACCGTCCGTCGCAACATAGTTGATCGTCAGGTTGAGCTGGTTCTCGCCGTTGTTGACGTTCGGGCCATGCAGCAGCGTGTTCTTGAGCAGGGTAAAGGTGTAGGTACCGTCACCGTTGAGGACGACCTTCCACGAACCGTCGAGCGCCGACAGGGTCGACTTTCCGGCGTCCCAGCCAGCACCGGTAGCACTAAGCGCGACCTTGCCACCATCGGCACCTAGATCGATATTCAATGTTCCCGTTGCAGAGAGCGCCTCCTTCGAAGCGTCCGTGCCATACTGCAGGTCGTCTTCGTTGAGTGTCAGGCCAGTTGTCACCGAGCCGACAACGACCGGGGTGTCATCGGACAGCGCAATTGTGAAGCTCTTGCCACCAATGCTGTCTCCATCCGAGTCAGTGGCGGAGAAGCCAAAGGTCAGTCCCAGGCTCGCATTGTTTGCACCTTGGCCGTGGTCGATGTTGTCGAGCAGCTTGAAGGTCCAAGTTCCCTTGTCGGTAGCCACTGCGCCATCGTCCAAAGTGACTTTGAAGATGACACGGCCGTTCGCGTCGACCGAGCCGTTGCCATCATCGTCGGCGACGCCCACCAATTCGGTGGCGGAAATGCGCACCAGCAGGACTGCTTTGCCATTGGAGGTCAGTGGCCCGTTGGCCGTATTGACTGCCGTGTTGTTTGACAGGTTCGCGTCAAACGAGACGGAGCGAAGCCCCGGATCGTTGTCGGCACCCCAATTGATCGCAAGCGAACCCGTATCCGACAGCGCAGGCATCGTCGAGAGTTCGACATTATCGATGAGAATCTGGTTGCCATTGCCTGGCGACGTTTGCTGGATCTCGATGCGGATATGATAGCCTGCAAGCGCAATGGCTTGTGCCGCAGTCAGCGCGAGCGAATTCAGCTCAACCGATGTCCAAGTCCCATTGGCGGGTGTCGGCAACGTCTGCGAAGCCAAGATAATGGTATTGACGCCGTCGGTTGCAACAATACGCACTTCTCCACCCGGCCAATCCTGGTCGGTCCGATCTGCGACGTTCAGGCGGATTGTGTAGCTCTCGCCTTCACCAACGATCTCGCCCGTATCCTGCGCCAGCATCGCGCCTTCCCGCAACCAGACGACGTTACCGCCAGCATGGTTTGTGGCATCAACGATCGAGCCGGTCGGTGCATAGACGCCGCCCGTGCCGCCAGAAATTGTCCAGCCAGCCGGGCTGCCGTAGGTGTAATTGCCCTTGACAAAGTCAACATTGACGCCCGGAGCGCCAGCAACGAGCGATGTTGTTTCGAAGCTGCCGTTGGCAAGCGGCACCTGAACCGTGTTTTCTGTCAGAGCACCGGCCTCTGGTGTGCCAATCACCGGGCTGTCGTCGATGACTTTGACCTCAAACGTATTCTTGACGATGTCGCCATCGCCATCGCGAGCCGTGAAGATGAACTTGAAGGACAGGACATCTTCGTTGGCCGCACCCGACGCCTTGACCGGATGATCAAGCACGCCGTTAAGTTCGAAATCGTAGCGGCCACTACCTGTGTCTGACAGAGTGACGGTGAACACGGCCTGACCTCCGGCCGAAGCTGTCAGCACTGTGCCATTGGCAGACAGCGTGTAGGTGATCGCCTGTCCAGCCGAGCTCAACGAGCCAAGCGCAACCGCGCCAGCCCCACCACTTACCGACAGGAATTCGCCAGCCTGCACTGCCGTTAGAACCCGGTCAGCGCCGGTGCCATCGGCAAACACAACCGAGAGGTCGCCGGCAATCTGGATGCCGGCATAGCCACCGTTTACAAACTTGTTGCCGTCATCACCACCCCAAAAGATGTTGAGCGGACCGCCGGCGGACTTGCCGGTCACATTCCCAAAGATGCCATCGAGATCCGCTCCGAGGGTCCCGGATCTCGTATCCTCGTTGCCGCCAGACAGTTCTTCTTCTTCAACAAAGCGAGGCAGGATGGTGCCCAAAGCAATCGGTTGATCGTCGATCACGCTGACCGAGAAGCTTTTCGGCTCGGTCGTGTCGCCATCGCTGTCGGTGGCGGTGAACTGGAAGCTCAGTATCTGGCTGTCCTCGCCCTGAACCGACCCCTGATGATCCAGCGTGTCGTAGAGCCTGAATGCATAGGAGCCATGGCCACCGTCGGACAGAGCGACCGAGAAGATGATATTGGCAGCAAGCGCTGCAGAACTACTGGCCGGAACCGCGATCGGAGCGACCGCACCGGTATAAGCAAGCAGGATTTGCTGACCAGCGACCGTGACCGTGGTGTATTTGACCGCATCGCCATCGGAGGTGAGGTTCAGAGCGGTCAAATTGGTAATGGCACTGGGGCCAAACTGGACCGAACGATCGTTAACGCCGCCAGCATTGGCATTGTCCGAACCCCAGGAGATGGCCAGTGAACCTCCTGCCTCGTGCGTGGTGCGTGAGGGGTTCAGCAAAGTATCGTTATCGCTAGCGCCACCGCCGTCTTCATTGCCGACGCCGGCAACTTCCTCCTGCTCTTCTTCCACAACACCGCCCGCAAACGGCGTACCGATCGTGGCGACATCGTCGATAACGTTGACGGAGAAGGTGTTGCTGCTCGTGTCGCCATCGCTATCGGTGGCGGTGTAGTTGAAGGTCAGCGACAGGCTGTTCTCGCCATTGCCGGCTGCGTGGTCCAGCGGCTTGACCAGCGTGAAGTCATAGGTGCCGTTGGCAACATCGGAGACCGACGCGAAGAATACGACATTACCAGAGCCTTCGCCGGTGACTGCCGTCGGGGCTGTTTCGCCGGTGTAGCCGACCAGGACGCCGTCGATCAGAACCGTCTTGACCGCCAGACCGAGCGAGGTCAAAGCTTCGCCGGAAGCGCCGGAGACCGCAACCGTGGTGTTGGTGAACGCGACCGAACGGTCGTTCAGACCGCCAGCATTGGCGTTGTCAGAACCCCAGTTGATATTGAGCGAGACGCCGGAGACACCAGCTGCAAGGCCATCGACCTCGTTGTTGCCGCCGTTGACGGCTTCGTCTTCGACCGTCGATGCGGTACCAGCAGCGGCAACCGCTGCATCGTCGATAACGTTGACGGTGAAAGTGTTGCTGCTCGTGTCACCATCGCTATCGGTGGCGGTGTAGTTAAAGGTCAGCGACAGGCTGTTCTCGCCATTGCCGGCTGCATGGTCCAGCGGCTTGACCAGCGTGAAGTCATAGGTGCCGTTGGCAACATCGGAGACCGACGCAAAGAACACGACATTGGACGAG
>NZ_JAWQUM010000017.1:0-111572 GCF_033447125.1 Rhizobium sp. PL01 | reverse complement strand
ACCATCGGGCAAATGAGCGATGATCCACTCATCAGCTTGCCGGCAGTGGCACGCTGACAATCACCCGGCCCTCCGGGATGAGCCGTGGTCGCTAAGCTACACCACGTCCTGGGACACGATCCTTTGATGAGATGAAACGGCGACGGCTCTAGCTTTTGGCGCGGCCTCGAACAGCAGTGCCGACGTCCGAACGCCTCGGATTTTCAACATGATCTTAGAAAGTAGCCTGTCGCCGTTCACGACCTTTTGCCTGGGATCAGCGCTCTCCGCCCTATTGATGCTTTTTTGGGCTTGGTCCATGGTCGCAACGGCCCCGTCCCTGGAGGGCGTTTTCGACGCCTTCCACTTGGCAAAACGCCCCCCTGTCCTGACAAAGCGAAAACGGCTCTCTGTAAGCTTCCAAGCCGCTTTAAGAGCGTGGTCGGGCCACCGGATCATGATCTTGTTCCGGAAGATGCCCCATAGCATGTACGTTACCGCAGCAGGTGCATTCCTGATGGGATTGTCTGGAAGATGGAACTTACTGAATTTGACGCGCAAGCGATGTTTCACCGCCTCCCGATGTTCCAAAGGAACCTTGGCAATGAAGTGAGCATGCAGATCGAAAAGGCCGGACACTTCGTCGTAACGGGGATGAATGACCAGGAGCAACAGTTCGAACGCGCCACTCTTCCTAAGCTCGCTGAACTCGACGTTGATCTTCCGATTGAAGCTTTTCAGCGCGGCGTTGAGATGATCGGGCTCCGCTTTGGCCCCCGTTAGCCCAACGCCCCAAAAGACACAATCATGCAGCCCGTATTGTTTCGCGAAGCTCTGGAATGAGTCCACCATGGGCCTGTCTTTGCGGATTGCATTAGGGCCAAAGTAGCGCGTTCCTCGCAACGGCCGTCCCCAATCGATGATTTCGCCACCACCATCTCCCAGTAGAACGACGTAACGTTCGGCGTCGGATTGAAAGGGATTTATTCCTATAGAGACAAGACGTTTTGCGAGGAAGTACGCCGCAGCGAAGGGAGAGTTGGAGGCGGTCACAGTTTTGCTCTGATTGATACCCCGTCAAGGGTCAGGGCATTTGTGGCCACAGTCAAGCTCGCTGCGACCGCCAGTCATTTCCCATAATTGAGATGGCTAGCGCTGGGAATATAAGGAGAGAGATCAAGGCCCATGGGCAAAGGCATCACGCTGAGAACCTCCATTTCCTCCGGTCTCAGGAATTTCTTTCCATAATTTCTAGAGACAGCAGTCTTTAAGGTATGCCCGGTTTGAAGATCGTGGGTACGCTCGTCGATCCTTGCCAGGCGCATAATATCCTTGGCGTTATGTCGCGTGCTATGAAAGGTTTGCTCATATTGCCTATGAATGCCAACTTTTTTCAGCATGGAATTCATTCTCTTGCTGGCGGCATCGGCGGGGTCGGCGACCCGCTCTTTTCCGTGATAGAACGCACCTGGAAATAGGTAATCGTGGGGACGACGGTCCTGCGCGTAGCGTATGAATCCCAGCTCCTCGAAGATTTCGTGAAGAGCAATCAGGCGATGGCTGGAATCGGTTTTTAATTTTCGCGACTGGCTCGTCCCGTCGTCATCAACGAGATCAGTACGCAGGTCAATTACCCAATATAAATCGCCTCCGTCCTCCCCCATTTGATAGATATCCTTTCCCTGGAGAAAGATAAGCTCGGCAACGCGTGCACCTGTAATCGTGCCAAGCAATGGAAGCCACTTTGTATCGGGTCGCTTCTGCTGGGCAGCGTAAGCGAACCACTTGTTAAGATCGGGCACCTCGAACGGTGCGCGGTCTTTTGATCCTCTTGCATACTTGGGTATTCGGATGTTCACATCGTGCAGCGGTGAGCGAAAATTATGCTCAGCAGCCATGTCTCGGAAAAACATTCTTAGTGGAGATAAGTAATTATCCTCGATACTTTTTCCTACAAGAGTGGGAAGGCGCTGATCATCTGGAAGTTTGTTATTATATGCTGCCGCTTCGGCGCGATTAAGGCCACGAAGCGCCGGTAATTTGTTGTAGTTTGCAGGAACCTGCGCAAGAAGTATCGCAAATTTTTGTACATCTAAGTAAGTGTACTTATTTATCGGCTTGTCGCCTGCAAAAGCTACAAAATCGTCGATACGGTTTTTGTCGGTTTGAACCTTCTTAATGTCGATTCCTTCGTGAAGGCGGACCTCATCAGTCCATATGTTCAAGCAGTGCGACAATAACGGCCGTTGTGGTCCGCCTTCGAGAGAAAGTTTTACTGCGTCATAAAGGGAGGAAAGATCGTTCTTGACTTTCGCAAGCCCAGTTTCGCCCGCGATGTCAACCTGGCTTTGAACCGTTCTGATGCGCTCGCCTATCTCTTTAATTCTCAGCTGGAGTTCCGCTTGCTGTTCGTGGGACTCTGTAAGCAACCGAAGTTCCGTGGCCTTGACTGCCTTTTGTCTGGCCTGTTCAGCGCTCTCAAGAATTTCAATCCGATCATCAATCGAGGCTGCGACAATATCGATCAATTCGGTGATGATCAGGTCGCGGATATCTGGAATGTTCATCTCGGGATGGCCATGGTTTCGGAGAGCCACGAATATCTTTTCGGTATGACCAGCCAGTAAACGGGCGATCCTTGTTGCTGCGTTGAAGTCAATCCTGCCCAGGTTGATACGCAGGGGAGATTTTCCAAGCCGACTGCTGAGGTCGGAAGGAATTCGAATCTGGAAGCGATAGCCGCTGTCACGCCGTGTGAGGTACATTGATCCGGGTACACCTGTGGGTACATCCCCGGCTCAAAAGCCAATTATTCCAATGAAATCAATGGCGCGTTTATGGCGGAGAGGGTCGGGCTCATGCCGGCGGCCGAAAGGCCGATCCCCGTAAGGGCCGCATCAGAAGACGGCGGCGGCGGCGCGGAGCGCGTGACGGTGACCGTATAGGTTCGCGTTGTACCGCCCTGCGCTGTCACCACAGCCGTGATCGTGTTGCTTCCTTCAACGAGGGGGATTGCACCGGACGACGAACCGGACGTCACCAGAACGCTGTTCACCGTTACGGTCGAGGTCGAGTCCTCGACAGTCGGCGTCACCGTGATCGACGAGACGGCATTGGCGACCGTCGCAGTGTAGCTTGTCGTGGTGGCAACGAACGATGGGCTAGGAAGGCCGCTCGACAGTCTGAGAGTGGTGAGGTTGGCATTGATTGGCGCGGCGCGATTGTACGTAACCGTATAGGTCATTGTTGTTGAAAGGTCTTGAGACGTCACCACGATGTCGATCGGATTAGCGCCAACTGCAAGGTTGATGATGCCCGACTCGGCACCAGAGACCACCGTCGTGCCTTTCACCTTTATGGTCGCGGTGGCGTCCGCGGCAAAGACCCCTACTTTAGTTGCAGATACGCCGCTGGGAACGGAAACCGTGTAGCTCGTTATGCCAGACGCGAAGCCTGGGCTGAGCTGACCCTGTAGCAGCGAGATCATCGAAAGATTTGCGTTCGACGAAGCAGCATAGGACGGCGCGACCATGCCGAAAAACGTTAAAAAAAGCATAACGGCAAAAATTGCCAAAGATTTGAAACCGCGACTGGCTGGGTCGCGCTGCGAAAATGACTGATACATTGAAAAACTTACCCCCAAAGACCTTCTGCATGCTCCCCAGCGCGCAATCGGCCACCAACCCCAGATCTAAAATATAGATGGATACCGTCCTAGTGATTGACGTAGAAATACGCAACCATACGTAGCCAATTAATTGGAATCACCCCAGAAAAGGTTCGATGAACCGAGCGGCGGCGGTAATAAAGCATGTACTTACATTAGCTTAATCTGAATTTCCACCACCACCCACTACAACCAGACTATCTTACAGGGGATTACCCGGGCATGTCATTTGGCGCCACACCGAGTTGCATGGAGCCTGCTGGCAGGCTGTGATTTCTGTTGTGAAGTGCGTCGAGCGACGGTTCCCGACTAAGTCTGATCGCGTCAGGCTTATGCACGCGAAAGCGGTCCTGTCAGAAAGATATTGACCTATACAGCACGATACGGCGCATCCACGCCTTGCTTGCAAGGGAGGAATTATTCATCGCCCCCCCTAGCCTGACCACTTGCTCCCGAGAGCCCGCGGTCAGCCTCTGCCACCAGCCAATCCCAGAGGGCGATCACCACGGGTTGCCGTAGATTGCGGGGATGAGCGGCCAGCATAAAAGGTTTCGTACAGGCCATTCCCGTGTCACCGACGAGCACCAGTTCACCCTTTGCCAACCGCTCCGACGCAAGGTTGATACTGCCGAGGCAGACGCCAAAACCGCGCGTGGCGGCATCGAGCATGACGCCGGAATCGGAAAAATTGAGGCCTTTGACGAGAGCGCCGCCATCAAGCCCTTCGGCCAGAAACCATTTCTGCCAGTCGTCTTCCGTCTCGTCGTGCAGCATCGGAAAGTCGAGGAACGTCCGCCCATCCGGATCGGCAGGCATCGTGGACCGCAACGAAGGCGAGCACATCGGCCATACCGTATCGGTGAACAGGGTGACCGACATCATGCCGTCCCAATTGCCACGTCCGCGCGATACCATGATGTCGACTTCAGATTCGGCCAGGCTCACCTCCTCCTCCGTCGTTACCACCCATGGCTCCATATCCGGATGGTCGGCTCTGAGCTTTGCCAGCCGCGGCATGTACCAGCCCGAAGCGAAGGATGGCGGCATCGCCAGCACGACCGACCCGGGCTTGATATAAAAGCCGAGCCTGCGAACGCCCAGCCGGAGCGTCTCCAAAGTGGCAGCCACGGTGTCGTGGAAATCCCGCCCGGCATCGGTCAGCTCGACGCGCCGGTTGAGACGCATGAACAGCGGCTGACCGAGATGCTCTTCGAGTGCCCGAACCTGATGGCTGACCGCCGATTGCGTCATGTTCAGCTCTTGCGCCGCCAGCGAGAAGCTGGACAGCCGCGCAGCGGCTTCAAAGCCTGCCATCGCCGCCATTGGCGGCAGGTTCCGATAAGGGTTCACATGAGTTTTTTTCATCAAAAACCTGAAAGATTCGCGTTTGCTGCCAAACATTCCGGGGAATATAGCTTTTGACATGGAAACTGTTCAAGAAGAACGGCTTCGACACTCTTATCGATGAATAGTTTTAATCATGGAATTAATGATGCAAGACACCACCGGCATGGCTACGCCGAAGCAGTCAGGGTTCCGAATGCCGGCGGAATGGGAGCATCACACGCGCAGCTGGATGATGTGGCCGGCAAGGGCCGGATTCTGGGACGATATCGCCGCCACCAAGCGCGACTATGCTGCAGTTGCCCATGCCATACGTGCGTTCGAACCGGTCACCATGGCTGTGCGCCCGGAGGATGCGGCAGAAGCCCGTTCGATGCTGGGCGGCGATATCGAACTCGCGATCACGCCAATCGACGATTCCTGGGCTCGTGACACCGGCCCTTGTTTTGTCGTCGACGATCGAGGCACACGTGCCGGCGTGAATTTCGAGTTCAACGCCTGGGGCGGCAAATATCATCCCCATGACAAGGACAACGCCTTTGCCAGCTATGTATTGGCGCAGGCAAATGCCCCCACGTTCAATTCGCGTCTGGTCGCGGAAGGCGGCGGGCTGTCCGTGGATGGAGAAGGCACAATCCTCACCACCAAAAGCTGCTTTCCGAACATCAATCGCAATCCGGACTGGTCGCAAGACGAAATCGAGAGCGAACTCAAGGAAATGCTCGGCGGCGACAAGGTGATCTGGTTGCCTGGCAATCCGGAGGAAATCGAGACGGACGGCCATGTCGACGGCATTGCCGCCTTCGTCGCACCCGGCGTCGTGCTGATCGAGGCCGGAGATGCGGACTCCCCGTGGCACGCCATCAACAAGGCCAACATCCAGGCGCTGGAAGGCCAGACAGACGCCAAGGGCCGGCGTATCAAACTGATCACGATCCCGGAGGCGCTGGAGGCCGAGGCTGCCGGAGACCGGTTTTGCCGGTCCTATGTCAATTCGTATCTGGTCAATGGTGGCGTGATCATGCCGCAATACGGCATCCGCAGCGACGATCTGGTGCGCGAGACGTTTGAGGCGCTTTTTCCCGACCGCACCGTACGCCAGGTTCCCATCGCCAATATCGCTATCGGCGGCGGTGGCATTCATTGCATCACGCAGCAGGAACCTTCGACATGATCGCGACAAGGAAATGCAGACTCCGGCTGGGCGCGGCTCCCGGTGAAACTACTTCCAGCTACCTATTCGCATAAGGAGTTCTTGATGATGAAACGGCGCAATTTCTTGAAGCGGAGCCTGCTGGTTTCCGGAGGTGCTCTGGCAACAGGTGCGTTTTCCAGCAGCCTCGGCACGGCCAGCGAGGCCGATGACAGCACCTGGCACATGCCCGATGAAGGGGCAGCCCACGCTGCAACATGGATGGCCTTTGGTCCCAGCATCGACGTTTGGGGTGACAAGCTGCTTCCCGTGGCCAGAGACAATCTGGCCAGCATAGCCAAGGCGATTGCGGCGCATGAACCTGTGAAGATGCTGGTGCGCGAAGAGGATTATGACATCGCGGCGCGCCTGTGCGGCGCCTCTGTCACGCTGGTGGTCCAGCCGATCGACGATTTGTGGATGCGCGATACCGGGCCGGTCTTCGTGAAAAACCAGGCTGCAGAAGCTGGCGCGGTCGGCTTCAATTTCAATGGCTGGGGCGGCAAGCAAGAGCACGGTAATGACGCTGACGTTGCCGGTTTCATCGCCCACGCGGTCGCTGCTGGCCTCATCGAGACGAAATTGGTACTCGAAGGCGGCGGCATCGAGGTGGATGGCGAAGGCACGGCCATCATCACCGAAAGCTGCGTGCTCAACGCAAACCGTAATCCCGGCGTGAGCAAGGCCCAATGCGAAAAAGAACTCTCGCGCCTGCTCGGCGTGCGAAAGATCATTTGGCTGCCGGGCATTGCCGGCAAGGACATTACCGATGGTCATACCGATTTCTATGCGCGATTTGCCACCCCGGGCGTGGTCGTTGCCGGAATGGATATGGATCCACAATCCTATGACCACGCGGTCACCAAACGGCATTTGGAGATCCTGCGGCAATCCACGGACATCAACGGACACAAATTGGAGGTAGTGGTCCTGCAAGGACCGTCAACCGTACGCCGCAAATATGAGAACAAGGAGTTCGCAGCCGGTTACATCAATTTCTATGTTTGCAACGGTGCCGTCATCGCCCCGGAGTTTGGCGACCGGACGGCTGACAACAATGCCCGAGACGCTTTACGGGACTTGTTTCCAGGCCGAGACATCATCCAGCTAAACATTGACGGCATCGCCGCTGGTGGCGGTGGAATCCACTGCACCACGCAACAACAGCCCGCTTGAAAGCGCCCGGATCCGGGGCGCATCGCCAATGGGCCAGATTGACTCTACGAACGCCGTGAGGAGTTCATAGAGTATCCCGCAGGTGAGGAGCCGATTGAAAATGGCAGACTGGCAGTGAAACTCACCGCCAGATTGCCGCTGCTCCCAGAGGATGCCGTTCCCTTATTCCCACTCGATTATTTCCTAGTGTCATAAGCCGTTGTCTTAACACACGAAAATATTTTCTGCGAAGTACTATACCGTCCGACACACCGTCAAAAATACCGGCTACTGAAAACATTGGCTTTTTCGGCTGCTTTCGCAAAACGCACCTTCCACCATCTATCGCCATGCACGGCCGATTGATGAGCCTGCTACTCCCGCCGCGTGTCGTATTGGTAGGCGGTTTCATAGCCGGACGCGGTGCAGTCGAAAGAGCTTTTCGAAGAAATCGGTGACCCTCTGTTCAGCCCTATCGCCGACCAACTCGTTGGCTCCAAACCGGTAGACTTCATATCCAGCAAGGCGCAACTCTCGGTCAGCTGAGACCATGTCCGCATAGACCTTCAAGGACGGATGGTCATTTTCCGAGAAGTGGTGCTTTCCATCTACTTCCAGCACAATGCGCTGCCGCCCAGGAAGCAGCAGCAGAAAATCCATACGTTGACGCGGAAGAGGTAGGCGATGGCGTAGGGTTTTCACGACGGCAGGATCATAGTGAAGATAGACCTGCGGAAGGAGCGCGGGCAGCACCTCACCGAGCACGGATCGATAGGCCTTGAAGTAGGTGGCGAAGAGCTTTCGCTCAGCATCTGAGGCTAGGGATTCCTGGAGACGCGCTCCGAGATTTGCCGCATCGGCCCCCGGTGTGACATCGCTCCACCAAGACACGAGCTCGGACCAGAGAAGGCCATTTGAGCCGATCGACCGGTCGTAGATCAGGCAGCTCTCTTCGCCGGATAGAATGACGATGTCGTTGTTGATGGCGTCGGCAAAACCGATCTCCGGCTTCGGCCCCCGCGAGGCGAAAATCAAGTTCTTGGGTCGACCGCCTACCCCACGCACGAGAGGGCGGAAGGCAAAGATCGGGTGACCGGAGAGTTCGCTTTCCTGCGCTAGCTCGTATCCGTCGCGCGCCAGGATTTTGTTGAGGGCGGCGACCGTCCGTAACTGCTCATCTCCCGACCGAGGGGGTGAACAGCCTCCTCAAGCAACGCGCCAAACCTGGCTCTGGAGCAGTCAAATGCGCCGATTTCACCGAACAGATATTCCACCGACCAATCGCCGGGATTGTTATCCATGTGCCGAGCGATTTGGTCGCGCAGGCTCCGACCGCTGCTCCCGAGGAAGTCATCAATGGGCGTAGAAAGAGGGAAATAGCGTCCAACCATCTCCACCGTGCTACGCTCGTCGGCGAGATCATCTCCGAAGACCCGCGCGAGGTCTCGTCGTGTGATGTGGCTCAGGGGCGGGTCGTCGGCTTCAAGCACCTTGCGGGCCGCTTCATCGAGCGCGATGTCGCCACGGGAGTCGGCGAACTTAAGCGCCAATCAAGCCAATTCCTCCTGGGTGAGGTTCGCCAGCGCCAGCTCGATACGCTTCCGCTTTGACAGGCCATCCGCGTTAGGTACGACCAGTCCTGCGATCTGCTGCGGCGCCTCGCTCAACTCGGCATGGGTCATCGCCTGTAAAACAGCTGCGATAAGCCCATGAAGATCACTAGCCACGACCTATTCCCTCTTACGCGTCGGCCGTCGGCCAGCGCAGTTTTCCGCGACCGACGCGCAAGGCTTCCACCATCCTGGTATTACCCGGCAATCGACCCGAGAAGAGGCTGGGCTTGGGATCGACCGCCGACTTCTTAAACGCGGCCACTCTTTGGTAATCGGGCGTCGCCAGCCACGTGCGCCCGTCGCCCTCGTCGGTGACGACCCGATAAAGGCCAGCAGGCGGAGCGGTGGCGATGTCGAGCAGGCGCTTGTAGTGTTCGACCGACCACTTCTGGATGCCGCCGCTGAGGGCCTCTGTACGGAAGCGTGCCCATAGCGCAGCGGTGTCGGGCGTCGGCCAGTCGCCAGCGTCTGTATAGGCCGTGATCTCGTCGGATTCGAGCCAGGCCCGCATCTCGGCGGGCGTGACGAAGATCGGTTTGGCGTCTTCGATCGCGGCCATAGCCGCCCGCCTTGACGGAAGGCCCGCGCGGATCAGCATCGCCATCATGAACTGCGGGACGCCAGTTTCAACCGATCCCGCCGCACCGCCCGCCACCGTGTCCGGCGACCAGCCGAGCGACATTCGGCGGGTGCGGATGGCTTCCAGCGCCCAGACCAGGCGATAGGTGAAGGCCTCCTCGACCGCGCGCATGTTCTGCGGCCCAATCTTGGCGACATCCTCGCCAGAAACCCAGCTTCGCAGGATGACTTTCCAGTTTGCTGGCAGCGCGTTCGCCTTATCGGGGATGAACGGCCGCATGAACAGCAGGCGCTCCCCAAGGCCACCAAGCGCATCGACAAGTTCGTCGATGTCACCGCTCAGCGCTGCCGCGTCAGCACGGTCAAGCAGTGCAGCCAACTCGTCGGCCATCGCGTCGATCGAGAGGCCCGCCTCAAGTCCAACACCCATGGCAAAATGCCCGCGCCGCGCTGGCGCCGTGGTGGTTTTCCAAATAAGATCGGCACGCGCTTCAAATACCTTCTTGTGCAGCGGGGCGACGTCCTCGTCTTCGCGGGCGATCTGACGTGCCCAGAGCGATCCTTTGAGCGCTTCGTCCAAGAGCTTCGGCAGGTCAGCCCGATCGGCATCAAGCGCTTCGATCAAGCCGAACACAGTCGCGTCGAGGCGCTCGACGATTTGCGAGAGCGGCTCCTCATCGACGCCTTCTTCCTCGTCACCGCCGCCGCCTTCATCTTCTTCGCCATCGGCATCGTATTCCGCGCCGGCAGCGAGGCGCTCGGCGACCGCGGCTTCTTCCTTGGGCGATCTCCACGCTTCGCGGGCATTGGCGAGGTATTCCCAGGCATCATCGCGATCCAGGACACCTTCGCGGGACAAGCGATCAAGGATCTCGGCGACGATCTGGATGAGGCCGCTTTTCAGCGTGCGGGCCTTGGCGGAGGCGACCAGCTTTCGCCACTCCTTCTTTCGCCAATCGATCTTGTCGAACATGACGTGGACGATGAGGCCTTCGACGTCCACGAAGGCGCGCCCGGCGCGGCCAGCGACGTTCGCGAACTCCTCGCCTTTGATCTTCTCGGACGCCCGATACAACGCTGGCACCAACAATACGGCGGCGTTGAGGTTGAGGCCCTGCGACAAGGTCGGCGACGCGACGATGACTTTCAGGACACCATCGGACAGGAGGGCTTCCAACTCACGCAGGAACGGGCTCGGCAGCCGGCCATGGTGGATGGCGACGCCCGCTTTCAAGCAGGCGACGGCGGGATGGTCCTCGCCCAACCATTCCTTGCCCACCTCCAAGGCACGCGCGATCGACGCTTCGTCTTCCAGCAGCGAGTCCAGATAGCCACGCTTGCAGAGGTCCACGACTTGTTTGCCGTAGCTCTCGACCCAATTGGCCTGGGTAGAGAAGATCAGGGTCCGCTTGCCCTGGCTTGCGAACTCCCACGCCGCGAACAAGGCGAGGTGCGAGTTCTTGCGCGGATAGGGCTTCTTCTCTTTCCCGAGCGCCGTTTTCTCTACAACGAATTTGTCGAGGAAGGGACCATCGTCGTCGAGGTCGAGCCGGAGCAGCCCGTCCTTACCCCGCCAAGTGAGTGCGCCGAACCGCTGTCGCGTGGGGCGCCAGTCGGAACGCACTGGCTCGCCCGGTTCGTCCGAGCGAATCCATGCGGTGAGATCGTCCAACTCGTCGCCGCTGGGCAGGATTGCGGAGAGACAGACAATCCTGCGTTCGCCCGCATCCGCGCGCCGTAGCAGGCGTTGCACCAGCGTCTCGTAGCGGATTTCACGCTCGCTCGGGCCGATCATGTGGCCTTCGTCGAGGACGATCAGACCGACATCATCAATCACCGACGAGTCGCTTCTCAATGCGAAGTCGAGCTTCTCGGGCGTCGCGATAATGATCTCGCGGGTGCGCAAGGCATCTTCATCGCCAACCGAAAGGCCGCTGGCGCCATAAAGCGAGGAGACGCTGAAACCGAGCGGCGCGAAGGTCTTTCTGAAGGATCGCTCGGTTTGGGCGGACAAGGCGCGCAATGGCGTGACGATCAACACTCGGCGCGCCGATGACAGGGTCATCAATGCGGCGATCTCAGCCACCCGCGTCTTGCCGGCGCTGGTAGGCAAGGCCACGACCAGATCGTCCGTGACATCGGTGGAGCGCCTAGCCGCTTCGCGCTGCGACGGCCATAGCTCCACCTCGGAGGTCTTGCGGGCATAGAGCGACGAGATGAACAGGCGCCGCAGATCGGGGTATTTCTCTTCTGTCCCCTCAGGCGGCTCGGTCGGCAGGGTCTGATGCAGCGAATGCTGCCAGAGGTCGTCGATCAGGTGGCGGCAGAGGTTCGAAATCCACCACAGCGGCACATTCTCCGCATTGTCCGCCAGACTGACCGCCGTGGCGAGCAGCGTCCGTGCGGTCTGGATCGGCTCGGGTTCGCCTGTCTCGAGCGCGAAGTCAAAATACGCCAGCGCTCGGCAAATCGTCGTGTTGAGGATAGTCGACAGCACCTCGTCGATATCAGGCTCTTCCCTTCGTAGCGCCTCGGCGATCTGCTCATCGCCATGAACATCGTCGTCCAGCCATTCGCGAACGAAGCCACGCAGTTGCCCGAGATCGCGCAAGATGAGGTGTCGGATCGCGGTTTCGCCCGGCGAGGCGTTGAGGTCGTCTGCCGTCTCGTTGAAGAGCGAATAGGCAACCGCCGAAAAGCCGGCCAGATGGTAGGCGGAAGCGGCGATCATGCGACGGAAGCCGCGATCGGGCGCCTCCGGGTCGCCGTTGCGCACCAAGGCTTCGAACGCATTGGCGGCGCGCTCGAACGCCTTGCTAGTCAGCTCCGAGGCGCCAGCCTGGGCACGCAGAGCCATCGCGCCCCGAAGCAAGGCGAAACCGTGTTCGGAAAGATCGGTTTCAATTGTTGCGCCGAGGGGCGGCGCATTCGGTGGCAGCACGCCCTCCTCGCGCATCAGCGACCAGGCCGCACCGCGATAGAGGAGGCGCCCAAGGATGCCGTCGGCGGTCGCGGTCGCCAAGAATACCGTCAGTTCGTCAATCGTCTCCAAGGTCTTCCGCCTCCTGATACATGGCTGCGATGAAGTCCTGGTGATCTTCGACGTGGATGTTCACGACGTAATGGTCCCGGTTGGTCCCTGTCGCGTCGAGATCCTCCTTCATCGAGGCATGCGGGCCGTTACCCGACACGGTGAAGAGCATATGGTCGATACGATCGGCGCGGAGCGACTTCAGGCCCACCTCGTCACGGAGGCTGCGGCCCAGCGTGATATCGTCCTGATCGGTGCTCTCCAACAGGCGGTTGGCGACGAACAGCAGGGAGTCGGGCGTGCAACGGCCGTTGTCGCGATCAAGCACCTTGCGAGCGCTCGTGATCGTGGATTTTCCAAGAACCTTGTTGCTCTTGGCTTCGCCTTTCAGGAGCCAGAGCTTCTCGCCGGCACCATCATATCCGGCGCCGATGAAATCGTCGCCGCGCATGGCCATGTTGCGGCCGTCTTTGTAGCGGAGGCGGCGCACAGGAACGCGGAGGCCAATCTCTTCCTCGACCAGCTCCGTTGCTAGAATCTCGCCGAGATCGCCGGAGCGGCCTCTGGGAGTTTGGGGCATCGCCGCGCTGAGGATACTGGCGGCGACTTTGTATCCGAGCCGTTCGACGTCTTCGGCGATGCGCTCAAGTCGATCGTAGTGCGAGCGGACGGTCTTGGCGAAATCATCGCGAATCTCATCGCGGCCGTCATCCTTCTCGACATAGGTCCAGTAACGCTTCCGCTTGTCCTTTTCTTTGGTGGCGTCACACCACCTCTCGTACAGTCCCACGCATTCCCCCCTTGCCATCGCGCTGCGCAGTTTGATCACTCGGTGATCTCTGCGCCTCCGCTCAATTCCACAAACACGACCCCTAAGTCATTTCTTATGCAGCCGCATTGTTCGCACGCATGGTGATGTCGGCGCACCGCACCATCAGCGTGTCGAAAGGCTCGGCGTATTCCAGGAGAAGCCCATCGTCGACCATTCGGGCGTAGTCCTCTTCCAGCGCCTTCAGACCGACGCCGGCGGGCACGAGCCGCAGACCGCCGTTGACAGCCGCCGCGTAATCAATGGGTGTGCGATCGGACGCTTTCTCGGCGAAGAACATCGCCTTGTGGCGCGCCACGGCGTTAGCCAGGTCGCGATCGGCGAAGGCGGACGCTGCAAAGCCGGCTTCGTCCAACCGCGCGACATCGTGCCAGTGACGAGCAAAGCGATCCCCGCGCAGCCGCTCCTGCAGGCAGAAGACATGGATGGCGGTCGCCTTCTCCCAGAGGGTTCGCTCCGCGTGCATGACGCGGGGACGAGCCGTGGGAAAGGTCACGCCCTCGATCAGGCCAGACGCATCGCAGACGACGTCGCGCAAGCTCGCGGGTTCGCCCGTCGACCGCGCTCCGAATTCGAGCATCACACTCGGCGCCACATAGCCTGAGCCGGCCGTCGTGGCCTCATAGTCGATGAACAGCTTCTCGCCTTCGACGCGGACCGCGGCTGTCAAACCTTCAGCCGCGAGTGCCGCCACTATGATTGGCTGGACAATTCCTTCGACCCACTCGGGCAGGCGCTTGCGCACCTCGCTGGACCAGCGCTTTTCCTCGCTGCGGTTCTTCGGCAGCGCTTCGCCGTCCTCGCCGACTAAATCGGGGGCGATCGCCCGGATGTCGTAGGTCAGGTCGACGTCCTCGGAAAACCGCCGGATGACTTGATAGGCTTTGGACAGTGACGTGCCGCCCTTGAACACCAGATGTTCACCGAGCGCCGAACCGTAAAGAGTAGCGAGCGCCCAGACCACCCACACGTCCTTTTCCAGGAGGTGCGCCGGCCGACCCGATCGGTCGGCCGCGACGCCAAGCGCGTCGCGGCGATCCTCGACCGGAAGGTGGAGAAAGGAATCAGCCATGCGCGGCTTTTCCTACGCTGCGGGCGAGCCAGGTCGGAAGCTGTGGCGCTACCGCGACCAGCTCGCTGAAAGCGCCTGGGGGAAGTTTTCGCTTCAAGGTCTGGAGGGCGGCCTCCGCCTTCTCCGGTCCAAGCCAGGCCAGCGCCCGCACCGCTTCGCCAGCGGGTCGATGCGCCATGGCGAGCTGCCATCGCGGCGCGTGGCGAAGCTCAACGACCTGCTTGCCGAGGCTCATCTTCCGGGTGCGACCGGAGGTCAGATAGACCGACCGGACCGGCACCTGAGTCGTGAGGCCCAGGGTGTTGGCCGCAGCGGCGCCGCTTGGGACGATGGTCTCTCCCCGCTGGCTGGCCAGCGCCTCGACCGCCTGCTCCACGGAGGGAGATCGCGTTCCGAACCGGCTCGTAATCGGGAGAAGATAGACGCCTCGCCCCGCCCGGATCAGTTGGCCCCTCTCGGTCAGGCGCGACAAAGTCTGGTCCACCGCGGCGCGGTTGCCGAGGTGGAGCAAGCTTTTAGCCGCGACCGGCGTGCCCTCAGGCAGCCCTTTCGCGTGCGCTAGAATCTCTTCGGTCAAGCGTTGCATAGCCAGTCTCCTGTCAGAAGAATACACAGTTTTCTGACACTTTTCAAGGACGACGGCTTCGAAGGATCGACTAGGGAGCTGGCTGCTCGAAACTGCATGACTTCCGCTGTCGGCTGCGATCCAGCCGCGTTCTCGGCTAGGCGGCGCAGGCCAATTGCATTGGTTTCGAGCGCGATGAAGGTGCCGACGGCTTTGATGCGACAGGTGCCTTATGAATGAGCGGTCACGTCTGCCGCATAGAGCGTGGTGCCACGATCTACGCGATCAGCTCTATCTCTTCAGCGTCAAACCAGGCCTGCCGAATCATAGCATCACGCGCTTGCGCGGGCTGGGCCGCGTAATACACAACAGCCAGGCTTTCCTCTGCCCTGCTGCAGGTCACGTAAAAAAGGCGCCGTGTGCGATCGACCGTGGTCTCCTTTCCGGCCGTCTCGTTGTCGAGATCAGTCTTACTCTTTTCCTTGGCACCGAAGAGTTTGTCGTAGGCGAACATGAAGCCACGGGCCTCGTCGTCGCTGACGACAACCATCACGCGGGGGAACTCCAGCCCCTTTACCCCTTGGTGCGTATCAAACTGCGAGACGCCTCGAACGTAGCGGTCGTACTTTTCAATCTGATCGAACGGCGCATCAAGCGCCAAGCGCCACCCGCCGAGCTCACTTTTCTGGTCGGCTTCCTCGCCTTCCTCTTCGTCAATATCCCCATCGGCGCCGGCCACATCGGCTGATGCAAATGGAAGTAGCACGTCCGGAACAGTGAAAAGGTTGGCCTCTGAGACATAACGCAGGACAGCGCGTGCGGTCGGCTTCTCCTCGGCATCGACCAATGCCAGAAGGCCGTCGCAAGCCTGCCTCACGTTGCCGAGAATCTCGACCTGCTTCTCGCCAGCTGCTTCAAGCGTCCTTCGTTCGAGCAAGGGAGAAGTTCGCCTCACCACCGCCGCCACCGCGAACCGATCCTTTGAGCGCAGGGCTGAGACGAGCGGCAAGATTTCCCGAGTGAACAGGCCAATGCCTGCGCCGGAACCTTGCAGGAAACTCGTTCGAATTCGCTCGACCGCGTACAGCGGCTCGAAAAACCGCTCGAATCCGAAACGCCGCGCTGACATCGAATGCTCCAAAGCGAGCGTCTTGATCGAATCCGATCCATCCGCCCAGCATTGGTCGCCGGTGATTTCGGCCATACGAGCGGCGATGGTAGCCTCGGCAGCCGTCTTGTCGGCAATTGCTTGCGAGACAACGAATAGGCGAACGACACCAGGTTCAGCATCGCTTCGCGGCTGCTGCTCCTCACCATCCTCATCACGGCGGATTTTATTGATCAGCGCGATGACTCGCGTCGGGCACCGATGATTCATCCTCTTTCGAGGTTTGGCCCAGGCATCTGGGATCGCCTCGGCCAATCGATCTTTGCCGTCGGCGTAGATGCGCTGCATCATATCGCCAAAAAGCCCAAGGCAGAAAGCGTCGCGGTACGCCGCCTCAACATCGAGTAGAGCATCCATAAGTCGCCGGCTAGTATCTTGGCTCTCGTCGATCAGCAGGATCGGGAAACGGGTAACCAGCAGCCGGCGAAGGCCAGCCTTAGCGCTCAGAAAATCCGCAGTCATGGCGATGACCTCGGCGTGGTTGAGGGAGTCGCGCGTCCGGTTGTCGCTCGTCGGGCTATACACAAAACGCGTAATGATCGGCAGGCTGGCATGTCGTCTTCGTTTGCTCTCGATGGAGCGAGCCCGATCCGACGCAGCCTTGCTGTTCGGTCGACTTTTAGCCTGAGCCTCTTCCAGCTCCCCGATGTCTTGGAGCAGCCTAGTCGCTAGCCACTTCCGGATATCGGAATCGTAGCCCGCGATCAGGGACCAAGCGAAGGCGTGTATCGTGGACACTTCCACGCGTGGATCGAACTCGAGTCGCTGCTTAATCTCATCGCAGGCCGCGTTCGTGTAGGTGATGACACCGATCTTTTGACCGGTGAGCGAGAGACGTCTTCCCTGCTCTCTACATACAGTTCGGATCGCCTCGACGAGCGAGCGAGTCTTTCCCGATCCCGCGCCGGCGTACAGAAAGAAGCTCCTGGGCTTCTTCATGTTGAGGCAAACTAGGATCGCTTCGTCGGCCTCGGCGTCGAACACGTCATCAACGGCGCTCATGCATCGACCTGCTCTATACGCGGCGGGGCCTCTTCCCTGATCTGGGGCAGAATCTCGACCTGCTTTTTCTTGAGCTGGGACAGCAGCCACTCAAGCCCCTCGGCGATATAACGTGGCACCACGATGTCGTCGAACTTCTCCACTTCAATAACGTCGAGTGCAAATTCGGCCTTCTTGCCGTTCTTTAACGCGAGATACATTTGCTCACCAATCGCAGCCGCTCCGCCGCCAGCGTTGATCGCGTCACGGAATTTTCGAACCAGCCCCGTGCCGTCGAGCTCCGAAAAGAGGCCGAGGTTTTCAAACGCGAGCGCATCCTCGAACGTGTAAGGATACGCGACTTCCGGCCCAACTACGCCGGGGGATGTGACGCCTATCGGGATTTGGTAGGCGGCTCGCACCGCGAACAGGGGGTCGGTATCCTCACGCAATGTCTTAGCTGCGCCGCCGGCAGACATCAGCTCATCGACGTCGTCAAAGCCCGGCACCCACGTCTTGAGCGTCGCGTTGTTGGTCTTTTGACCGGCGCCCTTCGCAGGCTGCACAGATGCGCCCCCAGTATCGGTCAACGTGTCCAAGTCTGTGATAATAAGAGTAAGCAGCCCAAGGTGATCGATCAAAGGCTTTAGGCGGTGAGCATGGCTGCCCCCGATCTCAAGCAACGTGATGTAACACTGGTTGAGATCGTCATAATGAGCGCGAATGAAATTTGGCACCAGCATTCGCTCGGCGGGACCCTCCACCAGGATCGCCGCATCCGCAAAGAACAAGTCTGCATGCTGGGCTCGCAAATACCGGGTCACGAAGCGCTCCGTCTCACTGCCTAGTCCGAACACCTCCGAAAGGTTGATGACAGTCGAGACCGGCACTTTAGCGGCCATGCCAGCTGGCAAGCGTCGGAAATATCTCAGGCAAGCGAACGAGGTTTCATGCGCAACGTGGCTTGAGTGGGTGCTGACGACGAGTTGGGTTCGTAGCTTCTTGCTCTCACCGAGATCTTCATGGGCGCGCAAGACGGCATAGGCCTTCTTGATGAAGACCTGCTGTACCTGCGCATGGAGATGCGCCTCCGGCTCCTCGACTAGCACCAAATGCAGAGGCTCGGTGGCGATCGCTGTGTTTCCGGTCGAGGCTTTGCCAACACGCATCCACGCGTCGCGAAAGCTCATAAGGCGGAAGATCATCGAAATCAGGTTCTGATAACCCAACCCGTTATTCGCTTCCGGCAATCGCAGCACAGGCGTAGTCGCGCCATCTTCAGCGATCACGTCGACCTCGAAGCTGACCGCTGCGCTATGGTTGAGCCCGTCGGTGGCCTTCAATCGTGTTGAGACACGAGGGCGCGGATCGGTGACGCCCGGATACCCCATACCCTCGACCTCGGTGAAGGCGGCTCTGAAGCTTTCGGTCAAACGCTCGTCAAAGGCGTCTTGGGCGGCCTCGATTGCTTGGAGGGCGCCTAGGTCCTTTGCATTCGGCCCTTTTGTTGGATCGAGGTGTTTGGAGTAATAGCTCTTTAGCTGGTCCGACAGCCTACTTCCGGCTGCCGCGGCCGGAGATTCGTCATCCTCCGTCGCTTGCTGCTCTTCGCCAAATCCGCGCTGCGCTGGGATGTCATGCACGCGGATCAGCCCGCTCAACGGGTCGCCCTCTATCACTCGCGCCGTATCCGGCAGGAGTTGCGGCCTCGCGAGAGACCTCGCAGGCGGCGCAAGCTGAGTCGGGTCCAATGAGTAGGCGCGTATCGTGAAGTGCGTGGAGAGGCGCTTGCCGAGGAAGTCGATGAGGTTTTCGGGCCAAATCGTCAGCTTGGGCGGCGCAGGAGGCGGATCAGTGTCAGGATTGTCAGCCCCGATGGCAGCGATAGCCGCCGCCTTCATCGTCTCGGCATCGCTTATGGCGCCCATGAACTCCTTGTAGAGAACGCCAAGGTCCTTTGGCTCGTAGCGCAGCCGCACCCCCAGCCTTCCGCCCTCCCAATCCAACGTTGGGATGAGGTCACGGACATGGTGCATTTCGCCCGTTTCAACATGCAGCCATATGTCGAGTGTCGGCAATGAGCTGACCCAAGGATCAACGACCAGATCAACAACCTCCTCCGCGTTTCGGGCATCGATCCACTTAGCACCAAGCGCGATAATCGAAGGCCAATGGCACAAGGTGAAATCGTGCATTTCGAACGGACAGCGCCTGGGCGAAAGAAAGCGCCGCAGCGCGAGCATCGCTGATGTCTTGCCGCTGTTGTTCGCACCAACGAATAGTGTGGTCGTGGCGGAGAGATCGACTCGCGTCGACAGAAGCTTTCTAAAATTCGCGACTTCAAGAAACTCGATATGCACTTAGCATTCCCCCCAAGGCGACCCATGCTAACACGGGCATCGCCCCCGCTCGCTGCCTTTTCTAGATATATACTTTTGTTTACTCAATCGCGGCAACCATCGATGCAAATATGCTTCTGCTCGGTGTGCTCCGCAACGCGACAGCCGCTGACCGGCCGACGCCTGATGCGTGGAATCGCTTCCATCACCCCGCCGGCGCCTCAACATCGGGCGGGTTCATATAGGCACGGAAGCCCGCCAGATCGTCGTCGCTTGGATTTTCCGCCTCGGGGATGAACCGGATGGTCTCGGCGATGTCGCGACGCGTGACATAGCTTATGATCGCGCCGCCACTGCTCAGCTCATACTCCATCGAGCCGCACCAGCGGTTGGGACGGGCGAGGCCCGGCGCGAATGCGATAGGCTTCTTGTTTCCCTTCTTGCTCACTTCATGCTTGGCGAGCGCGACGCGGATGAATTCGAGCGTGGTGAAGCCCATCTCCGTCCGCCGCAGATCGAGACGCATCTGCTCAACAAGATCGGGCCTCTTCTTGGCATCACGCAATTGCTGCGCGCGCAGCTCGCGATCGTAGTGGCGATATCCCAGGTCTCGTTCGAGATGGGCAGCCTTGAGATCAATCCCCGAATTCTCGGCAAGCTTGATGACGTCCTCGCAGCGCTGATGCCACGTCCGCAGCAGTTCGTAGGCCGCGTATATCCACATGGGCGAGAGCGCACCCAGCAACGCGATCTTCCCACGCGGAGGCTCATCATCGAAGTGATGGCGCATGACCTCCTGCTCCAGCGCGTTCAGCGAATTATCGACGAGGCAAAGCTGGCTCGCCTGCATGGCCAGGTAAGGATTCTCGGCGAAACCAGCCAAGCTCATCAGCGCTTCGTAGAGGTCGCCTGTGCCAATCTCAGATACATCGCGGTAGCGGGGCTGATCGTCCCGCTCATCGTCAAATTCGTCGGCGTCCGTCATGTGATTTCCCCGCCCTTTGCCTCGCCCCGATACGGCGGGTCGATCACCGCCATCGGCAAAGGATCGGCCAGGCCCCAGAAACGCGTTGTTGCCCGGATGTAGCGAACGAGGTCGTTCATCCGGATTCTGAGGTGTTCGCTCGGAATCGGCGGCCCCGCTAAGAGATCGTGATAGTCGTTGGCGGCATCGTCCCACAGCGCCGGTGCGATCGCCTTCAGCTTCTCGCATGACGAACCTTCGCCATGACGGACGACGTTGGCGACCTTGAACATCTCGCTCAGATCGGCTCCCAGTTCGCCCTGCTCAACATCTATCCCGGCGCGCTGGGCACACAGCGCCAGGAAATCTTGGAAACCGCGCGCCTTCGGCATATCCATCGCGCTGTCGAGATGGAGAGCTCGTGCCCAAATACTCAATTGACGTTCGAAGATAGCAGCGAGGGTCAGCGTGAACGCCTTCGCCGCCTCATTGGCGGTGTAGTTGTCGACCTGGGCCGCAGCGCGATCGAGAAATTGATCCATCGTCGCCGCCTCGCCGCTTTCGAGCGACGAATGGACCGGCAGCGCCTCCATTGCTGGCTGGATCACCCGCTCAAACAGTCGCGCCAGGTTTGCTTGGAAGATGCGTGGCAACTGATCCGTGATTTGCAATTTTCGCCCCTGTTGCCCTCAGTTCGTTCTGTCGTGTCGATCGGCGACTTAGGCCTTACAATCTCAACCCGCAGCTGGCACAGGCGGCACGTCCCTGACTTCGCCGCGACTCCCTACCAAGGCGATCTCGATGCCGGCCAAGGCACAGCGCGGCGCCAATCGTTCGGCCAGACGCAAGGTGCCTTCCGTGAAAGGGACGACAGCCACTTGCCGTCCTTGCGACGGTGTCGCCATCAACATGCCGACCGTCTCGCACAGACCTTTGTAGAGCCGAGACACCTGGCCCGAATGCCTCGTGTTGATGATCCCGCCTTTGCATTCGGCGGAGATGACGTGGTTGCCGACCTCTGCGACCACATCACGCAGCCCCGACTTTGGATTGACGGTGATCTCCTGGCCCGCAGCGTTCCGGTACGTGCCGCCATAGCTGGTGGTGCCGACGCTGGAGATCTTGATGAAATCGCGTCGAAGCAGCCAGGCGGCGAAGTCGAATTGCTTGCCGTGCTCTCCATCGGGGTGAACACGGACGTGTTGGGTATCCTGCGTCCGCAACAGGTGCATGGCATAGGCCATCATGACCGCGCCCTCGTAGAGATGGTGCTCGTGCTCGCCGTCGGATTTTCCGATCCGGTTTGGCGGCGGCGACAAAGCCGTAACGAGATCTTCGAAATCCATGACAACCCTCCCCGGCCGTTAGTGTAGCTGATGGGCCGAAAGTAATCGTCCTTCATCGCGGAATGGCTCAAGCTACTCGTAGCAGATCGAACACTGGTTCGTCCGCAGACTTTCCATAGGCAGAACGTCCGAAAATCTTGGGGTTGCCAAGAGGGGAAAGCCTTCCCCTGCGGCCGAGCCGAACGTCTCGGCCGACCCCTTCTGCGGGAGGCCCCGCAACGCCCCCTGAGAGTGAGAGTGCGGACGGATTTTCCGTGACGGGTTGAGGGCTGGAGAAGAGGTCTCCGGCGCCCGTCATGGAGATTGGTCCCATGACCCAGATTTCAGTTCTAGAGGCCCGCCGCGACGCCAGCGGCGGCTACAGAGTGGATGTCGGCCGCGGCGAGCGGATCGGCCGCGTATCGTCCGAATGGTTCTCGCGCCCGGCCGACGAGCGATATCTGTCGCTGTCCGAACTGGCGCACTCAGTTCGCGACCGCGCCGATCGCAGCCGGACGCGCCTCGTGGAGAGCGCGCTCATCCATGTGGAGGCGAACCGCAGCGACCCCGAGCGGCTGGCGTTGATACTGCCCGGCACGGATACGCCCGTCGCCCCGACCCATTGGAGCTTCGGCCAACTGGCCAGCCTGGTCGGCGCCCCGGCAGCCTATCTGCGCCAACTCCCCGCACCACTCGCCGCGATCAACCTGCAATATGGCCTGACGTCCAATCGGGCAGAGCAGATCAAGACGCTGGAAACCGACAATGGCCGGGTCGAACTGCGCGCCGTCACCGGCCCGGACTATGGCCGCATCTACGACCACGAGCTGGTCGAGGCCGTGCAGCGCATCGCCGGCAACGGCACGGGCGACACCCGCTGGAAAGTGCCCGGGGTGCTCGACTGGTCGACGGGAATCTACAATCCCCGCGTCGACATCACCAAGGATACGACGACGCTCTACGCCTCCGACCGCGACGTCTTCCTTTTCCTCGTCGATGACCTGAACCCGATCGAGGCCGGTCGCCTGCCAGACGGCTCGCCGGATCTCTATTTCCGGGGCTTCTACTGCTGGAATTCAGAGGTCGGCGCCAAGACCCTCGGCATGGCGAGCTTCTATCTGCGCGCGGTCTGCCAGAACCGGAATCTCTGGGGCGTGGAGGATTTCGAGGAGATCACCATCCGTCATTCCAAACATGCCGCCAACCGCTTCGCCCATGAGGCGGCGCCGGCGCTGGCGAACTTCGCCAATTCCTCGCCGCTGCCGTTCGTCAACGGCATCAAGGCGGCCCGCGAGCGGATCGTGGCGCGCAGCGACGAGGATCGCACTGACTTCCTGCGCCGCCGCGGTTTCTCGAAGGCCGAAACCGGCAAGATCATCGACACGGTGTTGGCCGAGGAAGGGCGGCCGCCCGAGAGCATCTTCGATTTCGTGCAGGGCATCACCGCCGTCGCGCGCGACAAGCCCCATCAGGACGCCCGCCTCGACATGGAGGCCAAGGCGAAGAAGCTGCTCAATCGAGCCGCCTGACATCCGCATAGCCGGAGATGCGGTTTTCCGTGTCTCCGGCTTTGCGCTTCCGCGTGTCCCAATTCCGTTCCGTGGCGCTGCCCCCTTTAGAGGAAGAGGGCGGCGCTTCGCTTCGTGACGGGTTTAGGGCTGAGAGAGAGTCTCTCGGCGCCCGTCGCGGAGACTACCCCGATGGCTACTGCCGTTCAGAAGATCACCCTGTCGTCCTCGCGCGACATCCCCTTCAACAAGCTGGTCCTGTCCCAGTCCAACGTCCGGCGCGTGAAGGCCGGCGTCTCGATCGAGGACCTCGCGGCCTCGATCGCCCGTCGCGGCCTAATCCAGAGCCTCAGCGTCCAGCCCGTCGTCGATGCCGATGGCGTCGAGACCGGCATGTTCGAGGTCCCGGCCGGGGGCCGGCGCTACCGGGCGCTCGAACTGCTCGTAAAGCAGAAGCGCCTCGCCAAGATCGCGCCGGTGCCCTGCATCGTGCGCGACCACGACAGCGATATCCTCGCCGAGGAGGTCTCGCTCGCGGAGAATATCGAGCGTGCCCCGCTTCATCCTCTCGATCAGTACCGCGCCTTCCAGGACATGCGCGGCAAGGGCATGACAGAGGAGGAAATCGCCGCGGCGTTCTTCGTGCCGGTGAATGTGGTGAAGCAGCGGCTGCGTCTCGCCTCGGTCTCCCAGGCGCTCCTCGACGTTTATGCCGAGGACGGCATGACGCTGGAGCAGCTCATGGCGTTCACGGTCTCCGACGACCATGCGCGCCAGCAGCAGGTTTGGGACGCGATCAAGGACGCCTGGTCCAAGGAGCCCTATCAGATCCGGCGCATGCTGACCGAGACGACGGTGCGCGCTTCCGACAAGCGTGCCGTCTTCGTCGGCATCAAGGCCTATGAGGCGGCGGGCGGCATCGTCATGCGCGACCTGTTCCAGTCCGACGACGGCGGCTGGCTTCAGGACCCGGCGCTCCTCGACCGCCTCGTCGGCGAAAAGCTGAAGGCCGAAGCCGAGACGATCGCGGCCGAAGGCTGGAAGTGGATCGAGGTGGCGGTCAGCTTCCCGTATGACGCGGCGCGCGGCCTGCAGGAGATCACCGGCATGCCGCTCGACCTCTCGGCGGAAGAGCAGGCGACCATCGACGCGCTGAACGCCGAGATGGCGAAGCTGGAAGCCGAGTATCAGGACGCCGACGAGCTGCCGGATGAGGTCGATCAGCGTCTGGGCGAAATCGAGACCGCGCTCGCGAGTTTCGAGGATCGCCCGGTTCACTACGAACCGGCCGATATCGCCATCGCCGGTGTGTTCGTCAGCATCGACGCCGACGGCTCGCTCACGGTCGATCGTGGCTTTGTCCGGCCCGAAAACGTTCCGGCCATCCCGCTCGACGGGGACGGCGGGCGGGAGGTCGACAACGTATCGGGCGAACCCGCCGGCCCAATCGTGCAGCGCGCCATCATCACCATCGGCGGCCAGCCCACCGAGCCTGAAGATGACGACGAGGACAACACGATCAAGCCGCTGCCCGAACGCCTGGTCATTGAGCTGACCGCGCACCGCACGCTCGCGCTGCGCGATGCCGTTGCGAACAACCCGCACATCGCCATGACGGCGCTGCTGCACAAGCTCGTCTCGGATCGGTTCATGACCCGCATGTATACCGGAGCCATGGAGGCGGCGGTGAAGCACATCTACTTCCCTGCCCAGGACGAGGGTCTGACGGACAGCCCTTCCGCGCGCGCGGTGCAGGAGCGGCACGACGCCTGGGCCGCCGACATCCCGAAGGACGACGACGCGCTTTGGGATTGGCTGGCGGGCCTCGACGACACCAGTCGCTTGGCTCTGCTGGCGCACTGCGTCAGCTACGGCGTCAACGCGCTCTACGAGCGACCCAATCCGCACAGCTCCAACGGCGTGTCGCAGCATACGCTCGACATGCGGTTGGCTCAGGCCGACCGCCTGACGCGCGCGACCGGGCTGGACATGGTGGAGGCTGGCTGGCGTCCGACCTTCGGCAACTACCTCAATCGCGTGACCAAGCCGCGCATCCTCGAAGCCGTCCGCGAGGCGACGGGCGAACAGGCCGCGCAGCTCATCGACCACCTCAAGAAGAGCGACATGGCCAAGGAGGCCGAGCGGCTCCTGGCTGACAGCGGCTGGCTGCCCGAGCCGCTGCGCCTCGCTGCTCTTCCCGGTCAGCCTGACGTCGGTGACGCCGAGGCGTTGCCGGACTTCCTCGCCGGTGACGATGACGAGGTGGTCGAGGCCGATGAGGACGCATCTGACCTGATCGCCGCCGAATAAGTCCCTTGGCGGGGAGCGCCCCGATCGCTCCCCGCCGCTTTTCTCAAGCAGCCTCGCATGGCGATTTTTAGTGTCAAGACCGGCCGCAAATTGAGAACTGACCTTCTCACGGGCTGAGTTAAGTGGGAACAACCCAGCTAATTGCCTCGAAGTAGACGCCGGGCTTCAGGATTAGGCGCGGGCTCCGGTTGGCCATACCTCCGGGCTTAGTCAGCGCCGCCGAACCAACGGCTAGTCGCTCTTGTGACGTCTTCAAGCTCGGGCGCTGCCTCCGCTGCCCAGACGACGAAGCCGTCCGGGCGTACGAGAAGGGCGCTTAAGCCCATTTGGTCAGCGGCTTCGCCGGTCGCGTAGATGACACGGTCTGCCCAGCGAGTGGCAAGCGTCTGGAGGGGCGCACGACCGTCGAAGTCCAGCAGGAGGCCTCGTCCTGAGTGGAGCAGGTCTCCGAGTTTCCTGCCGTCCTTGAGCTGGAAGTCCGGAGCGCTCAGGCCGACTATGGGATGGCCACCGCCGAGATCGTATCGGAGCGACACGCCCCATGCGCGCTGTGCGAAATAGGTCGCGCCGTCGCGCGTGTCGACGAGGTCGCGGATAATTCCTTCCAATGCGCGCGAACTCGGGCTCGGACGCATGAGTGAGACTTGCGCACGCGACCAATCCAGCACCTGGGCGCCAACGGGATGCCGCTCGTCGAAGTAGCTGTCCAGCAGACCGTCCGGCGCCCTGCCTCTAACGACGGCCGCAAGCTTCCAACCTAGATTCATCGCGTCGCCTAGCCCGAGGTTCAGACCTTGCCCGCCCAAAGGGGAATGAATGTGCGCGGCGTCGCCAGCGAGCAGTACCCGCCCGATGCGATAGCGCGTCGCCTGAAGAGATCTGTCAGTCCAGCTGGCGGCCGACTTCAGGGCTGTCAAAGTGACATCGATGCTGGACACTCGACGCAGCACACTCTGCACATGATCCAACGTCAACGCCTCGGACCTGTGGGCGGCCCCGCTATCGAACTCGACCATGGCAATGGCGCCGGGCTGCGATTGAAAATACATGCCGTTAGGCGTGTAGATGCGCCCCATCGCTAGACGGTCTGGATCGGCCATTTTGACTTGGACCGAATAGCCGGTGAACTCCGGATCGGTGCCTATAAAATCGAACCCCGCCAGTTTGCGCACCGCGCTGCGGCCACCGTCACAGCCGACAAGCCAGCGCCCGAAAAAGGTCGCCTCACCGGCGCGGATCTCCACATGGCTGGCGCCCTTTTCGAGCCCTTCAACCTCGATGCCTCGCTTGATATCAACTCCCATATCCGCGGCCCGCTCGGTCAAAGCAGCTTCGAGACGTTGCATCGTCGTCGCCATGTTCGCGGCGGCAGGTGTCGGAAGCCGGTATGTCCAGTTCGCCGTATCGACGCGATCAAGGGCTATGGGGATGCCCGCGAAATGTCCTCCAGACTGACGCGGTTGCGGAATGACAATCTCGTTCAGCAGTCCCCGACGGTAGAAGGCGTCAGTCGTCGGCGCAGAAAGACCCCGCAGGCCGAATGGGGGCTCTTTCATGGGCGAGTTTGGGCGGTCGGCGCGTTCGAGCACCAATACCGACAACCCCGTCAGGCGTAGTTCGCACGCCAAGAACAAACCGACCGGGCCAGCGCCCGCGATCACGACATCATAGGTCAAAACAATAGCCTTTGCGCTTCGGCAACCTCGATTGCCGTTTGAACATCACGATGTTCAGCGCTGACGACGCGGGCAGGCCCACGCCTCGGTCTCAGGTCCGCTGTCGACCCAATAACCCCTATTTTAGCTATCTAAGCCCCGTCGTAAAGCAGACTCGGCGACAGCCGCGACGATAGAGATTATGTCTTCACCCCCTTCCGCCATCTCGCCGACGGCGATCCCTGCGAAGCGTACACGCCTCCGAAGGGCGGGACGGCATCACGGATTGATATCGCTACCAGACCGCCACCTCCCACTGGCCGTTGACACGGGCGAAGCCAACCGGCCGGTTCTGCGGTGTGGCGTTTGCCCGCGTCGTGTCCATCGTGAGCTGTGTCAAGCACGTCACGCCGGGACCGACGCCGCCGGGCGAACAATCACCGAGTTTCAGGGTCGCATTCGCGAGCGACGTTCCCGTGAAGAGCCGATGGCGGCGGACGGCGGCGATCGCCTCTTCCTCGTTGGGTTGCGCAACGCCGGCGACGGCGGCGGCCGACGATCCGCCCGGCGAAATCATGGGGCGCGCCACGAATCCCACGCCAAATCCCACCACCAAGCATCCCGCCGCCACCATGCCGATCGCGCTTCTCTTCATACCCGCTTCTCCTTCGTCCTCGCTCGGTGAAGCGGGCGCGTGTCCTCGATCCTCGAGGCCGCCGCCCGCCATGTTCTGGATGACGTTGTGTAGCGCCGCGCGGCCGACCTCGGAAGACGAAGCGGTCAAAAGGTCATCGCACGCGCCAGAGTGAGAGGTGGGCCGGGACGGATTCGAGCCGGTGCGGTCGAGAGAGAGCGCCTGCCGGCTCCTCCGTTCCCCGCTCTCCCGAGGTGTCCTCCATGACTATCGCTTCCGCATCCGCGACCGTTCCGGTTGCGCCGTCTCCGCTTGCCGCGAGCCCGGCGCCGGCCGCCATCCTCGCCGCCGCCAACAGCCTTCTCCCCCATCTCGAACGCGGCCAGCCCGTCGATGCCGCAACCTTGCGCCGGGCGATGGAGGCAGCATTCGGCGCTTCCGACACGTCCGGCGCCTGGGACTGGAAGACGGCCTACGAGGCCTGCGAAGCGGCGACGGTGCTGTTTCTGCGCAAATACGGAAAGGCGGTTATGCGCAAGTCCGGGTCTCCGGCTGCCAGCCTGCCCATGCTGGCCAAGATCGCGAGCCTGATGCCGACGCATACGCGGCGCTCGGAGGAGACGCAGGCCTTCCAGCAATTCTCGACGCCGATGCCGCTCGGTCTCGCCGCGCTCGCTGCCGCCGCGATCACACCCACCGACTGCGTGCTGGAGCCCTCGGCCGGGACCGGGCTGCTCGCCGTCCTGGCCGAGATCTCCGGGGCGAGGCTGATGCTCAATGAGCTGGCCGACACGCGCGCAGACCTTCTGTCCTCCCTCTTTCCGGCCATTCCCGTCACCCGTTTTGACGCCGCACAGATCGACGATCACCTCGACGCGACCGCGGTGCCGAGCGTCGTGTTGATGAATCCGCCGTTCTCGGTGATGGCGAACGTCTCCGGCCGCATGGCCGACGCCGCCTATCGCCACGTCGCCTCGGCACTCGCCCGGCTCGCCGATGGCGGACGGCTCGTGACGATCACGGGCGCTGGCTTCGCACCCGACGCACCGGCCTGGTGCGACGCGTTTGCCCGGTTGCAGGAGCGCGGACGTGTCGTGTTCACCGCGGCCATCGACGGTGCGGTCTATGCCAAGCATGGCACGACCATCGAGACCCGGCTGACCGTCATCGACAAGACGCCCGCCGACGATCCCACGGTATTTCCGCCATCAGCTGGTATTGCGCCCGATGTCGCGACGGTGCTCGGATGGATCGAAACCCAGGTGCCGGCAAGGCTCCCGGTCACACTGCCGCGGACGATATCTGCCGTCTCGGCGCCTCGCACCGTGCGCGGTTATCTCGCTCGCGGCGCGTCGTCGCCTGCTGCACGCCCGATCACCGAGCCCGAGGGCGTCGAACTCGCCTATGAGATTGTCGACTGGGCGCCGCCCGAGGGCGGCCACCTGACCGACGCCATCTATGAGGAATACGGCCTTCAGGCGATCCGTATTCCCGGCGCTCAGGCGCACCCGACCAAGCTGGTCCAGTCGGCCGCGATGGCCTCGGTCGCACCGCCGAAGCCGAGCTATCGGCCGATGCTGCCCGCCAGCATCGTCACCGACGGCATCCTGTCCGATGCTCAGCTCGAAACCGTGATCTATGCCGGCGACGCCCATGGCGAATTCCTCGCAGGCTCATGGACGCTAGACGAGACTTTCGATCTCGTCTCGGCCGCGCCGGATAATGCCCAGAACGCCGTGCGCTTCCGCCGCGGCTTCATGCTCGGCGACGGCACGGGCGCGGGCAAGGGCCGCCAGTCTGCCGGCATCATCCTCGACAACTGGATGCGTGGGCGGCGCAAGGCGGTCTGGATCTCCAAATCCGACAAGCTGCTGGAGGATGCGCAGCGTGACTGGTCGGCGCTCGGCATGGAACGCTTGCTGGTCACGCCGCTGTCGCGCTTCCCGCAGGGCAAGCCGATCACCCTCGGGCAAGGCGTCCTATTCACCACCTACGCCACGCTACGGTCCGACGATCGCGGGAGCAAGCTTTCGCGGGTCAAGCAGATCGTCGAATGGTTGGGCTCCGATTTCGATGGAGTGATCATCTTCGACGAGAGCCACGCCATGCAGAACGCCGCCGGCGGCAAGGGCGAACGCGGCGATGTCGCCGCCTCGCAACAGGGCCGCGCGGGCCTGCGGCTCCAGCACGCTCTGCCGAACGCCCGCGTCGTCTATGTCTCGGCGACCGGGGCCACCACCGTCCACAATCTCGCTTATGCCCAGCGGCTTGGCCTGTGGGGTGGAGAGGATTTCCCCTTCGCCACACGCGCCGAATTCGTTGAAGCCATTGAGGACGGCGGTGTTGCGGCGATGGAAGTGCTCGCCCGCGATCTGCGCTCGCTCGGCCTCTACACCTCTCGCTCGCTATCCTATGACGGCGTCGAATATGAACTGGTCGAGCACCAGCTCACCCCAGAGCAGACGCGCATCTACGACGCCTATGCCGGGGCGTTCGGGATCATCCACAACAATCTCGACGCCGCGATGCAGGCCGCCAACATCACTGGCGATACCGGCACGCTGAACCGGCAGGCCAAGTCCGCCGCGCGCTCGGCCTTCGAGAGCGCCAAGCAGCGCTTCTTCGGCCACCTCCTCACCAGCATGAAGACGCCGACCCTGATCCGCTCAATCGATCAGGACCTGGCCGATGGCCATGCCGCCGTGATCCAGATAGTTTCCACCGGCGAGGCGCTGATGCAGCGCCGCCTGGCGGAGATCCCGACCGAGGAATGGAACGACGTCCGCGTCGACATCACGCCGAGGGAATATGTTCTCGATTACCTCGCCCATTCCTTCCCGGTGCAGCTCTACGAGCCGTTCAGCGACAGCGAGGGCAATCTGTCGTCACGGCCGGTCTATCGCGATGGCCAGCCCGTCGAAAGCCGCGAGGCCGTCGCGCGTCGGGATCGCCTGATCGAGACGCTGGCCAGCCTGCCGCCGGTCCCCGGCGCGCTCGATCAGATCGTCCAGCGCTTCGGCACCGACATCGTCGCCGAAGTCACCGGCCGGTCGCGCCGGATCGTCCGCAAGTCGGGCGCCGACGGCAGGGGCGAACGCCTTGCCGTCGAAAACCGCGCGGCCTCCGCCAACCTGGCAGAGACCTCCGCCTTCATGGACGACCTGAAGCGCATCCTGATCTTCTCTGACGCCGGCGGCACGGGCCGCAGCTATCACGCAGACCTGTCGGTGCGGAACCAGCGGCTGCGCGTCCACTATCTGCTCGAACCCGGCTGGAAGGCGGATGCCGCGATCCAGGGGTTCGGCCGCACCAACCGCACCAATCAGGCGCAGCCGCCGCTGTTCAGGCCGATCGCCACCAATGTGAAGGCGGAGAAGCGCTTCCTGTCGACGATCGCCCGCCGGCTCGACACGCTGGGCGCGATTACGCGCGGCCAACGCCAGACCGGCGGTCAGGGGCTGTTCCGGCCGGAAGACAATCTGGAATCGCATTATGCGCGCGACGCGCTGCGCCACCTCTACCTGCTGCTGGTCTGCGGCAAGGTCGAAGGTTGCTCGCTCCAGATGTTCGAGGACGCCACCGGCCTGAAGCTGATGGACGACAACGGCATCAAGGACGAACTGCCGCCGATCACCACCTTCCTCAACCGCCTTCTGGCGCTGACCATCTCGCTGCAGGGTGTCTTGTTCACGGCCTTCGAGCAGCTCCTCAACGCCAAGATCGAGGGCGCCATCACCAGCGGCGTCTATGACCTCGGGCTCGAGACGCTGCAGGCCGAGAGCTTCATCGTCACCGATCGTCGTACCATCCATGTTCATCCTGGCACCGGCGCCGAGACGCAGTTGCTCACTGTCACCCGGCGCGAACGCAACCGTCCGACCTCGCTCGACGGCGCGTTCGATCTTCTCGCCGACCCACGCACAAAGCTGCTGGTCAACGGTCGCTCCGGCCGTGCCGCCGTACAGGTTCCGGCATCGTCAATCATGCTCGACGATGGCGAGATCGAGCGTCGCGTGGCGCTGATCCGTCCGATGGAGCAGCACCATGCCACCCTCCGCTCGATGGACGAGAGCCATTGGGAGGAAGCCGATCGCAACAGCTTCGTGGAGGCCTGGACCACCGAGATGGCCGAGGTGCCAGAATTCGCCGACAGCACGATCCATATCGTCGCCGGCCTGCTTCTGCCGATCTGGAAGCGCCTGCCGAACGAGTCGACCCGAGTCTATCGGCTCCAGACCGATGCGGGCGAACGCATCATTGGCCGCCGCGTCTCGCCGGCCTGGGTCGCGGGCGCATTGGCGACGGGCGCCAATACGCTGACGCCGGACGACGCGTTCACGGCGTTGATCGACGGCCGCACCATCCTCGACATCGCCGAGGGCATGCAGCTCCGCCGCGCACGCGTCATGGGCGCCAATCGAATCGAACTGTCCGGCTTCACCGACTCAATGCGCGATCGCCTGCGGGCCTATGGCCTGTTCAGCGAGATCATCTCGTGGAAGCTGCGGTTCTTCGTGCCGACAGACGCTGCCGGCCCCGCGATCCTCACCAAGGTGCTGGAGCGCTTCGCGATCGAGCGCATCGGCGAGCGGGAGGCAGCATGATGGTGCGTCAGGATGCTTCCGAACTGGCGCAGCGTCTCGGCAGACAGGCCGAGGCGGTCTGCCGTCATTATCTCTCCACCGGACATCGCGAAGGCCGCTACTGGCTGGTTGGCGATGTCCACAACACGCCGGGCCGCTCGATGTTCGTGCGGCTGAAGGGCGGCGACACCGGCAAGGGAGCGGCCGGCAAATGGACCGATGCGGCCACCGGCGAACATGGCGATCTCCTCGACGTGATCCGCGAGAGCTGCGGCCTGGTCGACTTCAAGGACGTCGCCGACGAAGCCCGCACCTTCCTGTCGATGCCACATCCCGAACCAGACCATCCGCATGGTGGCGAGCGTAAATCACCGGCGCCAACCGGATCGCCAGAAGCGGCGCGGCGGCTCGTCGGCATGTCGCAGCCGATTTTGGGCACTGTCGTGGAAGCGTATCTGCGGGAACGTGCGATTACGGCTTTGCACGGAACCGGATCGCTGCGGTTCCACCCCCGTTGCTATTACCGCCCAGACGAGCATTCCCCGACCGAGACCTGGCCGGCGATGATCGCCTCCGTCACCGACCTGGCTGGCCGGATCACTGGCGCGCACCGCACCTGGCTTGCTCCCGACGGCTCGGACAAGGCGCCGATCGACACCCCGCGACGGGCGATGGGCGATCTGCTCGGGCACGCGGTCCGCTTCGGTGTACCGGGCGAGGTAATGGCGGCCGGCGAAGGCATCGAGACGGTGCTGTCGCTGCGATGCGTGCTGCCCGACATGGCGATGGCGGCGGCGCTCTCGGCAGCACATCTCTCCGCAATCCTGTTCCCCGAGACATTGCGCCGACTCTACATCGCGCGCGACAATGATCCGGCCGGCGACGGTGCGGTGGCGCCGCTGATCGAACGGGCGAACGCGGCCGGTATCGAGGCGATCGTCGTGTCTCCTGTTCTGGGCGACTTCAACGAGGATCTCCGCCGCCTGGGAATGGAAAGCCTGCGGGCAGCGGCGCGGGTGCAGATCGCACCACAGGACGTCGCGCGCTTTATGGCACTGGCGGCATAGCCGGCAGGGAATGCTGGTGACGGCAACGCCGTCGCTTGGCACTCGCTCGGATGCTCCCAGGTGTCGGGGAGAGCCGCAACCCGGCCTTCGAGAGGGCGATCGGCCAGCAAACGACCCGGACCAACAACGTCGGCGCCCGACTATTTTCCGGCGCGGCCTGAAGGCCGCTTTCCATCGCGAAACAAAATAGCCGGCCTTCGCCATCCTCCGCTGCGCTCCGGCCCTCTCGCTTCGCTCCGGGTGCAGGTCCGGTCCGCCTGCCGGCTTTCGTCGCCAGAAGGCCGCGAGGGTCGCGGTCACACCGACGAAGGAGCATCCCGATGAGCGAGCACGACGACAGCTACGAGCCGCATCATGAATCATCCCCCACCGACCACGTCCTCCACGAGCTTCAGCTTTATGGCTACCGTCCCTTTGCGGACGAACCCGACGGAAGACCGCTACCCGAAGGCAACCAAGTCGCGGGCGCCATCACCGATATCTTCGACGCCCTGATCGTCACCCTGGAAGACACCCGCCTCGAGCCCGACCTCGACGATCTCCTCTGGTCGACCGTCAACGTCTTCCACCGCGCCACCGACCGGATCGAACGCGAGCTGGACGATAACGAGCAGGCACAGCGCCGCGGGCAACGCGAACAGGACGGCTCCGAGGTGAAGGCGGTCGAGCTGGAACGCCTGACGGCCGAAGGCCAGACGATGATCGAGCGCCGCAACGCCTTCGAGCTGATGCGCGACCAGGCCGCCGAGCATTACGAACGGCACACCCGCTCACCCTGGCGTCCGCGCAGCGGATCGATGGTCAACCATCGCAACCTGACCTCGGCGATGATCGACAGCCGCGACTTCCTCGCCGCGAAGAGGCGCGCCGACAACGAGGTGCTGCTGCCAGCCGGTCCGAAGATCGCCATCACCGGCGGGCTCGACTTCAACGATCACACGCTGATCTGGGCCAAGCTCGATCAGGTCCACGCCAAGCACCCCGACATGGTGCTGATCCACGGCAAATCACCGAAGGGTGCCGAGAAGATCGCCTCCCGATGGGCCGACCATCGCAAGGTGCCGCAGGTCGGATTTGCTCCAGATTGGACGAAGCACGCCAAGGCGGCACCGTTCAAGCGCAACGATCAGATGCTCGACGTGCTGCCGATCGGCGTCATGCACTTCCCGGGCACCGGCATTCAGGACAACCTCGCCGACAAGGCGAAGAAGCTCGGCATCCCCGTCTGGAAGTTCGGCGGCGCGTGAGCGCCGCCGCCTGCAAGGCTTGCTATCTGCCGACCGTCCCTCCCTTCACGCAAGATGCTTGCTGAAGAGATCAACCACGCTCTGGGGCGCGGTATCGTCGAAAAACCGCTTGAGGTTTTGCGCGCTCTCGCGGGCAACTTCACCGCTTCGGGGGAAGAGGCCGTTTTCATAGGCAGCGAGTGCGGTTTCGATGTCATCGGGATTGGCAAGGAACGCTTGGGCAAGCTCTGCGCCATCATACATAGCAAGGTTAGCGCCTTCGCCGGCGAACGGAGACATCAGATGCGCCGCATCGCCGAGTAAAGTTGAGCCCGGTGCCCGGCTCCATCGATGGTCGACCGGGAGTGCGTAGATCGGTCGAAGCACTGGGTCGATTTCGCTACCCGTAATGAGGGCAGTCAGCTGCGGAGCCCACCCTTTGAATTGCTCGGCGATATGAGCCAGGCCAGCTTTTGCATCGCTGAAATCGATGGAAGCAATCCAGTCTTCTGGCTTATTCAAAGCCACGTAAACGTGGAGAGAACTGTCTGCATTACGATGCGCCAGGATGCCTTTGCCCGGAGCAACCGCCATGAGCGTGCCGCTGCCGATCGCATCCGCGCTTGCCTTATGACGCGTGTCACCATCGAACAGGAACGTCTCGACAAAACAGGTGCCGGTGTAGGTGGGCTTTGAATCTGAAAGAAGCGGACGGACTTTAGACCAGGCGCCATCGGCGCCGACGAGGACGCCGCAAGTAACCGTTGAACCGTTCGCGAAGGTGACTTCGTGTCGCCCGCCTCCGATCGCCACTACAGACGTAACTTTATGATCCCAATGGATCATCCCGGTCGGGATTGAATCGATAAGCATCTTTCGAAGATCGCCCCGATCCACTTCGGGGCGCTCGCCGGTGTGGCTGCCGGGTTTGTCGAATAAGACATTGCCGTCTTTATCGACAACACGTTTTGCATCTTCGCCTGGACGGACGAGTTGAAGGAACGAATTAAATAGCCCGGCTGCTTTAAGGGCGATCTGACCGATATGCTCATGAATATCGAGCAGGCCTCCCTGCGTCCTTGCGCTGGCCGAGATTTCAGCTTCGTAGATTGTTGCTGCAAAACCATGGAGGTGTAGGACACGGGCGAGTGTGAGACCGCCGAGTCCGGCACCAATAATTGTAATTGGATTTCGCATTGTTGCGCTCCTATTGTCGCAAACATGCAGCGTCCGCAGGCGCTGATGGCTGCATTACCTGACGTCGTCAGGCGGTTGCTTTCGGAGACGCTGGCCGAACCATGCGAAGCGCATGGTTGACGTGTATTCGACAGCCTGCCGAGCGTGTCACGCTGAGATCAGGGAGTCGTTTTTCGCGGCGGTAGTGAGATATATCGATCTATTGGGCGAAGCAAGGTCCCTCACCTGAACGTGGCCTTTCGCAAATCCACCCATCTTACCCATTCCCAATCTATGGGTTCACCGCCCAGCGGCGACAGCTTGTATCCTGCCAGTCGCAATGTCCTCGACCGTATGGGCCGATACAACGCTGAACACCGTGTTTGTACCAAGGCCATTCCTGCAGGGTCCGGGTCGGGTCGGGGAAACCATCACCCGCTTCCATTGCGCTGATCCTTGGTCCAGCCGAAGGCCTGACGCCATCAACCCGTAAAGGGTCGGCTATGCGAGCATGCCGCCGCTTGGCTTCGCCGACGCGGTGATTGCGGCCCTCGGCCGGACACATCGGGCGCCTGTCACGCGGGGGATGGTCCCCCGCCTCCAAGACAGGAGCCGGTACGATGTCCCTCAACGACGCACACGCTTACGCCTTCAGCCTCGCCACCACCCTCATGGTCGCGATTATCATCTTCAAGGCAGGCGACGGCACCCATTCTGTCACGCCCATCACCGAGTTCGACGGCGACGCCGAGGTCGTAGCGGAGATCGATCCCTTCGCCACCTGACCGGGGTGCCGCTCTCGCGAAGCGGAGATCCTGCCGGAGTTCCGCTCCCGCCTGCGCTCTCCTTGGAAATTCCTCATCACTATTGATCATTCAAATCTGACGATTCCAGATTAACGAGCCTTGATATCGCAAGCGCGACTTCTTGTGGGTCTGCATCTCCGTGCTTTGAAATCGCCGTTCGCAAGACCTTTGCGGCGGCGACATCGTCATTCTTGTAATCGCTCAACACCTCGGCGGCCCGAAGAGCCTTGCCGAGCGGAGATAGCTGGCCTTGAAGTTGCTTCGTCTCTTCGTGCGGGTCTTTCTCTCCGCGACGAACGTAGATTATCGAGTTCCCAGCGGGATCGACGACGGTGAAACGTGCTTGACCGGGCTTGATCCGTGTGATGCGTGGGAGGCCCGTCGCGGGCACCTTGCCGAGCAATGCGCGAATGGCCTGGCTGAAGTGAGCGTGGAGTTGCTCTACTTCCGGTACGATGAATAGGCACATACCGTAAGCATTCGCCGTGTCATACGGGGTGCGTCCAAAGAAGTGCAAGTCGGTCTCTCGCCAGCGCGTGGCGGCATAAGGATTGGGGCGCTGTTGTCGCATCGTCACCTCGAAGCCAAGCGCCTCATAGAACGGCAACACGTCGCCGAGCGACTGGCATGGCAATAGGGGAATCGCGAGGACCTTCATCACTGGGTCTCCATCGCGTTGCGGATCGCTCTTAGTGCGGTCAGCGCGGAACTCAATGTCTGTTCTCCAAGGAGGGCGGCTATCTGGTTGGCCCATGCGGCGTGGCGTCGTTCCACCGCATGCAACGCCTCCCGGCCTTTCGCAGTGATGGAGACCAACTTCGCCCGCTTGTGATGCGGATTCGGCTTCCACTCCACGAAGCCTTCATTTTCTAGTGCGTCTGCCGTCTGCTGCGCTGCCTGCCGAGAGAGTCCCATGACCCTCGCGACGTTGGCTACAGGTGCAGCGGCGTGGTCCACCACTCCCAGAATCTGCCAGCGCGCGCTGCTCAGACCTGCGGGCTCTGCTAACGCATCGCCTGCCGCTAGCGCGAGACCGTTGAGATGGAAAATCTCAACGACGACCTCGCTGAAGGCACTACCAAGGGGTGAAAGAATCATAATGACAAGTAATTGCCATTATGACAGGGTATTGTCAATAAACTGTGAGACGTAGACTTGGTATTCCGGCCTCACCCGGCTTGCCACTCTTTCGTTCCCATTCAGGTGGATGCAGGCCTGTCCGTGCGCGCCGCGACGTTGCCGTTCTGCTCCGCCTACCTGATCTGCCCGCTCCGATGAAGGTCCCGCAGTTATCGTTGCCGTCATAGCATCGCAGGCGATTCCCGTGTCGGTGAACTTCGGGCCCAGACACCTACTTTTTCCGCCCGGCTCATTGAGCGAGAGGCAGTACTTCAGCGGCGATGCAGCGCGACGCCGTACCCATAGATCAAACCTCACTGGAGCGATCGACGACGCCCGGTGACGCACGTCCCAGCACGATATCGGGCTGTCGCCGTCTGTGTCCTGAGTGTGGATTCGGAAGCTGCCTGCGTATTCCCGGAGGAAAGCGCGACGAGAGGATCGACGCCTGTGAACATTATTGCCGGTGTCTCGGTGGCTACGACGGTGTCGCCTCGTTCTCCTTTGATGCATCTCTGTCAGGTCGACCGCTCCAAAACGGCCTCTTCAATGGGCTGATCTGGCCGAAGGGCGGCTGCGCCTCGATCGCCTATGCCGCAACAGCGGCGTCGAAACTTTCATCCCCTGCCGGCTGCGCCGCCATTCCTCGCGGGACAAGAAAGCCCCTCCTTTGCTGTCAGGCCCCTACGGGGTGCGCCGTCAATCACCTCCGGCCTGTCGATCGCCATCGAGGCCGCAATGGTGCGGGCTCGGAACAGAGTTCAAGGAGAACTACCATGGCGACCATCGGCACCTTCAAGAAGACCGGCAACAACGAGTTCACCGGCGAAATCGTCACCCTTAGCCTCCAGACCAAAAACGTCCGCATCGTCCCCGATGCTCGCGCCACCGGCGAGAACGCCCCTAGCCACCGCATCTTCGTCGGCCGCGCCGAGATCGGCGCCGCCTGGTCCAAGACCTCCAACGAGGGCCGCGCCTATCTGGGCCTGAAGCTCGACGACCCCAGCTTCAACGCCCCGATCTACGCCAACCTCTTCGACGACGAGGAAGGCGAAGGCTTCAGCCTCATCTGGTCCCGCCCCAACGGCCGCCGCAACGGCGAGTGAAGCGAGCGACGCCCCGCCCGGCCAAGCCGGGCGGGGCTGATCGCTTTATGGGCGACCGAATCAGTTTGAGTTCCAGCGACTGTCTGGTCTTCCTGCAAAGGCAGTATAAGGTAGCATCGATGCTTAAGAGCGACTATTATAGTCGTAGTTCTGGTAAGCGCGTCGGCCTGAGTGGGAGGTGATCATGCATGATCACCTCCCGACAATCGCGGGCCGCACGCGCGTTGCTCGGATGGAATCAGGAGACGCTCGCTGACAAGGCCCAAGTATCACTGACCGCGCTCAAGCGCCTCGAATCCGCAAGCGGACTCGAGGTGTATGAGACCACACGCGATCAGGTGCGGCGGGCGCTTGAAGGCCACGGCATCCTCCTCCTGACCACCGACCAAGGCGAAGGAGTGATGGTGGTTCGTGGGAAAATCGACAAGCGATAGCGTCTCCCTTGCTAACCGAATGCCCTCGGTAAGCCGTTGCCATCACCGGCGCGGACGTAGCTGCGATGCAACCGACATACGGTTAACAAATGCCACCGGAATGGATAAGAATGACGACAGGGGACCGGTGTGACCAAGACAGACTTCCTAGACCAACCGCCTGATAGCGCGGTGCTCACGCCTTATGATCGCGAGCACCTGAAAACCTATCTGCGTCTGCTGGACGCCGAGGCCGACGGCGCGTGCTGGGAAGAAGCGGTCACCGTTATATTCGGCCTCGATCCAGACAATGAGGCTCAGCGGGCTGAGCGTGTTTACCAAAGCCATCTCGCCCGTGCGAGATGGATGACCGAGAACGGCTTCCGCCATCTAATCCGGTCGAGCTACCACTGATCGGCCGGTGATGCGGAACCTGCATCACGTTCCGCCACCTTCGAACTTCCCAAGCCAAAGACAACTTGGAATCGTGTTCTCCGCATTGCTCGCCCCAAAGAGGCGCGAAGGGAGTGGAAAAGCATGTCTGAGGAAGCAAGTTGGAAATCTGGCTCGGCCTATGACTATATTGATCATCTGAGTGCGCCAGATATTGCGTGGGAATTTCTGCGGAGAAACCACGACTACCGCCGCGAATACGCAGAATTACAGCAGGCCGGTCACCTCGCTCCAGATAAAGCTAGGGCGTTGTCTGATCGCTGGGGGTTGTCTTTTCGCTACAGACCCGGCTCTCAATGCCTTGACTGTGGCTATCTCCTGGACCCTTACCGCCGATCCGTTCAAACTTCTCCTCGCTCCGTCACCCGCATCGCCCGCTGGCACAGGGGTAACTAGCGAGGCAATTTCCCCCACTCGCCTTGCTGCCGACGGGACCATTCGTCTCGCCGCCGGTGGCCAGATGTTCGACATCGCTTTTCATGGCGAAGCCGGCGACGCAGCGCTCGCCGCCCTCGTTATCCTCGACGACGTCACGCCGGATCGACTCCAGGCGATCGACCGTTTCTGGTCGACGATGTGGCGGCGGAAGACCCGGCCCGACGATCGTCTGACCACCCCGCGACGCCAGCGAATGCGGACGATGCTCCGAGCGGTTGACGCGCACGACGAGGGTGAGACCTACCGCGCCATTGGCGAAACGCTCTTCCCTGACCATCAGATCGACGCGAAATCGTGGGTCGGAAATTCGGCTCGTGAAACAACGATCCGCCTCGTGCGCGATGGCCTGAAACTCGTCGAAGGCGGCTACCGCTCCCTCCTGCGCCGACCCCGCCGGTCATAGCCCGCCGTCGAGCGCCCGAGGCGTGTCGAAATTAGATTCCTATCTTCGACATCGTCCCACCCACCGTCTTCACGCCACCGTGCTCTCGAACCGCCGCCTGACGGCAGCGGCCCCCGATGAGACCACGGAGGCTCGACAATGGCCGAAACACCCGCCGGCATCCCGCCACGCTACCTGCGCACACAGGAAGCGGCCCGCTTTCTCGGACTGTCCGAGCGCACGCTTGAGAAGCACCGCACCTACGGCACCGGTCCAGCCTACCGGAAGCTCGGCGGCCGAGTCGTCTACGCCATCGAAGATTTGCAGACATGGGCCGATCGCGGCCTCGTCAGCTCGACCTCCGACCCGCGCGGCACGGTGCTTCCCGCGAAGAGGCAGGAGCCGACGGACCGCCGCTTCGCCGGCCGCCAGCCGCGCTGAGACGTCCGGCTATGTCGTCCCGCCCGCATCACCCCGACGAACGCGCGCAACTCGATCTGTTCCGGGCGCTGCCCGGCGATCTCGCGCCGCGCGATGCGCAGGACCTCATGGCGTATCCGTTCTTCTCGCTCGCGAAATCGAAGCGCCTGACCCCGATCGATTTCAAGGCTGGCTCGGTCATCATCAGGGTCGAGGCCGTCGCCGAACATGGCATGGCGACCATCTGGGACGCCGACATCCTGATCTGGGCCGCCTCCCAGATCGTCGAAGCACGCGACGTTGGCCTGCGCCCATCACGTCTCATGGCGACCACGCCCTACGAAATCCTGAACTTCATCGGACGCGGTGTCTCGCTGCGAGATTACGACCGGCTGAAGGCCGCACTCGACCGACTGCAATCCACCACCATTGCGACTTCGATCCGCCAGCCGACCCAGCGGCGAATGCACCGCTTCTCCTGGATCAACGAGTGGAAGGAGCGCGCCGATCATCGCGGCAGACCGCTCGGCCTCGAACTCATCCTGCCAGACTGGTTCTACGGCGCGGTGCTCGACGATGCTTTGGTGCTGACCATCGACCGCAACTATTTCGGGCTCACCGGCGGCCTTGAGCGGTGGCTGTACCGCCTCGTGCGCAAGCACGGCGGCCGCCAAGAATTCGGCTGGAGCTTCGATTTCCCGCATCTCCACGCGAAGTCCGGCAGCCTCTCGCCGCTCAAACATTTCGCCTACGACCTGCGTGACATCGTCCGCCGACAGCCGCTGCCCGGCTACCGCCTGGCCATCGAGCAATGCATCGGCGGCCCCGAAATCCTGTCCTTCGTTCCAACCGATCCCGACGCTCTCGGCATCCCGCGCCGCCGTCGCCGCTCGACAACTCGACCTGGGGATAAGCTGTGAATCATCTCGTGCTATCAGGGACCGGCACTATCGTGCCATCGGGGACCGGACTCTCGTGCTATCGGGGACCGAAATCGCCGATTCATCGCGCTGAATCAGCAGCTTGCGAGCCCCGTAACTTATCTAACCTAGATTCCTACGGAATCTTTCTAACGGAAGCCCGTTTTTCGACGGCTGTGGACGAGTCCCCGATCGCCGGGAGACCGTCATGATCGTCGCGCTCCTCAACCAGAAGGGCGGCGTCGGCAAGACGACGCTCGCCCTGCATCTCGCTGGTGAATGGGCGCGCAATGGCAAGCGCGTGACGTTGATCGACGCCGACCCGCAAGGCTCCGCGCTCGACTGGTCGCAGCAGCGCAGCCGGGAGGGATTGGGGCGGCTGTTCGGTGTCGTTGGCCTGGCCCGCGACACGCTCCACCGCGAAGCGCCGGAGCTGGCGCGTGACGTCGATCACATCGTCATTGACGGACCGCCTCGTGTTGCGGGGTTGATGCGCTCGGCGCTGCTCGCCGCCGACCTCGTGCTGATCCCGGTGCAGCCATCCCCGCTCGACGGCTGGGCGTCGGCCGAGATGCTCACGCTGCTCGGCGAAGCGCGCATCTACCGCCCGGACCTGAAAGCCCGGTTCGTGCTGAACCGCTGCGCCGCCCGCACGGTGCTCGCGCGCGAGACCGCCGAGACGCTCGCCGATCATGATCCGCCACCGCTGCTGACCACAATCGGTCAGCGCATAGCCTTCGCTGATGTCATCCAGACCGGGCGCCTCGCGGCCGAGCAGGACGATACATCGCCCGCCGCGCGGGAGATCGCCGCGCTCGCCGAGGAAGTCGCGAGGATATGCACATGAGCGAGCCGTCCCCGAAACGCGGCTTCGCGTCCCGCCCGGCCGATCAAGAAAGTTGGATCAAGGCGCCGAACCGTCCATCGCTACGCGCGGAGGCCGCCGCCGACTTCACCGCCAGGCTGACGATCGACGTCACCGCCGACATGCGCGGCCGGATCAAGATCGCCGCCTTCCAGCGCGGGCAGACCGTCGCCGACATGCTGCGCGCCCTGTTCGAGCGCGAATTCCCAACCAGCGAAGGAGAGCCAAGATGATTGGCGTCGCCAACGCATCGGCGCGCAGCGGCTTGCCACCTGCGCTGGCCGCCGATGCCCTGACCCATGTCGAACTGACGTGGATCGAGAAGAAGATCGAATCCTGGATCAGGTTTGGGCGCGAAGCCACCGAACAGATCCTCGACCGCCGCCGTCGCGTCGTGTCGTTCGCACCGAACAGCGTCTTCGCCTTCGTTCGCTGGACCTCCAACGATTACGGCACCGCGCTGTCGCGCCTCGACATCGTGCGCGCCGTGCATGCCGGCGAGCGCTGTCAGACGCTGCCGTTCGTGCAGCCCGGCGGCGACATCCTGCTGCGCGCCGACGGCTGGCCGAAGGTCGAGCATGTGCTCCAGCTCATCGACGCGATCGAGGCGCGCGGCATCGATCCGATCGAGGTTTCGCCAGACCACTGGCGTCATGTCCATAACCGTCTGACCGTCGGAGAAGGGCCGCGCGCCTACGATGCGCAGCAGCACCGCGCCTTCCTCCTGCGCCGGGAGATTGGCGCATGACCCGGCTTGCCTATGCCTTCGTTACGACGGCCGCCGTGTCGCTGCTCGGCATTACGTCGATCGCCTCGTTTGCGCCAAGGCTGGTCTGGAATGCCTCGGCCAGCACGCCGATCGGCCTGTATGCGATAGGTGAACCCGGCCGCCTCGACGTGACGGATCTGGTCGCCGTGCGCGCGCCAGAGCCGCTCGCGACCTTCCTTTCGGATGGCGGATATCTGCCGCGCGGCGTCCCGCTGATGAAGCACGTCGCCGGGCTTCCTGGGCAGCGCGTGTGCAGAACCGGACTCGCCATCACCGTCGATCGCGTAGCGATGGGTGACGCGCTCGATCACGACCGACGCGGGCGACCGTTGCCCATCTGGCAGGGTTGTCGCGTGGTCGCGGACGGCGAGCTGTTCCTCGTGAACTGGGAAGTCCGCGACAGCCTGGACGGCCGGTACTTCGGCCCGCTCCCCGCCAGCTCGGTCATCGGCCGGGCCACCCCTCTCTACACCGACGAGGACGGCGATGGCCGCTTCGTCTGGCGCGCGCCGACGCGGTGACGGCACGCCCATGACCTTGTTCACCGCACAGCCACGGAGAAACCCATGCCCATGATCGGTCAATTCACGCGCGACGATTCCGGCTTCATCGGCCATTTGCAAACGCTCTTGTTGCAACAGGACATCATCATCATTCCGGCCGACGCCTCCGATGCCGAGAATGCGCCGGATTTCCGCGTTCATGTCTTCGACGGTATAGGCAACGAACCCGGCGCAGAGGTCGGCGCGGGTTGGAAGCGCACCGGCGAGAAGGCCGGCGATTACGTCTCGCTGCAGATCGACGATCCGACCTTCGGTCATCCGATCCGCGCCAATCTCTTCCAGTCGGCCGACGATAAATCCGCCTGGGGTCTGCACTGGAATCGCCCGCCGAAGCGCGTTGAGCGGGACTGAGCGATGCCCATCATTCGCTCGCAACCTGTCGTCGGAGTGAGGATCGCCCTCCGACGCACAGCCTTCCTTCTCCTTTCCGGCCTGCTTCTCACCGCGCCGCTCGCGCTTGCCGCCGCTGCACAGGATATGCCCGCCCATCCCCCATCACGCGTCGATCCCTATGCGACGTTCATCGCAGAGGCGGCGCAACGGTTCGGGATGCCGGAGGCGTGGATTCGCGCCGTGGTGCGCGTCGAAAGCCGTGGCGATGTGCGCGCCATCTCCTCTGCCGGCGCAATGGGGCTGATGCAAATCATGCCAGCCACCTGGGCCAGCCTTCGCGCCCGTCACGGTCTCGGCGCGAACCCCTACGATCCGCGCGACAACATACTGGCGGGCGCAGCCTATCTGCGCGAGATGCACGACCGCTACGGGTCGCCGGGCTTCCTCGCGGCCTACAATGCCGGTCCCGGTCGTTACGAAGAGTATCTCGCCGGCCGACCGCTGCCTGCTGAAACGCGCGCCTATGTCGCCATGCTCGCACCGCTTGTCGGCGGCAGCGAGATTACAGCCCCGGTCATGGTGGCTACCGCCGATCCGCTCGCCTGGACCCGTGCGCCGCTCTTCGTCTCGCAGCCATCGAGCAGCATGACCGTCGCTCCGATGCAGCGTGAAAGCACGCCAGATGACGCAGCAATATCAGCCCCAGCGCGCGATCAAAACGCGATTGCACCACAGGCCGATGGGCTGTTCGTCGCTCGCAATCTGTCTGGAGCCCCCCGATGACGGCGTTCGCACCTGATCGAGGAATGGCGTGCTCTGGCGGACAGATGGCGGTCCGGGGAGGAGGAGCAGGCAACACAACCGCACGATGGCGAGATAAAAGCGCGCGATGTGCGGCTTGGTGCGGTCGTGTGTTTTCAGGGACTTATGGCGCATCTTCGCGAGGTGCGCCTGATCGGCGCAGCCTGCGCTATCGCGACTTCATCAGGAATATCCTCGGCTTCGCGCGATGTGCGGGATCGCCGTCATGAGCGGCGAGGACGATTTCCGCATCCGGCCAGGCCGCATCCGCTCCACCCGCGCACAGCAGGCACGGCCCTTCATCGCGCAGGCGCTCGCGGCCGCCCAGCGTGCCGGCGGCAGCATCTCGCGCTCCGGCAAGATCAGCTCGGGCAACCGATCGCGGTTCGGGCGCGGCCAGCGCGCAACGGTGCAGGCCAACCGGCTGCTCACCAGCAAATCGCGCAACACGGTGATCAAGACGCGCGTCGTCCGCCATACCGCTCGGGCCGCGCCGCTCTCCGCTCACCTCAGCTATCTCCGGCGCGAGGGCGTCACACGGGATGGGGAGAAGGCCAAGCTGTTCGGGCCGGAGACCGAGGACGCCGATCCGAAGGCCTTCGCCGAGCGCACCCAGGACGACCGCCATCATTTCCGCTTCATCGTCTCGCCCGAGGACGCGACGGAGATGTCCGACCTCAAGACCTTCGCCCGCGACCTGATGGGGCAGATGGAGAAGGACGTGGCGACCCGACTCGACTGGGTCGGTGTCGATCACTGGAACACCGACAACCCGCACGTCCACATCATCCTGCGCGGCCGCACAGATGACGGCCAGGACCTCGTCATTTCCCGCGACTATATCAAGGAAGGCATGCGCGCCCGCGCGCAGGATCTCGTCACCCAGGAACTGGGACCGCGCACCGATCACGAGATCCGCCGCAATCTCGAACGGCAGATCGGGGCGGAACGCTGGACCAATCTCGACCGGCAACTTGCCCGCGACAGCTATCGCACTGGCGTCGTCGATCTCGCCCCGCATCCCGACCGCCAGCCCGACGAATTCCATGCGATGAAGGTTGGCCGTCTGCGGAAGCTGGAGACGCTAGACCTCGCCGATCAGGTCGGCCCCGGCCAATGGGCCGTTTCCGAAAATGCCGAGGCGACGCTGCGCGAGCTGGGCGAGCGTGGCGATATCATCAAGCGCATCCATCGCGGCCTGACCGAGCGCGGCATCGAGCGCGGCGCGGCCAGCTACGTGCTCGCCGGCGAAAGCCTCGACCATCCCGTTGTCGGCCGCCTGGTCGATCGGGGTCTCGACGACGAGCTGAAGGGTACGGCCTACGCCGTGGTCGACGGCACGGACGGCCGCACCCATCACATCAAGCTGCCCGACCTCGACGCGGCCGGCGACAGCGCGCCGGGCTCGATCGTCGAGCTGCGCAAGTTCGATGACGCGCAAGGCCGCCGCCGCGTCGCGCTCGCCATACGCTCCGATCTCGACATCGAACGGCAGGTCAGTGCCACCGGCGCCACCTGGCTCGACCGACAGGCGATCGCCCGCGATCCCGTCGCGCTCGGCGGTGGCGGCTTCGGCGCGGAAGTTCGCCAGGCGATGGATAGGCGGGCCGAGCATCTCGTTGGCCAGGGCCTCGCCGAGCGGCAAACGCGCGGCGTCAGCTTCTCGCCCGGCCTGATCGACACCCTGCGCCAGCGCGAGGTGGAAGCCCTTGGCCAGAAGCTCGCGGCCGAGACCGGCCGTCAATTCTCGAAGGCCGGAACGGGCGAGTATGTGGCAGGCACCTATCGCCAGCGCTTCCCGCTCGCCTCCGGCCGCTTCGCCATGATCGACGACGGCCTCGGCTTCCAGCTCGTACCCTGGTCACCAACCCTCGATCGGCATCTCGGTCAGCACGTCTCCGGCGTCTCTCGCGGCGCCGGTGGCGTCGACTGGAGTTTCGGCCGCAACCGCAGCCTCGGCATGTAGCCGCAATCAAGAAAGGAGTGCCCGCCATGTCGGCGACCAAAATCCTCTGGGGTCAGATACTCACCGTCGGCTTGATCGTGTTGATGACGACCTGGGGTGCGACGCAATGGACGGCCTACCGTCTCGGCTTCCAGTCGCAGCTCGGACTTCCCTGGTTCGAATTCGCCGGTTGGCCGATCTACTATCCGCCGTCCTTCTTTTGGTGGTGGTATGCCTTCGACGCTTATGCCCCGCCGATCTTCATCGAAGGCGCCTATATCGCCGCGTCCGGCGGCTTCATCTCCATTGCCGTCGCGATCGGCATGTCCGTCTGGCGGGCGCGTGAAGCCAAGAATGCCGAGACCTTCGGCTCCGCCCGTTGGGCCGATGCCGGCGAAGTCCGCGCCGCCGGCCTGCTGGGCGTGGACGGCGTCGTCCTGGGGAAGTTCGATCGCGACTATCTTCGCCATGACGGGCCGGAGCATGTGCTGTGCTTTGCGCCGACGCGATCCGGCAAGGGAGTCGGCCTGGTCGTGCCGTCGCTGCTGACTTGGCCGGGCTCCGCAATCGTCCACGACATCAAGGGCGAGAACTGGACGCTCACCGCCGGCTATCGCGCGCGTCATGGTCGCGTGCTGCTGTTCGATCCGACCAATAAGAAGTCGGCGGCCTACAATCCGCTGCTCGAGGTGCGCCGCGGCGAGTGGGAAGTCCGCGACGTCCAGAACATCGCCGACATCCTGGTCGATCCCGAAGGCTCGCTGGAGAAGCGGAACCACTGGGAGAAGACCAGCCACGCGCTGCTGGTCGGTGCGATCCTGCATGTCCTCTATGCGGGAGAAGACAAGACGCTGGCGGGCGTCGCCGCCTTCCTCTCCGATCCGAAGCGGCCCATCGAGTCGACGCTCGCAGCCATGATGAAGACAGCCCATCTCGGCGAGGCCGGCCCGCATCCGGTGATCGCCAGCGCCGCACGCGAGCTGCTGAACAAATCCGACAATGAACGGTCGGGCGTGCTGTCGACGGCCATGTCGTTCCTCGGCCTCTACCGTGACCCCGTCGTTGCCGAGGTCACGCGCCGGTGCGATTGGCGCATCGCCGATATCGTCGGCGGCAAACATCCGACCACGCTCTACCTCGTCGTGCCGCCCTCGGACATCAATCGAACCAAGCCGCTGATCCGCCTTATCCTCAATCAGGTCGGCCGGCGACTGACCGAGGATCTCCAGGCGAAGGGAAACCGGCACCGGCTGCTCCTGATGCTCGACGAGTTTCCGGCGCTCGGCCGCCTCGACTTCTTCGAGAGCGCGCTCGCCTTCATGGCCGGATACGGCCTGAAAGCCTTCCTCATCGCCCAGTCGCTCAACCAGATCGAGAAGGCCTACGGGCCGAACAACTCGATCCTCGACAACTGCCATGTGCGCGTCAGCTTCGCGACGAACGATGAGCGGACCGCCAAGCGCGTGTCCGATGCGCTCGGCACCGCGACCGAGATGCGCGCCATGAAGAACTATGCTGGCCATCGCCTGTCACCCTGGCTCGGCCACATGATGGTGTCTCGTTCGGAAACGGCCCGGCAACTGATGACGCCCGGCGAAATCATGCAGCTCCCGTCGGCCGACGAGATCGTCATGGTAGCGGGTACTCCGCCGATCCGCGCGGAGAAGGCACGGTATTATGAGGATCGCCGGCTTCAGGAGCGCATTCTGCCGCCACCGACGTTGGTGAAACCGACAACGGCCCGACCGGACGACTGGAGCAAGCTGCCTCTTCCAGCGACGCCGGCCTTGTCAGTGGCAACGGGCGGCGAGCGCGGATCGGATGATGAGGATACGACCGACTCCGAGCGTCGGCATCAGCCGGAGTTGAGCCGTGCGAAGCCGGCCGAGCCCAATAAGCCTATCGAGAACGAGTTCGAGATCGATCCCCGCGATGATGCCGATGAGGACGCCGCACGACTGTCGCGCATGAACCAGACCCTTCGCCAGGTGGCACTCCAAGCCTCCCTCGATCCCGGCGACGGCATCGAGCTGTAGGTGGCGCCATGACGAAGCCTCCCAAAAAGCAACGGCTGTCGGTGTATCTCGAACCGGACGTTATGAAGGCACTCGCCGCTCATGCCGCCCGGCGCGATCAATCCCTCTCGCTGATCGCGGAAGCCGGCATCGCCTCCTTCCTGTCGCCCGACGCCGCGGAACGGCAGGAAGCGGCCACGACCAAGCGGCTCGACCAGCTCGACCGGCGCATGGCACGGATGGAGCGCGACCTTGGCATTTCCGTCGAAACGCTGGCGGTCTTCGTTCGCTTCTGGTTGACGACCAATCCCCCATTGCCCGAGCCGGCGCAGGCCGCCGCGCGAGCGAAGGCGGGCGAGCGGTACGAGGCGTTCGTAACCGCGCTCGGCCGACGACTCGCTCAGGGGCCAAAGCTTAGGCAGGAGATTTCTGAGGAGGTTGATCCTACCCAGCGGGCGTGAGGTTCTCCCCTGAAGTGCTGCACTTTGAGGTCGTATTTGCCTTGTGAGGAGGATGTAAAGAAGAGCACTTCGGGCGACAGAGTCTGGAATGCCGTCTTGAAAACCTGATCGAACATGGTGGTTCGAAAGCAGTGGACGGGGACTGCCCTCAGCGCTCTGCGACGGCAATCAGTGCGGTCGAAGGTATCGGAAGGACCGGTTGATCATCGGCCATTTGCCGCACCTCGGCAATCACCGCCACTTTATCCGCGTCGCTCAGGCTGATCCAGTCAGGCGACATACCGAACAGCGTGTCGGGCTCTTCGAGGGTCGCGACATCGAGCGTGAAATCATGGGTCACGCTCTCGACCTGCGGATCGCGATAACCCGCCGCAACGAGCGCGCGGGCGAAATCCTGTGGATCACTGAGTGCCCGCACCGCCTCGGGCATCGCCATTCCACCACGCTCGGGAAACAGTTTCCGCCGTATCTGGCCAAGCAACAGAAAGGTTGCCGCGCCCTGTTCTTGCCAGGTCGCAACCACGCCATATCCGCCGGGCCGCGTAACCCGCCGCATCTCGGCCAGACCCTTCCGCCAGTCGGGGAACATGATCACGCCGAAGATCGAGAAGACGGCGTCGAAACTCGCGTCGGGTAGGTCGAGCGCCTGTCCGTCCATTACGCGAGCTTCGACATTCAGCAGATTTGCGGCGGCGACGCACGCCACCATGCCAGGCGAAAAGTCGGTTGCCAGCACCCGCGCTCCAGTGCGCGCCGCCGCCAGCGCAAGCGCGCCGGTTCCTGTCGCGACGTCGAGCACGTGGCTCTCGGAACTCAGTGCGATCCGCGCAAGCGCCGCTTCCGCGAAGCGTGCCGTGAAAGGATGCGCGGTCCGTTGGTAATGACTGGCCGCTCTATCCCAGTGATCCGGGTTTTCGAATTCTTGCATTCCGTTTGCTCCTCGACTCATGTAACTTCATAAGTAGCATGAATTGGGCACAGCTTCCAACCTCGCTAGGACCACGGGAGATCGAAAATGCGAAACGACAGCCGTCTTTCCCGGATGCTCCACGTCCTGCTCCACATGGCGCGGCACGAGGGTCCGATGACGTCGGAGGCGATCGCCGCGATGCTCAGGACCAATCCGGCCGTGGTCCGCCGCACGATGGCGGGGCTCCGTGACGAAGGATACGTTCGCTCGCACAAGGGGCATGGCGGCGGCTGGGTTATCGCTTGCGATCTCGAGCGCGTGTCGCTGCTCGACATTCACCGCGCCGTCGGGGGCCCCAAGCTATTCGCGATCGGCAACGAGCATTCCAACCCGGACTGCGCTGTCGAGCGGATCGTCAACGAAGCAGTGGGGGAAGCCTTGCGCGACGCCGAGGCGCTGCTAATCCACCGGCTGGGCGCGATCAGCCTCGCCGAGCTGGGCCGAGGCTTCGACGCACGCTGCGCTGCGACCGTTGGCGCGCCAGCTTCGAGGCATAGGTGAAGCGAAACTGAGCGCCTCAGATTGGTCAGCTGCGGTCCGCCCGCTATCGGTGCGAGTATTTGCTCGACACTATCCCGTTCCCGATCAGTCGCAGCACCTCGCGCGTCGCCGAGCTCCGAAATCGATGGCTTAGATCTTGTGCGGTGAAATTCACATGGTCTATTGTTCCGCCGTTTCCCTGTATTACTACGCTACGGTACGACGACCACATGATGGTTGTTGTCAGACCATAATTTCTGCCCCTTCTACTCATCCCCGGTCCAGGGCCGCATGTCGCGGACCCGCAAGAGAACGGGGACGACGTGGCGGCTACTCACCAGAAATCCGAGGCGATCCTTCGCGGCGCGCGCATGCTGCGCACCGCGCTCGGCCCCGCGATCGCCCGGTTTCTGGAAGACCCCGCGATCGTCGAGGTGATGCTCAACCCTGATGGGCGGCTCTGGATCGACCGGCTTTCGGAAGGGCTTTCCGACACTGGTGAAGTGCTGTCGCCGTCGGACGGTGAGCGGATCATCCGCCTGGTCGCCCACCATGTCGGCGCCGAAGTTCATCCCGGCGCCCCGCGTGTCTCAGCCGAGTTGCCCGAGACGGGGGAGCGGTTCGAGGGGCTTCTGCCCCCAGTCGTTTCCGCGCCGGCCTTCGCGATCCGCAAGCCCGCCGTCGCGGTGTTCACGCTCGACGATTACGTCGCCGCCGGCATCATGGCGGCGGGTCAGGCCGAGACCTTGCGCCAGGCCGTCGCTGACCGGCGTAACATCCTCGTCGCCGGCGGCACCTCGACCGGCAAGACGACCCTCACCAACGCGCTACTCGCTGAGGTCGCCAAGACCTCCGACCGCGTCGTCCTGATCGAGGACACTCGCGAGCTGCAATGCGCCGCGCCTAATCTCGTCGCCATGCGGACCAAGGACGGCGTCGCCTCGCTCTCCGATCTCGTCCGCTCCTCGCTCCGCCTGCGCCCTGATCGCATCCCGATCGGCGAGGTGCGCGGTGCCGAGGCGCTCGACCTCTTGAAGGCCTGGGGAACCGGACACCCCGGAGGCGTCGGCACGATCCACGCAGGCACCGCGATCGGTGCGTTGCGCCGCATGGAACAGCTCATCCAGGAAGCCGTCGTCACCGTCCCGCGCGCACTGATCGCTGAGACGATCGATCTGGTCGCCGTGCTCTCCGGCCGCGGCGCGTCGCGCCGCCTCGCCGAACTCGCCCGCATCGAGGGTCTCGGCCCTGACGGCGACTACCGCGTCACCCCCGCAAGCCATCCCCTCACCGGAGACCCGTCATGATCCAGCATGCCATGCGCATCCGCCGCCACATCGCCACGGCGGTGTCCGTCACGTTCCTCACGTTGGTGCTCGCACCGGCTGCCCATGCCACCGGATCCTCAATGCCGTGGGAAGCGCCGCTGCAGAAGATCCTCGAGTCGATTGAGGGACCTGTGGCCAAGATCATCGCGGTGATGATCATCATCATCACCGGCCTGACGCTTGCCTTCGGCGATACGTCGGGCGGCGCCCGCAAGCTGATCCAGATTGTGTTTGGTCTGTCGATCGCCTTCGCCGCGTCGAGCTTCTTCCTGTCGTTCTTCTCGTTCGGCGGCGGGGCGCTCGTCTGATGGCCGACGGCGCAGACCATGGCGGCGAACTGCCGGGCTTCTCCGTCCCGGTCCACCGGGCGCTGACCGAGCATATCCTGCTCGGCGGCGCCCCGCGTTCGCTCGCCATCCTCAACGGCACGCTGGCCGCCGCGCTCGGGCTTGGCCTGCGCCTCTGGCTGGTCGGCCTCGGCCTCTGGGCCGTGGGGCATTTCGTGGCCGTCTGGGCGGCCAAACGCGATCCGCAGTTCGTCGACGTCGTGCGCAAGCATCTGCGCATACCCGGCCATCTGTCGGTCTGAGGAGCGTCCCCGATGATGAACCTTGCCGAATATCGCAACCGCAACACCCGCCTTGCCGACTTCCTTCCCTGGGTCGCGCTGGTCGGCGAAGGCATCGTGCTGAACAAGGACGGCAGCCTTCAGCGCACTGCGCGCTTCCGCGGTCCCGATCTCGATAGCGCGGTACCGGCCGAGCTGGTCGCCGTCGCCGGCCGGCTCAATAATGCCTTCCGTCGCCTCGGCTCCGGCTGGGCGATCTTCGTTGAAGCGCAGCGTCATGGCGCCGCAACCTATCCGGCCAGCATGTTCGGCGACAGCGCCTCCGCCCTGGTCGACGCCGAGCGCAAGGCCGACTTCGAGGAGGCCGGCGCGCATTTCGAGTCGAGCTATTTCCTGACGTTTCTCTATCTGCCGCCGGCCGAGGACGCCGCGCGCGCCGAGACCTGGCTCTACGAGGGTCGCGATCATGCGGGTGTCGATGCGCACGAGATCCTGCGCGGCTTTGCTGATCGCACCGATCGCATCCTCCAGCTCATCGACGCCTTCATGCCGGAATGCGCCTGGCTCGATGACGGCGAGACGCTCACCTATCTGCACTCGACCGCCTCGACGAAACGGCATCGCGTCCGTGTCCCCGAAACCCCGATGTATCTTGATGCGCTGCTGGCCGATCAACCGCTGACTGGCGGCCTCGAACCCCGGCTCGGCGATGCACATCTGCGCATCCTCACCATCGTCGGCTTTCCGACCGCAACCACACCCGGCATCCTCGACGAGCTGAACCGGCTCGCGTTTCCCTATCGCTGGTCGACGCGCGCCGTGCTGCTCGACAAGACCGATGCCACCAAACTGCTGACCAAGATCCGGCGGCAATGGTTCGCCAAGCGCAAGTCGATCGCCGCCATCCTGAAAGAGGTGATGACCAACGAAGCCTCGGCGCTGGTCGATACCGACGCAGCTAACAAGGCCGCCGATGCCGACATGGCCTTGCAGGAGCTGGGCGCCGACTATGCCGGTCAGGCCTATGTGACCGCGACGATCACCGTTTGGGACGATGATCCGCGCATTGCCGCTGAAAAGCTGCGGATGGTCGAGAAGGTCATTCAGGGCCGCGACTTCACCGCGATGCCCGAGACCATCAACGCCGTGGACGCCTGGCTCGGCTCGCTGCCTGGCCATGTCTACGCCAATGTCCGCCAGCCCCCGATCAACACATTGAATCTCGCTCACATGATCCCGCTGTCGGCGGTGTGGGCGGGGCCGGAACGGGATGAGCACTTCAACGCCCCTCCCCTGCTTTACGGCAGGACCGAAGGCTCGACCCCATTCCGGCTTTCCATCCACGTCGGCGATGTCGGCCATACGTTGATCGTCGGCCCGACCGGCGCCGGCAAGTCCGTGCTGCTGGCCCTGATGGCGCTGCAGTTTCGGCGCTATCCGCAGTCCCAGGTCTTTGCCTTCGACTTCGGCGGCTCGATCCGGGCGGCCGCGCTCGCCATGCGCGGCGACTGGCACGATCTCGGCGGCGGCCTCACAGAAGGCTCAGACGACAGCGTGTCGCTGCAACCGCTGGCGCGAATCGACGACATCGCCGAGCGAGCCTGGGCTTCCGACTGGCTGGTCGCGATCCTGGGGCCCGAGAATGTGCCGGTCACGCCCGAGGTAAAGGAGCATCTGTGGTCGGCGCTGTCTTCGCTGGCGTCCGCGCCGATCAGCGAGCGGACGCTGACGGGTCTGTCCGTGCTGCTCCAGTCCAACGACTTGAAGCAGGCGCTGCGGCCCTATTGCGTCGGCGGTCCCTATGGCCGGCTGCTCGATGCCGAGGCCGAGCATCTCGGCGAAGCCAATGTTCAGGTCTTCGAGACCGAGGGTCTGATCGGCACCGGCGCCGCGGCGGCTGTGCTCGCCTATCTCTTCCACCGCATCGAGGATCGCCTCGACGGTCGCCCGACGCTGTTGATCGTCGATGAGGGCTGGCTCGCCCTCGACGACGAGGGTTTCGCCGGCCAGCTCCGAGAGTGGCTGAAGACGCTGCGCAAGAAGAACGCCAGCGTAATCTTCGCCACTCAGTCCCTATCGGACATCGACGGCTCGGCCATCGCGCCCGCCATTATCGAGAGCTGCCAGACGCGCATTCTGCTGCCGAATGAGCGCGCGATCGAGCCGCAGATCACGGCCATCTATCGCCGCTTCGGCCTCAACGATCGCCAGATCGAGATCCTCGCGCGGGCTATGCCGAAGCGCGACTATTACTGCCAGTCCCGGCGCGGCAACCGGCTTTTCGAACTGGGCCTGTCGGACGTGGCGCTCGCGCTCTGCGCCGCCTCGTCGAAACAGCATCAGGCGCTGATCGCGACGGTCCACGCCCGCAGCGGCACCGACGGATTCCTTGCCGAGTGGCTTGCCGAAAACCGGCTCGCCTGGGCCGCCGACCTCATCGCCGACCTCACCAACGTCACCCCCCAAGCCGATCCGGAGGCACGCCCATGACCCGTTCCGTTCGTTCCCGCTCGCGCGCGCTGCGCATGACCGCCGCGCTGCTCACCGCATCCGTTTCCACGATCCCGTTTCTGGCGGCGCCCGCGCACGCGCAGTTCGGAGGGATCGTCTACGATCCGACGAACTACGCTCAGAATCTTCTGACCGCCACGCGGGCGCTTCAGCAGATCAACAACCAGATCACCTCGCTTCAGAACGAAGCGACCGGTCTGATCAATCAGGCCCGTAACCTCACAAGCCTTCCATTCTCGTCTCTCCAGCAGCTCCAACAATCCGTCCAGCGCACCCAGCAGCTTCTCGGCGAGGCGCAGCGCATCGCCTACAACGTCCAGAATATCGACCAGGCGTTCCGCACGACCTACGGCAACGCGTCGATGTCGGCCTCCGATCAGTCGCTCGTGGCGGGTGCGCGCGACCGCTGGCAGAACACCGTCGGCGGCCTGCAGGACGCCATGCGGGTCCAGGCCGGTGTTGTCGGCAACTTAGACACGAACCGGACCCAGATGTCGGCGCTGGTCGGCCAGAGCCAGGGCGCGACCGGCGCGCTTCAGGCGACCCAGGCCGGCAACCAGCTTCTCGCTCTGCAGGCGCAGCAGCTCGCCGACCTGACGGCTGTCGTCGCCGCCAATGGTCGGGCGCAAAACCTCTCCGAAGCGGAACGCGCCGCCGCGGCCGAACAGGGCCGCGAACAGCGCCGCCGCTTCCTGACACCGGGCACGGGCTACCAGCCCGGCAATGCCCGCATGTTCCCCAACGGCAACTGAGGACACGGCCATGGACGGCAAGATGCTCGCGCGGCTTGGCGCCGTCGTGTTCGTGGCGGTGGCGATCACCGCGACCGCGATCGAGATGAACCGGAAAGAGGACGCACCCGAGGCTTGGCCTTCAGGCCGGACCACTCAGGCGCAGGCCGATCCGCTTCGCGACGAGCTGACCCGCTGCCAGTTCCTCGGCGAGGCCGGTCCGCGCGATCCGGCCTGCATGCGCGCCTGGGCGGAGAACCGCAACCGCTTCCTGGCTCCCGGCGCGCGACCTGCCGAGCGGCTGCCGGACATGCCGCCAGCGCCGCGAGACAATGTCATCCCCCAACCGGGCCGCACCGATCAGCCGGCTCCGGTGCCCGCCGTGCCGATCGCGCCGCGGTCGCTCGAAGAGGCCAGATAACATTATGGGCGGCACCGGCGTCATCGACCATTTCCTCGAGGTCTTCACCCGCTACATCGATAGCGGCTTCGGCCTGCTCAGCGGCGAAGTTGCCTTCATTGCCACCACGCTGATCGTCATCGACGTGACGCTGGCGGCGCTGTTCTGGAGCTGGGGCGCCGACGACGACATCATGGCTCGCCTGGTGAAGAAGACGCTATTCGTTGGCGTCTTCGCCTATCTCATCGGTAACTGGAACAATCTCGCCCGCATCATCTTCGAGAGCTTCGCCGGCCTCGGCCTGAAGGCGAGCGGGACGAGCTTCACAACGGCCGATCTTCTGCGCCCGGGCAAGGTGGCGCAGACCGGGCTCGACGCCGGTCGGCCGCTGCTCGACTCGATCTCCAGCCTGATGGGCTATTGGTCGTTCTTCGAGAACTTCATCCAGATCGCCTGCATGTTCCTCGCCTGGGCGCTGGTGTTGCTCGCCTTCTTCATACTCGCCATCCAGCTCTTCGTCACGCTCATCGAATTCAAACTGACGACACTCGCTGGCTTCGTGCTGATCCCCTTCGGCCTCTTCGGCAAATCGGCCTTCATGGCCGAGCGCGTGCTTGGCAACGTCATCTCCTCCGGCATCAAGGTGCTGGTGCTGGCCGTCATCATCGGCATCGGCTCGACGCTGTTCTCCGAATTCACCTCGGGCTTCGGCGGCGCGACTCCAACTATCGACGAAGCGATGGCGATCGTGCTCGCCGCCCTGTCGCTGCTCGGCCTCGGCATCTTCGGTCCCGGCATCGCCAGCGGCATCGTCTCCGGCGGCCCACAACTCAGCGCCGGCGCCGCAGTCGGAACCGGGATGGCCGCCGGCGGCATGATCGCGCTTGGTGCAGGCGCCGTCGGCGTCGCCGCCTCCGGTGGCGCGGCCCTGGCCGGAGGTGCTGCTGCCGCCGCTCGTGGCGGCGCGGCGGTCGCTGGCGGGGCATCCACCGCCTACAGCCTCGGTGCAGCCGGTCAATCCGGCGCCGCGGGCGTCGCATCAGGGTTCGGTGGTGTCGCCCGCGCTGGCGGGAGCGCGGCCGTCTCACCACTTCGGAGAGCCGCATCCCGCGCCGCCGAAAGCATGAAATCCAGCTTCAACGCTGGCGGCAAGGCCGCGTTCGAGGCGACAGGCGGCTCTTCCACAATGGGCTCGATCGGCGGTGACGCCGCCGGTAACGGCACCGCTTCCGCGAACGCTGGCGACCCGCCCGCCTGGGCGCAGCGGATGCGCCGCTCGCAGAGCATGACCCATGCCGTGCAGGCCACGGCCCACGCCGTCCGCTCCGGCGACGCCCATGGCGGCGGCTCTTCCGTCAATCTTTCCGAAGGTGATCGCTGATGTTCAAACGACCCTCCACTCATTACGGCAAAGCCGCCGAGCCCGAGACGCCGTACCAGCGCGCCGCCCAGGTCTGGGACGAGCGCATTGGGGCTTCGCGCGTTCAGGCGAAGAACTGGCGGCTGATGGCCTTCGGTTCGCTGATCCTGTCAGCCGGGTTTGCCACCGCGCTCGTCGTGCAATCGGCGCGAGGAACGATCGTGCCATGGGTGGTGCAGGTGGATCGCCTTGGTCAGGCCCAGGCGGTCGCGCCGGCCGTCGCCGACTACCGGCCGACCGATCCGCAGATCGCTTTCCACCTGGCGCGCTTCATCGAGCAGGTCCGCTCGATCCCCGCAGACGCAATCATTGTCCGACAGAACTGGCTGCGTGCTTACGATTTCACGACCGATCGCGGGGCGATGGCTCTGAATGATTATGCACGGTCGAACGACCCGTTCACCAAGGTTGGCCGCCAACAGGTCGCCGTCGACGTCTCCAGCGTCATCCGTGCATCACCGGACTCGTTCCGCGTCGCATGGGTCGAGCGCCGCTACGAGAACGGGCAGATCGCCGAGACCACCCGCTGGACCGCGATCCTGACAATCGTGGTGCAGATCCCGCGCAACGCCGACCGGCTCAGGGCGAATCCGCTCGGCATCTACGTCAACGCCATCAACTGGTCACGGGAGCTTGGGCAATGAAGCCGTCTTTCCGTAAAGCTGGAAACCCGGCTTCACACATCCTCGTATCTCCGGCTCTGCGCAGATCCGCATTGCCGTTCGTGCTGCTGGCGACGACGGCGCTCGCCGGCTGCGCCACCACTACGCCGCCGCCGGAGATATCCTACGACAACGCCGCGCCTGCCGTACAGACCGTCGATCCGCCCGCGCCCGTCACCGTTGTCGAACTACCGCGCCCGCTGCCGCTGCCCGGCCAGTTGCAGCGGGTCGAGCCATCCCGGCGCACGCCAGAACCCACTGATCCGACGGCGAGGGTGAACCAGGCCAATGCGGCCGCTCGCATCCAGCCGGTGCGGGATGGCTTCATCAATTCGATGCAGGTCTATCCCTTCACGCAGGGCGCGCTCTATCAGGTCTATACCGCGGTCGGTCAGATCACCGACATCGCGCTACAGCCCGGCGAACAGCTCGTCGGCTCAGGCCCCGTCGCCGCCGGCGACACTGTGCGCTGGATCATCGGCGATACCGAGAGCGGTTCGGGCACGACGCGCCAGATCCATATTCTGGTCAAGCCGAGCCGCGCCGATCTGATGACCAACCTCATCATCAACACCAACCTCCGCACCTATCATATGGAACTTCGCTCGACCGAGCGGACCTATATGGCGTCGGTTTCCTGGCAATATCCGCAGGACCAGCTCATCGCGCTACGCCGCCAGAATGCCGAAGCGCAAGCTGCCCAGCCGGTGGCAAGCGGTGTCGATCTCGCCAACGTCAATTTCCGCTATGCGATTGAGGGCGACCGCGCGCCATGGCGGCCGCTACGTGCCTTCGACGACGGACGCCAGGTCTTCATCGAATTCCCGCGCGGCATCGGTCAGGGCGAAATGCCGCCGCTGTTCGTGGTAGGCCCAGAGGGAAACACCTCCGAACTGGTCAACTACCGCGTCCGCGGCCACCACATGATCGTCGACCGCCTTTTCGCCGCCGCCGAGCTGCGCTTCGGCTCCGGCGATCGTCAACGGCGCGTCCGCATCACGCGCACCGACGGGAGGCCCGCGTCGTGAGTGATAACGAGCCCCGGGACGAGGACACGCCGCACAATGACGCGCAGCCCTTGACCGGCGAGCCGGTCAGCGCCGCGCCTATGCGGCTGCGCGCCGAGCCGCCGCGTGTGACCCGGTTGTCGCGCAAGGTTCTCGCGGGTATCGGCCTGGTCGCCAGTGTCGGACTTGGCGGCGCTCTCGTGTATGCGCTGCAGAACCGCGATAGCGGCCGACCGAGCGAAGAACTCTATTCGACGGAGAGCCGCTCGACCGCAGATGGGCTCGCCGGGTTGCCGCGTGACTATAGTGGTGTCCCCCGGCTCGGGCCGCCGTTACCCGGAGATCTCGGTCGTCCCATCGTCGGAGCGCAGGAACGCGGCCAGCCCGTGCCGGTGCCCGGCATCGCCACGCCGAACACCGGCATTAGTCCCGAGGAACAGCGCAGGCTGCAGGAGATCGAGACGGCGAGGACCAGCCGACTCTTCTCTGGGACGGAGACCCGCGCTGGAGCTTCAGCCGCAGTGCCCACCATCTCCCCTCCACCAGCACCCAATCTGGCTGGCCTCGGCTTGGCGCCTCCGCCAGCGACACCATCGGCGCAGGACCGCCAGAACGCCTTCCTCAATGCGGCCGCGGATCGCCGCACCATCGCGGCTGACCGCGTTGCTGCGCCGGCGTCTCCGAATATCCTGCAAGCGGGCGCCGTTATATCGGCCGCGCTGATTACCGGCATCAGGTCTGACTTGCCGGGTCAGATCACAGCGCAGGTCACCGAGAACATCTACGACAGCCCGACCGGCCGCATCCTCCTCGTGCCGCAGGGCACGCGCGTCGTCGGCCAGTACGACAACAACGTGCAGTTCGGTCAGAGCCGCGTGCTTCTGGTCTGGAACCGGCTGATATTCCCGAATGGCCGCTCAATCGTCCTCGAACGCCAACCTGGAGCGGACGCAGAGGGCTATGCCGGACTTGAGGATGGCGTCGATTACCATTGGTGGGATCTGGCGAAGGCCGCAGGGCTCTCGACACTCCTCAGTGTGGGCGCGGAGCTGGCGACGAACGATGAGAATCGGCTGATCAGCGCGATCCGTAACGGCGGCCAAGACACGATCAACGATGCCGGTCAGCAGATCGTCCGCCGCCAGCTCAACGTCGCCCCGACACTAACGATCAGGCCAGGATTCCCCGTCCGAGTGATCGTCACGCGCGACCTTGTGCTTGAACCTTACGGAGCTCGATGATGACCAAATTGAAGCTCGGCCCGATAGTCGAAGACAAACCCATCAAGGTTGCGATTGAACTCCCGGTCTCCCTCCACCGCGATCTCGTTCGCTATGCCGAGATCCTGGGCCGGGAACAGGGCCAGACCATCCAGGATCCGGTAAGACTGATCGTACCAATGCTCGAGCGTTTCATCGCGACGGATCGAGGCTTCGCCAAAGCTCGGCGAACGGACGACACGGCGACCGGCTAGATGGGGTTCGAGGCGCTCGCGCTCGATACAGGGTCTTCGCCCGTGGCGCCTGCCCGCTTGATCGTTCGACGGTCAAGAAATTCATCGCCAGCGATCGCGGGTTCTCCAGAGCGAAGCGCGAGCGATAGGCTGGCTTCCAAACGGGAACTCAGCCCATGATCTGTGCAAACAGATCCATCGGCGCTCTGGCGAAACATCCGATCGGAATGAGAAGATGGATGACTGGGATTGCTGCTGCGCTCTTGTCTCTCGAAGGCTTGAATTCCCGTGCGACGGCCTTCGCCACCGCCAGAAGACACTTCAACGCCGTATTGATATTGCTGGACGACCAAACTGCACTGCACGTCAGGATATCGTCATTGCCTGCTATCGGCCGAAAGACGACACCAACGATCTCCGCTCCCAGAGCTGAGGTGCTTGCAAGCGTCAAACCGTACCCAATCGCCACGAGATTCATGACGCTTTCACGGCCGACTTCTTGCGGGTCTATCTTCGGACTAAAACCGAACGCCGCTAGGCGTTTGATCAGATAGTCTCGGATTTCGGGGCCAGGACCGCCCGTGCTGACGATGAAGTTTTCATCGCGAATTTCCTCCCACGTCACCTCATTTCTTACTGCGAGGGGATGACTACTCGGCAAAGCCACGAAAACGCACTCGCTCCCCAACTTGGCGGAACGATAGCCTGGAAGAACGGGATCACCGGTGACGAAGATCACGTCCAAGCTCCCCGTTGCAAGGCGGTGAAAATTCTCCTGGGTCGTTCCCTCATGAAGGCTGACTCTTACGTCGGCATGTTTCGCACGGTACTGACGCAGGATTTGATGAAGGAAGCCCGACGTGAGGGATCCCAAAATGCCGATGTGTAAATCACCGCTTTCGCCACGATGGGTCGAGATGGCAATCTGAACAGCTCGATCGAAATGGTTCACGCCAGTGGCCGCATGATGGAGAAAGGTCTCTCCCGCTGCCGTAAGTGTGGCGCCGCGAGGACCGCGCTCGAAGATCAAGAAACCAAGACGGTGTTCCAGCAATTGTATTCTGCGGCTGACAGTCGATTGAGGGACCTCCAATACAGCCGCAGCGCGACGGAAACTATGATGCTCCGCCGCCATTAACGCATACCGGAGATATCGAAGGTCGAGCGTCAGATCAGGCATCACGACCGGCCGGATCACAACCGCTCTGTGGCTCAACTGCTTCGGCCTTCTGAAAAGCCTTCGTATCCGCGTGGAGAGGTGACGGAGGCTCGGTCGCGAAGTCCACTCCGCAATTCAGGCAACGCGCGCGAGAGCGTCTCCGGATCGCAAGCATTACATCGCGCTGGATGCTGAGGGGCGGCAGGTCGTTCATGCTGCCCCCTGATCGCGCTGGCCCAACTGGGCACCGCAAATCCAGGTTAGTCCTCGGTCTACAAAGCAGGGGCTGGCGTACCCGCACTTCAGATAAGTCGCACCGTTTCTCACTTCTATTCCTTTCCGAGCGTCCCCGGACCGAGCAATCGCGTCACCGGGGAGGCGTCTGACTCTCGCTTGATAAGATGGGTGCGCCTTGAAACGCCTTGGCTGAGCAAATTACTTGCCCTCCATGACTCGAGAAATGTCCTTGATCATCATTTTGATCGTGTAAAACCGGATCACTCGGTCGCGAAGCCAGGCAAGGACGGGATTGTCCACGAACATCACTTTCGCGAGCCAGCGGGAATTGGTCTGGGCAAGTTCCACCCGCCTTCGTTGCCGGCGCTCATAGAGCCGAAGCGCATAGGTCATGTGGGTCGCGTCGGCACGCGACAATTCGTCGGCTAGAGCGGCGGCGGAATCCATCGCCATGGACGCGCCAACCCCGGCTGTCGGGAGGAATGCCGCGGCGGCGTCGCCCAAAAGTACGACGCGACCTCGCGACCAGGTTTGCGCGCGGCAGTCCTCCATTTTCCAAAGAAAAGAAGGCATTGATCGATCGACCCTGCCAAGCGCTTCGCGGATTGGCCCAGAGGGAAGCCGCGTCGCTATTTGGTTTGAGAATGCTTGTGCCGTCGTGCGCTCCAGATCCGGCAGCCTGCCGGCAAGGAAGATCCCCATCCGTTGTTTGACCGGATAAACGCCGACACCCCGCCCGGCCAACCACAGCTCGCTGTAGCTATCCCGGTGCCCGTCGCCGAGCGCGGCCCATTCGACCCAGCCGGCCCATCCGGTTCTCCAATAGGCATATTCATTCTCGTTCAGGATGCGGCGACGGACATCCGAATGCATCCCATCGGCCCCGACCACGAGATCGAACGTCTGTCTTGAACCATCATGGAACGTGACGATGATCTCATCAGGATCGTTCTGGAGGTGCGTGATATACGTTTCGAAGCTTATCGCGTCCTTGCCCGCGGCCCGTCGCAGAAGCGACAGCAATTCGCCACGCTCGATGCCGCGAAGCAAGCCGAACTCATCCATGAGAGGGTCGAGCGAATAGTTTCTCTTGGTCCTGCCGTGATTTGCAAAAAGCTCATAGTGACTGATTTGACAACTGAGGTTGAGATAGTCCTCGGCGAGTCCGAGACCGTTTAAAACCCGTCCGCCAAGCGGCATGAGGCCCAGCATGTAGCCGGCTTGCGCATTGGCCGTCCCTCGTTCGATGACAACCGGCCGCTCGCCACGCTGCCGCAACAAGGCGGCCAGGGTCGTCCCGGCAATGCCCGCGCCGACTATGAGGATGCGCAGCCGGACATTGGCAAGATAGGGTTCAAGTCTTTCGGAGACTGTTTTCTCCTGAACCGGGATGGCTCTCATGAAGTCAGTCCTCTGCCGAAATGGCGCGATCCAGGCGACGGCGCGCGCCGGCCGTTCTCGCTTTCCGAGGGTTCTGTGGGAGGCGACACCATCGCGCGACACATGGCCACCGCGGCGTCGTTCAGCCGGCTAGCCTCATCGGTATCAAGGGAGTGCCCGCTCATCGCGAACCAGCGGTCGAGGCGTGCGATGAAGCCGAAAATTCCCGCCGCGAGAAAATCCGCGGGAACGTCATCGCGGACAGCTCTGAACGACTGCCCGGAGCGAACATGGTCTTTAAGCTGATCAAGCAGGCGCGCCAGGAGCGGCTCCAGCGCGGCGTTCGCGGCGGCGGAGGTCGGATAGATGGCGCGGGCGAGGTCCGCCAGTTTTGTGTCCTGGGACAGCACGACAGGAACACGCCTGAAAAGAAGCTGGATCGCCTTCCAATAGGCGTCAGGGTCTTTCGCGGTCGCTGGGAGGGGGCCAATGGTAGCGGCAAGGCGTGCAAAAGCACGTTCGACCACCAACAGATAAAGTGCAGCCTTATCCTTCACATAGTAGTACGCCTGCCCCTTGCTGAGACCCGCACGCTCAAGGATGCGGTTGAGAGAGGCCTGTTCGTAGCCGTGCGCGGAGAACTCGTCTTCCGCAGGATCGAGCAATCCGGCTTGGCGATCCGGAGGCAATGCGTCGAAACGCTCGCGCGGGGTAAGGAGCGATGCAACCCTCCCTCGTTTCCCTGGGACCGATTGCTGTCGCGTTGCAGGTAGCGGATCACGTTTTACCACAATGGCTCCTCCGCACGGCTATTTGCAATATTATTAGACCAGTGGTCGAATGTTAGCAATGATTTTCTTAGACCGACGGTCTAAACGACGTCGACGTCCACCATCGTAGTCCGCTAAGCGGCGATCGAGGTTAGCCGACCAGGCCGGTATCACCACGCCGCACCATGAGCTGATTGAGGTCGCGGGCAAGGCGGTGATGCTGTCTCGTCGCTTCGATCGTTCCGGTGCGATCCGCGTTCCCTTCCTGTCTGCAATGGCAATGATAGGCGCCAAGGACGGCGAGCGCGGCAGCTAACCTTGGCTGCATCCTTCAGGCCTTCAGCAGCGCGTCGACAAAGCCGGGCGCAACCAGTCTGACGCTGTCATCGGGCAGGCCAAGGATGCGGTCGACAACGATCGCCTGCATCCTCATCGTCCGCTCCAACTGCTCATTGGCGGATTGGGCGTCCGCGGTTCCGCGCGCCGTGATGGCGACGGCGACGGCTTCGCGGCTCAGGGCGCCAAGCCTTAGAATGATGTCCGCCGCGATCGCGGCATCGGGAACGTTGAAGGCGCCTTCATCCATGCCTTTTTCGATGATGGTGGTGAGCAGGGGCGCGACAACGGCGCTCGTTGCCCTGTTCAGCCGGTCGTAGAGAATGAGGTTTTCGGTAGTAAACGCGGCTTCAAACGCCTTGACGATCTTGGGCCCGTCTCCTGCCTTGAACTGGCGCATACGTTCGAAAGCCAGGTTCAGCCGATCGAGCGGCGATAGCCCGGGATGGTCGAGTACGTCACCTATTCGTTCGACGGCCTGCCCCGCCATGCGGCGGCTCAACGCCTCCAGCACCTGATCCTTTGAAGCGAAGTGGTGGTAGAAACCGCCTTTCGACACCCCAGCCAACGTCATGATGTCATTGATCGTTGTCGCGTCGTAACCACGGGCAAAGAAAAGCGACTGAGCACAATCGAGCAATTGCTCCCGGCGATCCTCCGGCTTGAGATTCTTGCGTCGCGTCACCGCCATTGCTTCCCTCCAAGCCTTTCCACTTGCAAGACCGACCATCGGTTTGTATTATGGCATCCATCAGTGCGAACTGCAAGGCGCCTCAACTGCGCACTAGCCCGTGGAAACAACGCCAAGGTCACCGAATGCAAAGCGCCCTCACCAATCCGGCAATCGTCGTCGATAGCCTACGTTACACCTATGCTGGACAGACAAATGCGGCCGTTGACGGCATCAGCTTTTCTGTCGGAACGGGCGAGATTTTCGGCCTACTGGGGCCGTCAGGTGCCGGCAAGAGCACGACGCAGAAAATTCTGACTCGGCAGCAGCGGAGCTTTGGGGGCTCCGTATCTGTGCTGGGCAAGCCTCTCAATGAGTGGGGCCAGGACTTCTTCGAGGCCATTGGCGTCGGGTTCGAACTGCCCAACCACTACCTGAAATTCACCGCCGTCGAGAACCTGAAGTTCTTCGCCTCGCTCTACCGGCGTGCGAGCCGCGACCCGATCGAACTCATGTCGATGGTGGGACTCGACAAGTTTGCCGACAAGAGGGTCGAGACCTTTTCCAAGGGCATGCGCATGCGTCTTAACTTCGTGCGCGCCATCCAGCACGATCCCGACTTGGTTTTCCTCGATGAGCCGACCGCCGGACTCGATCCGGTCAATGCCGGCATCGTGAAATCGATCGTTTCTGACCTGCGCAAGGCCGGCAAAACAATCGTCCTGACGACCCACAACATGAGCGATGTGGATCAGCTGTGCGATCGCGTTTCCTTCATGGTGGACGGGCGCTTCGCGGCGCTCGATACACCGGAGGCGCTGAAGACGCTGCATGGCCGCCGGACGGTGCGCGTCACCCACGGGGCGGTCGAGGAGAGCCAGGCGGAGTTTCCGCTCGACGGGCTCGGCGACAACGCACGCTTCCTCGATTTGCTGAGGGCCGGAGCCGTCCGGCGCATCCACAGTCAGGAGGCGACGCTCGACAAGGTGTTCAACGACGTGACGGGCCACAGCCTCGATCAGGCCGAGCCGGAGACAGCCCGATGAGCGTTACGCTTCGCCGCCTCATCGCCTGGGATCTCCGTCTGCAGGCCCGCGAAAATGTCTATGTCTTCACGGTGCTGACAACGGCCGCATTCGGTGTTTTCATCGCGCTCTTGCCGACTGGCACGCCCGATGCCGTGATCACCGCAATCCTGTTCCTCGACCCGGCTATCGTCGGTAGCAGTTTCGTCGGCTCGATCGTGCTGATGGAACGGGGCCAGAATACGCTGGCGGCGCTATCGGTATCGCCTGCGGCGCCGGGCGACTATGTAGTGTCCAAGGTCATCACACTGACGCTTCTCACCATCTTAGGTGGCCTCGCCCTCGTCCTCGTTGCCTATTGGCCGGTCGACCCGGTGCGGCTACTGCGATTTGTGGTGGCACTGACCTTCACAGGTACGCTCGGAGTCGTCGGCGGGTTGATCCTCGTGGCTCGGGCCAACTCCATGAACCACCTGATCGCGCGAGCCTTTCCGGTGACGATCCTGCTCTTCTTGCCGCTTTTCGCACACTTCGGTGTCGTGACCGGACTCTGGCAATGGCTGCTGTTCGCGGTCAACCCAGGCCATGCCATGCTGCGCGCACTGCTTTGGGCAGCCGATCCGTCAACAGTGACGATGCCCGACGTCATCTACGCTTTCACCTATTTGACGGTGCTGAGCGCGATCCTGTTTCGCTGGTCGCTGACTGTTTACGGCGCGGATCTCGGCCGAACCGAAGACTGAGGAGAAGATTCATGCCCGCATTGGCGAGTCTGGTCCGCCGCGACCTCGTCGGCATCACCCGCGACAGGGTCATGCTCAACATCGTCGGCATGATGGTGGTGCTGGTGATCGTCGCCGCCGGGGTTCGACACATGGGGTATTTCCCGGATTGGTGGGCGAATATCCTCATCGTCCTGCTGCTCGGCTACATGCCCGGCATGGGCTATCTGTTTGGCATGCTGATCGTCGATGAAATCGACAGCGGAGTGAACCAGGCGTTGCTGGTTTCGCCTGTATCGGCGATCGGCGTGGTGGGCGCACGGACCCTGCTCGCGACAGGCTTCGTGCTCATCTATGCCTTTGCCCTGATCTACGCGAGCCGGATGATCGGGCTTCCATTCCAGCAATGGGTTCTGCCGGTCCTGACGCTGGCAGTGGCGGTGCCGTGGGTGACGCTCCTGGTGCCAGCGATTTCGCGCGACAAGGTGCAGGCGCTCGGTCTGTTCAAAACCTTGAACCTCTATATCCAGGTGGCAGCGGTCAGCCTGTTCATTCCGCAGGACGCTTGGTACGGCTATCCGTTGTTGCTGACGCCCGCGACCTGGGCGGTGAAGGGCATCGTAGCATTCACCGAGGGTCGGGAGACCGCAGGCTACCTCTGGTCAGCAGGAGGCCTTGTTTTCTTCCTCGCGCTGTTGGCATGGGCTGGGCGTGCCTACTGGCGCCGTCAGTATCTCCAAGCTCGTTAATTCAGTTTCGAAGAAGAATCGGTGTGAGAGCTGCGATCGAACAGACACTCGCGCCCGATCGGTGGAATGCACTTGGAAGTCGTCCGCCTTACCGCGCGACACGAGCGACCGCAGCAAAGGCCAGGAGATCACCTGGCATGGCGCAACGCGGGCGCGACCGCCTCCGTAGGGCCTGATGCGTTTTTCGGTCTGCAACATCCTTTGCACGTCGAATGAATCAAGGAGCCGAAATGACAGCATCCGCACCCCGAAAAACCGCTCCGCGAACAAATGCATCTCGAGAGCACGGGGTGATCCGTGTCGTCGGCAGCCGCGAGCACAATCTCAAAAACATCAGTATCGAGATTCCGAAGAAGCTAATCACCGTGTTCACAGGTGTGTCGGGCTCCGGGAAGTCGTCGCTGGTTTTTGACACCATCGCCGCGGAATCTCAACGGCAGCTCAATGAAACCTTCAGTTCATTCGTCCGCCATCGCCTGCCGCACTACGGCCAGCCTGATGTCGACTCCATCGAAAACCTCGCCGTGGCGATCGTCGTCGATCAAAAGCGCCTAGGCGGAAATGCGCGGTCGACTGTTGGAACTGCCACTGACATCCAAGCCTTGTTGCGCCTGTTGTTCTCTCGAGTGGGGAAACCCTTTGTAGGGGAATCGAGCGTCTTCTCATTCAATCATCCGGAGGGGATGTGCACGCGCTGCGAGGGTATTGGCGCGACGAATACAGTAGAAATCGACGCGCTTCTCGACAAATCGAAGTCGCTCAACGAGGGCGCCATTCGCTTTCCTCCCTTGGCCGTGGGCAGTGCGCGCTGGAAGCGATACGTCTTGTCAGGATACTTCGATAACGACAAGAAGCTGGACGCATACAGTCACGAGGAATGGGACCTGCTGCTGAACGCCGAGCCAAGGAAGCCTCCTCACCCCAGAAAGGGATGGTGGGCTAGCTCGATGTATGAGGGTCTCATACCACGCTTTCACCGCAGTTTTCTGGGGAAGTCAGGCGAGCGCTCCACTTATGCCGAAGCATTGGACCGTGTGGTGACAAGCGGACCTTGTCCGGCGTGCCATGGCGCGCGGCTGAAGCCGGACGTGTTGCGTTCCAAGATCAATGGAAACAACATCGCCGATCTCGCAGCCATGCCGACGATCGACCTGGTCTCAGTCGTTTCGGCCATCAGTGGGTCGGTGGCGGCGCCGATAGTTGCCGCCATTGCCGGGCGGCTTGAACATCTCATCGGCATCGGCCTCGGATACCTAAGCATGGACCGGCAGACGTCGACGCTGTCGGGCGGAGAGTCGCAGCGCGTCAAGATGCTGCGGCATCTCGGCAGCAGCCTTACCGACCTGACCTATATATTCGACGAGCCGAGCGTCGGATTGCATCCGCGCGACGTGAATCAATTGATCGCGTTGTTGCGCGAGCTTCGCGACAAAGGCAACACGGTGCTTGTCGTCGAGCACGATCCGCAGGTCATCGCCGTGGCCGACCACGTAATCGACATGGGCCCCGGAGCCGGGGATAAGGGCGGCCGCGTCGTTTTCCAGGGCAAGGTCGACGATCTTGAACGGTCTGACACTTTGACCGGCCGTTTCATGAAGGCGCGACCACGCCCAAAAGTCCTAGTCCGTGAGCCGACCGGCGTGATGCCGCTACGCGACGTCACGTTGCACAATCTGAGGAACCTCAGCGTCGATATACCGCAAGGCGTGTTGACGGCGATCGTGGGCGTGGCGGGTTCGGGCAAGAGTTCGCTGATCAATGGCGCGTTCGCGCGGCGCTACCCCGACGCAATCTGCATCGACCAAGCCGCCTTGGGCGGTTCCAGCAGGTCGAACACAGCGACCTATACGGAGGTGCTCGATCCGATCCGTCGGCTATTCGCGCAAGCCAATGCCGTGAGTGCTTCTCTGTTCAGCGCCAACTCCATTGGCGCCTGCCCTGGATGCAAAGGCCTTGGCATAACCCAAATTGATATGGCGTTCATGGATACCATCGTCAGCACTTGCGAGGTCTGCCATGGACGTCGCTTCACCGATGAAGTGTTGGCGTATGAGTTAAGAGGCAAGAATATCGACGACGTGTTGCGCATGAGCGTGGCGGACGCCAGTCAGTTCTTCGATAGTCCAGACATCAGCCCAGCTTTGGATCGGGTGGCGGAAGTAGGCCTCGATTACATGACGCTCGGCCAACCGTTGAGCAGTTTATCTGGCGGTGAACGGCAAAGGATCAAGCTCGCTACAGAACTCCAGAACGCCGGGCGAATCTTTATCCTCGATGAGCCCACCGCGGGTCTGCATATGTCGGACGTCGCGCGGTTGATTGGTTTATTGAACCGCCTTGTCGATAACGGCGCCACCCTACTTGTGGTCGAACACAACCTCGATGTGATTTCCCAGGCGGATTGGATCGTAGAGATGGGGCCCGGAGCCGGACGAGACGGCGGACGGGTCATCTTCGAGGGCAGGCCTGAGGGTATGATCGTTTCGCGTACCTCGCTGACCGGGCAGTACCTGATTTGACGGAAGATTGTCCTGAAGCTCCGGAAATCTCATAACTCCAAATCAGAACATCGCTCTGCGGCAGGACCGCGACCAGGCCTTCTCCCGCTATCGCGAACGCATGCGCGAATTCGTCGCCCTGAGCTTTGCACCCATACAGCACCGATATCGTCGGAAGACGTTTGTCCGATTTGTACGCTATGGCCCGATATCGCCGCACGGTCGGAGTTGAGGTCTTCCAAACCACGCGATCTATCGTCTTCTATCTCCGAGCGGAGGATCGAAGAGGAGACGCGAGATGGGCCAAGCACCCCAAGTAAGCCGACGAACAATTCGTCGTCAACAGCTCAGAGAGATCGTGCCTCTGGCAGACAGTACGATTTACGACATGGAGCAGCGCGGGGAGTTTCCGCAGCGCTTCTACCTCACCTCGCGCTGCGTCGTTTGGGATCTTGCAGAAGTAGAAGCCTGGCTTGACGCCCGCCGAACCGCGTCGCGGGCGAAAGCGGTGAAGCGGGCGCCAAGCCCAGACGTAAAACTTCGCCGCACCAGACCCGTCAAACACTAGGCTCCAACTCCAACACCTCCATCGTAGGCGGGAGTAGCGTTGGTATGTATTTTTTTCCTGCGCTCCAGGCGTCCACCAGGTTGGACCACTCCTGCATCATGTGGCGTCGCTGATGTTCGTATTCTGCTTTGTTATAGATTCCACGCGACGACCGTCCATCTTCATGCGCCAAGCACTTTTCGATCCAATCGCTATTGAATCCCAGCTCGTTTAGCAGCGTCGATCCGGTTCGCCGTAGATCGTGAACCGTAAACGGCTCCAGCGGCAAGCCCTCCTTGTTCGCCCGAACGACGACCGCAGTCGTGATGCGATTGAACGTGGCCCGCGACATCGGCGCGTCCGCATCGTAGCGAGACGGCAGAACATATCGCGAATTTCCCGCGCAGGTTTTCAGGGCGATGAATATGTCGATTGCTTGCTGCGACAAATAAACGTTGTGGGCTTTCGACCGCTTCATTCGCTCTTTGGGAATGGACCAGACGGCGTTCTCGAAATCGACTTCACCCCATGTTGCATCCTGCAGCTCGCTCTTCCTGACCATCGTCAGGAGGAACAGCTTCATTCCCAGCCGGATCGTCGGCAGCGTCGGCACATGCTCTAGCTGACCGAGCATGACGCGGATCTCCGCCGGAGAGAGCGAACGATCCTTGGGAACGAAGGTCGCGATCGACGCGGGGCCCACCTCATCCGCCGGGTTGGGGACCTTCTCACCGTGGAGGATGGCGAACGCGAAAATCAGCTTCACGATATCTCGCACGTGGACAGCCGTAGCAGGAGCGCCGCGCTCCTTCACCTTCACGCACATCATGCGAAGATCGCTCGGCGTGATCTCCGTCAACAGCCTATTCCGAAACGTCGGCAGGATATCGCGCTCGTAGATTGAGCGCCGCATGGCCTTCGTGCTGTCAGCCATGCGCGACCCTTCGAACCACTTCTCGCCAAACTCGCCGAAGCGCTTTGCCTCCTTGAGCCGCCGCTTGTCGTACTGCTTCTCCTGGGCGGGAGACCGACCCTCCGTGATGGCCCGCTTCGCGTCGATCAGCTTCTCCCGGGCCCGTGCAAGCGAGAGGCCCTCAGGTCCGTACCGACCGAGCGTCAGCGTCTCGCGCCGACCGTTCAGACGGTAGTCGTATCGGAACACGATCGCACCCGACGGCTGCACGACCACGTACATACCGTCACGGTCACTGATCTTGTATAATTTCTCCTGTGGTTTCAGCGCCTTAATCGCCGTGTCCGTAAGCATGGGAGCCTCCAAAATTGCCAAAACATCGGAGAGAGGCACCAATTATACCGTCAGGCCAAAAACGACGTTGCAGGAAGCCAGATTTCTCTTTGAGATCAGCTTGTTATGTCTCAAAAAAATACCGTCAGCACCTCTCTTGGCCCTGACGGTATAGCTATTTTGCAGATCGAACAAGATTTCCCATACCGTCCACTATACCGTCAAATCGAGGCTTTGACCCTCGATAGATGACGATAGGTGCCGAATGGTTTTCTCTTATTTATCAATGGTTTATGTCGTACCGCGGCGTATTGTCGGATACTCCTGGAGGGGTAAAAATCATTCCCACTCGATCGTGCCGGGCGGCTTGCTGGTTACGTCATAGACGACGCGGTTGATGCCGCGGACTTCGTTGATGATGCGGGTGGCGGCGCGGCCGAGGAAGTCCATGTCGTAATGGTAGAAGTCTGCCGTCATGCCATCGACGGAGGTGACTGCACGAAGTGCGCAGACGAATTCGTAGGTGCGGCCATCGCCCATGACGCCGACGGTCTGGACCGGCAGAAGCACGGCAAAAGCCTGCCAGATCGCGTCGTAAAGGCCGGCCTTGCGGATTTCGTCGAGATAGACGGCATCGGCTTCGCGCAGAATCTCGAGCTTTTCGCGGGTGATGCCGCCCGGGCAGCGGATGGCAAGGCCCGGACCCGGGAACGGGTGGCGGCCGATGAAGCTATCGGGCAGGCCAAGTTCCTTGCCGAGAATGCGAACTTCGTCCTTGAACAGTTCGCGCAGAGGCTCGACCAGCTGCATGTTCATGCGGTCCGGCAGGCCGCCGACATTGTGGTGCGACTTGATGGTGACTGACGGGCCGCCGGTGAAGGAAACGCTTTCGATGACATCCGGATAAAGCGTGCCCTGGGCGAGGAAATCGGCGCCGCCGAGCTTCTTGGCTTCGGCTTCGAACACGTCGATGAACAGGCGGCCGATGGTCTTGCGCTTGGTTTCCGGATCGCTCTCGCCTTCCAGCGCATTGATGAACATGTCAGACGCATCGACATGCACCAGATGCAGATTGTAGTGTTCCTGGAACATGGCAACGACGTCGGCCGCCTCGTTCTTGCGCATCAGGCCGTGGTCGACGAGGATGCAGGTCAGCTGGTCGCCGACGGCTTCATGGATCAAAAGAGCAGCAACCGAGCTATCGACGCCGCCGGAAAGACCGCAGATGACGCGCTTGTCGCCGACCTGAGCCCGGATCTCGGCAACTGCCTTGTCGCGATAGGCGGCCATCGACCAGTCACCCTTGAGGCCAGCGATCTTGTGGACGAAATTGGCGAGCAGCTTGGCGCCATCGGGCGTGTGCACGACTTCCGGGTGGAACTGCACGGCGTAGAATTTCTTCGCTTCGTTGGCGATGAACGCAAACGGCGCGTTCGGCGAGGTAGCGACAACCTCGAAACCGGCAGGGATCGCGGTGACGCGGTCGCCATGGCTCATCCAGACCTGATGGCGGGAGCCGACGGTCCAGATGCCGTCAAAAAGTGCGCATTCCTTGTCGATTTCGATGAAGGCGCGGCCGAATTCGCGGTGATGACCGGCCTCGACCTTGCCGCCGAGCTGTTCGCACATAGTCTGCTGGCCGTAGCAGATACCGAGAACAGGAAGACCACTGTCGAACACCACGCTGGGCGCACGCGGCGAACCGATGTCCAGCGTTGAAGCCGGGCTGCCGGAGAGAATGATTGCCTTCGGGTTCAGGCGTTTGAAGCCTTCTTCGGCCGACTGGAAGGGGACGATCTCGCAGTAGACGCCGGTTTCGCGCACACGGCGGGCGATCAGCTGGGTGACCTGGCTGCCGAAATCGACGATGAGAACGGTATCGGGATGGACTGTCGCTGTCATGACGCGCTTCCGCTTGCTTGGATCATTTGATGGGGAACTATGGCGAGCCTTTAAATAAAGGCGGCCCCAAGCGCAACGATTACATTGCACCCGGACAATTTTGCGGCGTCAGAGGGCGATTTCGCCGGTTTTAAGGGCGCTTTCCAGCGCATCGACGGCACCAGCCAGCTTCTCGTCGATCACGTGCAGATATTCCGTCCAGTCGCTGACATGCTTGAGTTCGGCCTTGCCATCGGAGATGCCACGGAGGGCGATCAGCGGAACCGCGAAGGACTGGCAGGCGCGCAACACAGCGAAGGTTTCCATCTCCACCATGTCGGCGGCAATCGTCTGATAGGCCGCGCCGGAAACGATATTGGCGCCGGTCGAAAGGCTTGCGGTCTTCACACCGGCAATACGCAATGGCAGATCGACCGTGACAGGCAGATCGAGAAACGGGGTCGCGCCTTTTTCGAAGCCGAGGGGTGAGGCGTCCATATCGCGATAGCCAACCGAGGTCGCCTGATAGACTTCGGCCTGCTCCAGCCGGGCAGAACCAGCCGAGCCGAGCGAGATAACGAGATCAGGCAAGCTACCGCGGCCTGCCAATTCGGCCAGCGTCCGCGTCAGCGTCACGGCCGCTTCGACGGGGCCGACGCCGGTCATCAGCGGCGAGATGCGTTCACGCAGATGCACGCCATATTCGGCATCGACGGCCATGACGTAGAGCAGCGCCTTGCCTGCCACGTGCTTCAGTTCGAATGTCATCCTTCGATACCCTCGCGTCCGCGGATCACCATCATCGTGCCGGTCATCGAGGCGATCAGCTTGGCCGGGCCATCCTGCGAAATTGCATAGCCGCGGCCATCGGAAACGATGATCGTCGTGCCGGGCTTCGTCACCTCGCCGCGAAACAGGAAGCGTTCGCCGCGGCCCGGCGACATCAGGTTGACCTTGAATTCGATGGTGAGGATCGAGGCGTCGGGATCGATCACCGAATAGGCGGCATAGGTTCCGGCAGCGTCGAGAGCTGCCGAAATGATGCCTGCATGCAGAAAACCGTGCTGCTGTGTCAGCTTCTCATCAAATGGAAGCTCGATCTCGACGGAGCCCTGCTCCACCCGCGTCAATTCTGCGCCGATGGTCGCCATGGCGGCCTGTCTGCCGAAGCTGTTGCGGATGCGCTCGCGAAATTCCACCGTGTGCTCTCTGTTGCCTAAGTTTCTGGTCCCCGGTTGCGCAGACAGTCGCATGGCGGAAAAACAAGGACAAGCCTCAATTCATGAGGAAAATCGACGTGTTGAGCGCGGTGGCGAATGCCACCCAGGCGAGATAGGGCACAAATAGCAGCGCCGACAGACCATCCTGCTTCCGGCTCACAGCCATGAAGCCGGCGATCGAGATCAGCAGGGCAATGATGACGATCAGCGCCAGCGCGATCTCGTGCAGCCCGAAGAACAGCGGCGACCATGCGAAATTGAAGATCATCTGCGCCACCCAGAACCGCATCGCAGCGGTGAGGCGATGATTGAGGAAAGTCCGGGCGCCGACAAAGCCGATGATGATGTAGAGGATTGTCCAGGCCGGGGCGAAGATCCAGTTGGGCGGATTGAAGAAGGGTTTCGCCAGTGATTGATACCATTCGCCGGGAATGTTGTTGATGCCGATGAGGAGGCCGCAGCCGAGAACGGCGGCGATGAAGAGGATATGGACGAGAATGCGGTTCATGCTGACGACATAGGGCATTTCTCCGCAATCGCCAGCCATCGCATGGTTTAAATTCGGCCCCTGCAATGCCTATATCGATGCAATGGACGACCACACCTCTTTCGAGATCCGGGCAGGCGCGGGCGACGATCTGTTCATGATCGCCGGCGTGCTGGTCGATACATGGCGATCGACCTTTCGTGGCCTGCTCTCCGACGCCTATCTCGATGGCATGTCGCGCGAGGATCAGGCTGTCCGCCATGCACGGCGCATGGCTGCTGGCGGCGTATCCTATCTGGTCGCTATCGAACCTTTCGCCGGTGACGTTATCGGCTTTGCCAATTTCGGGCTAGGCCGCGGCCGCGTGGCGGCCGATGTGTACGAGATCTATGCGCTTTACATCCGGGCGGACTATCAGGGTATGGGGATCGGCCGGGCGCTCGTCCAGGCTGCGGCATCGCAGTGTGCCGGACAAGGCGCCACGGCATTGTTTGCGTGGGTTCTCTCCAGCAACCCCAATCGGGAGTTCTATAAGCGGATGGGAGCAAAAGCGGTGGAGACAGGCGACATCGGCCTTGGTGACCGGAGCTACGAGCAAACCGCCTACCTGTGGGAGGATATCACGGCCTTGACTCAGAGGGCCGGCGATCAATCCTGAAACTGGATTTCAGGCTTTCGTGACCCGGACGATATGCTGATCCCAGGCCACCTTGCTCTGCGTCTTGCCGAATTCGCCAGAATAGGACGATGCGACGAAGCCCTTCGCGGCAGGCGCTATTCCGGCTGCATCGGCAAGGCTATCCTGCCGTGTGACACGGCCGGTCCTTGCATCCACCACGACCTGCGTACCGCCCTTGGGTGACGTTAGCCCCACCAGCCCGTCCTTGCGGTTCACCGCTATGGCGCCAACATAATTAGCCAACGCAAGCGTCGTCTCTTCCGGCAGGTCGAGAAAACGAATGTCCTCGCCGCGCGCAAACGACCCGGCAAGTGGCGGCAGGTCGTTTCGCGCACCCTCATACTGGCAGGCAAACCAGACTTTTCCGTCTGCATCGATATCGACATGGCGGGTCGAAAGCCGGCGCAGGTTATCAGGCATGGCGTGACGCTCGATCATTGCTCCAGTCGCCGTGTCGATCAGCGCCAGCGACGGCTGCATGTGGTCGAGATTGAGCTTGGTGCGGCCAAAATCCGGATGGGTCTCGATACCGCCATTGGCGACGACAAGCATGTGGCCATCTGCCGACAGGGTCATGTCGTGCGGACCGATGCCATAGGACGGAAACTCGCCGATGCGGGCAAAGCTGTTGGTGCCGTCATAGACGCCGATCATGCCGCGATTTCCCGCAAAATCGTTCTCGGTGGCATAAAGCAGGCGTCCATCAGCCGAAAAACAGCCATGGCCATAGAAGTGCCGGCCTTCGACCGAGGTGATGACGATGGGCTCCATGTTGTCATCCGGCGCGAAAATCATCGCATAGGTGCCGGGACGGCGGGCAAAGGCGACGGCGCGGTTGCTGACCGGCGACCAGGTCATGCCATGCGCGCGGGCCGGCAACGGCACCCGCTCGATGATTGCCCCCTCCTCCGTCAGCGTCGCCACGCCATAGGACCCGTCGGGCGCCATGAAAGCTGACGCATAGATCGCGTCGGTGCGCGACAGGGCGAAGGCGGCTTGAGGGGCAAGCGTCGCCGCCCAAGCGGCACCGGCCATCGTCAGGAAGGTGCGGCGGTCTGTCAGGCCGGTGGAGATGTTTTGATATGCCATGAGATTTCCGTCAGCATAAATTGCCGTTGCCCGGCTTGGCCTCTCCCATTTCCGTCATTCCTGTGCTTGTCACAGGAATCCAGCCACGCGACGTCCGTCGCGTGAAAGGGTCTTTCGCTCACAGACGTGAGCGCGCTGGATCCCCGCCACAAGGGCGAGGATGACGGGCTGTGGACCGACCGATCCCGATCATCATAAAATTCCCGGCCTAAAGCCAGCCCCGCCGCTTGAAATACAGGAACGGCAGGAAGGCCGATAGCACCATCATGAACAGCGCAACCGGATAGCCGAACTGGAATTTAAGCTCCGGCATGGCATCGAAGTTCATCCCGTAGATCGAGGCGACCAGAGTGGGCGGCAGGAAGACGACGGATGCGACCGAGAATATCTTGATGATCTGGTTCTGCTCGAGATTGATCAGGCCCAGCGTCGCGTCGAGCAGGAAGTTGATCTTGTTCGACAGAAACAGCGCGTGGTCGCCAAGCGAGGCCGCGTCGCGCTGGATCAGCTTGATCCGCTGGCGGCTTTCCTTGACCGTCTTGCGCGTGCCGATCCCGTCCAGCGCCGAATGATAGGCGACGAGACGGCCGACGCTGACGAGGCTTTCGCGGATAACGCTGAGAAAATCGCCCTTCAAGCCGATCTGCTCGATCAACGACTGCAGATCGCGCGTCTTTTTCGTAACGCTGGAATTGGTCTTGCGAAACACGTCCCGTGAGATGCCATCGATCTCGTTGCCTGTCCGTTCCAGCGCATCGGCCGTCCGGTCAATCATGGCTTCCAAAAGCCCGACCATCACCAGTTCGCCGCTTTCGCAGGACACGCCGTTCAGGCGCTGCATGCGCGCGGCATAGAGATGAAACGGCTTCGGATCAGCATGGCGAACCGTCACCAATGTCGCGCCCTTCAGGATGAAGGTCACGGGCACCTTGATCGGATTGTCGCCATCGAGTTCGGTCGCGGCCGTCATCGTCATGAATTCGGCGCCGTCCTCCTGGTAGAGGCGGTCGGAGAGTTCGATCTCCTGCATTTCATCGCGGGTCGGGATTTCGATGCCGAGATGCTGCTCGACGATGCGGGTTTCGTCCTGAGCGGGGTTGAACAGGTCGAACCACACGATCGGGGTGGTTTCAGGCAGTTCCGGGATGGCGTCGATAACGGCAAGGTGATTGTTCTGGCAGGAATAAATGCGCAGCATGTCGGGTTCCAATCTGGCAAGTCCTCGACCGCCAGCGGACACCCCTTGTGATCAGGGCCTGACGGTCGAAAAAATCGAAGCTCTACTTCGACTGTCGGGGTTCATGATCCGTTGATCCTTGTTTGGCCGTGTCCGCAATGAGGAACACGGCCGATCCATTGCGCCAATGTGCGTTTGTTGTCAACCGCTTGCTGGCTGTCGAAATATGATCTCTTCGGCTCAGTCGCCGTCGGCAAAAGAGAAGCCTGCGCCGAGCCCGATCGCGGCACCAAAATCGAGATTGAGCCGCTGCAGCACATCGTTGGTGTTCTGCAAAATGCGGTTGAGCCTGCCGCGCTGCTCGTCACTGGCGATCGCCTGATCGACCGGCAAATCGATCTCGTCGAGATCGTCGACGATGGCCTGGAGCAGATAGTTCACGGCGCTGACCACATCCGCATGCCCATCCGGCAGGAGCGCTTTCATGTCTGCCGAATTGAACAGGGTCTGCAGCGCCGTAAAATTCGCCGACAGCGCCGGCATCGTATTGCCGGAACGCCAGTAGATCGCCATTTTCGGATGCCCCTTGTCGGGCTCACCCTTGACGATGCCGGCATAGAACGGCCGCAACCGCTGGTCTCTTATGCTCTCGACACCATGGACCAAAATACCGAGCAATTCGGTCGCCGCTTCCTTGCCATCGCGGTAGATGGGATTGTTCGGGCCCGGATTTTTCCAGGCGGACTGGATACCATCCGGCTTTTCCCACTCCGCGTGAAGCTCGCCGGCTACCGCTTTCAGATTGTCGGCGATGGCAGCGCCATAGCGGCAGCGAAAACCGTTCTTCTCGGTTGGCAGAACTTCCGCCCCGGTGCCGTAAAGCACATATTCCAGCGCACCGAGGCCCTGCGCCGCAACGCTCTTGCCTTTCAGGCTTTCCACCGAGGTCGCCGTTTCATCACTCGTCGCCAGAATGCGCTGGACCTGCTTCAGGCCTGTGCTCTTGCGATCCGGGAAGAACAGGAAACGCTCGAAACGATTGCCTTCGATGACCGGTCCCACCCGAACGATTTCGATCGCCGACCATTGCTGGATGACCTCATCGAAGCTCATCTGCACGTCGCCGAGCGTTTCATCGGATGGCTTTTCGCAGAGCATATGCGCTGCCTCGGCCAAGGTTTCGGTTCCCTCCAGCAGATCGCGGTAGCCGGGGCGGATAAAGTCATCGACGGCCTTCTGCATGACACCCGGCACGGCATCCTGATTCAACCCGGCGCGTGGTGCTACGGCCTCTTCGTCTTCTGCCAGCGCAGATACCGGCAGGAAGGCAAGGCTCAAACCGAGAAGCAGGATATGCCGGTAGCGCATCAGAGGGACTCCAGAAATGTGATCAGGGCTTGTCTATCGGCTTTTTCCAGCGCGGCAAACCGGTCGCGGGCTTTTGCCGCCTCGCCGCCATGCCAGAGGATGGCTTCCGTCAGGTTGCGGGCACGCCCATCGTGCAGGAAGAATGTGTGGCCACTGACCGTCTTGGTCAAACCGATGCCCCAGAGCGGCGGCGTGCGCCATTCGCTGCCCGACGCAACACCCACCGGCTGGCCATCGGCAAGACCTTCGCCCATGTCATGCAGCAGAAAATCAGAATAGGGCCAGATCAGCTGGAACGCATGCGCCTTGTTCGCGGCATCGCGGCGGGTGACGAATTTCGGCGTGTGGCAGGAAATGCAGCCGGTGTCGTAAAACACCTTCTTGCCATCGAGCGTTTCGGCAAAGCTTGCCTTGCGCCGGGCCGGGACCGCGAGGTTTTCCGAATAGAACGTGATGAGGCCCAGCACAGGATCCGGCGCTTCGGTATCGCCAAGGCGCGGCTGAACACCGTCGGCCATGGCGAGGCATGCGGTTTGCGCGGCCGTACAGTCGCCGTGGCTACGTTTTGCGGCCGGCGACGAGATGCCGATGTCGCCGGCCAGCGCTTCGGCTGCCTGCTGGCGTACGGTGGCCGTCTGGGCCTTCCAGCCGAACCGGCCAAGCGTCAGAATGCCGGACGCCGGATCACGCACGAGTGCCGCCTTGCCGCTGATACCATCGCCATCCGCATCGTCCGGATCGGCGTTTGCCAGGATATCGGCCGGATGGATGGCCTCGATCAGGCCGAGGCCGGACATGGCCTGTGTCACCCGCGGCGACAACGTCGTCGTTTCGTCGAGCGGGCCGTAGCCGGGCGCGTCGATGGAATATTGCGGCTTGCGCAGGGACACCGTTTCGCCATCCGCGAGTGTCACCGGGAGTTCGGTATAGCTGATCCGCATATGGCCCTCGGCGGGAAGGCCGGGCACAGCACTGTCCTGCAACTGCTGTCCATAAACCGGATCGGGGAAATTCAAGACGTCATGCGCGGCGATTGCCGCCCGCTCGGCATCGGTCTTTGGCGCACGCGAGAGGCGCAAGAACATCGAGGTTGCATCATCCGCCCCTTCCGGGGGATGGCCACGGCCGTCCTTCAGATGACAGGTCTGGCAGGCGCGGGCATTGTAGAGCGGGCCAAGCCCATCCGATGCCTGCGTCGAAGACGGAGACGAGACCCACAGCTTGCGAAACATCGCGTTGCCGAGTTTGAAGGTGCCTTCCTCGGCAAAGGTGATGTTGGACGAGAACTGCGAAAAGCTGTCCTGATTGACGGATGCAATCGAGGTGCCAGCACCACCGGACATGGCCTCGAATTTCTCGGCTTTGGTAAAATCACTGACGGCGCGGGTAACAGTGCGGACGCGGACCTGATCAGCGGCCGACAGATCGGTTCGCGGCTCAAGCGGCAGCCTGTCGATCCGGGTGCTTTCCGTTGCAGCGAGCGGCCCTGCTCCGAACGCAGTGGCCTCTGGCGAGGCTACCTCTATCGAGGCGGGATCACCGCCAAAAACAGGAAAACCGCCCGCCGCGAACAGAAGCGCTACGGCAGACGGCAGAACAAGGCGTCGGGTGGCCCAAGCATGCATTCTCAAAAACCGGGCCGCTCGCCGGAAGCGGCGGCCCGCCTTTACGTTCTTATTGGAAGACAGCGTTAGGATTATCCAGGCTGTCGGAACCTTCAAGCTCGATCGTGCCAAGCTCCAGCGACGCAATGACGCGCTCGACCGTCTTTGACTGCGCAACGAGGCCATCGATGGCGGCCTGAATGACGGCATTGCCCTCGGTGTTGCCTTCGCCGATCATCTGGTCGTACTTCTCAACCGTTTCGCCGCGCTTGGCCATGGCCTGCATCGCGGTGATCGTGGTCGCCAGCTTTTCCTTCATTTCCTTGTCGAGCGCCGGATCCTTGGCGGCAACGAGTTCGGAGAGCGACGGGCCGGTCATCTTGGTGCCGTCAACCTTGGTGTATTCGCCGGTATAGGCAGCCTGGATGCCGATCGCGTCGTGCAGATGTGAGTTGTAGGTGTTGTCGGAGAAGCAATCATGCTCTTCTTCCGGATCGTGCAGCAGCAGGCCGAGCTTCATGCGTTCGCCGGCCAGTTCGCCGTAGGAGAGCGAGCCCATGCCGGTCAGGATGGCACCGAGGCCAGCCTTGGGGTCGGCTTCGACGTTCTTGGTGGCAGCGCCATCCGGCGTCCAGTTGGCAACCATGTCCTTCAGATCAGAGACAAGCAGGTCGCTGGCAGCCTTCAGGTAGGCAGCACGACGGTCGCAATTGCCGTTGGTGCAGGCCTTGGTGTCGTAATCGGTGTAGGGACGATTGCCGGCGCCCGGGCCGGTGCCGTTCAGGTCCTGGCCCCAGAGCAGGAATTCGATGGCGTGGTAGCCGGTGGCCACGTTCGCCTCGATGCCGCCTGCTTCCTGCAGGGTGCCCGAAAGGAATTCCGGGGTGATGTTGGTTGCGTCCACATCCTTGCCGTCGATCTTGATTGTCTTGTTGGCAATGACGTTGGCGGTGAACAGCGCATTCTCGTCGCTTTCCGTCCCGTAGCTCGGATCGACATAGTCGATCAGACCTTCATCCAGCGGCCATGCATTGACCTTGCCTTCCCACTCATCGACGATCGGGTTGCCGAAACGGTATACTTCGGTTTCCTGATAGGGGTTGCGGGCAGCAAGCCAGGCTTCGCGGGCGGCTTTCAAGGTCGCTTCGCTCGGGGTCGCGATCAGTGCGTCAACGGCCTTGTCGAGCGTTTCAGCAGTCGAGAGCGCGTCCGAGAATTTGGCATGCGCCACATCGGCATAATGCTTGACGACTGCAGCAGCATCGGTTGCAGCATGCGCCGACTGCAGCGCCAGCATCGAGGTTGCGGTAGCAAGCGCCAGCGCGGCGCCGCGAAGGAATGATTTGGTCATGGCCTCTCCTGATATCTTTCCCGAATGAATCCGGTGTTCCCGCCGCCCGGTGTCGCCGGTCGCGCAAGCCGCGCGGCCCGAGACGAGGGCGTGGCTGTTCAGCCCGGTTTTCATGAACCAAAACAAAACTTGTGTCAAAGCGTATAGTTTAGAATGTTTTCAATGTTGGACGCGGCAGAACGGCCCACCACAGCACCTGCGGTGAGCCCGGTCAAAGCCTTTGCGGAGCACTTAGCTCTTGCGGCCCATCACACAGAAGAAGAAACCATCCGTATCCGTGGATGCCGGCGTCAGCGTCACGGTCTTCATGTCTGCCGACCAGGGCTGCTTCTTGTCGGTACCGTAGAGATCGGCCCACGCATCCGCCGCAGACAGGATTTCGAACTCGGGATTATCCTCGCAGAACGCGTAGACCTGCGCCTCGTTTTCCTCCGGCAGCACCGAACAGGTGACATAGATCAGGTGACCACCCGGACGCACGAAGGATGCAGCACCGGCAAGCGCCTCCTGCTGCTGGCCCAGCCGCTCTTCAAGGTTCTTCTGTGTCAGCCGCCACTTCGTATCCGGACGGCGGCGCCAGGTGCCGGTGCCGGTGCAAGGCGCATCGACCAGAACGCGGTCGAACTTGCCGATGAACGGCTTCAGGCCGTCCAGCCGGTCATGGACCTGAACATTGCGGGTACCAGCGCGCTTCAACCGCTCGATGATCGGAGCCAGACGCTTGCGGTCGGTATCGTAGGCGTGGATCTGGCCCTTGTTGTGCATGGCTGCGGCCATGGCCAGCGTCTTGCCGCCGCCTCCGGCGCAATAGTCGAGGATCTGGTCATTTTCCTTCGGCATGACGAGATCGGCAACAATCTGCGAGCCTTCGTCCTGAACCTCGAACCAGCCCTTTTCAAAGGAGATTTCGGCAGTGACGTTGGGTAGGCGCGATGCCCCCTCACCCGCCTTGACGCGGATACCATTGCGGGCAATCGCCGTTGGCTCGACAGGGCTGCGATCCAGCGCTTTGAGGACCTTGTCACGTGTGGATTTCAGCGTGTTGACCCGCAGATCGAGCGCTGGACGGCCAGCCAGAGCCTGCGCTTCGGCAAGCCAGTCTTCATCGAAGTTTTCTTCAAACGACGGCTGGACCCATTCCGGGATATCGCCCTGAACGTGCAGCGGCGCATCTTCGAGCTTGCGGCTGGCAAAGGCGGCAATCATCTCTGCTGTCAGCGGCTCGGGAGCGAACTTGTCGCCCTCCAGTTCGCCGGCCAGTTGCTCGGGCGAAACGCCCCACTGGCGGAACATAACGGCATGACCCAGCGCCGTGGGGCTGTCGCTGTCCATCAGATAGGCATGCGAAAGTTTCATGCGCAGGGCATCGTAGACGATGTTGCCAATCGCGGCCCGATCGCCGGATCCGGCGAACCGGTGTGCCAGCCCCCAATCCTTGAGGGCATCGGCAACGGGACGCTTGCGCGTTTCGATATCGGCAAGAACCTCAATGGCTCCGGCGAGCCTGCCACCCAGTCGCATCTTTTAAACTCCATTTTCCGCCGTGGTAGCGGTGATGGCCGTCAAGAGCAAGCCGGGAGGCGCGTGCGCATGACGAATGCTGACCAGATGGGAGGCTGTGGGTCCAGACCAGACGGCTGCGTCTATCGCTGGAACCGTATCAAATCCATCCGGAACAAATCCCGGACGGGCGTGTTCTGTCTTTAGCTGACGACGCGATAACAGATGCTGGCGGTGCCGGAGCTGATCATGCCGATATGGGAAGCGGCGGCCTTCGAAAGGTCAAGCACGCGGCCACGAATGAAGGGGCCACGATCATTGATGCGAACGACGACGGTCTTGCCGTTGCGCTTGTTGGTAACAGCAACCTTTGTGCCGAACCTGAGATTGCGGTGAGCGGCCGTGAGATAGCTGGCATTCATCCGTTCGCCGGATGCGGTGCGCGACGTGAGAGCATACCAGGATGCGCCGCCGCAATTACCAGCCTTGGCCGGAGTTGTTTTCGCCTGACCAGGTGCTGCCTGGCTTGGTGTGGCAGCTGTCAGTGTCGCCCCCAAGGTAAAAACCGCCGCCACAACAGCAGACATCAATTTCATCTTGATCAAAAGATGACCCCTTCACTCGAAATTTAGTTAAGCCTTATACGTTGGCTCGGGTTGTCGGGGGTAAAAATGGCGAAAACGTGCTTCAACCTTTAACGTTGCATTAGGAACTATTGACGATCTACGAAAAATTCAAATTACGAAATTTTGAAATTCTGTCATATGGCCGGGGAAATGCTTTGGATTCAGGCGTTAGTCTGCTGGACCCCACTCACATCCTCGTGAACATCTATAGGCGCGGGAAAAAGGATTCAATTTTTTGAAATTGGTGAAATCCGGCCAATTTCGAAGCTAGAGAATCCAGGCTTCCCGCCATAGGTGTACGATTTAGGCAGCACTACGCGGATATTCTTGCAATTCCGATAGACCAAATGGCCATGGCCACAACGATATTTGGCCACAATTCACCCGGTTCTATCAGAAACAAGGCATAGACTATCCGAGCCGCCTTTTACTTGAAAGATCAGCCGCGCCAGTGGCCATTACTCCATAACTCCGCTAGCGAAATCCGATAGTCTGGGAAGCGGAAGACAAATCCGAGATCACGCAGCCGTGTATTGGAAACCCGCTTGTTCTCTCCATAGAAAGACCGTGCCATCGGCGAGAGTTCGGCGGTTTCGAAGGGCATTTCAGGAGGCGGGGCAACACCCATCAGGCGGGCGGCCTCGGCCACGATATCCTGCGGCGGCGCCGGTTCGTGATCGGTGACATTGTAAATGCCGCCGATTGACCGGCCAGAAAGAAAGACTGAAGAGCCGGCGATATCCTCGACACGGATGCGATTGAAGACCTGATTGGGCTTGATCAGGCGGCGCGCGGTTCCGGCGGCAAGATTGCAGAACGCGTTGCGACCGGGGCCATAAATCCCCGACAGTCGCAGCACCGCGACGGGAATGTTATGGGCTTGCCCAAACGCAAGCCAGGCCTGTTCAGCGGCGACACGTTCGATGGACCGCGCAGAGACCGGCTCCAAAGACGCATCCTCCGTCACCCAGGCACCGCCATGATCGCCATAGACGCCAACCGTCGAGAGATAGCCGGCCCATTGCAGGTTCGGCATCAGTTCGGCAAGCGACGGCGCATCTGGCCGCATCATCGGATCGCCATCGCGCCCTGGCGCAATCGACTGGATGAGGTGCGTCGTTTGTTTCATGGCGGCAGCGAGTTCCGCCGTTATCGTTACGCCATCATAGACGAGCGCCTCGATGCCCAGCGCGCGCAGGCCGGCAAGCTTGTCCTCGGACCGGGTCGTTCCCGTGACCGACTGCGCCAGGGGCAAGAAGGCCTTGGCAATCGCCGATCCGGAAAAACCCGCACCCAAGATCAAAACATGCATCAGACAACTCCTGCCAGTTTCCATTCGGCGATGACCTCGGAATCGGTCTCGTCTTGCCGTCTTGCCGCAAAACCGGAGAAATCACCAGCCGTCATCAGCCGTGACAACGCCCAAACCGCCATGCCCCGCACGGTCGCCGACGGATCGCCGGACAGGGTGAGACAGAGATCGATCAGGCCAGTTTCGCCGGAGTTACCGGCAGCGATCAGACAATTGCGGACAAACCGGTCGCGGCCGATACGCTTGACCGGCGAGCCGGAAAAGAACGTGCGAAACGTGGGATCATCGAGCGTCAGCAGAAACGACAACGGCGGCTCTTTCAAATCCTCGCGCGCCCTCAGCTTCATCTCGGAGGCTGAGGCTGCAAACTTGTTCCAGGGACAGGCCGCAAGGCAGTCGTCGCAGCCATAGATGCGATTGCCGATCCTGGACCGAATGTCGGGATCGATTGGCCCTTTATGCTCGATCGTCAGGTAGGAAATGCAGCGGCGCGCATCAATCCGGTAGGGTGCCGGAAATGCATCCGTCGGACAGGCGTCGAGGCAGGCGCGGCAGGAGCCGCAATGGTCCCGTTCCGGCGTGTCGACCAAAAGGTCCGCCGTGGTGAACATGCTGCCGAGAAACAGCCAGGACCCGAATTCGCGACTGACGAGATTGGTGTGTTTTCCCTGCCAGCCGAGGCCGGCCTGCTCGGCGAGCGGCTTTTCCATCACCGGGGCGGTATCGACGAAAACCTTGACGTCTTCGCCTGCCCGCGCGGCAAAGCGGGTCGCGACTTCCTTCAGCTTACCCTTGATCACATCGTGATAGTCGCGGTTGCGGGCATAGACGGAGATTGCGCCGAGTTCGGGCCGCTCAAGGATAGAGCGCGGATCTTCGTCCGGTCCGTAGTTCATGCCGAACAACACGACAGAACGTACATCACTCCAGAGCACACGCGGATCGGCCCGGCGGTCGGCCGTCTCGGCCATCCAGTCCATTGTGCCGTGATAGCCTTCGGCGAGAAAATCAGCCAGCCGCTCCGGCGCTTGCGGGATGGAATCGGGAAGCGTCACCCGGCAGACGTCAAAACCCTTGTCGCGGGCCTCGTCCTTCAGGAAGCTGGTGAGCGTCCGGCGCCTTCTATCATGCTTCTCCTCAAGGAGCGCATTGCCGGGCACGGGACCGCTCCTTAAAAATCGAGATCGGCGTAGTGGGAAACGGGCGTGACGCCACGCACGCGCTCAGCCAGAAGCGGACGGAAAGACGGCCGGGACTTGAGACGCTGGTACCAGTCCTTGACGGCAGGCACTTCCGACCAATCGATTTCACCGAGATAGTCCAGTACCGAGATGGCGGCCGCAGCGGCAAGATCGGCGTAGGACAGCCGGTCACCGGCCAGATAGGTGCGCGAGCCCGCAAGCCAGCCCAGGTATTTGAGGTGCTGGCGGATGTTCGAGCGCGATGTGCGCAGCATTTTGGAGTCCGGCGCGCCGCCGCCCTGATCAGGCGTCATCTGCAGCTTGAAGATACGCTCGCGTACCAGCGGCCGTGTCACATCGGCTTCCATCTTCTGCAGGAACCATTCGACCAGCCGGCGGATTTCCGCGCGCTGGAAGGGGTCTTCCGCCAGAAGCCGGCGATCGCGCTTCAGCACGCCATGCGTTTCGTCGACATACTCGGAAATCACCATCGCGCCACAGAGCGCGCGCATGCTGTCATCGACATAAACCGGCAATGTGCCCGCCGGATTGAGCGTCAGGAAATCCCGCCGCTTCTCCCAGGGAGCCTCCTCCGCCAGTTCCGTCTGATAGCCGTATTCCGACAGGATCAGGCGGACAAACCGGGAGGACGTGGACATCGGGTGGTGATAAAGTGTCGGCATAAGCTATCGGATTTCGTCAGTTTGGTTGGGAGGGGATGGTCTTGTCGTGGCGGTTTCGTCTGGCCACCGTGTGTTAGAAAAAGCTATAGGAACTTGCTGCCGCAAACACAAGCGAATCAGCCAATGCCCTTCGTTGGCCCCAGAGCCTAACCTCCAATGCTTCAGGGAAGCTTAATTCATGGCCGATCAATCGATCATCAGTGCGCTTATCCTTGGCCTTATCGAAGGCCTGACGGAATTCATTCCGGTATCGTCCACCGCGCACGTCCTGCTTGCCGGGCATTTCCTCGGTTTCAAGTCGCCCGGCAATACCTTTGCCGTACTCATCCAGCTTGGTGCGATCCTCGCCATTCTGCTGGTCTATTTCCAGCGGTTGCTGTCTATCGCGCTGGCTTTACCATCAAGCGCGAAGGCAAGACGGTTCGTCCTGTCGATCCTTCTCGCCTTCCTGCCGGCTGCCGTGATTGGCGCCATAGCCCATGACTTCATCAAGACCGTCCTGTTCGAAACGCCGATGCTGATCTGCGTCGTCCTGATCATTGGCGGCGTCATTCTATATGCGATCGACCGCATGCCTTTGAAGCCGATATATCGCGATGTCATGGATTATCCACCCTCGCTGGCATTCAAAATCGGTCTTTGCCAGTGCCTGGCGATGATCCCCGGCACATCGCGCTCCGGCGCCACGATCGCCGGGGCCCTTCTGATGGGAACCGACAAGCGTTCGGCCGCCGAATTCTCGTTCTTCCTGGCGATGCCGACCATGCTCGGCGCGTTCACGCTCGACCTCTACAAGAATCGGGATGCCCTCAACCTCGACGACGTGACATTGATCGCCGTCGGCTTCATCGCCGCCTTCGTATCCGCATTGCTGGTGGTGCGATCGCTTTTGAACTTCGTCTCGAGCCGGGGCTTCGCACCGTTTGCCATCTGGCGCATTATCGTCGGTACGGCAGGCCTCATCGGCCTCTGGCTGTTCGGCTAAGCCAATAAAAAACCGCATGCACCTCATTGAAGAGAGTGCATGCGGTTCCTGGCCCCCGCCATTGTCTGTGCCGCCTTGTCAGAAGGCGGAAATTCTTATTCGCCGGCCAGCGTGCCGATCGATGCGGTCGTGCAAGGATCGACGCCATACGCCGGGGCGCAGCCGCTATGATTGCTGGCGACCGTCTTCGGCGCAGCGAAGGATCCAGCCAGGATAATAAGTGCCGCGCACGCAAAGAAAATCGCGATCGACTTGCCCATAAAAAATGTGCCTCTCAAGGTGATGTGAGTGCGCCGGTCATTCCTTGGGTGAACGAGCGGTGCGGCTGCTGTGTATGTGCTGGAACTGTTGTTATCAATATCGATACATGTTGAATCGACAGTAAAGACCAATCGCTTTTTTAAGTGAGGCAGAACTGCAACGTTTTATTCTGCGACGGTCAAAAAGAAACCGCCGGTGGGTACCGGCGGCTCATTTGGCAATTCATTTTCAAGCTGCGCGCAGCGTGATCAGGCGGTGCTGCCGGAGCGGGTATACTGACCCTGCGGACGATAGCGGACCACGTAGGACGGCAGCACAGCCTCGACGGAGGTGGGCTCGATACCGAACGCCTGCAACGTCCGGCCTTCGGTCTGCGCCTTTGCAGACACGATATTGTCGCTCTTCAGCAGGGTAACCTGATCGGCGGTCAGCGGCGGCGTGATGAGCGGCACCATCGAGGCGACAGAGCCAATCAGCGATGCGATACCGAAGGGGATCGGCAGCAAGGTGCGCTTGCGATCGATTGTCTTCAGGAGGATTTCAAGACAGTTCTTGAAGGTGAGAACGTCCGGTCCGCCAATCTCGTAGATCCGGCCCTTGGCAACCTTGCCTTCGACAGCTTTGGCAACAGCTTCGGCAACATCGGCAACATAGATCGGCTGGAATTCCATGTTGCCACCGCCGACCAGCGGTAGCACCGGCGAAAAGCGCGCCATTTCCGCGAACTTGTTGAAGAAGCCATCCTCTGGGCCAAAGACGATCGAGGGGCGAAGGATAACCGCGTCCGGAACAGTCTCGATGATTGCCCGTTCCGCCCGGCCCTTGCTGCGCGCGTAATGCGATTCGGCATTGGCATCGGCGCCGATGGCTGACACATGCGTCAACGTCGCGCCAGCACCACGCGCGGCCTCAGCCACGGCGCGGGCGCCAAAATCCTGAACCGAATCGAATGTGTTGCGCCCGCTCTCGAACAGGATGCCGACACAGTTGACGACGTGATCGGACCCCTGCACGGCGGCATCGACCGATTTACGGTAGCGCAAATTGGCCTGAACGAAGGAAATCTGGCCAACATTACCCAAAGGCTGAAGGAAACCCGCCAGATCAGGGCGGCGAACGGCGACGCGAATGCGAAAACCGCGCTTGGCCAGGGCCCGCACGACATGCCGGCCGACAAACCCGGAACCGCCGAAAACGGTAACGAGCGGCGGGAGATTGGACAAAGTCATGGCACAGGCACTCCTGATCTGCAGTATGGCGTATATGAGCTACATAGCCCAATCATCGGGCCACGGGAAGGCTTATCACCATGGCTTTGCTGCCGCTTTCCGCCGCAGTTGCGGCCGTGCATCAGACACCCTCGACAACAACCATTTCAGCATCGGCGCATTGCTGGCGGATGGCGGCGGCAACCTGATATTCTGCAGAATGATAACAATCGATGGCGGCCTGCAGCGACGGGAACTCGATCACCACATTGCGGCCACGCACATCGCCCTCCAGGCGCTGGAAGGCGCCGCCCCGCGCCAGAAAGTTCGCGCCATACTTCTCAAACGCCGGCTTGGCGGCGGCAACGTAATCCTTGTAACGCTCAGTATCGCGGACATCGACCCGCGCAATCCAGTAGCCCTTGGCCATGGCAATCCCCCCCAAAACTCGTCGCAACCAGAATTATCGTTTCAGATTATTTCGTCAAATCATTTGACCAGTCAGAATTTGGAAGTCTCTCAGGAAAGTGCGACAGCTTCACAACCGGCGCCGGGAGCGAAACGGAATTGGCAAGGTCAGGCATGCTCGTCCCGGGATCGGAGACAACGGTCATTGCTCAAAGTGCGCTGGTCATCTCGTTGAGGATCGCCAGTGCGGCGGCATGCGGATCGGCCGCCTTGACGATCGGGCGGGCGACGACGAGGTGGCTGGAGCCTGCATGCAAGGCATCGGCCGGTGTCATCACACGTTTCTGATCGCCCCTGTCGCTGCCAGCCGGACGAATACCGGGAGTGACAATTGCCATGTCCGGGCCGACGATCTTGCGAACGGCGGAGGACTCTTCAGCCGAGCACACGATGCCGCCCATGCCAGCAGTGCGCGCCTGTTCGGCGCGGCGCAACACCAACGTATGGGGATCGTATTCATAACCGGCGTCGATGACATCCTGCTCATCCATCGAGGTGAGCACGGTAACACCGAGCAGGCAAAGATCGGAGCCACGGGCAGCTTCCACAGCCGCGCGCATCGCCTTCGGATAGGCATGCAGCGTCAGCATCGACATGCCCATCTTGGCGATGTTCTCGACGCCCTTGGCAACCGTGTTGTCGATATCGAGCAGCTTCATGTCGAGGAAGATCTTTTTGCCGTCGGCGGCCAGATCACGGGCGAATTCCAGACCGCCGGCAAATGCCAGCTGATAGCCGATCTTGTAGAACAGCACGTCATCGCCCAGCGCTTTCACGATCACCTCGGCCTCGCCGATGGTGGGGATATCCAGACCGACGATCAGCCGGTCGCGCGCGGTCGCAGTCATTTTTGCCATCCTTGCCAGAGTTCCATCGCGGTCCAGTCGCATGCAAGGGAACGGTCTGCAAGGGAAAATGCGTAGAGGCAACCACCGCCTGCCAACTGGTCGTGGCTGCGGGAAATGGGCAGGCCAGCCAGATGACATTTCAAGAGCGTACCGACGCCGCCATGTCCGACGAAGGCAATCGGCTTTGCCGGGTCATGCCGGTCAAGGATGGATGTGACCGCTGTCACAATCCGCTTCTGGGCATCGATTGCCCGCTCCCAGCCCTGAAAACTCTGCTCGGGATTGGCGAAGAACCAGTTCGCAGCCTTTTCGAATTCCTCGGGAACCAGAAAGCCCGTCGCCGAGCGATCGTTTTCACCGGAATGTTCGAGGACTTCGACCTCAGCGCCGCTTGCCCGAGCCATGATTGCGGCCGTCTCCAGAGCCTTGGTCTCGTCGCTGGAGAGAATACGGGACAGTTGCTGTGCCCAATTGCACTGCGCTGCCTTTCCCGCTCGCGCGACACCGATCTCCGACAGTCCCCAGCGTGGAACCGGCACATCCGGCTCAAGGCGGATTTGCGGATGCGTAATGTAAACCCCGAACATCAACAGGCCTCAATGCGTCTTGCGGTAAACCCACAGCTGCGCCGGCGGGATGTTGCGGACGACAAAATCATAATGGGAAATCTGGTAGCGATCCGGCATGGCGACAACAGGCGAGAGCGGACCATAGGAAATCTGGATGACCGGGCGGCCGACCGGGATGCGCGAAAGCAGATCGTCGATCAGCGAGACGCGCATATGCATCGGAAAGTTCAAAAGCGGCACGGCGGAAACCACGCTATCGAACTTCTGGTCGCGGCGTGTGCCGAGCGTCTTGTCGAGATCAAAGGCGTCGCCGTTGATAAAATCGACGTCGGGATAAGTCTTGACGAGATGCTGGTAGAAATCGGTGGAAAATTCGATTGATACCAGGTTTTCCGGCTGAACGCCCTTCTGCAGGATCGCCTTGGTGATGACGCCGGTCCCTGGGCCAAGCTCAAGAACAGGCAGGCCCGAATGCGGGTTGACGACGCTGGCCATGCGTCTGGCCGTTATGCCGGATGTCGGCACAATGGAGCCAACCGCCTTCATATTGCTTCGCCAGCCCTTGAAGAAACGGATTTCTTCATCGAATTTCTTGCCAAAGCGCTCTTTCAGACGAAAATTCATGCGTATCTCCAGCAAAACCTCGTCTGTGTGCCAACAGGCTTCATGCCTGCCGGTGCAAACGCAGCGTCTCCAACTCCGAAATGAGTATGTGTTGCCCTGAGCGACAAAAACAAGTCATTTCGCGTCATTATATTAGTCTGCCAACAACTAGGCCACCACCCTCGCCGCTGGATAACCGGATACGAAAACGGCCGGATCAGGTCCGGCCGTTTTCCATTTCAAACTCCTGCCGGGCCTAAACCCGCATCGGCATCAGAACATAGAGAGCGTCATCGCCCGCCATGTCGCGCACCAGCGTCGGCGAACCGGCATCGGCCAGCATGAAAACAGCTTCGGAACCGGACAGCTGCGCAGTGATATCGAGCAGATACTTGGCGTTGAAGCCGATCTCCAGCGGGTCACTGTCGTAGCCGACGGCGAGTTCTTCCGTGGCGCTGCCCGAATCCGGGTTGTTGACAGTCAGCGTCAGCTGTCCGTCAGACAGTGCCAGCTTCACGGCGCGGCCACGCTCGGACGAAATCGTCGAAACACGATCAACGGCCTGCGCGAACGACTGGCAATCGATCTTCAGTTCCTTGTCGTTATTGGCCGGAATGACACGCTGGTAATCGGGGAACGTACCGTCGATCAGCTTCGAGGTCATGATGATCGAGCCGATCGTCAGGCGGATCTTGGCGTCCGACACTTCGACGGTGACGATCACGTCGGGATTATCGACCAGCTTCTGCAACTCGCTGACGGTTTTCCGCGGAATGATGATGCCCGGCATGCCTTCCGAGCCCGACGGGGCTTCGAGATCGGCACGGGCCAGACGATGGCCGTCGGTGGCGACGGCACGCAGCTTGAGTTGGCCGTTGCTTTCGATCGTGTGGATATAAATGCCGTTCAAATAATAGCGGGTCTCTTCCGTCGAGATCGCAAACTGGGTGCGATCGATCAGCATCTTGAGGTCCGTGGCCTTCATGCGGAAGGTGTGGGTGAAGGCGCCGGCGGTCAGATCCGGAAAGTCGGACTGCGGCAGGCATTGCAGCGAAAACTTCGAGCGGCCGGACTGGACCGTCATGGCCGTGCCTTCGGCATTAGTAGCGAGTACCACCTCGGAGCCATCGGACAGCTTGCGGACGATATCGTAAAGCAGATGCGCAGGCACAGTCGTTGCACCGGGTGTTTCCACCTGGGCAGGCGTTGCTTCGGTGATTTCGAGGTCGAGGTCGGTTGCCTTCATTTCAAGGCTGGCACCGTCGGAGCGCAAAAGCACGTTCGAGAGGATCGGAATGGTATTGCGACGCTCGACCACGCGGTGAACGTGGTTCAGCGACTTCAGGAGATTGGACCGCTCGAGAGTAATGCGCATGAGATGCTACCGCTTTCAACCATCGCCGGGCGGGCCGCGCCTCCCGGCTAGAACTTTTGAAATGTCCCCTTTCGGACGGGGAAGATGTGGACGGGCAAAATGGCAGAAACAAGCCGTGAAAAGCAAGGGGTAACGGTGGTTGAGCCCCAGTAATGTTTGCACCGCCGCAAATCCGCTGCTCTTGCCGAAGTGCTGCCACTCACCCATAAAGACCGGGCGCCGGCTCAACGGCGGGCAAAGGCATAGAGGCAGACGGTTTTGGAAAAGCAGGCATCCGGCGAAACGCAGACGAACGAGCGGCAGAAGGGCTACCGCCTGCACAATGTCGCGGTGCCCGCACGGCCGCTGGAACCCGCGCTCTATCTGGTCGCAACCCCGATCGGCAATCTCTCCGATATTACCCTGCGCGCGCTCGAAACACTGGCTGGCGCAGACGTGCTGGCCTGCGAGGACACACGCGTTACCCGGGTGCTGCTCGATCGCTACGGCATCGTCAACCGGCCGTATGCCTATCACGAATACAATGCCAACGAAGTCGGCCCCAAGCTTCTGGCGGCGCTCGACGCGGGCAAATCCGTCGCCCTCGTTTCGGATGCCGGTACGCCACTGGTCTCCGATCCCGGCTACAGGCTCGGCCAGATCGCCATCGAGGCCGGGCATCGCGTCGTGCCAATCCCCGGCGCTTCAGCGCCTCTCGCAGCCCTCGTCGGCTCCGGCCTGCCGAACGATGCCTTCCTGTTTGCAGGTTTCCTGCCCTCCAAGGATAAGGCCCGCCGCGACCGGTTTGCCGAACTTGCCAAAGTTCCCGCGACATTGATGTTCTTTGAATCACCGCACCGGATCGCAGCCACCATTGTTGCGGCCCACGACGTGCTGGGTGGTGAGCGCCGCGCCTCAGTCTGCCGCGAACTGACCAAGACATTTGAGGAATTCCGCCGCGGCACACTGGCCGAGCTCAAGGCCTTTTATGACGAGGGTGCCACCGTCAAAGGCGAGATCGTGCTGGTCATCGGCCCGCCCGACGCCCCCGCAGCGCCAGAAGCTGACGATGTCGACGCCATTCTCTTGAAGCTCGTCAAGGATATGTCGACCGGCAAGGCTGCAACGGAGGCTGCCAAACAGACCGGCCTCAACCGCAAGGACCTCTACGACCGGCTGCTGGAGCTCAAAGACCGGGATGAGACCTGAGCCGCCAGATCAGAAAAGACGCAAGGCGCTCCGGCGCGGCTCGGCTGCGGAATATCGCGCCGCCCTTTGCCTCCTCCTCAAGGGCTACCGCATCGTCGCATTCCGCTACAGGACGAAGCTGGGTGAAATCGACATTATTGCACGCAAGGGCAATTTGGTCGCTTGCGTCGAGGTGAAGGCCCGCCGGTCGCTTGAAGAATCTGTTTTTGCCGTTTCCGATTTTGCACAGCGCCGCATCCGCGCTGCAAGCGACCTCTGGCTTGCCAAACAGCGGGATTCCGCGGAGCTTTCAATCCGCTACGACATAATCTCCGTCACGCCCTGGCGCTGGCCGGTGCATCTTTCCGATGCTTTTTGAACAGCTGTGCACAGTTGTAATCATTCCGACACAAAACCGTTATGCGGACGTCATCAAAGGGCTTTAGCCGGTTCCTCACCCTAAACCTGGTGAAAGGAACTGCCATGATCAGGAAATTCACGATGACCGGCCTCGCGCTGGTTTTCTCCGCAACATCTTCGTTTGCCGCGACCAATATCAGCTGGTGGCACGGCATGGCCGGCCGTAACGGCGAAGTCATCAACGAGATTGCAACGAAGTTCAACGCGTCGCAGGCCGCCTGCGCGCTGACCCCGGTTTCCAAGGGCACCTATGAGGAAGCGCTCGCTTCCGGCATCGCCGCTTTCCGTTCGGGCGAACAGCCGAACATCCTGCAGGTTTTCGACGCCGGTGCAGCGACGATCATCAATGCCAAGGGCGCCGTTATCCCGGCTGAAGACCTGATCAACAATGCCGGCTACAAGTTCGACCGCGACGCCTTCATCGATGGCGTTCGCTATTTCTACGCCGATAGCGACGGCAAGTTCGTCGGCATGCCGTTCAACTCTTCGGCACCGATCATGTACATCAATGACGAAGCCCTGAAGAAGGCTGGCGTCGAAGCCCCGAAGACCTGGGAAGAATTCGAAGCCGCAGCCCCGAAGCTGAAGGCCGCCGGTTTCATACCGCTCGTCCAGTCGCAACTGACCTGGCAGTTCACCGAGAACTTTTTCTCGCGCAACAACATCCAGTTCGCCACCAACAACAACGGTTATGACAGCGTCACCGATACGACGCTCAAGGTCACCGACCCGAACCTCATCATGATGTTCGACAAGCTGAAGGCCTGGGCCGACGAAGGCTACTTCGCCTATTACGGCGCTGGCTGGAACGATAACCAGAAGATGTTCGAAGAAAACAAGGCCGCCCTCTGGATCGGCTCGTCGGGCTCGTTCGGCGGCCTGACCAAGACGGCCCAGATGCCCTTCTCGGCAACCTTCCTGCCGTACTGGGGTTCGATCAAGGGTGCTGGCACCTCGTCCTTCATCGGCGGTGCTGCCCTCTTCGCAATGGCTGGCAAGCCGGAAGCAGAAAACAAGTGCGTCGCCGACTTCTTCCAGTTCCTGACCTCGCCGGAAATCCAGGTCTTTTACCATGAAGCCACCGGTTACGTCGCCATCACCAAGGCAGCTTACGAGCTTGCCAAGAAGGACGGCTACTACAACGAGAAGCCTGCTGCCGAAATCGGCATCAAGCAGTTGATGCTGCCGGCTGGCGAATGGTCGAAGGGCTACCGCCTCGGCTTCTACCCGCAGATCCGCGAAATCATGGAACGTGAATACGGCCGCATCTTCGCCGGCGAAGTCTCCGTCAAGGACGCCTTTGACACGATCGAGAAGGAAGGCAACGAACTTCTCGCCCGTTTTGCCAAGACAGCAGGCTGATCTCTGATCTCCCTCCCCCTTTTGGGGAGGGTGGCCCGAAGGGCCGGGAGGGGTTCTTTCTTCAAAAGAGCCCCTCCCCAACCCTCCCCACAAGGGGGAGGGAGCCCCTGCGTAACTCCGATACTTCGAAAGCCCGTTCATGACGAACACGCCCACATCCCAGGCAATGTCCGGAACTGCCGCTGCGCCCGCCCCTGGTGGGTTTTGGCGCATGTTCGGCCTGAGCAAATCCGCCAGCAGACCGCCGGAAGACACGGACGCCAAGCGCGTGCAGTTCAACTCGCGGCTCCTGCCCTATCTGTTCCTTGCGCCGCAGATGCTGATCATCTTTGTGTTCTTCTATTGGCCCTCGGTTCAGGCGATCCATTCGTCCTTCTACCTTGAGGACCCCTTCGGCTTCGGCTCCACCTTCGTCGGGCTGGCCAACTATACCGACGTGCTGAAATCCGGCGAATATCTGGGCATTGCCCGCTTTACCGCCGTGTTCACGGCCCTCGTCACCTTCTTTTCGCTGGCAATCGGCCTGCTGCTCGCCGTCAAGGCTGACGGCGTCATTCGCGGCAATGCCACCTACAAGACGCTGTTGATCTGGGTCTATGCCATTGCCCCACCGGTTGCCGGTCTGATGGGCATGATGATGTTCGACCAGCATATCGGCCCGCTGGTCAAATTCGCCGCCTTCTTCGGCTGGGAAATCAAGGTCGGCCTCAATTACAACGACACCGCGTTCGCGATGATCGTGGTCTCGGTCTGGAAGCAGATTCCCTACAATTTCATCTTCTTTCTGTCAGGCCTGCAGGGCATTCCGGTCTCGGTGCGCGAGGCGGCGCTGATGGACTGCCGCTCCGGCTTCCGCCGGTTCTGGACGGTCATCCTGCCGCTGCTTGCGCCGACCGCCTTCTTCCTCCTGATCATCAACACGACCTACGCCCTGTTCGACACGTTCGGCGTCATCGACGTGATGGTGAAGGACAAGGCCGCCAACAACCCGATTACGCTGGTCTACAAGGTCTATATGGACGGCTTCCGCGGCAATGACCTCGGCGGCTCCTCGGCCCAGTCGGTCATCCTGATGATCATCGTCTTCGTGCTCACCATCTTCCAGTTCCGCTTCATCGAGCGGCGCGTCCACTACAATTGAGCGGGGGCGAGACAATGCATCGCACAAAACTTTTCGATCACGTCATCCTGATGATGGGCGTCTTCTTCATGGTCGGCCCGCTGCTGGTCGCCCTGATGACCTCCAGCCACGAGGCGGCCGAGATCCATCGCAACGGGTTGCAGATCCTGCCCGGCGGCCATTTCATCGACACCTACACGACGGTACTGACCAAGCAAGGTGGCTTCACCGGCAAGATCACCGGCCTTCGCATGATGATGAATTCGCTGATCCTCGGTATCGGCTTTGCGGCCGGCAAGATCATCCTGTCGATGCTGGCTGCCTATGCGCTGGTCTATTTCCGCTTCCGCTTTGCCACCATCACCTTCTGGATGATCTTCACGACGCTGCTCCTGCCGCTCGAAGTGCGCATCCTGCCGTCCTATGAGGTGATGAACACGCTGAAGCTGACCAACACCTATACCGGCCTGATCGTGCCGCTCCTGGCGTCTGCCACCGGCACCTTCTATTTCCGCCAGTTCTTCAAATCGATCCCCGATGAACTGCTGGAGGCCGCCCGCATCGATGGCGCCGGGCCGTTCAAATTCTTCATCGACGTGATCATCCCCCTGTCGAAGACGATGATCGCGGCGATCTTCATCATCATGTTCGTCTATGGCTGGAACCAGTATCTCTGGCCGACGCTGATGACCACCGACGAGAGCTTCTTCACCCTGGTGCGCGGCATCAAGCAGATTCTGCTGGTCTGGGTCGGCTCCAACATTCCCGACTATAACGAAGCCTTTGCCCTGGCGATCCTTGCCATGGTGCCGCCTGTGATGATCGTGATGATCTTCCAGCGCTGGTTCATCAAAGGCCTCACCGAGAGCGACAAGTAGAGGAGACGCGGCCATGGCAGCGATCAACATCACCAATGTTTCGAAGATCTACGCAGGCGGCGTCGAGGCGGTGAAATCCGTGTCGATCGACATCGAGGACGGTGAGTTCATCGTCCTCGTCGGCCCCTCCGGCTGCGGCAAGTCCACGCTTCTGCGCATGGTCGCGGGGCTTGAGGCCATATCGAAAGGCACGGTCGAAATCGGCGATCGCGTCATCAACGATGTGGAACCGGCCGAGCGCGATATCGCCATGGTGTTCCAGAACTACGCGCTCTATCCGCATATGACCGTCTACAACAACCTTGCCTATGGCCTCAAAAACCGCGGCACGCCGAAGGCAGAGATCGATGCGCGCGTCGCCGAAGCCGCCCGCATGCTGGAGATCGAACAATATCTCGACCGCAAGCCGCGCGCCCTTTCCGGCGGCCAGCGCCAGCGCGTCGCCATGGGCCGGGCGATCGTGCGCAAACCCGCCGCTTTCCTGTTCGACGAACCCTTGTCCAACCTCGATGCCAAGCTGCGTGTTTCGATGCGCGGCGAGATCAAGCAGCTGCAGAAGCGCCTCGGCACGACCTCGCTCTATGTCACCCACGACCAGCTGGAAGCGATGACGCTGGCTGATCGCCTCGTCGTCCTCAACGGTGGCCAGATCGAGCAGATCGGCAGGCCGCTCGATGTCTATCACACGCCCGCCTCCACCTTCGTCGCCTCCTTCATCGGCTCGCCGGCCATGAACCTTCTGCGCGGCACCCGCGAAGGCAACCTGCTGCATTTCGGCAGCCAGGTGCTCGACCTTGGCCGCGCTCCTGCATTTCCCGGACCGATCACCGTCGGCATCCGCGCCGAAGACCTGCGGATCGCGACAACAGGCGAACAGGCGTTGACACTGAAGGTCGATTACATCGAGGAACTCGGCGCCCAGCGCCTCGTCCACGGCACCATCGACGGCAAAAAGCTGACGGCGTCGCTGTCGCCCGAGATCGGCATCGGCGAAACGATGGCGCTGACGATCGCACCGGAACGGCTGCATTTCTTCGATGCCGATACCGGCAAGCGTCTGGCGCAGCCGTTCGCGGTATCCGAGGGTAGGCGCGTGGAGAGACTGGAGATCGCGGATACGTGAGCGGGAAAGGCCGCTTTCGGCCCGAAGCCGACGATTGACTTCCGCTCTTCTTACCCCCGAAGCTGCTTATGTTTTCTGGACTAAGGTTTGAATAGTGATGGCCCACTTCGCCGCCGAAACTTTCAAGTTTCAAACCAAACGAGCGGCAGGACATGGCGTACTCTTACTCATCGCGAGGTCGGCAAGCTTTAAGGTTTGAACCACCCGGTCCGTCACGCAATCTGACCGACCTCCGTCGTTCGCGCATCGGGCAACAAGGAATACATGCACAAACATGCGTTTTTGGCCAACAGCTCACGGACCTGAGCACTCGCTCTGCCAACATTCAGAGATCACAGACATTGGTTCAGCGGCGGTAGCTCTCAATCCGTTTTCGTTAGCCATTGAGAGGACCCTGCCGCTGGGGTAATATCTGGGAGTCATGGCCCGCCCGCCCGACACGGCAGCAGACTTCAAGGTGATTAATGAAGGGTTTTACCTGGGAGCGAGCACCATTTTCTGTTTGTGTGGTCTGTAAAGAGAAAACGTTTGGACTTCTCCAAGCCGGTGGCCATACGCTTACGATGAGATGTTCAAGCTGCCGGCATACAGAAACCATCGCGCTTCCGCCGGTCGACAAGAAGGTGATCTACCTCGACCAGTTCGTCTTCAGCTTGCTTTTCAATGTTGTTTCTGGTGGGCGCTTGCCAGTTGGGAATGAAGCGTTCGCCACGAAGTTGCACGAGCGCCTACGCCGCCTGGTTCTGCTGCAACAAATCATTCTCCCACACTCTGATATCCATCGAGACGAAACAACCGTCTTTCACAGCGCGATGGAGTTGCGGGAAGCATACGAATTTATCGGTGGAGACATCTCGTTATCCGACACCTCGACTGTCGAACTGGAGCAAGCGCTGGACGCCGCAGACGCCTATCTGAACGGCACGCCGCTTTCCCTTAGTCTCTCGGTGGACGAAGTTTTAGAAAGCAAGCGAAATGAGTGGCTATCGGACATGCATATCTCCGTGCGGTCCGATTATAGCCAGTTTGCTGATGGCCTTCGAAAGATGCGTGACGAAGCGCATGGTGACATGGAGAAGCTTGCAGCTCGTTGGGCAGCAGAGAAACCAACTTTCAATGACGTTCTGAAGGTGGAGTTGGACGCAGTTCTTGCTGGGAAGGTCGGCGCATTGGCTGCGACTGAAAGGAAAAAGTCTAGTGCCGACCCGGATACCTTCTTCAATGCCGTCAACTCGCCGATCCAAAGGGAAGCCCGAACCCTATTGGACGTCATGCGAAGGGCGGGCGTTCCTGACAATGAGGCAGGCCAAAAGGTGCGCGAAGTATGGGCGTCTGAGGTCTATAAGCAGCTGCCACATCATCGCATTTCAGCTTATCTTTTCGCTGCCACAGCCAGACGGGTCGTAGGAGGGCAGAAGACCATCATCAACAAGGGAATGATGAACGATATCCGCGCTATCGCAGCCTATGCCCCATATCTTGATGCGATGTTCGTGGACAAGACGTCAGCTCAATTACTTCAAGAGCGACCGCTTTCAGAAGATTTGGAATACAGGGCGAGAATTTTCTCCTTTTCCGACCGCGAAGACTTTATGGCCTACCTCGACGAACTGGAGGCCAACACCCCTTCTGACGTTAAGGAGATGGCCTCACTCATATACGGCGTGACGTGAGGCGGCCGATCTGACTGACAGGACCGCTTCCATTCGTGGTCCGGCCTGTTCGTGTGGGCCATCGGGATGCATCAGACAAAGGACTACATGTTCGCTCGGATACGAGGGCGGGCATTTATGCTAATGACCGCTTCTGGCGCAAAGGCGCTACGAACATCATCCACCCACAAAAAAATCATCCCCGCAAATCCCCGCCCTCAAAACCCGTGCCATACTTCTCCCGTCCCACCACGGATACACCGGTTTGCGTTGCCGGCGAGGTGGGGCCGGTGCCCGGACGGTTTGGCGAAACGCGCGCGAAATCCCCGGGGCTGCGTGAAAGGTGGTTCTCCTCCGGTTCGTGAAAGCGGACCGGGCGTGCCGGGTGGTCACGCCGTCCTTGACGGTCCAGGACCAAACCCCGCCTCATTGAAAGGCCCGCGGATAAGCGGCGGGCCGGGGCATTGGAGGCTTTCCCATAACAAAGGAAAGCGCAGAAGAACCTGAGAAGCGCGGCAAAAGACACTGAAGCGGGGCACATCGTGTGTCACCTACTCCTACTACCTACGGCACCCGATGTGCCCCGGCCAATTCCGCCAGGCAAGAGGCCGGCGAACCTGCAGATGTTTCAAGCCACGGGCGAAAAAGCCGCCGCGTGAAGGAGAAGGCGTGTTCGATGGAGACGACGTTAGAAATCTGTATGGCTTCCCGAACCGCATTTGATATAGACAGGCTCTCTCAACGATGCCCACGATCAACAGGGAATGTCTCATGGCGAAAATCGTAAATGTCGCGATCCAGATGGATCATGTTTCGGGCATCAATATCGCGGGTGACAGCACCTTCGCCATGAGTATTGAGGCACAGGCGCGCGGCTACAAGCTCTTCCATTATACGCCGAACCAGCTGTCGCTGCGCGACGGCAAGGTGATCGCCACGGTACAGCCGATGACGCTGCGCGACGTCAAGGGCGACCACTATACGCTCGGAGATGCCGAACGCATCGATCTGTCGACCATGGACGTGGTGCTTTTGCGCCAGGATCCGCCCTTCGACATGGCCTATATCACCTCGACGCATCTGCTCGAGCGCATCCACCCGAAAACACTCGTCGTCAACGATCCAGCCTGGGTGCGCAACTCGCCGGAGAAGATCTTCGTCACCGAATTCCCCGACCTGATGCCGAAGACGCTGATCACCCGCGACCCGGCCGAGATCGCCAGCTTCCGCGCCGAAATGGGCGATATCATCCTGAAGCCGCTCTACGGCAATGGCGGCGCCGGCGTTTTCCATTCGACCCGCGACGACCGCAACATGTCCTCGCTGCTCGAAATGTTCGGCCAGATGTTCCGCGAGCCCTTCATTGCGCAGGAATACCTGCCGGCGGTGCGCAAGGGCGACAAGCGCATCATCCTCGTCGACGGCGAGCCGGTCGGCGCAATCAACCGGGTGCCTGCCGAACACGACGCCCGTTCCAACATGCATGCCGGCGGCACGCCGATGCCGACGGAACTGACGGCGCGCGAAAAGGAAATCTGCGCCCGCATCGGCCCGGCCCTGCGCGAACGCGGCTTCCTGCTCGTCGGTATCGACGTGATCGGCGACGTGATGACCGAGATCAACGTCACATCTCCCACAGGCATTCGCGAAGTGAAGAACTTCGGCGGCGCGGATATTGCGGCCCTGCTCTGGGACGCGATCGAACGCAAGCGCGCTTGACGGTGTCTTGAACAGGCCGGTGCAGATTTTCGTTCCGGCACAAGCGCTGCAACCCCATTTCATCCTCCGGATGTTCACGGTTGTTCCGCTCCGTTCCTGAAACACAATCGGCCACAACCTGGCCGATTGTGATTGCCCACTCTGTTCGATAATTGTTCTTGTTTTATTCCGTTATTCGTGCAAGATTTCACACCACAACCGATAGAGGTTGTGGTGGCGGGCTGTCGGCCTGCCTCGCGGCAAGAGGGGCAATCATGGTCGCGCGTGTCAGTACGGTTGCATTTCAAGGCATAGAAGGTGTGCCAGTCGATGTTCAGGTGATGGTTGCGCCGGGAAAAGTCGGCATGCAGATGTTGAGGTGGATTAATTTTTAAGGTACCCGTCAATCTCAATGGAGATTTGATGCCGAAACCTCTAGCATATTCATACATCCGAATGTCCACTGACGTTCAGTTGAAAGGCGACAGTCTGCGCCGGCAGACTGAGGCTTCCGAAGCTTATGCTGCCGAAAACAATCTCGAATTGGTGCGAGACTTCGAGCTCGAAGACATCGGCGTATCCGCGTTCAAAGGACTGAACGTTTCACAAGGTGCTTTGGGGCTCTTTCTGAAAGCTGTAGAAGAACGGCTGATACCCTCTGGCTCTTACCTTCTCGTCGAGTCGCTCGACCGTCTAAGCCGAGAAAGGCCTCACACGGCGACTGCTTTGTTCCTGCAGATTTTGGAAGCCGGGGTTCACATTGTAACGCTAGCGGACAAACGGCTCTACCGATCTGACAGCAACGACCTTGCGGACATTCTCGTATCGGTTATCATCATGAGCCGCGCGTTTGAGGAGTCTCAAACCAAGAGCATGCGCGTTTCCGCAGCATGGCAAAACAAGCGAAACAATGCTGCCAGCCGAAAACTGACGAAGGTTGCTCCCGCTTGGCTACGTTTATCCGACGATCGAACGGCGTTTGAAATTGTCGATCAAAAGGCAGCACTCGTCAAAAAAATCTTCGAGTACGCCGACGAGGGCAGAGGATCAAATCAGATTGCTCGTAAGCTGAACGTCGAGAAAGTTGAACCAATAACCGAGTCAAATGGCTGGCACGAGTCATACATAACGAAAATTTTGACGAATCGAGCTGCAATCGGGGAATATCAACCTCATCACTATGTAGCAAATAAACGGATTCCATCCGGCGATCCGGTTCTCGACTACTACCCGTCAATCATCGACCGAGAGCAGTTTGACCGTGTTCAATATGGAAGGAAAGTTCGACGCGTTAGAGGTGCCGGAAGAAAAGGTAACCGGCATGTGAACCTCTTCTCGGGAGTCGCAAAGTGTGGCTACTGCGGCGCGAGCATGATGGTGATCGACAAAGGAGCAAAGCCCAAGGGCGGCGTGTACCTCCGTTGCGATAGCGCGCGTCGTGGGTTTCGATGTGATGCTGGGTCATGGCAACTCGAACATTTCGAGACTGCCTTCCTATTTTTCGTCAAGGAACTGGACTTGACCGCGCTGCTAAACAGCAAGGGCCAGAAGGCAGAACGACAGCAGCTCGAAACAAGCACGTTGAATAAACGTTCTCAGCGGGACGCTGCTCTGGGGCAAAGAGATAAACTCCTCGAATTGCTTCTGCAGCCCTCGGCATCCGCGTCCTATTTTGTTGAAAAGGTGGATGAGCTGTCGGGGAAAATCTCTACGCTGGAGTGCGAGATTGGCGTTCTGCATGAACAGGTTAGCAAGCTCACGGCACTTAGCACGGACGCTCAGGTGGATGTGCTCGACTGGATTCGCAGCATCAAAACAGAGAATGATGGGGTCGAAAATCGGATCCGAATAGCAGACTGGATCAGGCTCAATATAAGGGAGCTGATCGTTTTTCCGGATGGCCTCGATGGAGAACAGGCTGCGACAGCAGCGGAACGCCTTTCACCAGCTGGACGGAGGCAGTTTTCAGTGTCGTTTGAAAACGGGGTATTTAGGACCGTTCGTTTGCAAGGTTCCGATCCGACAAGCTTTGAATTCGCTGTTTATGCGGACGAAGCGGGATGGGAGTTGGAAAATGAAGACGGCTCCGTTGAAGAATGGAAAGACCCTGTCATTGACAGTGAATAGGATGACGGTAAGCGCGCGCTCTAGTTTTGTTTGGTTTCGCAGCCCGAGAAAAGTCCCTTGGAAAATGGGTGCAATTTCGCGACCTTGCTCTTAATCCGCACTGATGGATGATTCTGCCGTGGGGTTTCGTGCCGTGAGGATGCTTCAGCTCGCGAGATTTCAGCGCATTTCGATGCGCAGGTTGGGTTTTGACCGTCGGTAAAGCTGAGAAGGATGTGAAGAGTTCTTCAAGGTTTGAACTAGAGAAATGCAATTTTTCAACATCCTCTCCTGAATTCCCTTGAATGTTAAAAATCGCAGTTTTTAAATCGTTGCGGCTCCGTTGTTGGCTGGAGGTTCAACCGCTTGGTCACTAGCTGTGTCCCATGTCATTCATCCCATTTAAGTAGCCCGGTGCTAGCAGTGTAGTCCTTGTGATTAGCCTGTTGTCGCCGCTCAACGCTCGAAACGTCTTGTAAAAATTGTATATTATATTAGTCTCAACTTATATTAGCATGTATTGAAGTTATTGCGCCGAGGAGAGAACTTGTGGCCAAAATCGTTCGCAACATTTCGATTTTCATAATATCGGTTTTCATGACTTACCTCCCACCGATAGCTCCGCAATCCTATGCGGCACTTCTTGAAACTGGCCCCGTATCGGCTGTCTTAGATGGGATAAAAGATCGAGCCTCCAGCCTTATCGAAGAAGGTAAGCGCACGGGCGACTTCCTGATCACTCGAATGGGAATTCAGGTAAAGGACAGTATCGACGCTTGGGAGAAGGCTAATTCCGCTCTCCTGAGCCAGGCATTCTCGTCTCTGGACAAATCCCTGCAGGATTCGTTCCGGCAGCTCGACAGCACGATGACGCAGATCGACGCCACCGTGGAAAACGCTGTAGCGGAGGCAAACAATATTACTGGTGCGCTAGGCCAAATTGCGGCCAACACCATAATCTCAGATAACCGATTCTATGTGATGACCTATACGCCCCGGGTGCTCCTTCCGGTCGGCGATAAGAACGTAATCGTGAAAGTTATTGGGCCGAACATTTACAGGTCGGACCCGAAGGTCACGTTGGAGGGCCTCTCTGATCCCACGATAACATCATCAAAAGCCCAGGAGTTAATCTTCGAGATTGATCGGTCGACGCTGGATTTTCCAAAGTCCTCAACCAAGCTCTTAAAACCCAAACTCCAGCACGATGAAACGGTTTTCTCTATGTGGCGTCCAGCAACATGGTTCGGCACCACTCGGGTGGATGCGGAAATCCCAATAATGCTCATGCCTCAGAACATGGGCACCTACTCGATGACAACTCGAATTCTGGACGAGCGGCGTGATACAGATGAATTCACTCTCAACCTTGGCCGTTTTCAAGGGAGAAACGGCGAGATAGATAGAGCCGTTCAGGTACCAGAGACCGAGCTAGGCTGGCGCCTCGATCTGACGCGCAGAAACCTTATAAGGCTCGTGAACGGAGGAGGTGATCACGGTCGCTGCGAAGGCATTCGGGAACCAACCGTGACGGAGAACGGCGTGGTGATGTATGCGCGGGTTGACAATAGAGACAATTGGCAGGGACGCCGTGACGCTTGGGTAAATTGCTCGATTGTTATTCCACGGTATCGCGTTGTTAAACAAGAGATCGACGGACCCGGTGATAGCGGAGGTATATCTTGGAAAGGTGCAGTGCTTAACGAGCCGCAAAACGCTGTATCCCGCCAAATTACAATAGTGCTGTTTGATGGGACCACCGACACATTCGACGGCGCTGGTGCGATGAAGATGCTTACGATCACGCAGGGCGCACACCGCTTCGTCGTTCGCCCAAGGGCTCCGCACGACTTCTAGGAGATGCATATGCACTATAGGTCAATTGGTTTCGCAACGTTGTCATCCATATTCTCTCTATGGCTGGGCGGGCTTTCTGCTGCGAGCGACGCCGATCTTAAAACGATTTGGGTAGAGCCGGGAGAGAGTGCTGATCTATACTGGCAATTCAATCTCACCGGAAACGTTCTAGTTGCCGCGGACAAGGATGGAGAGATAGCGTGCGCAAACTATTGGTGGTTGATATGGCCGCTGGGCACGATTAAAAGCTTGGGTAGACATTGCGGACGGGCGTCGTTCCAAATACCGGGATTAGGCGACTTCTCAATTGCTTCAAAGCTTCGCGTCGGAGACGTGGCGGGCAGGACCAGAATCCGTGCGACCTCTAGCGAAACAGTTGCGCATAGTCTTCCTGATATTCACTTTTGAAAAGAAATGATACTCGATGGACGATTTAGGATTCGGCCAAAGGGCCGAAACTGAGTTTATCTTCTACCGGTTAACACTGTCAGCGCCGCGTCCGTTTGTGCGGTATAGACCTCACGGCAATGCTTTCATCCGCCCCCACGCAAAAAAGGTCAGGTAGCGGCAGTCGTTTAGAGATTTAGCCGCTCATTCTCGCCAGGTAATTTTTGACTGTCTGGGGATAGAAAAGCGAGCCGGTTCGCGTTTTAACGTTTTTGCGGTTCAAAACACGTGCTATCGCGGAGAAGCTCAGCGTGGCCCAGTCACTGGGAAGGTGTTGAGCAAGTGAACCCGCAAATTGATCTGCCGAATCTCTGTTTATCAATGCAAGCTGTTTGCCGTGTTGTCCAAGCAGCTTACCTCGCTTTCGGACTTGGCTGAGTGCTGCTTTTGTTCTCTCGGAAATCAGTCGTCGTTCTTCCTGAGCCAGAGCTGCGAATATGTGGAGCTGAAATTCCGTTGCTCGCGGCATCTCGGCTATCGTTAACTGAATTCCACTTTCCATCACCGATGCTATGAAGCTGACTCTGCGTGAGAAGCGGTCAAGCTTAGCAATCAAGAGCGGCACCGCCTTTGCTTTTGCAAGCCTCATCGCTTTTTGAAGCTGCTCTCTGTTCTCCTTTCGTCCCGACACGACCTCCGTAAACGCGGCAATGATAGTATCGGAACTTTCCAGGAACGCATTCACGGCGGCTTGCTGAGCTTCCAACCCCAGTCCGGATCGCCCCTGTCTTTTGGTCGATACTCGGTAATAAGCGACGTAGTCCATCGGCCTCCTTTGAGCGCTTTTTGCGATGCTTCGCGGTTCCTACCTTCCTCACCTCCCGTCAATGAGGTCAACATAGAAAGGAGATGCTGACGTACGTTTAAAAAAGACAGGGAGAAGCCCGAGGAGTCTGTGATGGAAACTGACAGGCCGTGAAATAACTGCAAAGTGGCTTATCCGGTCTGTTTAAAGGTGTTTCACTTGGACGATATTCCTCTGCGCATCAGCGAATTGATCATGGAGGACGCCGACTTTCAAAATTTGGAAAAGTCGCTGGATATATTCTGTCCGTTTGAAGCGGTAGGAATGGTCAGCGCCGAAATCCGTCATTCAAATTTCTTATCGTATATTTTGAACCCAAATAGGCCTCATGGATTTAAGGGTGCTCTGTTGAGGACATTTTTAATGTCTGCAATGCGCATCGGCCATGAGAAGGGTCTTTCGGCTGGTCTCACCCCCCTGGACATCCACCTCATGGATATGGAAGTTGTCGAGGTTCGACGCGAGTGGAGAAATATCGATCTCCTCCTGATAGCGCCAACGTCGAAACTGGTGGTTGCCGTCGAGTTAAAGATCGATGCATCGCAATCAAAGGGTCAACTGACTGGCTACCGACGTGTTGTTCACGAGCAATGGCCCGATATTGCTTGGCGGAAAATATTCATTTTTCTGACGAAGCACGATGAAATGCCTGATGACCTGCAGTGGTTACCAATGCCTTTGTCTCTCGTTATCGAAGCCTTTAAAGGCTATATTTCTCAACCCGAGCTAAATCAAGCTACCCTCCCCCACCAGATGTTGAGCGCTTATTGCGCGATGGCAGAAAGACACCACATGGAAAACCGCGATCTGGTTCAGCTTGCCAATGCTATTTGGTCACGCCATGAGCAGGCTCTCACGTTCCTCATAAGCCATCAGCCCGACATTTGGGGACCTATACATCGCGCCTTATTAGACCGGGTGCATGAAATCCCTGAAACCGCAAATAGACAGTCGCCTCTAACCCTCCAACGGGATCACGACACAAGCCGCATTACGCGATTTGCTATTGTGGAATGGGACACTATACCCGGAATGCTTACGGCGCACGAATGGACCCCTACAAACAGACTTTTATTGTACGAACTGAAGTTCGAATCCAACGGAGTCAGTGGTTATCTCTATATGGGCCGGGGTGGTGGGAAAGAGAGGGATTCGATCCTAAATGCTTTAGGTGCAATAAGAAAATCGAAAAAACTGACCGCGGGTTGGACACGACTTGAAAGTCGCTTACTTTTATCGGCAGCGGATGCAAGCAACGCCGACCCGGACGAGGCGGTGGAGCAGATCATTTCTGGGTTTAAGGCGTATATATTAGAAAGCGCAAGCCGCACGAACGCGCTGTTGTCGACGTTACAACCTGTGGACCATCTTCACGCTCCCGCTTCTTAAAGCTCATTCAGACTGGAACGGCTGTTTTGTGGGACACCTTCAAACGTAAACCCTGGCTTATGTTTGAAGGATCGTCTTTTTCATTTAGAGGCACAACGTTAAATGAGCATCCCGTCGCACGATCACCTTGCGACTAGACAACAGCGCTACGCGCCAGCTTTGAACAATAGTTCCTGTGCAATTCTTACTCATTGCGAACCGGTTAGGATTTTGCCACGACGCCCGCGACCGAATGAATCTTTTTCGATGATCTTCAATCAATGACTGTAGGCTTGGTTGACCGATTGCCAGAATCTACGATTCTGTCAATCAGTCAGAGATAACCGACCAAGCGCTGTTGGTCTCCCCTGCGCAACCCCGACCAGCTTCGGGAAGACCAACAGCTTAGCGCCTGCTGAGATCTATTTATGCCGCTCCAGGATCGGCACGCACA
>NZ_JAWQUM010000016.1:0-145265 GCF_033447125.1 Rhizobium sp. PL01 | reverse complement strand
GTGATTCTACGTCCACCCAGGAAGAGTGCAGGCTTGTCGGCGCTGGTGACCAGCCTCTTCAACTCGACCAGCGTTGCAAGATCGACGCGTGCAAGACCCATGGTCATGCCGCCGCACACCACAGGATCAATCATCCATTCCGAAATCGAGACCACGACACCTGAGGGCCCCAAAACCTTAAGAAACCGACCTGTCGCTCGTTCTTCAACGCGGCGAATGGAAACCTTTTGGCTGAAATAAGGATGCCAACGATAATGGACCTCGACTTCATCGCCGACATGGGCAGAATGAACGGGGCATTGATCCCGGCCGAATAAACCGCCTGTTCTTTCAGCCGTCACCAAAGCTTCATCCAGCCGTCAAGTCGCCGACATCAATGCCCTGCTAAGCGGAACACCTCGACCAACCGCTCAATGGGGACATCATGAAAAACGCTCTTTTCGCTTCCATGGCTTTCAGCCTTCTGATGACATCGGCCGCTCTTGCTGAAGACACGGTCTTCCCGGCCAAGCTTGCCGCCCACGCCATCCTGCCAGCCAACACGATCATCGCGGCGCCTGCAGACGCTGCCGACTACCTGAAGACCTCGGGCAAGTTCACGACCCCGGATCGCAAGCGCACCGAATCGCTGGGCACCGTTCCCGGCAAGGACGGCGTTCGCCTCACGGGCCTCTCGCTGCCGTTCGACGGCCAGCCGATGCAGGGCTTTTCCGGCATCAAGACCATGCCGGATGGCACGTTCTGGAGCATGTCGGACAATGGTTTCGGCTCGAAGCTGAATTCGTCCGACACCATGCTGATGCTGCACAATCTCAAGATCGACTGGGACGGCGGCAAGGTCGAAGCGGTTAAAACGTTGTTCCTTTCCGATCCCGACAAGAAGGCCCCCTTCCCGATCGTCATGGAAGGCGCTGCGACGCGCTACCTCACCGGCGCCGATTTCGACGTCGAATCGATCCAGCCTGTTGCCGATGGTTTCTGGGTTGGCGAGGAATTCGGTCCCTACATCCTGAAATTCGATCTCGACGGCAAGCTGACCGACGTCATCCCGACCACCGTCAACGACAAGCCGGTGATGTCGCCCGACAACCCGACACTCACCGTTCAGGCTGATCCGTCCAAGCCAATGCCTGCGCTCAACGTCAAGCGTTCCGGCGGTTACGAAGGTCTTGCCATGTCGAAGGATGGCACCAAGCTCTACGGCATGCTCGAAGGCCCGCTCTGGACAGATGCGGAAACTGTCGAACAGGCCGAAGGCCGGCCGGCACTTCGCATCATCGAACTCGATGTCGCATCCAAGGCCTGGACCGGCCGTAGCTGGCTCTATCCGCTCGCAGAAGGTGGCGAAGCCATCGGTGACTTCAACATGCTGGACGACAAGACCGCTCTGGTAATCGAGCGCGACAATGGTGCGGGCACGGTCGACAAGGCCTGTGCTGATCCGAAGGCACCGGCAGCGGATTGCTTTGCCGTCGGCTCCAAGGTGAAGCGTATCTACAAGATTGAGATGACCGACGAGAACGCCGGCAAGGCCGTGCGCAAGATCGGCTATATCGATCTCCTGAAGATCGCCGATCCCGATAACAAGAGGCGCCAGGGCGGCGGCGAAGGCTTCTACGATATGCCTTTCGTCACCATCGAGAACGTCGATCGCGTCGATGACACCCACATCATCGTCGGCAACGACAACAACCTGCCGTTCTCTGCTGGCCGCTCGCTCGACAAGGCCGACGACAACGAATTCGTCCTGCTCGAAGTCGGCGAATTCCTGAACGCCAAGTAAGCTCAGCGCAACAAACAAACGAAGGCCCTGCAACCCAGTTGCGGGGCCTTCGTTGTTTCTGATGGATTTCGCTGGGCCTAGGCGCGTCTTACTCTCAGACCTGCATCGCCACTTACTCGAACCGGAAGGCAATCCGCTTGCCCGTCAGCTTGGCAAGTTGCTGCAAGCGGCCGTCGAGCCGCTCGCCGGCGAATTCCGAATAGGCGGATGGAACGATGAACTCGAGATCGAGGTCTGGCGATGCCGATGGCCGGATATCCAAATTGCGCGCAACGCCGGGCATGGATGCCGACAACAGATAAACCACCCTCAGAAGACCGCCGAGAAGCTTGGCGAGCTCCAGCATCCGCGGAGTGGCGATCGCTGCCAGCGGCTCCGTGGCGCCGTCGTCATTCAGGCCTTCGAAGCGATAGTAATTAGCAAGGGCGATATAGGCGCGGCCGGCATGGGTGATGCCGGAAAACGTGCTGTGGGCGATGATGTTGAGCGCCTGCAGGCCACGATAATCCGGATGCGCGCGCCAGCTGATATCGGCAAGCAGGCAGGCTGCCTGACGGTAGCGCCCCTCTTCCTCGGTTTCGGTGATGCCGAAATGCGGCACCACCTTGCCGCTCCAGTCGGCAAGCTCGCGGGCATGCTCGGGTGAGCGCGCACGCAGGATGGCGATTTCGCGGGCAGCGGCCAGCAGCGGATCGTGGGCGCGCACGGTGTCCGAGAGCAGCGAATACAGATAGCCTTCTCGAACGCCGAGCGCCGAGAACGAGATCATCGACGGCCTCATCTGCGCGATGACTTCCTGCAAGGCGACGGCACCGAACGGCAGGAGGGCACGCCGGCTCTTCGAAATATGTGCGTAAGCCGGCGATTTGACGTCTTTCGGCTCGATCACTTCCGGCAGGAAGGCCATGGCCTCGTCAAAGGAGATTTCGTAGCCCTGCATCATGTGCAGCGGATAGTTGCGCAGTTCCATATGCAGCTTGGCGATCGAGCGCCAGGTACCACCCACCGCGTAGAAGGTACGGCCGCTGGCGTTTTGCAGGACCTGCGCGCCCTTCAGGTAGCGGCGCACATGGCTGCGAGCCTTGACGACCGACCCTTCGGCATGTTCCGACAGGCGGATACCGCCAAGCGGCAGGGTTATGCCCTTGCCGACCTTGGGGCCGACGACATCGACGAGTTCCAGTGAACCACCACCGAAGTCTCCGACGACACCGTCGGGATCATGATAGCCGCTGATGATGCCGAGCGCGGAGAAATAGGCTTCCTCTTCGCCGGTCAGCACGCGGACTTTCTGACCGAGGATGATTTCGGCGCGGCGGATGAAATCGGGGCCGTTCGAGGCATCGCGCGCCGCCGCTGTCGCCAGCACAAAAACCGTCGAGGCGCGCGCCTGGGTCGACAGCGCCCGGAACCGGTGTAGTGCCTTTAGCGCCCGCTCGACGCTCTCGGCGTCCATCCGGCCGGTCGCATCGATGCCCTTGCCGAGGCCGCACATGACCTTTTCATTGAACAAAATGGCCGGAGACCGGCTCAGCCCCTCATAGATCACCAGTCGAATCGAGTTCGACCCAATGTCCACGACGGAGACAGGGGCAATTCCAGGCAAACGCCCCTGGGCTTCAGACTCTACCATGCAATTCCAGTTTTATCTTCTGCGGCCGCTATCCCAGCCGGCAATTACCTTCGGCGTGCTGGACTTCAAGGCCTCGCCCCGCCCGGACAGGCTGGGATTGGTCATGAAGTAGACCTGCGCATTGAACGGTTCGGAATCCTTGGCGACTTCCATGCGCCGCGACGTTCCATCAGGAAGGATCTCGTAGCTCTGCTGGTTATCGATGAGATTACCCAGCATGATCTGCGACAGCACCTGTTCATGCACAGTCCGGTTGATGAGAGGCACAAGGGTCTCCACCCGCCGGTCCAGATTGCGCGGCATCATGTCCGCCGATCCGATATAAACGAGCGCGTGCTCGGAGGGAAGCCCATAGCCATTGCCGAAACAGAAGATACGCGAATGCTCAAGGAAGCGCCCGACGATCGATTTGACGCGAATCTTGTCGGATAGTCCCGGAACCTGCGGCCGCAGGCAGCAGATGCCGCGCACCACAAGATCAATCTGCACGCCGGCGCGGCTGGCACGATACAGCGCATCGATGATTTCCGGATCAACCAGAGAATTCATCTTCATCCAGATCGATGCCGGACGGCCGGCCTCCGCATGGGCGATTTCCTCACCGATATGCTGCAGGATGCGCGGGCGCAGCGTGTGCGGCGATATCGCCAGTTTCATGCCCGCCTCGGGCTCGCCATAGCCGGTGATGAAATTGAAGATATTGGCCATGTCATGGGCAATCTTCGGATTGCAGGTGAAGAACGACAGGTCGGTGTAGATCTTCGCGGTGACCGGATGATAATTGCCGGTACCGAGGTGACAGTAAGTGCGAAGCTTGCCCTCTTCGCGCCGCACGACCATCGACATCTTCGCATGGGTCTTCAGTTCGATGAAGCCGAACACGACCTGCACGCCGGCGCGTTCCAGATCGCGCGCCCAGCGGATATTGGCCTCTTCATCGAAGCGCGCCTTGAGTTCCACCAGCGCCGTCACCGATTTGCCGGCTTCGGCCGCATCGATAAGCGCGCGCACGATCGGGCTGTCGTTGGAGGTACGGTACAGCGTCTGTTTTATCGCAAGAACGTCAGGGTCGCGCGCAGCCTGGAGCAGAAACTGGACCACCACGTCGAAGCTCTCGTAGGGGTGGTGGACGACCATGTCCTTTTCGCGGATGGCGGCGAGGCAGTCTCCGGCGTGTTCGCGGACGCGTTCGGGAAATCGCGCATTGTACGGCTCGAAGCGCAAATCCTCGCGCGGCGCCTTTGTGATCTCGGAGAGTGTATTGAGCGCCAGCAGACCCGGCAGCACCGCAACCCGGTTTCCCGGGACATTGAGTTCACCGACTACGAACTGGCGCAGTTCGAGCGGCATTTCAGAATCGATCTCAATGCGGATCACCGAACCGCGCCGGCGGCGCTTCAGGGCCGTCTCATAGAATTGCACAAGATCTTCAGCCTCTTCCTCGACTTCGATATCGCTGTCGCGAATGATACGGAAGGTGCCGGAGCCCTTGACCTCATAGCCCGGGAACAACCGTTCGATGAATAGGCCAACGGCATCCTCCAGCGTGATGTAACGGATCACCGACTTGGAATCGGGAAGCCGGATGAACCGGTCAAGCGCCACAGGCAGACGCAACAGTGCCGTCATCGGTTCGCGCCCGCGCGTGCTCACCAGCTGCAACCCCATTGTGAAGCCAAGATTCGGAATGAACGGAAACGGATGGGCGGGATCGATCGACAAAGGCGTCAGCACCGGAAAGATCGCCTGTTCAAATTCGTTGGCAAGCCAGCCCCGATCCTGCGCCGACAGTGAGATCGGGCGGACGATCAGAATATCTTCCTTGGCAAGATACTGCTGCAGCACGGCGAGCGATGCCTGCTGCTCCATCTGCAGGTTGTCGATTTCCTTGAGGATATCTTCCAGCTGCTCGGCCGGCGTCTTACCATCCGGGCTGCGGACGACAACACCCTGACGAACCTGGCCTTCGAGACCGGCAACGCGGACCATGAAGAACTCGTCGAGATTGGCAGCTGAAATCGACAGGAAACGCACACGCTCCAGCAGCGGATGCGCGGTGTTTAGGGTTTCCTCAAGGACGCGGCGGTTGAACTGGAGCCAGGAGAACTCGCGATTGATGAATCGCTCAGGGCTGTTCATCAGGTCGATTTCGTCGGCCACCGGCGCGTTTGCAGTCGTTGCAGATGTCACAGTGTCCATGTCCCCGGTCCGCCTTTTGCTTTTCTCGAAGCAGCTAGCGCAGTTTGACGACCTAACTATGACAGTCAATCGATTTCGCGTGTCTTTCCAAGGGTGTTGAGCACTTCCAGCGCCAACGCCCGATTGATGCGCGTGCCACGGGCAAGGGCCAGGTGATCCAGCCTCTCGACGATCGTCTGAGCGGATTCCAGCGACCGCTCCATGCGGGCGACGATATAGCCGATCAGCCGGTCATCGACGGCAAGCTGGCGGTCTGCCAGCAGCTTGACCAGAACCTGCGCCAGAAGCTCGTCATCCGGCTCGCCGATCTCGACCACGGTGGCGGCCTTCAGGCGCGAGCGCAGGTCTGGCAGTTCGACCGGCCATGACATCGGCCATAGCCGGCTGGTGATCAACAGGCTGGTACCATTTTCGCGAACGCTATTGATAACGTGGAACAATGCCCGGTCGTCAAAGCCCTGACGGTCGGCATCCTCGAACAGGACCGGGCCTGCCGCCGCGATCTCCGCAGCATTGCTGTCAGCCTTTGGATGAATGGACACGGCTTCGCTGGTTTCGCGCCAGATCGCCGCGAGATGCGATTTTCCCGATCCGACAGGACCGGCAAGGATCACCACCGGCGACGGCCAGCGCGGCCAGCTGTCGATGATCGTGACGGCCGCCTTCAGGCGTTCGGACACGAGAAGATCGTCACGACCCGTCTGCGGTTCGTGCTCGAAAACGAGCGGCAATTGTTCGAACTTGCGGACCATACGCGTTACTCTGGAAGCTTGGGACTTTTGTGTTCCGGCTCGATCGTCAGGATATGACGGTGGCCGTGGTAGAGCGCACTGTCGAGATAGCGGCCGATGCCAAACCGCACGAGAACGCCGATGGCGGCGGCACACGGCACGGCCACCAGCAGACCGACGAAACCGAACAGCGCGCCGAAGGCGAGCAGTGCGAACATCAGCCAGACCGGATGCAGGCCGACACTTTTGCCGACCAGCCGCGGCTGAAGGATATTACCCTCCAGGAACTGCCCGGCAAAGAAGATCGCCGCAACAATGATAATATTCAGGTACTCCGGCCAGAACTGCACAAGCGCGACGCCGACAGCCAGCACCAGCCCGACCATTGAGCCGACATAGGGAATGAAGCTGATCATGCCGGCAAACAGGCCGATCAGCAGGCCGAAATTCAATCCGGCAAAGGTCAGCGAGATGCCGTAAAACAAGCCGAGAATGATGCAGAGCGAGCCCTGGCCGCGCACGAATCCGGCGATCGTCGCATTCATGTCGCGTGAAATCTGTCTGACGGTGGCTACGTGGTCGCGCGGGATCCAGCTATCAACCCTTTCAACCATCCGGTCCCAGTCGAGCAGCAGATAGAACGCCACCACAGGCGTGATCACGAACAGAGAGATGATGTCGAGAAGGGCCACACCCGAATTCCACAATTGCTGGAATAGCGTGCCGAGGAAACCCGCGCCCTGTTCGAGCAGCTTGGCGGAGTTCTGCTTGATCGTATCCATCTGCCCGGAAATCCAGTCGGGCAGCCAGGCGGCATCCGGGCTGGTCAGGAATGTCTGCAGCATCGAGACATAGCCAGGCATCTTCTGGATGAAGTCGGCTGCCTGCGTGAAAACGATCGGGATGATCACCACCAGCGACAATGCGAAGACGACGATGAAGCCGATCAGGATGACGATGGTCGCCATCAGCCGGCTGAGGCCAATTTTCTCCAGCCGGTCGGCGACGGGATCGAGGAAGTAGGCGAGCGCCATGCCGGCGATGAACGGCAGGAGAATGGTCGAGAACACCATGAGAAAAGCGATGAACGCGGCGAGAAAAAGCAGCCAGAAAATGATCTGACGCTGCAGCCCGCTGCCGCTTAATTTGTTGACCATGCCGCTGTTCCGATGTCTTGCCGCAGGCGCTGCCGGGCGCTGCTTCCATAGCTGGAGATAGGATGTGGCACCGACGATGGTCAAGCCTATGGCGCAAATGGGCCTGTCATGGCGGACAAAACATCAAAAAAGCGGGAGTAACGGGGGCAATATGCTTGCACTTGCGGCACCACCATGCCAATCGCAATCCAAATATGACGAGCCGGCGGAGATCAAGCCATGAGCGAGCCTGGAAAGAACGGTCTGACCTACAGTGATGCAGGTGTGGATATCGACGCCGGAAACCTTTTGGTGGAAAAGATCAAGCCGCATGTGCGCTCGACCCGGCGCCCCGGCGCTGACGGCGAGATCGGCGGTTTCGGCGGCCTGTTCGACCTGAAGGCGGCAGGTTTCAAGGATCCGGTCCTGGTGGCTGCCAATGATGGCGTCGGTACCAAGCTGAAGATCGCCATCGACGCCAACAAGCACGATACTGTTGGTATCGACCTCGTTGCCATGTGCGTCAACGACCTCGTCGTTCAGGGCGCCGAGCCACTGTTCTTCCTCGACTACTTTGCCACCGGCAAGCTCGACCCCGACCAGGGTGCTGCGATCGTTGGCGGCATTGCAGCCGGTTGCCGCGAGGCAGGCTGCGCACTGATTGGCGGCGAAACCGCCGAAATGCCGGGCATGTATGCCGGTGGTGATTACGACCTCGCAGGCTTTGCGGTTGGTGCTGCCGAACGCGGCCAGCTGCTGCCGGCCGGCGATATCGCCGAAGGCGACGTCATTCTCGGTCTTGCCTCCTCCGGCGTGCATTCCAACGGTTATTCGCTGGTGCGCAAGATCGTTTCGCTCTCGGGCCTTGCCTGGGATGCCCCTGCCCCATTCGGCGAAGGTACCCTTGCCGACGTCCTGATGACGCCGACACGCATCTACGTAAAGCCGCTGCTCAAGGCGATCCGCGAGACCGGCAAGCTCAAGGCGCTGGCCCACATCACCGGCGGTGGTTTTCCGGAAAACATTCCGCGGGTGCTGCCAAAGCATCTCGCCGCTGAAATCGATCTCGCAGCCATCCAGGCGCCGGCCGTGTTCTCGTGGCTGGCCAAGACGGGCGGCGTCGCTCAAAACGAAATGCTGCGCACCTTCAACTGCGGCGTCGGCATGATCGTCGTCGTGGCCGCCGAAGACGCCGACACGGTTACCTCTGTGCTGAAGGCTGAAGGCGAGACCGTCTTTGCGCTCGGCCGCATGGTTGCGCGCGAAGAAGGCGCTGCCGGCACGATCTACAAGGGCACGCTCGCTCTATGAATGACACGTCGAAAGCGGCCCGCAAGCGGGTCGTAGTGTTCATTTCCGGCGGCGGCTCCAACATGCTGGCGCTGGTCAAGGCCACTGCTGACGCCGATTACCCGGCCGAGATCGTCGCCGTCATCTCCGACAAGGCGGATGCGGGCGGGCTTGCCAAGGCAGCCGCCCTCGGCATCGCAACCTTCTCGTTCGTCCGCAAGGATTTCGACAGCAAGGACGCCCACGAGGCAGCAATCCTCTCGGCGCTGAAAAGCCTTTCTCCCGATATCATCTGCCTCGCCGGCTATATGCGGCTGCTGACCGCCACCTTCATCAACGCCTATGAAGGCCGGATCATCAATATCCACCCTTCGCTGCTGCCCCTCTTTCCAGGCCTGCACACCCATCAGCGCGCCATCGACGCCGGAATGACCGAGGCAGGTTGCACCGTGCATTTTGTCACCGAGGGCATGGACGAGGGTCCGGTCATTCTGCAGGCACGAGTGCCGGTTTTGCCTGACGATACGGTGGATAGCCTCGCCGCGCGAGTGTTGGTTGAAGAGCACAAGTCTTATCCGGCTGCGCTGCGGCTTGTTGCCGAGGGCACGATACGGATGCTAGATGATGGGGTTGTGTCCGCCGCATTCTGAGCGGTTGGGCAGGCATGACCAACCGGTTGACCAACTGCGATACCTTCCGTTAAGATACGTCTGCATACCAGCGGAGATCAGGCGATGACCAGAACTGTAAAGGTCGCTGAAGCCAAAACGCATTTGTCGGAATTGCTTACGAAGGTGGAGTTGGGCGAAGAAATCATTATCTCGAGAGGCGACACGCCGGTGGCACGGCTCGTGCCAATCGATGATGAGGAGCGCCGTGCAAATCTCTTCCGCTTGATCCGGCGAGACCGCGCGAAAAGCAAACCGGTCTCGCTTGAAGAGATTTTACAGTGGCGGGACGAAGGTCGTAAATGAAGCCCGATTTCGTCGTTGATGCCTCGGTCGCCGCTGTGTGGTTTCTGCCGGATGAGGATAGCGACGTCGCTGACGCCGTCATGGACGCACTACTTCGCAAAACTGCGTGTGCGCCCGATCTTCTGCGGCACGAAATTCGCAGTGTACTGTTGATGGCAGAACGCCGCAAACGGATCAGCAATGATCTTGTCTTGGCATCCCTCATTCGGTTGCATCACTTGCCAATCGCCATTACCGATTCCGGCGACGACGCTCTCGTTGTCGGCCTCGCGCGCGTGCACCAACTTTCAGCGTATGATGCTGCTTACCTCGCGCTTGCGATCACCGAAGGTATCCCGCTCGCCACGCTTGATAAAAAGCTTCGGCAAGCCGCCGCCGCAGAAGCGGTTCAGCTCTTCTCCGCATAGTTCACCCCGCTGCCAGCTTTTCCCTATTCAGCATCGCCCATTGCAGCAGCATGATGGTCTTGCCGTCGCAGATTTCGCCGCTTTCGATCATCGCCATCGCGTCAGTGAGCGGGACCTCCAACACCTCGATATCCTCGTCCTCATGCGCGGCACCGCCGCCGTCTTCGGCGCGAACTGTTACATCGATGATCGCGGCGAAGAAGTGAACCGTCTCCGTTACCGCACCTGGCGACATGAAGGCGTGAAAGAGCGGGCGGACATCCGTCACCAGATAGCCGGTTTCCTCCATCACCTCGCGCTTGATCGCCTCTGCCGGATGATCGCCGTCGAGCAAGCCGGCCGGTGTTTCCAGAAGCCAGCCGGAATGGCCGTTGAGATAGGTCGGGATGCGGAACTGGCGCACCAGGATGACGCTGTCGCGCTTGGGATCATAGAGCAGGATGGTGGCACCATTGCCGCGGTCATAGACCTCGCGTTTCAGCGTCTTGGTCAGACCGTTGGAGCCGGTATAGTCGAAGGTGATATTGCGCAGGTGGTACCAGTTTTTCGACAGTGTCTCGTCTTTGAGGATGTCGACCTTGGCGTCATTGAATTTCGTCATGAACTGCTAATCCTTGCGCATCCATACGCGATTGTCGTGAAAGGCCGCTCCGCCATAGGGTGCTGCCGCATCGGCGCCGGTCAGCACGTTGATGCCCTCGCCGTCCAGATGTGCGTCGTTCGGCCATAATCCCTCGGCAATGACGACGCCACGCCGCGCGCCGCCACCGAGTTTGCCATGAAGGCGGATCTCGCCGCGCTCATTGCCGATTCGAACGATATCGCCATCGGCAATGCCAAGCGCTTCGGCGTCCTGCGCGTGGATCATCACCTCAGGGCGGACTTCCTTCTGGATCGAGGATGGCGTTTCGGCGAAAGTTGAATTGAGGAAGGACCGGGCCGGCGATGTCGCCAGACGGAACGGATGTGTCGCCGTTGCCACCTCGATCAGATCGACATGATCGGGAAACTCCGGCAGCAGCGCATGCGGACCGAAAGCGCCGAGCACCTTTGGCGGCTTGTTCGGTGCCGGCGTGCCGGTCCAGTCCGCCTTGAAGCGGAACTTTCCATCCGGATGACCAAAGCCACCGACGAAGTGCGCGGTGTCGAAGTCCGGCTGGATATCCAGCCACTTGTCGCGCTTCAGGTTGTCGAAATCCGTGCCGTGATTGACGAGAATGCGGTCGATATGCTGGCGCTCGCTCAAACCAAAACCGGGTTTGCCGGCGACACCCAGCCGCTTGGCCAATTCCTCGATGACGAACAGATTGGTGCGCACCGTTGATGGTGGTTCGACAACCTTTGGGCCGAGCAGGATGTGCTGATGGCCGCCGCCGCGATAGAGATCGTCATGCTCGAGGAACATCGTCGCCGGCAGCACGATATCGGCGACCTTGGCGGTATCGGTCATGAACTGCTCGTGCACCGCAACGAAAAGATCATCGCGCATAAAACCGCGCTTCACCAGCCGCTGTTCCGGTGCGACGTTGGCCGGGTTGGTGTTCTGGATCAGCATCGCCGTCACCGGACCGCGATGGCGCAGCGCTTCTGCATCGCCGGTCAGCACCCGGCCTATTTGCGACTGGTCGAGCATACGAATATCCGGATCGAGCATTGCCGATCCGACCAGTTCGCGCTTGTCGAACTTGAAAATATCGTTGTTGGTGTGGAACGCCCCGCCGCCCTCGTACTGCCAGGAACCAAGCACGGTTGGCACCGAAGCGGCGGCATGGATCGCAACAGCACCATTGCGCTGGCGGGTAAAGCCGTAGCCGAGGCGGAAGTAGGTTTTCGGCGTTGTCCCGACGAGCTTGCCGAAGGCCTCGATCTCCTCCACCGGCAGACCGGTGATGGCAGCGGCCCATTCCGGCGTCCGGGTCCTCAGATGCTCTTCCAGTCCCGCCGGATCATCGGCATATTTTGCCAGATAGTCGCGGTCGGCATAACCATCGCGGAAGGCAATGTGCATGACGGCACAGGCAAGGGCCGCGTCGGTGCCGGGCTTCAGCACCAACCCCATATCGGCCTGCTTGATGGTCGGGTTGTCGTAGATATCGATAACGACGATCTTTGCGCCGCGTTCCTTGCGGGCCTTGATCGCATGGGTCATGACATTGACCTGCGTCGAGACCGCATTTGTGCCCCAGATCACCACGCAATCGGACTTTGCCATCTCGCGCGGATCGGGACCACGCAGGGAACCGATCGCCATCGCCAGCCCGGTCCAGGCCAGATTGGTGCAGATCGAGCCGAAGAAGCCGGAATAGCGCTTGGCATGACGCAGGCGATCGATCGAATCCCGCTGCACCTGTCCCATCGTGCCGGCATAGAAATAGGGCCAGATCGCTTCGGAGCCGTGCGCCTGCTCGGCCTTGACGAAAGCGCCGGCGATCTCGTCCAGCGCATCCTCCCACGACAGTTCCTGCCAGTTCCCCTCGCCTTTCGCGCCCTTGCGGCGTTGCGGCACCATCAGGCGCCCGGGGTGATAGATGCGCTCGGAATAGCGGGCAACCTTGGCGCAGATGACGCCGGCGGTGTAAGTATTGGCGCTGGCACCGCGCACCCGGCCGATCCGGCCCTCGGGCGTGACATCAACCTCCAGCGCACAGGCGGAGGGACAGTCGTGCGGACAGACAGTGTGGCCGACGAGCTTTTCTGGTTTTATAGGGGTCGCAACGTTCATGGCTTTTCTATATTGCATCGCGAAAGGGTCTCACAGTCCCCTTCGCCATACATTCAAACATTTCATCAGGACGTAAGGGACGCGAATGAATTACCGTCACATCTACCACGCCGGAAACTTCGCCGACGTCCTCAAGCACGCGGTTCTGGCCCGGCTGATCGTCTACATGGCGCAGAAGGACAAGGCGTTTCGCGTGCTCGATACCCATGCCGGTATCGGCCTCTACGATCTGTCGAGCGAAGAAGCGCAGAAAACCGGCGAATGGGTTGACGGTATCGGCCGCATTCTCGACACCGACATTCCGGCCAAGGCAAAGGCAATCCTCGAGCCCTACCTCACCGCCGTGCGCGATCTCAATCCGGACGGCGGGCTGACGCTCTATCCTGGCTCGCCGAAACTGACCCGGATGCTGATGCGGCCGCAGGACCGGCTGTCGGCGATGGAACTGCATCCTGACGATTACGAGACGCTGCACCGGCTGTTCGATGGCGATTTCCAGAGCCGGATCACCGAACTCGACGGCTGGCTGGCGCTTGGCGCGCATCTGCCGCCGAAAGAAAAGCGCGGCATCGTGCTGGTCGATCCGCCCTTCGAGATTGCGGGCGAATACGAGCGGCTGGCTGATGGCCTGCACAAGGCGTACCGCCGCTTTTCCGGCGGCACGTTCTGCCTCTGGTATCCGCTGAAGCAGGGCGCACCGATCGCTGAGTTTCACGCAGCTCTGCAAGCCCTGAATATCCCCAAAATGCTCTGCGCCGAGCTCTCAGTGCGCAGCGACCGGGATACGACCGGCCTCTCGGGCTCCGGCCTGATCATTGTCAATCCGCCCTTCACGCTGAAGGGCGAGCTCGACATCCTGCTGCCGTTCCTGAAGGACCGGCTGAAGCAGGATCGTCATGCCTCCGCCCGTGCCTTCTGGCTGCGCGGCGAGGAAGTGCCCGAGGAAGATTGAACAAGAGCAGGATTGAACGGGACTTGACGGTATGCCTGCAAGAGACGCAATCTGGCAGGACACCGACTGAATGGATCAAGGGAGACGATCATGCCTCGAATGTTTGTCCCAGCTGTTCTTTTCTCCCTTGCCGCCGCCTGTAGCCCGGTGACGGCGGCCGACTATCTCGACAACGGTGCGAGCCACGCTGCCGGCGCTTGCAGCAGCCCCGCCGTGCTCGGTTTCATCGCGTCGAATTTCGGCTCCAAGGCAACCCATTACCTGAAAACCGATATCGCCATCGCCGATATCGGTAACACCTACCAGAAACGGCTTGAGCCACGCGATGAAACCCATCTGGTCGAGCGCGAATATTGCCAAGCAACGGCCACCACCACCGATGGTGAGAGACGGCCGCTCTGGTACCTTATCGAGCGCAATTGGGGTTTCGCCGGCATCGGTTCGAATGTCGAATTCTGCGTGAGCGGGCTCGATCCCTGGTATATCTACGGCGCGCAATGCGCTTCGTTGCGGTGAGATCTTTGACTTCAAATTTTGGTTTCAGGATCGTGGTCCTCTTCGGGCTGCTGGCGCTTGTCGCTTGCAGCGGCGAAAGCGGAGAGAAGAAACAGACGGAGAATGGCGCCCCTGCCTCAAGCAGCTCCGCCAACACGCCTATCATCAACACGCCGGCCACCGGCACGCAGAAGGCAGCGAAAACCGTCCCTATGGGCAGCGGCTTCGATTTCTATGTGCTTTCACTCTCCTGGTCGCCGAGCTGGTGCCTGGAAAACGACCCGTCGGGGCGCTCGATGCAATGCGATCCGGACAACAATCACGGCTTCATCGTCCATGGGCTTTGGCCACAGAATGAACGCGGTTATCCGGAATTCTGCCGGTCGCGCGATCCTGACCGGGTGCCGGACGCACTGGGGCGAACCCTGTTCGATATCATGCCGTCAATGGGCCTGATCGGCCATGAATGGCGAAAGCACGGCGCCTGCTCAGGGCTGAGCCAGAAGGACTATTTTACCGTCCTGCGCGCTGCCCGCGACAAAGTGACGATGCCGCCGGCCTTGCAATCCGTGGGCTCAACGACAAAAACAAATGCCGCAGAGATTGAAACCGCGCTGACATCAGCCAATCCGGGCCTGCGCAACGAGGCGCTCGCCGTCACCTGTGCGTCTGGCCGAGTCGATGAAGTTCGCATCTGCTTCAACAAGGATCTCAGTTTCCGCGCCTGCGGCGAGATCGATCGCGCCGGCTGTAAGGTGAAAAGCCTCAGCCTGCCGGCCACACCCTAATGCATGTCGCGCAAAAGTGTGCAGCGGTTTTGCGCAAGCGACATGCGTAAAAAAAAGACCTGAAGCGTGCGAGCGCATCTGAAAGATCGCGACACGGTTTAGGTCACCTGACAGAATTGACCATGCAACGAAAGAAAGCCGCATGAAGATCTTCTACTCCCCCACTTCGCCCTATTCCAACAAGGTGCGCATGGCTGCCCGTTATGCCGGCATCTCCGCTGAAAACGTTTTGACCGACACCAATGGCAACCCGCAGGACCTGATCGCCAGCAATCCGCTCGGCAAGATCCCGACGCTGGTGACGACAGAGGGCAAGGCGATCTACGACAGCCGGGCGATCATGCATTTCATCGACCGCGAGACAAAGGGCAAGCTCTATCCGCGCAACGCCGAAAAACGGACCGACGTGGAAATGCTGGAGGCCTTGTGCGACGGCATCTGCGATTGCCTGTTGGCGATTGTCTACGAAAAACGCTTCCATCCGCCGGAAAAGATCCATCAGCCCTGGATCGACCGGCAGTGGGAAAAGGCTGGCCGCGGCCTCGATTATCTCAATGCGAATATGCCCAAGACCGGCGCCAAGCTGCATGCCGGGCATTTCGCGCTCGCCGCATTGCTGCGCTATATCGAAGTCCGCTTCGCCGGCGAATGGCAGAAGGGCCGCCCGAAGCTGAAAAACTGGCCGCAGAAATTCGAGAAGTTTTTCCCGGACTATGCGCAGTTCAAGGCCTGATTCTGGCGTAAATCACGCATCTAAAAAGCAAAAAGGCCGGATCGCTCCGGCCTTTTTGTCATTCATATTCCGATGGATCAGAACTTGACGCCCATACCGACGCGGACGCTGTGTTCGTCGTAGCCCGACGAAACCTTGCCGCCGCCCAGGCTGAAGTCCTTCGAACCGTAGTCGGAGTAACGATATTCGACGCGCGCCGTGACGTTGTCGGTCACGAAAGCTTCGGCGCCGGCGCCGGCTGTCCAGCCGAGCAGCGTGTTCTTGTCCGAGCCGCCGGCGTTTCCGGTTGCCTTGACGCTGGTCGCAGCAACACCGGCCGTACCATAGACGAGAACTGGGTTCAGGTCGTAGCCGACGCGGCCGCGAACCGAACCATTGACGCCCTGCTCCATCTTGCGATCCGAGTTCCGGGTGTCATTGTCGCCGTAGTTGATATCGGCTTCGCCGCCGTAAACGATGTTGCCGCTCTGCATGTTGTAGCCGCCATAGAGACCACCGCCAAAGCCGGCAGCACCGCGGCCACCCGTAGCGCCGAACTCGCCACGAGCCCAGTTGGCCGTACCACCGACATACGCACCCGACCAGTTCTTCACGGCCGGTTCGTTGTATTCAGCAGCCGGAGCAGCCGGAACTTCGTCGATCGCGTCGGCTGCCTGAACAGCGGAGAAGGCGATGAGGGATACGGCGGATGCCATAAGAGTGGTGATGAGAGTACGCATTAAAGTCTCCTTTACGAACCGATGTTCCGGACCCTCGCGGTCCCAAACTGATACATCGGGAAATTTCTAATTAACCCCGCCCGGTTGATGGAGAAATTGACAATCAAATGCGGATTCTCAAGAGCCAAATTGTGAAATTTTAGAGGCAGAAGCATGGCTAAAATTCGATGTTGCTTCAGTGTCACAGGGTATTTATTAACCACAAAACAATATTAACGAAATATATACTATAACAACGCGAAACAATTCAATTTAGCGCCTTTGCATTAATTTTTCCGAAACGAATGCACCGGGCCGGTTTCGCAATAACGTTCCGCCTCCTATATCCTTGCGATATGCACACATACGAATCGCATCACGGCACACAGAGAACATCTCTGAAAACAGCGTTGGTCACCGGTGGTGCCAAACGTATTGGCAAGGCTATCGTCGAGGATCTCGCCGCTAACGGCTTTGCCGTGGCTATTCACGCCAACACATCTTTGGCGGATGCGGAGGCACTTGCAGCCTCGATCCGCGCAAACGGCGGCAAGGCATCAGTTGTTATGGCGGATCTTGCCGATACCGCCTCGACGCAAACATTGATGCAAAAAGCCGTCGCTGCGCTGGGGCCGATCGGCCTCTTGGTCAACAATGCCTCGTTGTTCAAGAAGGACAGCCTCGAGGAATTCGACGAAACGATCTGGGACCGGCATTTCGCCCTGCACGTCAAGGCGCCATCCCTGTTGGCCCGCGATTTTGCTGCACAGTTGCCGGAGGAGAATGCCGGGCTGGTCGTTAACATCATCGATCAGCGTGTCTGGGCTCCCAATCCGAGATTTTATTCCTATATGTTATCGAAGTCGGCTCTTTTGATAGCAACGAAAACGATGGCACAGGCCTTGGCACCGGCAATCCGCGTCAATGGCATCGGTCCCGGACCGACGCTGCCGAACGAACGGCAGAACAGCGATGATTTCGACACCCAGGTCCAGGCTCTGATCCTGAAGAGAGGGCCGCAGCTTGACGAATTCGGCCGGGCGATCCGGTTCCTGTTCGACACACCGTCGATCACAGGGCAGATGATTGCATTGGACGGCGGCCAGCACCTGGCCTGGGAAACGCCAGATATTTTGGAGATTGTGGAATGAACGGGCGCGTGCCCAAGGATGGCGGCATTCTCTACGACGAGAATGCCAGCGATGACGAAGACCTGATCGAGGTGACGGATACGGCTGCTCCGGCGGCGATCGTCGACTGGGCGGAAACCTCCGCCATTCCCGACGGCTTACGCGGCGCCGAACTGATCCAGGCCTTCGTCAAGCTCCTGCCCAATAGCCCCGGCGTCTACCGCATGTTCAACGAGGCGGGCGACGTGCTCTATGTCGGCAAGGCGAGAAGCCTGAAGAAGCGCGTCAGCAACTATGCACAGGGGCGTCTGCATTCCAACCGTCTGACCAAGATGGTGCGCGAAACCGCCAATATGGAATTCGTCACGACGCGCACCGAGATCGAGGCGCTGCTGCTCGAAGCCAACCTGATCAAGCGGTTGCGGCCGCGCTTCAACGTGCTTTTGCGCGACGACAAGTCGTTTCCTTATATTCTGGTGACCGGAGACAGCCGGGCACCGGCGCTGTACAAGCATCGCGGTGCGCGCAGCCGCAAGGGTGATTTCTTCGGTCCATTCGCCTCGGCCGGTGCCGTCGGCCGCACCATCAATTCGCTGCAACGCGCCTTCCTTTTGCGCACCTGTACCGACAGCGTTTTCGAAAGCCGCACCCGCCCCTGTCTGCTGCACCAGATCAAGCGCTGCGCCGCCCCCTGCACGCATGAGGTCAGCGACGCCGACTATGCCGAGCTGGTCACCGAGGCCAAGGACTTCCTGTCGGGCAAGAGCCAGGCGGTGAAGGCGACGATTGCGAAGGCGATGAGCGAAGCCTCCGAAAACCTCGATTTCGAGCGGGCTGCCCTTTACCGCGACCGGCTGGCAGCGCTGTCGCATGTGCAGAGCCATCAGGGCATCAACCCGTCCGGGGTCGAGGAAGCCGATGTTGTCGCCATCCATCATGAAGGTGGTGTGTCCTGCATCCAGGTGTTCTTCTTCCGCACCGGCCAGAACTGGGGCAACCGCGCCTATTTTCCGAAGGCCGACCCAACGCTTACATCCGCCGAAGTCCTCAGCGCCTTCCTTGCGCAATTCTATGACGACAAGCCGTGTCCGCGGCAGATCCTGCTCTGCGAAACCGTCGAGGAACAGGATCTGCTTGGTGAAGCGCTTACCGAAAAGTCCGGCTACAAGGTTGCCATTCTGGTGCCGCAGCGTGGTGAGAAGAAGGATCTGGTCGAGCACGCCGTCGCCAACGCCCGCGAGGCACACGGCCGCAAGCTGGCCGAAACAGCCTCGCAATCGCGACTGCTCGACGGTTTTGCCACGACATTCAAACTGGAGCGCACCCCGCGCCGCATCGAAATCTACGACAACTCCCACATCATGGGCACCAATGCCGTCGGTGGCATGGTGGTGGCTGGGCCGGAGGGCTTCGTCAAAGGCCAGTACCGCAAGTTCAACATCAAATCGACCGACATCACCCCCGGCGACGATTTCGGGATGATGAAGGAAGTGATGACGCGGCGGTTTTCACGGCTCCTCAAGGAAGAGGGAAAACCCGACCGCAGCGTCGAAACCAACGAGGATACCGCCTTCCCTGCCTGGCCCGATGTTATCCTGATCGACGGCGGCCAGGGGCAAATGACGGCGGTGCGGGCCATTCTCAAGGAACTGGATATCGAGGATTGCGTGGTCGCCATCGGCGTCGCCAAGGGCGTCGACCGCGAGGCCGGCCGCGAGCGCTTCTTCCCGCCGGGTGGCAGCCGTGATGGTTTCTCGCTGCCGCCGCGCGATCCCGTGCTCTATTTCATCCAGCGCATGCGTGACGAGGCGCACCGGTTTGCCATCGGCTCGCATCGGGCACGGCGCAAGAAGGAAATGATCAAGAACCCGCTCGACGAAATCGGCGGCATCGGCCCGACGCGCAAGCGCGCCCTGCTCCACCATTTCGGTACCGCCAAGGCCGTTTCCCGCGCCGGGATCAACGACCTGATTGCCGTCGACGGTATTTCCGAGGCTGTCGCCCGGCTGGTTTACGATCATTTTCATGAAGACGGCGCGAAATAGGCCCTATGGCGGCGGGTGCAATTGCCCGCCGCCATAGCCTTTCCGTTCGGAGATGAGGTCGGCCTGTTACTGGGCCTTTGCAGCTTCATCGATGAACGCGGCGACCTCGACGGGCATTGAGGCCAGTGAGGCATGGCTTGCCTTCAGCGTGATCACCTTCTTCGCACCGAGCCGTCCCGACATCCAGTGCTGGTTGTCTGGATGGATCATCCGGTCCTCGCTGGAAATCTGATACCAGCTGCTCTTGTTCTTCCATGCCGGATTGCTGATCTCGTCGCCGAATGTGCTGGCCAGCGGCGCCTTCTGGGTAATACCCATGACAAGGCCTTCATCTGCGCTGAGGTCCTGGCAAAAACTCTCGTGATACTTGTCCTGCTTCACCCAGAGGTAACCATCGCTGTCCGGCGCCAGATTGGCAGCGGCGGCGGGAGGGTTTTTGGCGGTGATGCCGCCAGGGCTCTCGCCGGCGTCGGGCGCAAACGCCGCGATATAGACAAGGCCCGCGACATTCGGCTGGTTGCCCGCCTGCGTAATGACCGCGCCGCCATAGGAATGGCCAACCAGAAGAACAGGCCCGCTTTGCTGGGCAATCATTTTACGGGTGCGCTCGGCATCGTCGGCAAGCGACGTCAGCGGCAATTCGACAGCCTTGATGGAGCGATGACCCAAACGGGTCAGTTCCACGATGACCTTGCTCCAGTGGGCCGCCCCGCCCCAGAACCCGTGAACGAGAAGGATAGTCGGAACCTGTGCCATTGATGTTCTCCCAGCAAGACTTGATTGGAAACGGCAGACAGATAGGAGCAATACATCCTACCCGCGTCCATCAAACAGCAGGCCTATGACCGAACTGTGGCACGGCAATCAGACCGCCAGCCGCCCAAGACCGGACAACATCCGGGTGAGTTCGGCCTGGCGCCGTGTCCCGGTCTTGAGAAAGATACGCTTTAGATAGGTACGCACGGTTTCGAGCTTCAAGCCGAGCTTGATCGACACAGCCTCCAGGCTTGCACCAGAGGCAAGTTCGCGGGCGACCCTGGCTTCTCCCGGTGTCAGATCAAACAACCCGCTGAGCACCCGCATATCCGGCGCTCCGGCTGAGCCGACCGGCGTTGCAATCAACACGGCAAGGCTTCTGGAGAAGATGTCGCGCGCGTTCCTTCGAACGGGTATCAGATGCAGGATCAGGGCCGGCATGTTTTCTTCAGCCGCCAGTGGGATGGATTGCACATTGGACGCCTGCGCCGCGCCCAATTGCTCCAGCGCGGCCAGGACCAGCGCATTCGCCGCGGGATTTTTCAATGAAATCCTGTTGGCGGCGCCGGTGCGGATGCGGGGGGACAGTGCCTCCATGTCGTCGTTCATCGCGAGAACCCGATAGTCGTCGCTGAGGACGGCCGCAGGAAGCCCGATCAGCGAAAGCGTCGCCGTGATGCCCTGCGCCTGCCGGAAAATCATTCGCGATGAAATCAGAGCAGCGCGAGCCAGATCACCCTTCAGGCTGTTGATCCGATCGAGCGCCTCTATCGGGAAAGGCCCGTCGCTGGCCTGACGGAGAAAATCGAAGATCAGTGTATGCCCCGACGGCTCGGGCAACACCGAACCCATGCTCCAGCCGAGCCCGATTGGCCTCAGAAACATGTTGTAAATCGGATCGTCGGCGATCTCTTCTGCCGTCATGACATCCACGTCGCGGGCGAAGGCCATCGGTGACAACAGCATGGAGCGTTCCGGCCGGGGGTTGTGCGGCCTCGCGTCGCTGCTTGCATAGCGCTCCATCTGCTCATCGATATTGGGCGAACAGACCCACCGGATTGCTCCGCCGTTATCGGCGGTCAGGATGCAGGCGGAAAAACCGTTCACATCTTCCGCCAGGCTGGCGCAGACATCCGGCCAAAGCTCGGGAATAACCGCAGCTTCGTAGATTCGATCGATCAGCGTCAAGGCATCAGGCATTATTTGCTCTGCGTTGGAGCATTTATTCGATACTGCCCTAGAGACAGTGGTTTTGCCAAGCCTAATGCGTTAGCCCCACCAAAAATGGGGGTTTTAGTTCACCCTGCGTTCAGACGAATTCCGCCATAATTCAAGCCGATCTCTAATGACTGGTTGACGCCGCTGTCACAAAGTCTTTCATCTGTCGTCAAAGAACTCGCAGAGAACCCGAATCGATGTCCACTACGCCTGCCGCTTACAACATTCCCAATCTCCTGACGTATGCCCGCATCCTGGCCGTGCCGCTGATCGTCCTGTGTTTCTTCGTTGAGGGCAGGCTGCAGAGTTCGGATTTTGCCCGCTGGACGGCGCTGGGGTTGTTTGCCGTCGCCTCGATCACCGATTTCTTCGATGGCTATCTGGCGCGTATCTGGAAGCAGACATCCAATATCGGCCGCATGCTGGATCCTATTGCCGACAAGTTGCTGGTCGCCTCGGTTCTTCTGCTTGTGGCTGCCGATGGCACGATTGCCGGTTGGTCGATCTGGGCTGCGATCATCATTCTCTGCCGCGAAATTCTGGTGTCCGGCCTGCGCGAATATCTGGCGGCCTTGAAGGTCAGCGTGCCGGTGACCCGCATCGCCAAGTGGAAGACGACGATCCAGATGGTTGCGATCGCTTTCCTGCTCGCAGGCCCTGCCGGTGACAAGGTGCTGCCTTACACGACCGAAATGGGTATCGGCCTTCTCTGGCTTGCCGCCGCCATCACGCTCTACACCGGCTACGACTATTTCCGTGCCGGTCTCAAGCACATGGTTGACTGATGGCGAGCGTCAACCTCGTCTATTTCGCCTGGGTGCGCGAGCGGATCGGCAGGGGCGAGGAGACGCTGGAGCTTCCGGACACCGTCGTGACGGCCGGCGATCTACTGGCCCACCTGAAGACACTCGGCGACGAATACAAGGTGGCGCTGGAGCATGAAAATGTGATCCGCGTCGCCATCAATCAGGAACATGTCGATCACGACGAGAAGATCACCGGCGCACGGGAAATTGCCATCTTTCCGCCGATGACCGGAGGCTGAAACCGTGACGTCCAATCCCGTCACCGTTCGCGTCCAGCGCGGCGATTTCGATCTTGCCACAGAGGTTCAAGCACTGTCGGCAGGCCGCCACGATATCGGCGCCGTTGTCACGTTTACCGGGCTTTGCCGCGATGAAGCCGGGACGCTGAGCGCTCTTGAGCTTGAACATTATCCCGGCATGGCGGAAGCGGAAATCACCCGCATCTGCGGCGAAGCCGTCAACCGCTTCAATCTTCAGGCCGCCACCGCCATCCATCGCTACGGAAAAATCCTGCCGGGCGAAAACATCGTGTTGGTCATCACCGCCTCGCCGCACCGTCAGGCGGCTTTCGACGGCGCCAATTTCATCATGGATTTCCTGAAAACCGCGGCCCCCTTCTGGAAGAAGGAACATGGTAGCGACGGCACCGCGGGAAACTGGGTCAGTGCTAAGGACGAGGACGACAGCGCCAGGGACCGCTGGTCGAACTGACCCACCAACTGGTCAGGGTTGAAACTGCTCCTTGCGCGTCAGCACCAAAAGCAGGACCAGGAACGAGAAGATCGCAAAATCCCGCCAGAGCATCGGTCCATAGGCGCTCCACAGCGTTTCGCTCAACCCCATCGCTGCCGCGCCCACCGCCGCCAGCACTGGCGCGCTCTGACCGCCGATCGCAGCAATGAACAGCACCTTGACGCCGAACACCACGCCGGCACCGAAATCCATCGTGCCGTAATAGGCCGTGGCCAGGATGCCCGCGATCGCTGCCAGAAAGGCCGAGAACCCGTAGGCGGCGATGAAGACGCGCCTGCCATCCACACCGCATAGCGCAGCCGCGCCCGCATCGTCGGACACCGCCCGCCACGCGCGGCCCCAGGCCGAGCGGACCAGGAACAGATGCCCTGCCCCGACGATGGCCAGCATCAGCGCCGTGTTCAAAAGCTGCACCGCTGTCAGCGTCACCGGAAATTTTGGATCCGGCCAGAGCGTCACCGGCGTATTGAGGAACGGCGGCAGCCACAGGCTGCGCGTCTGTGCCGCAATTCGTGACAGTTCCATCAGTACCAGCGCGATGCCCAGCGAGACGACCACCACCGTGTTGGCCGAGGTCGCCGCCAGCTTGTGCATGATCGACCGGCCGATCAGCAGGCCGGCACCCAGCGTATAGACCAGCGCCGATACAGCACCGACAGCAAGCGCTGCAGGCAAGACCAGCCATAGGCGGCTCCAGGCAAAATCCGAAAACAGCAGGAACATCTGGCCGGCGAAACCGAACAGCGCGCCATAGGTGAGATCAGCCCGCCGGGTGACTGAAAAGGCGATCGAATAGCCAAAAGCGAGCAACGCATAGAGAGCTGCGATAGGCAGGGCGCTGGCGAGCTGCTGCAGAAAATAGGCCATGACACATCCGCTGATGACAAAATCAGTATAACTGGTAAAATACGTTTTACCAGTTAGGATATCGTATGACGTTTTCCTGGACCCAGCACCGTTTTTCCGGTGGCGCGCTCGCCCTTGATGTCGCCAATTCGGTGATCCTGCGCTTTGATGCGGAACGCCGGATCGACCGCTATGCCGATCCCGTCGCCATGAGCGACTTTGCCACCGCCGCAAACCGGTTTTCCGCGGAAAAGGCACTGTTCGGAACGCTGGAGCCGGTGGCGCTCGAAAACCGCGATGCGTTTCTGGACCTGCGCGAGGCCACCGACCGGCATTTTCGCGCCGGCGTTCTGGGAACCTCCACCGGCGAAGGTCTGGCCGACCTGCTCGATGCAGCATCCGCGATCATCCGCCTGCATCCGGCAAAAACAGCCCGTACGCAGCTCGATGCCGCGACGGCGCATTCGGCACTCGCGCTTGTGACATTCAACGAGCCGCAGCGGCTGAAAATCTGCCCCAATTGTCAATGGCTGTTTCTGGACCGCAGCCGCAACCGCAGCCGGACCTGGTGCGACATGACGGTGTGCGGCAACCGCGCCAAGGCAAACCGCCACTACCGGCGCCAGAAGAAGGAACCTGTCGCATGACCATCCGGCGTTTTCCCCTTGCCACAGCCCTTCTCGCTGGTCTTTCCGTTCTTTCCGCCTGTCAGCGTGAGACTGGGCCGGACCCGCTCGAACTCACCGGCAAGATGTTCGTCTTCAACTACCGCCTCGCCTATGCCACCTACATGATCACCTTAACCAAAATGGAGGCGGTTCCCGAAGGCAGTACCGTTGTGGCGACATTCGAAAACCCGTCGGGCGGCCCGCCTCTGACGCTCGACCGAAAACTGTTTCAGAAGCTTGACAAGATCGTGCTGGAAAGCCCCGATGTCACCTGTGTGAAGAAGCAGAAACCCTATGCGGTAACCATCGACGTAAAGGGCCCGGATGGCACGATCCTGCAGACGCTGAAGACATCGGTCATTTCCAATCTCGACCAGGACATCATGCCGGCCGAAGCACTGGTGGTTGGCCCGGCCTATGACAAGAACCCGGATGTCTTCAAGAACGGCAAGACACCCGAACACTTCCAGACGGCGGCCTGCCCGGTCTGAATTCCAGGCCGCCCACTTTCACGTCCCAGAACGTAAAAAGCCGGAGCGTTGCCGCTCCGGCTTTTTACTGAGTCTTTTCAAATCCCTTGGGCCAAAACCCTCAGAGTTTGATTCAGCCGACAACTTCGGTGTCGGAGAACCAGTACTTGATTTCCTGGGCAGCGGTTTCCGGAGCGTCCGAACCGTGAACCGAATTTTCGCCGATCGACAGAGCGTGGGTCTTGCGGATCGTGCCTTCGTCAGCGTTGGCCGGGTTGGTCGCGCCCATGATTTCGCGGTTCTTCAGGATGGCGCCTTCGCCCTCCAGAACCTGAACGATGGTCGGGCCGGAGGTCATGCCTTCAACCAGTTCGCCGAAGAAAGGACGTTCCTTGTGAACAGCGTAGAAGCCTTCGGCTTCGCGCGTGCTCATCCAGACGCGCTTGGAAGCGACGACACGCAGGCCTGCGTCTTCGAGCATCTTGGTGATGGCGCCCGTCAGGTTACGCTTGGTTGCGTCCGGCTTGATCATCGAAAATGTGCGTTCAATCGCCATTGTCTCAATTCCCTTGTTGCATAAATCGGGGGTTTTTCCGCGAATTTGGCGGTTCAATAGCCGCCAAATTGGTGCAAAACAAGGGGGAGCGCCGAAGTTTCACGCGGCTGTCACGGAACGCCCGGCACTGTTATGAAGATCGAGGCAGCGCTCAAACCAGTCAAGCACCGGGTCGCCAGGCTCAAGAAGCCGCGTCTGTGAGACGACGCGCGCCCATTGCAGAGGACCAAAGACGATATAGTCGGAAAACAGCGGCGTTTCGCCACCGATGAACGGCTGCTTCTTCAGCGTAGTGCGCAACGGCTCCAGCTTGGCGGCAAAGGTCTTCAGTTCTTCGATCCCGGCTTCAGCTACCGCTTCCAGGCTCATCCCGAAGCGGGGTTCACGGGTGGAGCGGAAAAAGGTCTGGTCGACTGGCGCGAGTTGGTCATGAATATCCACCAGGACGATCCGCACGATCGCAGAATGAAGCGTCAGCTGCGACCAGCTTTCGATGAACCGCGCCATCGCCTTGCCGCCCTCGCCGCCAAACAATGACGGACGATCCGGATAGGCCTCCTCCAGATAGAGCGCGATATCGAAACTGTCGCGGATCAGTTCATTGCCATCGCGCAACACAGGCACCAGCGCCGTTGCGCCGTTTTCGATCGACGGTATCTGCGTAAATCCCACGAACTGTTTATTATACTCCAGTCCCTTATGGGCGAGCGACAACATCGTCTTCCAGACATGCGGCGAAAACGGCCGGTGATCCGCTCCGCAGAGCCCATAGAGTGTGCGATTCATCTCGTGTCCTTATCCTTGGCGTCATCTTCATTGCTTCGTCGCCGCAGACCTATTCGAAAGCAGCGGTCACCAACAATCAAATCAGTAAATTTCATGGATCGCATCACCCACCGCGATACAATTGCGCGCTAGACTGGCGAAAACCTCAAGGGATTCTGCGATGCTCGATCACTACCGGATGTTTGCCGACTACAATCTCTGGGCCAACCGCCTCGTCTACGATGCGGCCGGCAAGCTCAGCGACGCACAATACCGCGAAAACAAGGGCGCCTTCTTCGGCTCGCTGCACGCGACGCTCAATCATGTGCTCGCCGCCGACCGGATCTGGATGAAGCGCTTTACCGGCACCGGCGATGCACCATCAAAGCTCGACGGCATCCTGTTCGATAATTTCGCGGAGCTCTCGGCTGCACGGGCAGCAGAAGACAATCGCATCGTCGCCTGGATCGCCAGCCTGACCGAAGACGCCCTCTCCGGCCACTTCACCTACACGCCGGTGAGCAACCCCATCGCCGTCACCCAGCGCCTCGGCCCGCCGCTCGCCCACTTCTTCAACCACCAGACCCATCATCGCGGCCAATGCCATATGACGCTGACAGCGTTAGGCGGTCCGAGCCTTCCGCTGGACATGAGCTATTTCCTGCGGGCGCCAGCATACCAGCACTACGCCGAGTGACTCAAGCAGCGGAAATCATTTGATTCTTTCCGTCATAAAAACGTCACCGCAAGGCTTGAGCAAGTCAGCAGTATCATAGTCCGTTCATATTTTAAGAATGGAGCGAGACGACACTATGGATTGGTATCCCATTGAAGCCCTGGAAGCTGGCAAACTGGCTGTTCTGCATTTTGAGAACCAGGACGAGCAACGCTGGGTCGGATACATCCATGGTGACGGGGTTTGCCATTGGCCGGAAAACGTCAGCGGCCGCAAGCCAGATGGCTGGCAGCACCTTTCCTCCCTGTTCGCGGCCCTGCCGGAGAACACCAAGCAGATGGTCTCGGCGTCGTTTTGACGTCTGCTCCGGTTATGCGGCCATGCCAGAGGCCGGCCGCAAAGCCAGATATTCCCAGACAGCAACAACGAACAGAACCGCAGTTGCGGTGATCTGAATCACGTAATTGCTGCTGAACGGCACCAGAGCAGCCGTTGCAACCAAAAGAACGATCCCGGCGATGTGCGAAACCGGAATTTTCCGGGCAACGGCCATCTTCACCCAGATATTGCCGGCGAGAAACAGGATCGGGCCGCCTATCATTGCCAGGGCGTTTTTCATCGAGCTGTCCTCCTGCGCATGCGACAGGCTGAAATCCTCACCGACCGCCGTCAGGATGATGCCGGCGATGATCGGTAGGTGGCCGTAAGTGAACAGATTATGCGCCACACTCTCGGGGTGCGACGTGTTTTCGGCCTTGTCGGCTGCCCTTTCCTGCCCATGGTGGAAGTAGATCCACCACATGAAACCGGTGCTGAGAAACGCGCTGCAGAATACGGCGAAGGTGGTGTTCGAGTTCATATGCTCGGCGGCATTTTTGCCGGTGGTCAGGATGGTTTCCCCCAGGCAGATGATGACGAACAGGGCGCAGCGTTCCGCCATGTGCTCGCCTGAGACATCCAGCGTTTCCGGCCGCGATTTTCCAAGCCCGGGTACGACATACCGCACGGCAGGCGCGCAATAATCGATGAACAAGGCAAGACACCAAAAAGCGATCCGGCCTTCCAGTTCCATCATCGCGCCGGCGAGCCAGAACAGGGCCGAGGCCAGCGACCAGAGGGTAATCCGCACGAATGTGGTGAAGGCAGCGTCATCGACACCGCGATACGCATAGAGCGTGAACAGCGAGCGGCCGACCTGCATGGCGCAATAGATCAGCGCAAACATCAGCCCATGTTCGCCAAAGGCTTCCGGCAGTGCGAGCGCCAGCAACACACCGCCGAACATCAGGCAGAACAGCATCAGCCGCACCGCTTCTTTGCCGGTGTGAAGCAGGTTGGTGACCCAGGTCGTATTGATCCACACCCACCAGATCGCCAGAACCAGCAGCGCGGACTCGAAAGCCGCCGTCGGCCCGAAATCGGACGCCAGCGTATGCGACAGCTGCACCAGCGCGAAAACGAAGACCAGATCGAAGAACAGTTCCGGAAAACTGGCGCTGGTCTGATCGGGTTCTTCCGTCCGGAGCCAGTTCGAACGTTTAACCGGCATGAAATGCTCCGTATTCGACGTCACTCTTCACCCGGCCATCTCTGCGCATGATGTTTCCCCATTCAATTTTGCGGGATATAGGGCGCGACAGGCAGCGGGCAACGTCGCCCGTTCGATCTCGCGACAAACTATAAAGGTCAATCCGTTGCCTGCATCGACCCTCCTCCTGTAAGCTCCCGCTAATGTCTGATCCCCGACGGAGAAGCCACATGAAGAGACTGATGCTTGCGACGACAGCCGGTCTGATGTTTGCATCCGCCGCGCAGGCGCAGTTCATGGATGCCGATGATCTCAACACCTTCTGCCAGCAGAAGCACCCGGTTGCCTTCGGTTATGTCGCTGGCGTGCTCGACCGCTGGTCACGAGACCTGCATCACGCCGAAATGTCGGATGTTGTCGACAAGGAAAACAACCGGCCGGAAAGCGAGAAATCCGTAACGGAGAAGATCCGGGCCAATGTCTGCGATCCCGACACCGTCACGCTCGAGGAGCAGGTCGGGATCGTCTGTGCCTTCGTTGCCGCCAACCCGAAGGAACATGGCCGTAGCGCTGACATGCTGGTGCAGCTGGCCATGCAGGAGAAATGGCCCTGCCCTGCTAAATAATTGACCATCGTCACGATCCAACAGTTGCATCACCCTGGAACTCGCGCCTTTGACAGTCTTTTAATCCCGATGCGTTATCAGCTGTGTCTTGCAACCACCGCGCTTCAAGCGGTTTTGTGAAGGATGCGGAATGACGGACAAGCCCCAGCATGACGGCAATCAGGCACAGAATGCCGCAATCCTCCTCAAGGTCGCCCAGACCATGGCCAAGCTTGGCGTTGCCCCCTTTCCGCGCAATTACGAACTTTTCTATGAGGCCCTTTCCGGCAGCAATCCGCAGCTGACGCGCGAGTTCGCGGCCCTCGGCGCCCACCCGATGCAGAACCAGATCGAACAGATTGGCGTCAAATATCACCTCTCCGGCTTTGCCGCGATCGAGGCCGACACGATCCGCGCCGATACCGCACGCTCGATCTCGGCCGTCAGCCATGCCCTGAAGGACAGTATTGCCAAGAAGGAAGTCTTTGCTGCGATGCTGCGCGGTTTCATCGCCCGGCTGGAAACCGACCCGGTCGCCGGCATGTCCGATTTCGCCGATGATGCCGCCCGCCTGCGTGATGCCGTCGCCGTCTTCGAGCGCGAGGAAAAGGCTTTTGCGGCGGCGATGAATGAAACCGTAACGCAGCTCGGCGGTATCGACAGCGATATCGAGACGATGCGCAAGGCCGCGACCCGCGATCCCGTCACCGGCCTGCCGAACCGCATTGCCTTCTCCGCCAAGCTCACAGCCCTTTACGATGACGGCAAAGCCGTCGGCCCGGCAGCGCTGGCGCTCGTCACCGTCGAGGGCCTGCGCGACATGGGCGAGCGTCACGGTGCAGCGGCTGTCGAAAAGGCACTGAAGAAGTTAGCGCCGGAATTCCGCAAATCCGTCAAGAAGAACGATTTCGTCGCCCGCATCGGCACCGACGAGTTCGCCTTCGTGTTCCACGACGTCTCGGCCGACAATGCCGAAGCGATTGCGCAGCGTATCTGCGCGTCGGTCGAAGGCGTGCAGGTCGCTCTGCCGAACCGGGCGTTCACGACGCAAACCCTGTCGCTCTCGACAGGCATCGCCATGGCATTTACCGCATCCGGCGGGGTCGATCTGTTCACCCAGGCCGAGCTTGCCTTGCGGGCCGTTCGTAGCGGTGGCAAGCCCGGCACACTGGTGTTTTCCGCCGCGATTGGTGGCCGAACGAAAAAAACCTACTCTCCGCACGCCGCCTGACCATACCGCAGCGCGGCAAACCCTTGCCTTCTGGGCCGAGTTCGGCCAAAACGCGGCCATGATCACGCTCAATAATCTTTCGGCCCGCATTGTCGGACGCCTTCTCATCGACCAGGCCAGCGTCGCGCTGCCGGCCGGAATCAAAGCTGGCCTCGTCGGCAAGAACGGTGCCGGCAAGTCCACCCTGTTCAAAATCATCACCGGCGACATGGAAGCGGAGACCGGCTCGGTCTCGATCCCGAAGAACGCCCGTATCGGCCAGGTGGCGCAGGAAGCCCCCGGCACCGAGGAGCCGCTGATCGAGATCGTGCTCAAGGCCGACAAGGAGCGCGAGGCGCTGCTCGCCGAAGCCGAGACCGCCACCGACCCGCACCGGATCGCCGACATCCACATGCGGCTCGCCGATATCCAGGCGCATTCGGCCGAATCGCGCGCCGCCAGCATCCTGGCCGGCCTTGGTTTCGACGCTGCCGCACAATTGCGCCCTGCCTCGTCCTTCTCCGGCGGCTGGCGCATGCGGGTAGCACTCGCGGCCGTGCTGTTTTCCGAGCCGGACCTGCTGCTGCTCGACGAGCCGACCAACTATCTCGACCTTGAAGGCACGCTGTGGCTTGAGGATTACATCAGCAAGTATCCGCACACGGTCATCATCATCAGCCATGACCGCGACATGCTGAACACCGCCGTCAACGCCATTATCCATCTCGACCAGCAGAAGCTGACCTTCTATCGCGGCTCCTACGACCAGTTCGAGCGCCAGCGCGCCGAAGCCAACGAGCTGCAGACCAAGGCCAAGGTGAAGAACGACGCGGCGCGAAAGCACCTGCAGGCGTTCATCGACCGCTTCAAGGCGAAGGCCTCGAAAGCCCGCCAGGCACAGTCGCGCGTCAAGGCTCTGGAGCGCATGGGCACGGTTTCGGCCGTCATCGAGGATCATGTTCAGGGCTTCAAGTTCCCGGATCCCGAAAAAGAAGCGGCATCGCCGATCATCGCACTGGAAAACGGCGCCGTCGGTTATACGCCGGGCAAGCCAATCCTTCAGCATCTGTCGCTGCGCATCGACACAGACGATCGCATTGCGCTGCTCGGCTCGAACGGCAACGGTAAATCGACCTTCGCCAAACTGATCTCCGGCCGTCTTCCTGCGACTGGTGGTTCAGTACAAGTGGCTCCGGGCCTGAAGATCGGCTTCTTCGCCCAGCACCAGCTGGACGACCTGATCCCGGAACACGACGCCGTCGAGCATGTGCGCCAGCGCATGCCGGGGGCAACCGAAGGCAAGGTGCGCGCCCGCGTCGCCCAGATGGGCCTTGCGACCGCCAAGATGAGCACGCCTGCCAAGGACCTGTCCGGTGGCGAAAAGGCACGCCTGTTGATGGGGCTTGCCGCTTTCGATGCGCCGAACCTGTTGATCCTCGACGAACCGACCAACCATCTGGATATCGACAGCCGCAACGCGCTGATCCAGGCGCTCAACGAATATACCGGCGCCGTCATCCTGATCTCCCACGATCGCCACCTGATCGAGGCAACGGCCGACCGGCTGTGGCTGGTCAAGGACGGCACCGTCTCCAACTATGACGGCGACCTTGAGGACTACCGCAGCACCATCGTCCAGAGCTCCAAGAGCAAGGGCGGCAAGGGCAAAGGCAATGGTAACGGCGGCGAGGAACAGCTAAGCAAGGCCGAGCAACGCAAGGCCAATGCCGACAAGCGCGCAACCTTCGCGCCGCTGAAGAAAAAGATCAACGATGTCGAATCGTTGACGGCAAAACTGCAGAAACAGATTCAAGCCCTCGACAAGGAGCTTGAAGACCAGGACCTCTACGACAAGTTCCCGGAAAAGGCTGCCGCCAAGGTCAAGGAACGCGCCGAAGTCGTGTCCAAGCTGAGCAAGGCCGAAGAGCACTGGATGACATTGTCCGACGAATACGAACAGGCAATGGCGAGCTGATTCTCGCCATTCTGACCGCTGACAGAATCATTTTCTGTCTTTGACAGGTGACTGGGAGCCGGGCGGCACCCAAAATTTCCGTCATTCCTGTGCCTGTCACAGGAATCCAGCCACGCGACGTCCGTCGCGTGGAACGACTCTTCTAGCAGCGCAGACGCGCCGCTGCTGGGTCCCCGCCACAGGGGCGAGGAAGACGGAATATTGAGGTGCCCGCCTTATCAAACCGCACCAGCTTTCTCCTTAAGTAGCCGCTATCCGCTTGCGTGCCGGGATCGTCATCGCTGCGACGCCGGCAATGACGCATGCCAGTCCCACCAGCGCGGTACTGCTGATGCTTTCCCCTAGAAAGAGAACGCCGATTGCCACGCCGATCGGGACGCGCAGATAGGCCTGCGCCGTCGTGCCGACGGAGCCCAGCGTGTGCACCAGCCGGAAATAGATGACGAAGGCCAGTGCTGTCGAAAAGACCGAGAGGCACAGCAAGGCGAGGATCGAGCCTGTGGACGGCGCCAGTGTCCATGGCCGGTCGATCGCAAAACTCAGCGGCATCAGGATGATAGCGCCGCAGATCAGCGAACCGGCGGCCGGCATCATCGGATCGAGCGACTTGAAACCACGGCCAAAGATGGCAGCACCAGCATAACAGATGGTCGCGGCGACGATGGCGAGTTGAGCCGGGAGTTGATCACCGGCGCCATTCAACGCTTCCAGACCGACAACAAGGGTAATGCCCGCGATCCCGGCGAGAACCCCGAACAGCTTGCGGCCCGTCACAGGTTCGTGGCGGGTCAGCACAGCGGTCAGCAGGAACGCAAAAATCGGCGTCGTCGAATTCAGGATGGCGGCGAGACCCGCGTCGACGGTCTTTTCCGCCCAGGCGATCAGGGTGAAAGGGATCGCGCTGTTCAGGCAGGCCTGAAACAGGAACCTACCCCACGTCGCCCTATCCTTTGGCAGCGAAAGCCCCCGGATGCGCAGAACCGCAAGCAGCAGCAGGCCGGCGATCAATGTGCGGGTGGCAATCAGCGTGATCGGTGGAATCGTCTCCACGCCGATCTTGATGAAGGTGTAGGATGCGCCCCAGAGCGTTGCGAGCGCCAGAAGCAGCGCCAGTTCCTTTTTCAGGTTTATCGTGTCCGGTGTCATGATCGTCTCGCATCAGAGGGATTGCCAAGTTCCATCCTGCTATATCGACCTTGACGCCGGAATGCTTCGATGAAGACCGAAGTGTAAAAGCTCTGTTGGCGAACGCAATCGGCCACAGGCAAGGCAAGCTGATCCTACCGGGCAAATTTTCGCGCACTCACGACGCATAGGATAACGGCAACGGTGACTGCCAGCATCGTCCAGCTCACAGGCTCATGCAACAGGGTTGCCGCCAGCGCCAGACCGAAGAACGGTTGCAGCAGCTGCAACTGGCCAACAGCGGCGATGCCGCCCTGCACGAGGCCGCGATACCAGAAGATGAAACCGATCAGCATGCTGAACAACGACACGTAACCAAGGCTGAGCCATGCGGGCAGCGCGACGTCAGAGAACGTTTCCGGCATAAAGGCGAGCGACAGCGCGATCATCACCGGCAACGACAGAACCAATGCCCAGCAGATCACCTGCCAACCACCCAGTGTGCGCGACAGCCTTGCCCCTTCCGCGTAACCGAGCCCGCAGACAATGATGGCGGCAAGCATCAGTCCATCGCCGACAGGCGAAGCCACGCCGCCCTGCACCAGGGCAAAACCGGCGACCAGCGCACTGCCGAGAGTGGAAAATATCCAGAATGCCGGTTTTGGCCGCTCACCACCGCGCAGCACGCCGAAGATTGCCGTCGATAGCGGAAGTAGACCGATGAAGACAATGGAGTGGGCCGAGGTGACATGCTGGAGAGCCAGCGCCGTCAAAAGCGGAAAACCGGCGACAACGCCCAGCGCGACGACTACGAGCGAGACGATATCGTTGCGCGAGGGCCGCTTCTGCCGGAAGACGAGAAGCAGGCAGAGTGCCAGAAGGCCGGCAATCGCCGCGCGTGCGACTGTCAGGAACACCGGATCCAGCTGCATCACCGCGACGCGCGTTGCGGGCGGCGAGCCGCTGAAGATCACCACGCCGATCAATCCGTTGATCCATCCGCTCGCCATCCGGTCCATTCGACACTCCCTCGTTTCCTCCTTATCGACGGTGGAGGCTGGCAAAACCAGCAACAGCCATGTACAGTTTGATGAAACTGTTATGGTATCGGATCCAGTACAGATGCTTGACGACGTAAAGAGCAGCACCCGTATCGCCACGGTCATCGCCGCGATCAGGCAGCGCATTGCCAGCCGCAGCCTGACATCCGGCGACAAGCTGCCGTCGATCCGCGCCTTTGCACGGACCCTGCAGGTCTCCACATCCACCGTGGTCGAAGCCTATGACCGGCTTGCCGCCGAAGGAGTGATCCAGCCGCGTCCCGGCTCCGGGTTCTATGTGGCGAGCCAGGCAGCGCCGCTTGCTTTGTCGGAAATCGGGCCGAAACTGGACCGGGCGGTCGATCCCTTCTGGGTATCGCGCCAATCGCTCGATGCGGCTGGCGACGATCTCAAACCGGGATGCGGCTGGCTTCCACCGTCGTGGCTTCCGGATGACGGTGTGCGCCGCGCCTTGCGCACTTTGTCGCGCGCAGACGGTCCGTCACTCGCTGACTATGGCACACCGTTGGGCCTGCCGCCGTTGCGCCAGTTGATCGCGCGCAGACTGGGCGATCACGGTATCGACGCATCGCCGGACCAGATCATGCTGACGGAATCGGGAACCCAGGCATTGGATCTATTGTGCCGGTTCCTGCTCGAGCCGGGAGACACCGTCATGGTAGACGATCCCTGCTATTTCAATTTCCATGCGCTGCTGCGCGCCCATCGCGCCCGCATCATCAGCGTTCCCTATACGCCGACAGGCCCGGATATCACGCTGTTTGCACAGGCGCTGCAGGATCATAAGCCCCGGCTCTACGTCACCAATTCGGCCATCCACAACCCGACCGGCGCGACGCTGTCGCCGGTGACAGCCCACCGGGTGCTAAAACTGGCCGAACAGGCGGGGTTGACCATTATCGAGGACGATATCTTTGCCGATTTCGAACATGTGCCCGCGCAAAGGCTCGCCGCCTTCGACGGCCTTGACCGCGTCATCCACATAGGCAGCTTTTCCAAGACCCTGTCGGCCTCGGCGCGCTGCGGCTTCATTGCGGCACGGCCGGACTGGATCGAAGGGCTGATCGACCTGAAGATCGCTACAACATTCGGCGGTGGCCGCCTGACCGCCGAACTGGTGCTCAACGTGTTGCGCGACGGCAGCTATCGCAAACATATGGAAGGGCTGCGCCTGCGCCTTTCCCGTGCCATGGCCGACGTGGGTGCCCGGTTGAAAAATCTGGGGCTTGAACCGTGGATCGAGCCGCAGGCCGGGATGTTTCTCTGGAGTAAGCTTCCGGATGGCCTTGATTCGGCGGATATTGCCCGGGAAGCGCTGGCCGACAATATCGTTCTTGCCCCCGGCAACGTCTTCAGCCTGTCGCAGTCGGCAGCAGGCTTCCTGCGGTTCAATGTCTCGCAATCGCAGGACGATCGCATCTTTGCGGCCCTGCGCAAGGCCATCGCCCGGAAGCGGTAAATGGTTGCCGCGATACCGGATGAATGCTTATCCACAAGCAAATGCTAAAATTTTACCAAAACCTTTAAGCCACCATTCAAATGGAGGCTTTACCTTCGTGTTCCATGAAGCACGAAACCCAAAATGCCTTCCGGTTCAGGCGCGTCAAATGGGGCGATCCCCGCCACGCGATGAACGCGTTGCGCAACAAGGAGCCGGTTTTCGTCGAGGAACCCCAGGCGTCAAGCCGCCTGTTCTGGGTTCTTGTCGTGCTTCTGGTGATCGCCGTGTTCGCCAGTATCGTCATCCTTGGCGGCCATCGCGGCCTGCCGTTCTGGCGCTGACGCGCCCTACCCCAATTCGAACGTGGTAATCCCGTAGATCTGCCCCAATGGCAGGTCCGGCACCGGACCGCGATACATCCGCGTCGTTTCAAATACCGGCTTCAGATTGTAGCGATCGCAGAGAGCGCGCGCAGCAGCATTCGGCTCGGGGATATCGAGATAGATCTGGCCACCGCCAACGCTGGTCACCAGTTTGCGGAAGATGAGATCGGCGTTTGTTTCGCTGTCGGCGAAGAGCGGACCGATCTTGTAGCCCTCGCGGCAGGCACGGATGGTGCCGTAGCCGGCAACCTCGGAATTGCGCAGCAGGGCAAAGCTTTCGCGGGTATCCATGGCTTTCAGCCATTCACGCAGAAACGTGTCGCGCCGCGCCGGATTGAACCGCGCATCATAGTCGGCCAGCATCGGCACCAGCACCGGAGAGACCGAGACCAGATCGGTGCCGGGCGGTTCGGTGCACTGGATTTCGCCGCCATAGCGAAAATTGGCATGAGCATAGGCAAAGCCCGACTTGCGGTAATTGTCCTGCTGGGCCACCACGCCATCGAGCCCGACCGTTCGGCTTCCAGCTTCCGCGAGCGCCCTTTGCCACAAGGCAAGCCCGATCCCCTGCCCGCGATGATCGGGATGTACCATGTAGAACCCCAGAAACGCATAGGTTTCACTGTAACGCACCAGCGACAGCGCTGCGGCAACAGTGCCGTTTTCCTCGGCAATCCACAAGCCCTCAGAATCTGCGGCCCAGAACGCAGGTGCATCGGCGAGACCCGGGTTCCAGCCCTCTCTGGCTGCCCAGTCGATCACGACATCAAGATCGGCGCGGCTGGCTTTTCGGATGATCGGGGGCATGGAGACTCCTGTTTGACAATGCAGACTACCCAGATAGCGCAACCTGGCCAGTGTCCGCCACCCGCAGTGACGTTTGTTCGCAGCTCATCGTTGACAGACAGCGCCAGCCGCTTGCCCGGCCTTCTCTTTCTGCTACAACGCCCATCATAAAGTCATACAAATCGAGCGACACACCATGAGCCCCATCAATATTTCGATCGTTGGCGTCGGCAAGATCGTCCGCGACCAGCATCTTCCTTCCATCGCCAAGAATGCCGACTACAACCTGATCGCTGCCGCCAGCCGTCACGGCGTCGTCGATGGCATCGACAATTTCAAGTCGATCGAGGCCATGCTCGAAGCGGTTCCGTCCATCGATGCGGTGTCGCTCTGCATGCCGCCGCAGTTCCGCTATGCGGCCGCCCGCACGGCGCTGGAAGCTGGCAAGCATGTGTTCCTGGAAAAGCCGCCGGGCGCGACGCTGAGCGAAGTCGCTGACCTTCAGGCGCTTGCCGATAGCAAGGGCCTGTCGCTGTTTGCCAGCTGGCATTCGCGCTATGCGCCGGCCGTCGAAGCGGCAAAAGCATTCCTCGCGTCGACCAAGATCAACGACGTCAAGGTCATCTGGAAGGAAGACGTGCGTCACTGGCATCCGAACCAGGACTGGATCTGGGCGGCTGGCGGCCTCGGCGTCTTCGATCCAGGCATCAACGCCCTGTCGATCGTCACCCATATCCTGCCGAACCCGCTGTTCATCACGTCTGCAACGCTGGAGTTCCCGGAAAACCGCGACGCGCCGATCGCCGCCTCGATCGTCTTCAGCGATGCCAACGACCTGCCGGTCTCGGCCGAATTCGACTGGCGCCAGACCGGCCACCAGAGCTGGGACATCGTCGCCGAAACCGATGCCGGCATGATGGTTCTCTCGGAAGGCGGCGCCAAACTGTCGATCGACGGCAAATTGGTGCATGACGAACCGGAACAGGAATACCCGGCGCTTTACGCCCGCTTCGCCGACATCATCAAGGCAAAGACATCCGACGTCGATCTCTCGCCGCTGCGCCACGTCGCCGATGCTTTCATGCTCGGACGGCGCAAATTCGTGGATGCGTTTTTCGATTGAGTCTTCGGATTGTCTGCACAATCAGGAAGGCCGCGGAGCGATCCGCGGCCCATAAACGGAATGTGAAACCAAAGCGTATTTTGATATCGAACCGCCTGTAACCCAGATCTTGCAAGCAGTTTTACTTGCTGAAAAATACCGGCATCAAGCATCCTGCACATAGAGTTAGCGTCTGACACCAACATTGCGACAACAGCATGTTTCCGCTTTTTGTCGTGAGCTGCCAATGTGAAGAGATTGCAAACCACGTTTTTCAGGGTGACGCAGCAGGCGGTTAGCATGGCATCCTTCCTCTGATACGCTTTCGATAACTCAAGGCTTTTCCCACGCTGACAATATCTGCCCTCGCCGCCATGCCCTCCTCAAGCACCACGACACCTGGGAGATAGTCACTTCCGCCACAGGCTCTGCGAAAGGCCTTGAGAACAGGCCCGCTAATCAGCAGATAGCGGCCAAGATCAACGCAGTTCGGTTCCCCTGTCTCGATCAGATTGCCATTGGCATCACACCTCTCGACATAGGGAAAGTTTTTTGCTGCGGCTGAAAGCCGGCTAACGGCAGCGGCAGTGCTATACATCTCCCAAAAGAAAAATACGACAAAAGCGACACATCCGAAGAGTACACTCAGCCGGTAAAGGCCACGAGCAACACTGGGATTGGCTTCGTCATCCGGCATCCATTACTCCTCTGCGATAAGGACCGACGTCTGTTGTTGGTGCGAAGCTGCCCCAAGCCGGTAGACCAGAAGGCGCCAGTTCCCGTTGGTCTGCTTCTGGCGGCACGTCTCCGACAGCCGATGCAGCGTTCGACTCCATCGTCACTCATTGATGTGGATATTCTTCACCACAATAGGGTCAAGCCGAAAAATGTGGTAAGCGCCAGCCAAACATCAACAGGAGTGTAATCGTGAGCGAACCGACCGTAGCAGAGGCAACGAACCGAATTTATGAATCGCTCCAGGCTGATAATGCCGACATCGACACGCATATCGCGGTTCTCAAGGCGGCGTTGACGAAGGCGGGTTTGAAAGAAGCCGATTTCGACCCGGCCAGGCTCGTGCAGAACAATCGTTCTGGCAGGAAGCTCATGCAGGCCTACTTTCGGCAGCGGGGCGTAACGGTGAAATTCTCGGCTGTGTGAAGCCTTTTGGTGATTTCAGACAAGCCGCGTATGACGGCTGACCGAATCACCCTCGATGAGGCCCGACACCAATCTTGACCTTCGGACGCGACCTTAAATACCGCGTCCGTTCTGGGGCATGAGGCTGCCGAAGTAACGTGTCCGCTTTTGCCCGTAGCGGCCGTTGACGCAACGATGTGAGGCACGTAGATACGCCGCAGTCACAGATGGAGATTTATGCACAGAGGCTTTGATTGACCGCTACAGCGGACTCACTCGGCACCAGCCCGGTGCCGATCCTCTTTGCATGCTTACTTCTGTGGAGTTCTAATGAAGAACCAGAACATCGTGATCCGGCCTTATAATGCGGCGACGGACATCAAGAAACTATCGACCATATGGCTCGATGCATCCATGATTGCGCATCCCTTCATTGGGGAAGATCGACTTCTCGAACAACAACAGTTGATCGAGAAAAAATACCTGCCAAACGCCGAAACATTGGTAGCTTGCTTTGCGGCCAAGCCTGTCGGCTTCATGAGTTTGATGGGCTCGTTTGTCGGCGGAATATTTGTTGCGCCTCGTCACCAAGGCAGAGGCGTTGGACGTGCGTTAATTGCCAATGCAATGGGACAGAAGGGCGAACTTTCGCTCGAAGTCTATAAGCAGAATAAACAGGCTGTAGAGTTCTACAAGGCGCTCGGCTTCCAGCAGGTATCTTGCAGGCCGACTGATGATGACGGCCTTCCCTTCGAGAATGCGCTTCTGTATTTAGGCAGATAAAAGACATTGCGGGGCGAGACTTAGCCTCGCCCCGCAATGTCCACTCATGGCGCAAAGCCGACGTCATGCCGCAAACGAGTCGCACGATTTCGAATTTGGCGACCAATTCCCGCAACGACGCGTCTTCGACATTCAAATAATAGGCCAACTGAGCGACCTTGACCTTCTTTCGTTTGATGCGTGAAGACTCAAGCCTTCTTCACCCAGCGCCCGTCTTGGTTCTGCTGCCAATAGGTCAGGGTATGCCCCTCGCCCTTCAGCACTTTCCAGTGTGCACGCGCCCCTTCCAGCTGCGCCTGATCATAACCGTCGAACATGAACACGACCCGCTCATAGCTGGCGACCGGCGGCGGTACCGCGCCGTCGATAATGAAGCGGACGGTGGCGCTGTTGGCGTTGCCGTCTCCGGCGGTGAGCAGGATCGGCTGATCGTCTGAAAAATCGGTCGCATCAGTCCCGTGCGGCAGAAAACTATCGTCGCGATAGGTCCAGAGATGATTGTCGAGCATGTCCCGGCGCTCGTCATCCGACGTCTGCACGACAACACGCCAGCCGCGCTCGACACAGCGGTCGAGCAGCGGCGGCAGCGCGTCTTCGAGCTTGGATTCCGTCAGGTGGTAGAACAGGATTTCGGTCACGTCGGCTGTCAGCTCTCGTAGTTGGCGCGAACGAGTTCATCGAGAAGCCGCACGCCAAAACCGGAGGCCCAGGACTGGTTGATCTCGTCGGTCGGCGACCCCATCGCGGTTCCGGCGATGTCCAGGTGGGCCCAAGGGGTATCCTTGACGAAGCGCTTGAGGAACTGGGCGGCGGTGATCGATCCGGCGTAACGGCCGCCGGTGTTCTTCATGTCGGCAAACTTACTGTCGATCATCTTGTCATATTCCTTGCCGAGCGGCAGGCGCCAAAGGCGCTCTTGCGTCGTCTGCCCGGCCGCCGTCAACTGGCCGGCCAGCCGGTCGTCATTGGTGAACAGGCCCGCGTGATGGCTGCCGAGCGCCACCATGACGGCACCGGTCAATGTCGCCAGGTTGATCATGAATAGCGGCTTGAAGCGATCGTTGCAGTACCAGAGCGCGTCACACAGCACGAGCCGGCCTTCCGCATCGGTATTGATGATCTCGATGGTCTGGCCGGACATCGAGGTGACGATATCACCGGGGCGCTGGGCGTTGCCATCCGGCATGTTTTCCACAAGGCCGATAATGCCGACGACATTCGCCTTGGCCTTGCGGGTCGCCAAAACATGCATCAGGCCGGTGACGGCGGCAGCCCCGCCCATGTCGCCCTTCATCTCCTCCATGCCCGCACCCGGCTTGATCGAGATACCGCCACTGTCGAACACCACGCCCTTGCCGACAAAGGCGACCGGCCGGTCCTTCGGCTTGCCGCCTTTCCACTGCATGATTGCCAGCCGTGGCGGCCGCACAGAGCCTTGCGCCACGCCGAGCAGCGCGCCCATGCCGAGCTTCTTCATTTCGCGTTCAGTGAGGATTTCGACTTCGACGCCGAGCTTTTCCAGTTCCTTGGCCTTGGCCGCAAATTCGACGGGACCGAGAATGTTAGCGGGTTCGTTGACCAGATTGCGGGCGATGAAAACGCCCTCGGCGATCGCCTGCGAATTGGCCGCTGCCTTCTTGGCAGCGATCACCGCACCGGTGACGATCGTCACTTTCACCGGCTTCGGCGGTCCCTTCTGGTCGTCATCGTCCTTCTTCGCCGTCTTGTAGGTGTCGAAGCTGTAGGCATTCATCTCCATGCCGAGCGCAAAATCGGCCGCAGCCTTGCCGGAAACCTCGACGCCCGGCGCATCGAGGAAAATCGCGACCCTTTCGGCACCGCGGATTTTCGACGCTGCAGCACCGCCAGCCTTCAGCCAGTCATGCGCCGTCATATCGGCGCCGTCGCCGATGCCTAGCACCAGAATACGGTCGACCGGCGCGCCCTGCGGCGCAACGATGTCGAGGCTGCGCAGCGATTTCGCCTTGAACTTGGCGATTCGCGTCGCTTTGGCAATAATTGCATCCGGATCAGCTTCCGCAGCCCCGGCCGCCTCTTTTCCGTCAAGAGTCTTGAGCAGGATCGCCAAGCCGCCCGACAGGCGCGCTGACTTGCTGAAACCGATTTCAAATTTCAATGACATGAAGAAACTCCAGAATTGCCTTGGGCCGACGCCGGTCTGTTACATGGCGGTTACAGTGGCAAACATTCGCCATCAACCGCAAGCCCGGAAACAGGTTCATGCACCGTTGTCGGTTTCGATGACCTTGGCAAGGCGCCACCTTATGTTTACATGCTGTTAACTATCATTCTTTGCCGAGCTTTAGCCCTGCCCCTTTACAATTTGGTTATCGTGGAAAACTTGCAAACCGGTTCATTCAGCGCGATAGGGACATCCGGCCCGGCCATGTCCAGGCAGGCGTTACCGAACCGGACAAACGGCAAGAAAATGGGCCAGGACCCCGCATGAAACTGATCGAACGCTATATCCTGAAGCGGGCAACGGGCATGTTCTTTGCCACGCTCTTGCCGCTGATGGCGATTGTCTGGACAACGCAGGCGCTGACCAGCGTCAATCTGGTCACCGATAGCGGCCAGTCGGTGCTGGCTTTCATGCATCTTGCGACGCTCGTGCTGCCATCGATCATTCCGCTCATTCTTCCCTTCGCGCTGGTTATCGGCGTGGCACAGACGCTGACCGCGATGAATGCCGATTCGGAGCTGACGGTTCTGAATGCCGCTGGCAGCTCGCGCATGACCATCATCCGTCCGGTGATCTATCTCGGTCTTGCCCTCAGCGTGGTATCGTTCGCCGTCGATAACTTCGTCGAACCCTATTCGCGCATGGCCGTGCGCAAGATGATCGCCACCGCGCATGCCGACCTTCTGTCATCCGTCGTTCAGGAAAACACCTTTCGCAAGATCGCCGATGGCCTCTATGTCCAGGTCGCCTCACGGCGCAACGGTGGCGTCCTGCACGGAATCTTCGTCGCCGATTCGCGCAACCCGGCCTATGAGCTCGTCTATTACGCCCGCGAAGGCGCCGTCGATGACAGCGGCTCGGCACTGGTGATGAAGGACGGCGAAGTGCACCGCAAACTTCCGGATGGCAACGTCTCGATCATCAAATTCGACAGCTACGCCTTCGACCTGACCGATATGACCAAAATGGCCGGCCAGGCGACAATCCGTGCCAAGGACCGTGACCTGCCTTTCCTGATCAATCCCGATCCGAAAGACCCGGTCTACGAAAAAAATCCTGAGGCCTTCACCGCCGAACTGCATCGCCGCCTCACGGAATGGACATTTCCCCTGCTGTTCGTCCTGATCGCGCTGGTGTTCAGCAGCGATGCAAGGTCGCATCGGGAAGCCCGCGTCCATCCGATGATCACGGCACTTTTGACCTGCTTTTTCATCCGCTGGACGACCTTCTATGCGGCCAATAGCGCAGAGGAATCGCGCTTCTTCGTCCCGATCATGTATCTGATCCCGCTTGGCACCGGCTATCTTGCGATCCGCCAGCTGATCGGCAACAGGCGGCTTGAAATTCCGCTCACGCTGGAGCAGAAGGTCAACGAGATTCTGGTTCGCCTGCGCCTGACCAAGGCCAACCCGGCATCTGACGGGAACCAGGTGAAATGATCTTCACGACGCTCGGGCGTTATTTTCTAAAGCGATATGCGATCACCACGTTCTGGTTTCTCGCTGGCATCTTCGCGTTGATCTTCATCATCGACTTCAGCGAACTCTCGAACCGGATGTCGCAGCTGCCGCGCTATTCGGTGACCGGGGCGCTGTTGATGACGACGTTCCGCATCCCGACGATCCTGCAGCAGACGGTGCCGTTCGTCGCACTGTTTGCCGGCATGGCATCACTGATCTCGCTCAATCGACGCTACGAACTGGTGGTGACGCGCGCCGCCGGGATTTCCGCCTGGCAGTTTCTGCAGCCCTTCATTATCGGCGCATTCCTGTTCGGCGTTGCGACGGTGATTGCGCTCAATCCGATCGCATCCTGGGGCACCAAAAAGGCAGAAGCGCTTGAGGCCGAATGGGGAAGCTCGTCGTCGGCTACCTTGGCGATCTCCATCCCCTGGCTGCGCCAGATCTACGGCAACGACGATACGATCATCGGCGCCCGGTCCGTACAGGACGAGGGCAAGACGCTGGTCAACGTAACAGTGATCCATTTCGATCCGCTCGGCACGATCGTTTCGAGACAGGATGCAGCCACAGCAAAACTGGAAGATGGTTACTGGCTCCTTAACGGGGTGACGGAAACCCGCAACGGAGAGCTGCCGCGTCGCCTCGCAACGGTACAACTGCCGACGCATCTCAAGCCTGAATTCGTTCAGGAAACGTTGACTAAGGCTGATTCTATTCAGTTTTTTGATTTGAGACGCAAGATTGAAGTGGCGAAGTCTTTTGGCTTCCCGACCAATGCGATGGAAACCCAATTCCACTCGATGCTGGCGCTTCCATTGCTTCTGGTCGCCATGACTCTGATCGCTGCGAGCGTCTCGTTAAAATTTAGCCGGTTTAACCAATCGAGACCGGTAATTCTCGGTGGAATCCTGTCGGGCTTCGTGCTTTATGTCGTCACCGTGCTTGTCAAAGCATTCGGGAGCAGCGGCATAGTGCCTCCGTTCGTTGCAGCCTGGTTGCCAGTTGTTGTAGCAATGGCCTTGGGTTCGACGATTCTATTGCATGAGGAGGATGGCTAGTGGCGGCAGGCAACCGCAAACATATCAGGCTGCTGGCGGCCGTTCTGCTTTCAGGTGTTGCGTTCCAAACGTTTACCCCGAGCGCTCCCGCATGGGCACAAGATACCCGGATCGATTCGTTCAATCCCAAGATGCCCGAAGACGCCAAGATGCTTCTGTCGGCCAACGAGCTTGTCTACAACAAGGATGCGGAGCGCGTCATCGTGCGCGGCGCAGTCCAGATCAATTATGGCGGCTACCAGATGGTCGCCCAGCAGGTCGAATACAGCCAGAAGACCGGGCGCATCATTGCGACCGGCGAAATCGAGCTGATCGAACCCGGCGGCAACAAGGTCTATGCCGACCAGATGGACGTGACCGATGACTTCGGCAACGGCTTTATCGAGCGGCTGCGCCTTGAAACCACCGACCTGACCAAGCTTGCCGCAGTCTCAGGCGAACGGCGCAATGGCGAGGAAATGATCCTCAACAACGCCGTCTATACCGCTTGCACACCTTGCGCGACCAATCCTGACTACAAGTCGCTCTGGCACGTCAAGGCGCAGCGCATCGTTCAGAACGGCAAAACCCATACGATCCGCATGGAGAATGCCAAGTTCGAGCTGTTCGGCAAGCCGATCCTCTATCTTCCCGTTCTCGAGGTGCCTGACCAGACGGTCAAGCGCAAGAGCGGTTTCCTGGTTCCGAAATTCGGCTATACCCAGAAACTTGGTGCCGGTGTCAGCATCCCCTATTACTGGGCGATTTCGCCCTATATGGATGCGACTGTCACCGCGACGGGCCTGTCACGCCAGGGCTTTCTGCTCCAGGGCGAATTCCGCCAGCGCTTCGCAAACGGCGAACACATCCTCAGCATGGCCGGCATCAGCCAGCTGAACCGCAGCAGTTTCACCGGCAACACCGTCGACGCCCTGGAAACCAACCGTGGCATGATCGGCTCCAAGGCCAAATTCGATATCAATCCACGCTGGACCTTTGGCTGGGATGTTCTCGTTCAGAGCGATAACAACTTCGCCAAGACCTACGAGCTTTCGACCTTTGACGGCACGACCTTTACGAACCAAGTCTACCTGAGCGGTCTCGGCAAGCGCAATTCCTTCGATGCGCGCGCCTTCTATTTCGACATCCAGGATGCGGATCCAGACAGCATCGCTGAAAACAAGCAGGCCGTTGCCCAGGTTCTCGATTATTCCTACACGCACCCGGAACCGGTGCTCGGCGGCGAATTGACAGCCGATATCAACCTGACCAACGTCAATCGCAACCGCGAAGACGAGTTGCAAATACCGGGCATCGTTGATCGCTTTCGCGGCCTTGAGGGTACCTATCACCGCTTGACGGCCGACCTTGAATGGAAACGCAATTTCATCGTGCCAGGTGGCCTGTCGTTGACGCCGATCTTCGCGGCCCGTGGCGATGTTATCGGATCGTCGATGACCAATCCGGGCATCGACTATACCGGTGACTTCAACAGCGATGACGCGACAACGCGGCGGATGCTCACAGCCGGTATCGATGCGCGTTACCCTATTCTTTTGACCACCGATTACAGCAGCCACATCATCGAGCCGATCGCCCAGATCTTCGCCCGGCCCAATGAGGAATATGCCGGCGGCCTGCCGAACGAGGATGCGCAAAGCTTCGTCTTCGACGCGACATCGCTGTTCGACCGCGACAAGTTCTCGGGCTTTGACCGCATCGAAGGCGGAACGCGCGCCAATCTTGGCGTCCGCTATACCGGCGCCCTTGGCAACGGTTATGCCCTGCGCGCCATTGCCGGACAGTCATTCCATCTCGGCGGCGTCAATTCGTTCGCGACCGACGACCTGGTCAAGGCCGGCGCCAATTCCGGCCTCGAGACAGACCGCTCCGACTATGTGACGATGATTGGTATCGACGCTCCTTCAGGCATCACGGCGAGCTTCAGCAGCCGTTTCGACGAGCGTGACCTGGACTTGCGCCGCGCCGATGCGTCGCTCGGTTATCAGGGCATCCTGTGGCAGACGGCCGTGACCTATACCAGCATCCAGGCGCAGCCACTCTATGGCTCGACCAAGGATCAGGATGAAATCCAGACGGCGGCGGCCTACAAGTTCGCCGATTACTGGTCGGTATTCGGATCGGTCACCTATGACCTGAACAGCAATGTCATCACCCGCAACGGCATCGGCATCACCTATGACGACCGGGATACGATCTTTTCGCTGGTGTACAAGGAAGAGCGCGACAGCGATCAATCCATCGCCAATGACTGGTCGATCGGCGCCCGCATCAGCTTCCGCACACTCGGCGATATCGACGTGGGCGACACGAAGTTCGACGGCTTGAACTGAGGCGTGCCGCAGTGACGGCACCCTCGTCTCCTCCTCTGTAGCAGCCGCTTTTTTGGGGCGCGCTGCCGCAGGGAATTGGCAGCCGAAGCGCTATTTTGCAGCGGCCGGCAGGTCTTGTCATTGTTCGGCCGCATGTAATATGCATCTGTTGCGCAGAAATGCGCAGGATGTTGGCGCTTGGCATGAAGACCATGGCCCCGGACACGCGATGTCCGGTGGAAAATGAAAAGGACAAAGAATGGGCGGGAAGCTTTCGATCACGCGCACGGTTTCGGCAATGATCCTTGCCTGCGGCCTGGCACTTTCCTCGGCGCCGGCCACCTACGCCGCGAGCAAGGTTGTTGCCGTCGTCAACGGTTCGCCCATCACATCCGGCGACATTGCCAAGCGCGCCGCTTTCATGCGCCTGCAGAAGCAGAGCGGCGGTGCGGATGCAGCCCGTCAGCAAATGATCGATGAATCTCTTAAGCGCGAAGAAGTTCTGCGCGTCGGCGCCTCCGTCAGCACTTCGGAAGTCGAGGGCGCCGTCGGGCGCTTCGCCGCCGGTAACAAGCTGTCCGTTCAGCAGCTGTCGCAGGTCCTCGACCAGGCAGGCGTCGGTATCGATCACTTCAGAAATTATGTCGCCGTGGCCATGAGCTGGCCGCGTGTCGTCAATGCCCGCTACGGCGGCGGAGGCGGCGGCCGTTTGTCCAATGAAGATTTGGTCCGGCGCATGCAGGAAGCAGGCGGCACCAAGCCGGTGACCACCGAATACTTCCTGCAGCAGGTCATTTTTGTTGTTCCCGCTTCCAAGCGCAACTCCATCATGGGCAAGCGCCAGGCCGAAGCCAATGCCTCGCGCGCCAACTATCCTGGCTGCGAGCAGGCCAAGGTCTTTGCCGCCACGATGCGCGACGTCTCGATCCGCAACCTCGGCCGCATGATGGCGCAGGAGCTTCCCGGTGACTGGAAGCCGCTGATCGAAAAGGCCGGCGACAGCTCGACGACAGCAACCCGTGTCACCGAACGCGGTGTCGAATATCTCGGCATCTGCAAGAAGCGTGAAGTCTCCGACGACCTCGCCGCTGAAATGGTCTTCCGCGCCGAAGATCTCGGCAAGAAGACCGATGGTGAAGACACCAACAGCAAGCGTTATATCGAGGAACTGCGCAAGCGCGCGCAGATCGTCGAAAAGTAAAAAGTAGCATCATGAGCCCGACACGCGACAGGCCGCTCGCCCTGACCATGGGCGATCCGGCCGGGATCGGCCTCGATATCACCCTTGATACCTGGATCAACAGGCAGACCTGGCAGACGCCGCCGTTCATCCTGATCGGTGATCCCGCTGCACTTGCGCAGCGTGCCCGTTTTCTCGGGCACGATGTTGCCATCCGCGTAACGGATTGTGGCGGAGCCCTTAGCGTCTTTCAGGACGCTCTGCCTGTTCTGCCGCTGACCTGCGCTACAGCCGTGACGCCGGGAGAGCCCGATTCCGCCAATGCAGGAGCCATTACCGGCGCCATCGAAACGGCCGTCCGGCTGACGATGGACGGCGAGGCCTCCGCCATCGTCACCAATCCGATTGCCAAATCGGTTCTCTATGATGCGGGTTTCAAGTTTCCCGGCCATACCGAATTCCTCGCCGATATCGCTGAGCGCCTGACCGGCGACAGCCTGCAGCCAATCATGATGCTGGCCGGGCCAAAGCTGATGGCCGTGCCGGTGACGATCCATATCCCGTTGAAGGATGTGCCTGCGCAACTGACCGCCGACCTGATCTACCGGACCTGCGCAATCACCGTGCGCGACCTCAAGGATCGCTTCGGTCTTACCTCCCCGCGCGTAGCCGTTGCCGGTCTCAATCCGCATGCCGGTGAGAACGGTGCTCTCGGCCTGGAAGACGACGCGGTCATCCGCCCGGTCGTCGAACGGTTGAAGGCCGAAGGCATCAATATCACTGGTCCCCTGCCCGCCGACACGATGTTCCATGACCGCGCCCGCGCTACCTATGACGTGGCGATCTGCATGTATCACGATCAGGCGCTGATCCCCGCCAAGGCGCTCGGCTTCGACGACAGTGTCAACGTGACGCTCGGGCTGCCGTTCATCCGCACGTCGCCCGATCACGGCACGGCCTTCAGCCTTGCCGGCAAGGGCGTAGCCCGCGCCGACAGCCTGCTCGCAGCGCTCAGGATGGCACAGCAACTGGCCGACAACGCCGCAAGGACAGCCTGATGGCCGCGATCGACGGACTGCCGCCACTGCGTGATGTCATCACGCGCCATGGTCTCGATGCCAAGAAGGCGCTGGGCCAGAACTTTTTGCTCGATCTCAACCTCACCCAGAAGATCGCCCGCACGGCCGGTCCGCTGGAGGGCGTGACGGTGATCGAGGTCGGTCCAGGCCCAGGTGGCCTGACCCGCGCCATCCTGTCGCTTGGCGCAAAGAAGGTCATTGCGATTGAGCGTGACTCCCGCTGCCTGCCGGCCCTCGCCGAAATTTCGGATTTCTATCCCGGCCGTCTCGAGGTGATCGAGGGCGATGCGTTGAAGATCGCCTTCGAGGATCTCGTAACCGAAGGCCCGGTCAAGATCATTGCCAACCTGCCCTACAATGTTGGCACGCAGCTGCTGGTCAACTGGCTGTTGCCGAAGACGTGGCCGCCGTTCTACCAGTCGATGACGCTGATGTTCCAGCGCGAAGTCGGCTTGCGGATCGTCGCCAACGCCGATGACAACCATTATGGCCGCCTCGGCGTTCTCTGCGGTTGGCGCACGAATGCCCGCATGGCCTTCGATGTGCCGCCACAGGCCTTCTCGCCGCCACCGAAGGTGACGTCGTCTGTGGTCCATCTGGAGCCGATTGAAAACCCGATCCCCTGCTCTGCGGCGGATCTGGAGAAGGTGACGATGGCTGCCTTTGGCCAGCGCCGCAAGATGCTGCGCCAGAGCGTCAAGTCGATCGGCGGCGAGGCCTTGCTGGCCAAAGCGGAGATTGACCCGAAACGCCGGGCAGAAACGCTGTCTGTGGAAGAGTTCTGCCGGCTGGCCAATTGCCTGTGAACGGCATGCGGCCCCGTTGAGGGACGCATTTGCCTCAGGCTGCCGCCGCCTAAAGATATCGTTTTGCCGGAGAGGTTCTCCAGTCTCCGTCATGCTCGCCCTTGTGGCGGGCATCCAGTGCGTTCAAGTCCTTGAACGCAGCAGACACTTTTCACGCGACAGACGTCGCGTGGCTGGATGCCCGCTACAAGGGCGAGCATGACGGAGGATGGATAGCCACCCTCCTAACAAGAATTCCGCAGGATTTTCCAGAGGCATCAAGCACTTCCGGCCCACGAACCACCAGTATCCCTCAAAGCTTCGGCGTCTCGGTCAGCAATCCGTTGACGAATTCGAACAGGCCGGGGCGGCGGTCGCGGCGCAGGCGTTCGGCTTCGACGATGGCCTGAACCGAGGCAAAGGCGCTATCAAGGTCTTCGTTGACGACGATATAATCATATTCCAGCCAGTGCTCGATCTCGGAGCGTGAATTCGCCAGCCGCGTGGCGATAACCTCTTCAGTATCCTCGGCGCGGCGGTGCAGGCGGGACTGCAGTTCGGCCATGGTCGGCGGCAGAATGAAGATCGAGACGACATCGCCACCCATCTTTTCCTGCAGCTGCTGGGCGCCCTGCCAGTCGATATCGAACAGCATGTCCTGCCCCTCCGACATTGCGGCCTCAACGGCGTCACGCGGTGTACCGTAGAAATTTCCGTGAACCTCGGCCCACTCCAAAAGTGCGTCGGTCTGGCGCAATCCCTCGAATTCACGGATGGATTTGAAGAAATAATGCCGTCCGTCGATCTCGCTCGCGCGGCGCTTGCGCGTCGTCACGCTCACCGAGATGCTCATATGCGGATCGGCTTCGAGCAGGTTACGCGCAATCGTCGATTTCCCCGCCCCCGAAGGCGACGAGATCACCAGCATGAGGCCGCGGCGCTGAATGGCTTTGGTAGAGGTTTGGCTCGCGGGGCTCATGGTCACTCCAGATTTTGGACCTGTTCACGGAACTGGTCGATGACGACCTTCAGTTCGATGCCGGCGGTGGTGACCGCAGCGGCATTTGACTTGGAACAGATGGTATTTGATTCGCGGTTAAATTCCTGAGAAAGGAAATCGAGTTTGCGGCCCACCGGTCCGCCTTTTTTCAAAAGCTCGCGGGCAGCCGTCACATGGGTGCGCAGCCGGTCGATTTCCTCGCGGATATCGGCCTTGGCCGCCAACAGTGCCACTTCGCCATACAGGCGCTCCGGATCGATCTTCGAACCGCCCTCCATCACCAATGCAATCTGGCTGGCCAGACGCGCGGTGATTACGGCGACGCTACGCGACGGGTCCGCCTCGATCTCGCCGGTCAACATCTCAATCCTGTCGATCTGCTCCAGAAACACCCGGTAGAGCGCCATGCCCTCCCCCTCACGCATCGCGGTCATGTCGGCGATCGCCGCTTGCAGGCCGGAGATGATCTCGCCGTCACGGGCGGCGCGTTCGCCTTCCTTTTCTTCCGGTTCGCGAAAATCGATGATGCCGCGAATGGACAGAAGCGTATCGAGGCGCAGCGGCGCCGGGTCGATCACGTCGCGCAGCTGCTCACGCAGCGATAGAACCGAGGCCAGTGCTCCCTGGTTGATCACGGTCTCGAAACCGGCCTCGCCGGCACTGACACTGAGATTGACCTGCATGTTGCCACGCGAAAAGCTGCCGCCCACAAGCTTGCGAACATCCGCCTCCAGATGCTCCGTGCCTGTCGGCAGCCGCAGTCGGAGGTCCAGCCCCTTGCCATTGACCGAGCGCAGTTCCCACGCCCATCGATAGCGTCCGGAGGTCCCCTCGCGGCGGGCAAATCCCGTCATGGACTGCAGCGGCATCGTTGTCTCCTTCCGCCCCGTCAGCATCCGCGCGCAAAACAGGCGAAGGAGACTGTGGAACTTTGAATTGATGCTTGAATGTGTACGGCTCCGGCACGGTCAACCGCAAGGGTCAAGCGTACCGGAGCCGTGTCATCCACAAGCCTGATAGAAGCCCGATTATTCCTGGGCGGGCGCCGTCTCTGCCGCTTTCGCGGCAGCAGCTTTTTCAGCCTCGATCTTGCGCCAGCGGCGGACATTGTTGTTGTGCTCGTCGAGCGTAGCCGCAAACACATGGCCCCCCGTGCCGTCGGCGACGAAATACAGGTCCGACGTGCGCGACGGATTGGAAACCGCTTCGAGCGCCGCCCGGCCGGGGTTGGCGATTGGCGTCGGCGGCAGGCCCTTGATCAGGTAGGTGTTGTAGGGTGTGCTCTTGTCGAGGTCAGATTTCAGGATCGGACGGTCGGCCGGCTTGCCGTCACCACCGAAAATTCCATAGATGATCGTCGGATCCGACTGCAGACGCATGCCTTTTTCCAGGCGATTGATGAAGACCGAAGCAACCCGCGAGCGTTCATCGGCAATGCCCGTTTCCTTCTCGACGATTGATGCAAGCGTGACAAACTCCTCACGGCTGGCAATCGGCAGGTCCGGGTCGCGCCTGTCCCAGATCTGGTCGACAAGCTGCTTTTGCGCTGCAGTCATCTGCGTGACGATTTCCGCACGCTTGGTGCCGCGCGAGAACTTGTAGGTGTCCGGGCGCAATGTGCCTTCTGCCGGCATCTCCGCCGGAAGGTCGCCTTCCAGAACCGGATCGCTGCTCAATCGGCCGAACATCTGCTTGACCGTCAGGCCCTCCGGCAGCGACACCGAATAGAGGATGGACTTGCCCGATTTCAGGAGCTGCATGATCTCCTGCATCGAGGAGCCAGCTTTGATCTCGTATTCACCGGCCTTCAGGGTATCGTTGTCATCGAGATAGGCTTCCGACATGAAGCGGAAGACACGGCCATCGGAAACGATGTCGTTGCGCTCAAGGCTGCTGGCGATCTCCTGGATACCGGCGCCGTTGCGCACGATGAAATTGGTATTGGTCGTCAGTGGGCCGTTGTCCTCATAGGCGGACATTGCATAGTAAACTGTGCCAGCCGCAGCGATCGTCAGGCAGACAATCACAGTCATCAGGAAATTCAGAAAGATAACGACCTGGCTTTTTGCCTTGCGCGACCGCCTTGGCGGCTGCGGCACTTTTTCCGGACGAAGAGCTTCGCTCGCCGATTTCGGGATGATCGGGCCGTTATTGCCCGCCTCGTTGCGGCCGAAAGGCGCTGCGTTGTTTTCGTTTGCGTCGTTCACTGGTGTCCTGGTTCTGGAATTCGCATCATGCACGTCTCCATCCCTGATGCGAACTCCAGAAGAGAAACAGGAAAGAGAATCATCTTGTCACGAGTGTAGCGACACTAAGCCCTTGGCCTTGTGTCAGAATGGCCACAAAGCCACTTGCAGGCGCTACCGGCTCGCTCGCAATCGCCCTTATGCCATGTTTGAACCGAGCAATGCGGCAAAAGCACGATAATGGGAGAATTATCATGCTTCCCAGGCACACCGGCCAGTATTGGCGTCGATGAACGGGCCGCCATCCGGCAGACCCGTTGTGTCCTAAATCAGGCGTAGCGGCGCAGAACCAGCGAGGCGTTGGTGCCACCGAAGCCGAAGGAATTCGACAGGGCAACGTTGATCTCGCGCTTGCGCGCCACATGCGGCACCAGGTCGATCTTGGTTTCGACCGAGGGATTGTCGAGATTGAGCGTCGGCGGGGCAACATTGTCGCGGATCGCCAGCGCACAGAAAATCGCTTCGACGGCACCGGCCGCGCCGAGCAGGTGCCCGATCGCCGACTTGGTGGATGACATCGAAACCTTGCCCGCATGGTCACCCATGACGCGCTCGACGGCGCCGAGTTCGATCGTGTCGGCCATGGTCGAGGTTCCATGCGCATTGACGTAATCGACATCGGATGCCGACAGACCAGCGCGCTTCAGCGCCATCTGCATGCAGCGATAGGCGCCGTCGCCATCTTCGGCCGGAGCGGTGATATGGTGGGCGTCGCCGGACAGGCCGTAGCCGACGACTTCGGCATAGATCTTGGCGCCACGCGCCTTGGCATGTTCGAGCTCTTCGAGAACGACGATACCAGCGCCCTCGCCCATGACGAAGCCGTCGCGATCCTTGTCATAAGGACGCGATGCCTTGGTTGGATCGTCATTGTGCTGGGTGGATAGCGCCTTGCAGGCTGCAAAGCCGGCCAGCGCAATCCGCGAAATCGGTGATTCCGTACCGCCGGCGACCATCACGTCGGCATCGCCCATGATGATGAAGCGGGCTGCGTCGCCAATGGCGTGGGCGCCCGTGGAACAGGCTGTGACGACGGAATGATTGGGGCCGCGCAGCTTGTGGCGGATCGACACCTGGCCGGAGGCAAGGTTGATCAGGCGGCCGGGAATGAAGAAAGGGGAAACCCGGCGCGGGCCGCGGTCACGCAGCGTGATGCCGCCGTCGACTATGCCCTCAAGACCGCCGATACCCGAGCCGATCATCACGCCGGTGGCGATCTGGTCTTCGTCGGTCTTCGGATGCCAGTCAGCGTCGGCAAGCGCCATGTCGGCAGCCGCCATCGCATAGATGATGAACGCATCGACCTTGCGCTGTTCCTTCAGTTCCATCCAGTTGTCGGGATTGAAGGTGCCATTGGTACCATCGCCGAACGGCAGACGGCAGGCGATCTTTGCAGGCAGGTCTTCGACTTCGAATTCAGTGACTTTGCGGGCTGCATTGTCGCCGGCGATAAGCCGCGACCAGGATATCTCGGTTCCGCAGCCCAAGGGAGATACCATGCCGGTACCGGTGATAACGACACGTCTCATGCCCGCGATCCATCCTGCCTGTTCGTTCCAGAACCGGACCGGACCCTTGCGCAAAAAACCGGATCCGTACATCCTTTTCTGTGAATGCTATATTTGCGTGATCTCAGGTACGGAAGCCATCAGGCTTTCCTTGACCACGCTTTTAGCTCCCGCAATGGGGAGCAGGTCCCTTTAAGGGGACGAAAGGCGGGCCGCAGAGCGCCCCGCCCCAACACGGCCTGATGTTAGGCCTGTGCCTTTTCGATGAACTTGACAGCGTCGCCGACCGTCAGGATCGAATCCGCTGCATCGTCGGGAATTTCGACGCCGAACTCTTCTTCGAATGCCATGACCAGTTCGACGGTGTCGAGCGAGTCAGCGCCCAGATCGTCGATAAAGCTTGCGCCTTCCGAAACCTTTTCGGCATCGACGCCAAGATGATCAATAACAATTTTCTTTACGCGTTCTGCTACGTCGCTCATGTCGGATTCCTCGACCTTTGTTTTTCTCAACGATGCCGTTCTGACATCGGTACCCTATTAACGCCTGACAGATCAAGACGATCCGCCCGGCAATTCGTTCAACCGGAAGCGGGCAAACCACGCCTGCCAAAACCAGCGTATACCACGTATCTTCCGATCGACTGCGCACAGTCATGGCCCGCTTAACACGGTTTATGTCTGTCGCAAAGTCCGAAAATCTCCGGGAATGGCTTGGTCAACATGCAATTCCCGGTATTTCGGCCCCACGCCTCCGATTGATGCGGAAACGTGGCGGCACAGGCCTTTGACGGCCTGTGCGACGGTATTAAATCATCGCCATGCCGCCGTTGACATGGATCGTCTGGCCAGTGACGTAACCGGCCTCATTGGAAGCCAGGTAAGCAACGGCCGAGGCCACTTCGCCGCCGGTTCCCATCCGCTTCATCGGAATGGCGCCCATGATGGCGTCCTTCTGCTTGTCGTTCAGCTTGCCGGTCATCGCGCTTTCGATGAAGCCCGGCGCAACACAGTTGACCGTGACGTTGCGGGTGGCGATTTCCTGGGCGAGCGACTTCGACATGCCGATCATACCGGCCTTGGCGGCGCAATAGTTTGCCTGGCCCGGATTGCCGGTGACGCCGACGATCGAGGTGATGTTGATGATGCGGCCATGACGGCGGCGCATCATCGGATGCGTCAGTTCGCGGGTCAGCCGGAAGACCGAAGCAAGGTTCACTTCCAGAACCGCATCCCAGTCCTCGTCGCTCATGCGTACGAACAGGCCGTCCTTGGTGATCCCGGCATTGTTGACGAGGATATCGACACCGCCGAGTTCGGCTTCCGCCTTTTCACCGAGCGCCTTGACAGCAGCGCGGTCAGCAAGGTTTGCGGGAAACAGGTGAACACGCTCGCCGAGCGAATTGGCCAGCTCTTCCAGCTTTTCGACGCGGGTGCCGTGCAGGCCGACAATAGCGCCCTGCGCATGCAGGATGCGGGCAATCTCTTCGCCGATACCGCCGGATGCGCCGGTAACGAGGGCCTTGCGGCCAGACAGATCGAACATGGTCTTGGGTCCTTGTTGGGTTTGGCTCAGCCGAGCAGAGTTTGAAGCGCCGCGTCGATGTCGGCGGGGGAATTGACGGTTATGCCGGTCACAGTCTTGTCGATGCGGCGCGCAAGACCGGTCAGCACCTTGCCGGAACCGATCTCATAGAGCGTCGTCACATCATTGGCGGCAAACCATTCGACGGTTTCGCGCCAGCGGACCTGACCGGTGACCTGCTCGACCAGCAGTGCAGCGATTTCGCTGGCATCCGTGACCGGGGCAGCGCGCACATTGGCGATCAGCGGCACGACCGGATTGTTCTTGGCAACCGTTGCAAGCGCCTCGCGCATAGCATCGGCAGCCGGCGCCATCAGGGTCGAATGGAAGGGTGCCGAAACCGGCAAAAGGATGGCGCGCTTGGCGCCCTTCTCCGTTGCCAGCGCTGCCGCCTTTTCGACCGCAGCCTTCTCGCCTGAGATGACCAACTGGCCGCCGCCATTGTCATTGGCGATCTGGCAGGAACCGAGAGTGGATGCTTCCTTGCAGACGGCATCGACATCTGCATGCTCGAGCCCGATGATCGCGGCCATCGCGCCCTTGCCGACCGGAACCGCCGCCTGCATGGCATTGCCGCGGATGCGCAACAGCCGTGCGGTGTCTGCCAAAGAAAACGTGCCGGCAGCACAGAGCGCCGAATATTCGCCGAGCGAGTGGCCGGCGACATAAGCAACCTTCGACTTCAGGTCGAGCCCCTTGGCTTCCAGCACCCGGAGTGCTGCGATCGATACGGCCATCAGTGCCGGCTGGGCGTTGGCGGTCAGCGTCAGCGTTTCTTCCGGGCCATCCCACATGATGTCGGACAGCTTTTCGCCGAGCGCGTCATCGACCTCGGCGAAAACGGCGGCTGCTTCAGGAAAGGCATCGGCCAGATCCTTGCCCATGCCGAGCGCCTGGCTGCCCTGTCCTGGAAATGTGAATGCGATTGCCATGAGGTTTTTCCCCGTCATGCGCGCTTGCGCCGCGCCGTTTCATTCCAACCCATTACCGGCAAACATAAGGCAGGCACGGGCTTTTTCCTCTCCATTCACATTCCTGAAGCCCGAGTCAAGCTTTGGAGGCCCAAAGCCCGCACCTGTGCACGGCAACCGGTTTTCTCTTGCGCCGCAGCAAACAGCCTCTACATTCGCCGCCGAACAAGTTTGAGGCACGTTGATCACCATGAAATACAAGACACTCGGCCGTACCGGCATCACCGTTTCGGAAATCTGCCTGGGCACCATGACCTGGGGCTCGCAGAACAGCGAGGCTGAGGCACACGAGCAGATGGATTATGCCGTCGGGCAAGGCGTCAATTTCTTCGACACCGCCGAGCTCTATCCCGTCACACCGGCAGGCCCCGAAACCATGGGCCTGACGGAAGACTATATCGGCACCTGGTTGAAAAAATCCGGCAAGCGCGATGAGATCATCGTCGCCACCAAGGTCGCAGGGCCAGGCCGTCCCTATATCCGCGACGGTTCGCCGGCCAGCCCGAAAACCATGCGCGAAGCGCTCGACATCAGCCTGAAGCGCCTGCAGACCGATCATGTCGATCTCTACCAGATGCACTGGCCCAACCGCGGCCATTACCATTTCCGCCAAGCCTGGACCTACGACCCCTCGCATCAGGACACATCAGCGACGCTCGATGATCTCTCCGCCATCCTCGAAACGCTCGGCGCCTTCGTCAAGGAAGGCAAGGTCCGCGCCATCGGCCTGTCGAACGACACTGCCTGGGGCACGATGAAGATGCTGGCGCTTGCCGAAAGACACGGTTTGCCGCGCATCGCCTCGCTGCAGAACGAATACAATTTCCTCTACCGCGCCTTCGACCTCGATCTTGCCGAAGTCAGCCACCACGAAAATGTCGGCTTGCTCGCCTACTCGCCGCTCGCCGCCGGTCTGCTCAGCGGCAAATACCTCAACGGCGCCCGCCCTGAAGGCTCACGTCTGACCATCAACGGCGATCTCGGCGGCCGCTACACCGAGCAGCAGGAACCCGCCGTCCAGGCCTACGCAGCGCTTGCCCGCGAACACGGCCTCGACCTCGCCCAGATGCAACTCGCCTTCAGCCTGACCCGCCCCTTCATGACCTCGGTGATCATCGGCGCAACCAGCATGGACCAGCTGAAGACCAATATCGGCGCAAGGGACGTGGTGCTGTCGGCTGACGTGCTGAAGGGCATCGCAAAGCTGCACAAGGAGTTTCCGGCACCGATTTGATCGGTCGACGCGCAGCCTTCTGATGCCCGGAATCGATGACGGGAGATCGGCAGAAAGACACGCAAAACGGATGCGCGGGGCCAGATCACAAGGGGTAAAACCCGCTGGTCTCGTCGCGCAACCTTCTAGGCACGGCCTTAAATCTCAACGATGTCCGTCAGTCCTTGATCAGGCGGCTCCCACAGTCCTGACGGCAATTGATGGCAGATCCGAACTGTTCTTGCCTTTTGCCTTGACCACATACAGAGCCCGGTCTGCTTCCGCAAAAATGTCTTTTGCTGCTCTCCCCGGCAGGATCATCGCAGTGCCGACGGAAGCACTCACCTTGAGTTTGTCGGGATACGATCCGACCCACCATTCCAATTTGCTTGCGACGCGACGGGCAGTGGCGTCCAGGCTTTCCACCGATTCACAATCGAGAATGATTGCAAACTCGTCGCCGCCAAGGCGGGCAATCGCGGCAGCATCGGGGGCTGCTTCGCAAATTCGCCGGCCAGCGTCTCTTAAACAATCATCCCCGGCCTGGTGCCCCAACCTGTCGTTGACAGCTTTAAAACTGTCGAGATCAATGAGCAGAAGCGCCTTTTGCCTCGACGAGCTGGCTGTGACAGCCTCATCGAACGCCGTGTCAAACTTTGTCCGGGATGCAAGTCCCGTTACAGGATCGGTTTCCGCCAGGCGGCGAATGTGTTCAAACAGGTTTTTCTCGGCCGTTATGTCCTGCTTCATGCCGAATAGCCGCACCGGCTGGCCATCGGTTCGCTCGACGATCGCGGTAATCCTGATCCAACGGAGGTTCCCCTTCGCAGTCACGATCTGGGCGTCGAGCGTAAACCCGTCTCCATCGCGGATCGCTGCGCTGCGCACCTCGGTCAGTTTCTTGCGCGATTCGGGCAGATAGAGCGCGACAGTCGCCTCCCGCACCAATGGCGATCGCGGTTCCAGCTCAAACAGCTCGTAGACGGTATCGGTCCATGTGAGCGTTTCATCCGGCAGAGTGCATTCCCAAATGCCGACGCGAGCCGCCTTGAATGACTTGTCAAACAGGTTTTGCAGCCGATGGAACTGTTCGGAATTCGCAGTAGCAGAGCAAACATGTCCACCGGCATCTGCCTTCGTTGCCTCAAGACAGCTTTCGCTTTGAGATTGAAGACTGCCAGGCATGGACCATTCCTACACTCGAGTTCATAACTGCGCTCAGTTGGCTTTAGCATGCAGCGCAAACGTTTCATTTCGGTTGCGATGAAAACCGTCTGGAGAGCTTGTACCCGCACATGAAATCGCGGGGATTGCGTGGAAAAGTGCGCAAAACTGGCCCCCACTACCGTGACTTTCGCGCCTTTACGGCGATACTCGGCTTTATCGGCCGGGAGTGGAACTATGAGAAAACTGACCAAAGTCGAAGTGTTTGATCGCTTTCAAGCTGTGCTTGCGATCCTAGGCGAAGAGGATTGCGAGGATGCCCAGACTGATTTGAGGATGAAGTCCGTGAGGAATTTATTCCAGCAGGCAAGCCAGAGACCGGCGATCAATCTCGACGACATCGCCAATGATGTCGCGGCGAACTGACGTCTGCTTCGCATTTGCTAGGAGAACTCTTAAGACAATCAAAGTCGTGGAGTGTGCCCCGCACCGGAGCCGGTCTACGCAGCCCTTGCCCGCGCGCAATCTCTATCTCGCCCAGATGCAGCTCGCCTTCAGTCTCACCCGCCCTTCATGACCTTGGTGATCATCGGCGCCACCAGCATGGAGCAGCTGAAAACGAACATCGGCGCAAAGGACGTGGTGCCGTCAGCCGACGTGCTGAAGGGCATTGCAAAGCTGCACAAGGAGTTTCCGGCGCCGATTTGAGGCAGATGGTAGCTTGATGCCACGCTTTGTACCGATTGCGGACAGAAACCATCCTGCCATCAAATCATTCGGCCAATTCGAAATCCGGAATTTTGAACGTCTTGTTGTTCAACGCCTCGGTCGGACCATAAAATCGCATTGCTGGCAGCGGGCGCTTTCCTGCTGTCGGTATCCAGTTGTTTACCTGCCCTTGGGGAGCTTTCGGCCCCACATAGATCGTCGCGCTGCCATCTGCATTCTTCGTCATCCTTTCCAGATCGTAGGACGAAAGCGTTGTGCGTCCTGAGTCGGAATAGATGAACGACATGGTTGCGCGGTCATAGACAGTAAGCGCCCAGAAATGCTTGACCGGCATTTGAGCGGGAATGTCGATCTTGTAGAGCTTTCCAGCTTCAAGCAGTTTTCCATCCTTGTCCGCCATCGCCATCAAATACTGAGTAGCAGGATTGTCTGACAGCATTTTGGGCATGTAGGTGCACCAGAAATATTCAGCGGCGCGTGCAATCAAATCGATATGGCCGTCATAGGTAAAATCAAACCGGCGGTTGGCGTCTGTCATCAACAGCGAGGCGTAATGCCGGTCTGGCCAATAGAGCTTGTCGCTGGGAATGTTGTCGAACCACTGCTGAAGGTAGAACCACGCATCCACGGCCGCCTGCCGCATCGCCTGCGTGGTTTTCGCATCCGGCGCGAAGGGCTTTCCTTTTTCGATGCCGAGCGACATGAGCATGCCCATCATCACCTTATCCTGAGGATTGACTGGCTCAACCTGAATAACGTCGTGCAATTCTGCAAAGAACCGTTCGTCATAATACGGCAGGGTCGCATAACGCTCATGGAGCGGATCGATAAAGCGCTGTTCAGGCGGCTTTTTCGCATCTGACAGGTAGTACATTTTCAGCTTCTTGGAATAGGCATAGGCGTCTGCCGCGCTCTTGCCGGGGGCAGGTACCGAACGGAAGGCAAGGGAAATCTGATAGTTAGGCGAGGCAACCTGAACATAGCCCGACGGTACCTTGCCGGTATAACCCGGCGGCGTGAACAGAAGCTTTCCGCCCTTGCCCTTGTCGAGACCGGACGGACCAACATCAGCGATGGTCAACTGCCATGCATCGACCACCTGTCCATAGACACTACCGTCTTTTCCGGCTGGGGGGATTTCAAGAACCACCGGACCTTTGCGCAAGTCCGTATACGCGGCAATATAGGGCGTGGTGCTGTTGGCGGTAATTGCTTCCAGCTTCGGTGTTGCCGTCCCGGAATAGGCAACGATGTCGTTATCCTTTACCCCCAGATCTTCAAACGCGCCGCGCCTGAAACCGCGAATTTGGATAAGCGGCAAGCTCCATAGGACTGCCTCAAACGCCCGCTGATATTTGATCTGGTAGTCAAAATCCTTGACCGATGATGTCGCGCCGGCAGGCGGCTGCCCACCAAGTGTTGAGGTTCCGTCCTGCGCCAGCGTCGGGCAGGCGGCAGCTACGAAGCCTGCCAATGCCGCAGTTGCAATCAATTTGACGTGGAGGCGCATTACGGTTCTCCTTTTGCATGACGGGTATTGGAAACACAGTGGAAGACGGAGGCAAACGGTGCGTCGCGCCTTCTTGAGAAATTTTGCGCTTATCGGAGCCGGGACCGGACAAGGCACGCCACGACGGAAAGCAGAGATTCTGGCAAACTCCTCTGCTATCGCTTCAGATAATGCCCGACTTAACGTCCCCCGCAAGTGCGACTGTAACTGACGGCGTAACATTGGGATCCGGTTTGCAACGCAGGGCTTCCATGCACTCCGGCTTGTTGATCCGATCGGAATAGAGATTGACATCCAGCCCCTCCGACAGTTCCGATGTCACCGATAGAAATGCCGGCATATTCGTCGTAACCCACGTCAAATTTATTTCTGGACCACCACCGGGGGCTTCCAAGTGCCGTCCTTCAGGCTGTCATCCGGACCATAAAGCCGAAGGTTGAGATAGAAGCCCTCTGCGGGTGACGGTAGCCAGTTGGCCTTTTGGGCGGGGTCGTCCGGCGCATTGTGCTGGATATAGAGCGTCACGGAGCCATCGCTGGCCGTTTCCAGGCCCTGCGTCAGGCCACCAATGGAATAACGCTTGATGGGGTTTTCGACGAACGAGCCGTCGGAGAGGTGATACATCGACAGCGACCAGAAGGCGCTGACATGGGGCAGCTCGCCCTTCTCGAAGCGCATCGTATAGTCCTTGGAGCCGTCGAAGGCGTGACCCTTGTCGTCCTTGCGCCCATCCAGATAGATGGCCTCCACCGCGGCGTTGCCGCCGGTGTACCATTTGGCCCAGGCGGCGCGGAACAGATAGTCGGTGCCCATGATGCCGGATTTCGGGCTCCAGCGCCAACCGTTGACATCAACGCCGGCGCTCTGCGCGTTGACGTCCATGAGGTGAAGGCCAAACTGATAGGCCTTGGACAGTCCGGCAATCTCGGCTTTTGACAGGCTCTTGTAGTCGAACCGGGTATTGTCATCGCGAAAGCCAATCTGGCTCAGACTATCGGCGACCACGTTGTCCTGCACCGGTTTTGGGGGCGTATATTTCAGCGAACGCGCGAGCTTGTCATAGAACTCCAGTCCGTCGGGCAGATCAGCAGGGCTCGTGTAGACAACCCGTTGCTCCGAGAAAGCCATGTCCGGTGGCGGCTGGTCTTCGGACTTGCCATACTGGCTCAGCGGTACCAGCCGCAGCTTGTCCTGAATCTCGTTCGCGGCTTTGACGTCGTCCGGTCCGCGAACGCCGATGCGTCCCCAGATAACCATTGTGTTGTATTCGCTGTCGATGCGGGTAACGCCTTTCGGCAGCTCGCCCTTCCATCCCGGACCAACCAAAGCAAAACTTCCTGCATCGTGACCCGTTGTCCGCGAGCCAATATAGGCGAATGTGTCACCATTCGGGTCCCAGAGCTGAAGTACATAGTATCGATCGGGTTCCACAGCGGGGACCGAGAGAATCAGAGGTTCGCGGCTGAGGTCGCTGAAGGCCTGCGCATAGAGTGTATCGTTGTTGGGGGTGGCGATCTGTTTGAATTCCGGTCCGCGCAGATGGCGCACCAGCGCAAACTGGTTGACTTGAGAACGTGGGTTTCCGGTCTTCTTCTCTGCGTCCGCTTCGGTACGGCCATGCATCAGGTCTTCGAAGAACACCGATGGATAACCCCACATCACGGCGTTGAGGCCGAGATAGAAAGCCTGCGCCTCGGGGCCCTCCAGCTTGCCAAGCTCGGGTGGAGGCGTTCTCTTGTCGGCGGCGCTCGCCGATACAACCGGCGTCAACATGGCGAGCGTTGCAAGCAACGCCGCCACTGAGGACAATTTGAAGGACTGTAACCAAAACTTTGCTCTCATGACCGGCTCCAGCGAAAATGGGGACAGCATGGAACCTCGCATTTTGCTGTGCCAAACAGAAGTACGTAACGGTAACAACAACTCAAAATAGCAGCTTGGGCTTGCGAGCTCCCCCTTCGCCACCTCTCCCAACAAAAAAACATCCCCGCAAATCCCCGCCCTCAAAACCCGTGCCATACTTGTTCCGTCCCATCACGGATACACCGGTTTGCGTTGCCGGCGAGGTGAGACCGGTGCCCGGACGGTTTGGCGAAACGCGCGCAAAATCCCCGGGGCTGCGTGGAAGGTGGTTCTCCTCCGGTTCATGAAATGAACCGGGCGTGCCGGGTGGTCACGCCGTCTTCGACGGTCCAGGACTAAACCCCGCCGATTGGAAAGCCCGCGGATAAGCGGCGGGCTGGGGCATTGGAGGCTTTCCTCTGACAAGGGAGAGCGCAGAAGAACCTGAGAAGCGCGGCAAAACACATCGAACGGGGCGCTGAGAGGTGTCACCTACTTTTACTTTACGAGGCAGCTTTCAGCGCGCCGTCCAACTTGCTCTTTGACACCCACGGCGACGTTGTCGCGCGGGGATGAAGGACGTTGTGAACCGGGGTGTGGCTGTTCGATGACCCACCTGCCCTCATACTCCGTCATCCCGACCCTTTTGGGGAGGATGCCGGAGTATGAGGGTAGCGACGGGTACCGAACCAATCCCTCCCCCTTGTGGCGAGGGTTGGGGAGGGGTAGAGCCGCAAACCCAGAACAAAAGAGCCCCTCCCGGCCCGTCGGGCCACCCTCCCCACAAGGGGGAGGGAAAAGCGGACTGCCCCCTTAATTCCTCCCGCCCCTTGCTTCCTGGCCAAAAATGCGTATAAGCGCGCTGTTCGCAACACCCGGTCTTCTGGCTGGTGGCTGAACGGAGGGCCGGTTTCCTTAAGAGACCTGTCAGGACCTAAAGGGGTCCAGCCTCCCGTGTCTCCGCTCTCGACCGTCTCGAAACAACACTTTCTTGCCGGCTGCATGCAGCCACTTGAACAGTCGTTGAGGCTTAGCCGCCGATTTCCGGGTGACGATTAACGCAAGAAAGGCAAAGCCTCATGGCTCTTTATGAACATGTATTCCTTGCCCGGCAGGATATTTCCGCTCAGCAGGTCGACGCTCTCGTCGAACAGTACAAGGGTGTACTGGAAGCTAACGGTGGTAAAGTCGGGCGCGTCGAAAACTGGGGCCTCAAGTCCCTGACGTACCGCATCAACAAGAACCGCAAGGCTCACTACGTTCTGATGGACATCGATGCTCCGGCACCGGCCGTTCACGAGATCGAGCGCCAGATGCGCATCAACGAAGACATTCTTCGTTACATGACCATCGCTGTTGAAAAGCACGAAGATGGCCCGTCCGCCATGACGCAGAAGCGCGATCGTGACGACCGTCCGCGCCGCGATGGCGACCGTCCTGATCGTGGTGGCTTCGGCGACCGTGGTCCGCGTCCGCCGCGCGAAGGTGGCTTCGGCGACCGTGAAGACCGTCCGCGCCGTCCGCGCGAAGACCGGGCATAAGGAGAGAAATTATGGCTGATACATTATCCGCTCCGGCACGCCGCCCGTTCCATCGCCGTCGCAAGACCTGCCCTTTCTCCGGCGCCAATGCTCCGAAGATCGACTACAAGGACATCCGTCTGCTGCAGCGCTACATTTCCGAGCGCGGCAAGATCGTTCCTTCGCGTATCACGGCAGTGTCCCAGAAGAAGCAGCGCGAACTGGCCCAGGCCATCAAGCGCGCCCGCTTCCTCGGCCTCCTGCCTTACGTCATGTCCTAAGACCTGACTCTGCGGAGGTCTTCGGACTCTGCGGAAACTGACTCAAGGTGAGGCGAACAGCCGACGGCATCGCCTCACCTTCTCCCTTCCGCGTTGGGCGTGGATCGGAAACACCGGCGCAGACAGCGCTAAAACCCATGTTGGGGCTTGGTTCTTGATAAAAGAAACGCCTCTAACTGCTTGATAGCAGGACAGCGACCAGTGAAGACATTGAACTCGACATCGCTGTTGACCGGCGCATTCGCCGGCGTGACCGCCGCCTTGCTTTCGCTTGGCGCGAACACGCAGTCGTCGTTTGCGATCGTGCTCTATGCCGCGTCCGCCCTGCCAATCCTGATTGCCGGCCTTGGCTGGGGCAATACGGCTGCGATCGCCGCCGTGGTCGTTGCCGGCCTCACAGGCACCGTGCTCGTCTCCCCCTATTTCGCCCTTTTGATCGCGGTCATCACCCTGATCCCGGCCGCATGGCTCAGCCACCTTGCCAATCTGGCCCGGCCGGCATCGGAGCTGGGCGGTCCCGACGGCGCACTGGCCTGGTATCCCCTCTCGGATATCCTCACCAATCTCGCCGTACTCGTCACGCTCGGCATGATCATCGTCGGCGTCATCATCGGTTATGACGGCTCCATGTCGGACCGGATGATCGACATCGTCATGGAAGCGCTGAAGGCGCAGGAGCCCGGTTACAACCCGGATGCCGCCTCGATCGCGCAGATCAAGTCGATCTTTTCCGTCGCCTTGCCGATGGTTCAGGGCGCCATCTGGGTGCTGATGCTGTTTGCCGCCTATTACATCGCCACCCGCATCGTCCAGACCTCCGGCAAGAGCCTGCGTCCGCGCGAGGACATGCCCTCGACGCTGCGTATGCACCGCTTCTCGATCTTCGCCTTCCTCGGCGGTCTGGTGCTGGCCTTCATGGGCGGCGTTCCGGCGATCGTCGGCGCTCTCGTTTGCGGCACCTTTGGCGCAGGTTTCCTGCTTGCCGGGTTCGCCGTCTTCCATTTCCGCACACGCGGCAAGTCCTGGCGGCTTCCGGTATTGTGGCTTGGCTATCTGTCGGTCGTGCTCTTCACGATCCCGGCATTCTTCTTTCTCCTGTCGGGTCTGATGGACACGCGGCGCGCCATCGCGCTGTCACCGGCGGGGAAAACCACTGAGACTGAAACAAAAGACCTCTAAAACAGACAAACGAAAGGACACTATCATGCAAGTCATTCTTCTCGAACGCGTTGCCCGCCTCGGCCAGATGGGCGAAACCGTCAAGGTTCGCGACGGCTTTGCCCGTAACTACCTGCTTCCTCTCGGCAAGGCGCTGCGCGCCAACGAAGCCAACAAGAAGCGTTTCGAAGCCGAGCGTTCGACGCTTGAAGCCCGTAACCTCGAGCGCAAGTCCGAAGCACAGGCCGTTGCCGAAACCCTCGGCGGCAAGTCCTTCATCGTCGTCCGTTCGGCCGGCGAAACCGGTCAGCTCTACGGTTCGGTTGCTGCTCGCGACATCGTCGACGTTCTGGCTGCTGAAGGCTTCAACATCGGCCGCAACCAGGTCGACCTGAACAACCCGATCAAGACCATCGGCCTGCACGACGTTGTCCTGCACCTGCATTCGGAAGTCGAAATCAAGGTTCAGATGAACGTTGCCCGTTCGGCTGAAGAAGCAGAACGCCAGACGAAGGGCGAAAGCCTGACGTCGGCCGACGCCATCTACGGCGTTGACGAAGACGCCCTGAAGCCGGAAGACTTCTTCAATCCGGAAGCCGAATTCGACGGCGAAGACGAGTAATCGTCACAGGACGGGCGCCCCTACGGCGCCCGACTTGCCGGATCGGTAAAAACGAAAGGCCCGCGATGCAGATCGCGGGCCTTTCGCATTTCAGGGTTTAATTGGCCGTTACTTGACGCTGGCCTGCGGCTCGGCCGCTTTGTCGATATGAACTTCCACCGACATGCCCGGCGCCAAAGCCTCTGCCAGCGGCTGACCCGGATCGATCGAGACGCGGACGCCGACCCGCTGGGCGACCTTGGTGAAATTGCCGGTAGCATTGTCGGCCCGGATGACGCTGAACTCGGAGCCGGCAGCCGGTGAAAACCGCTCGACATGGCCGTTCAGCTTCGCCTTGTTGAGTGCATCGACGGTAAATACCACCGGCTGACCGATCTTCATGCCGTCGAGCTGGGTTTCCTTGAAATTGGCGATGATCCAGACATCCTTCGGCACGATGGCCATCAGCTGGGTACCCGCCGTCACATATTGGCCGAGCCGCGCACCGACTTCACCGAGCGTTCCATCCTGCGGCGCGGTGATCGTGGTGTTGTCGAGATCGATCTGCGCCAGCTGAACGGCCGCTTCCGCACTGCGCACGGCCGCCTCCAGACCGGCGCGCGAACCGATGGTGGTGGCGAGGTTCTGGCGGGACACCTCGATGGCAGCCGTTGCCTGATCGACGCCTGCTCTTCCCTGCTCGAGCGTCGCGCGCGCGGTATCGAGATCAACCGATGTGGCAATCCCTTTTTCGGCCAATGGCTGGATACGGGCCCACGCCTGTTGAGCCCGCTTCAACGTGGCGGCAGCGCTATCGCGTTGAGCTTCGCTGGCAACGATGCTTGCCTTTGCCGAAAGCTCCTGCTGATAGGAATTGGACAGCGACGCTTTCTGCGTATCCAGCGTTCCCTCTGCCTGCGCCAGCTTCTGGGCATAGATCCGGTCATCGATCTTGACGAGAACCTGCCCCGCTCTGACCACCTCATAATCCTTGACCGGGACCGCATCGATATAACCGGACAGTTGCGGGCTGACGATCGTCACATAACCGCGGACATAGGCATTGTCGGTCATTTCGACGGTGGTCGCGAACGGTGGCAGCCGCCACGCGTACAGAACCAAAAGCACACCGGCAAAACCGGCCAGTAGCGTCAGGATAGTCGTGGGGGAACGCAGTGTTTTCAGCATGAACTATACTCTGAACGGATCAGGACTGGGCGGCAACCACGGGTGCGGCTGACGTGTGCGGGATAAGACGCTGCCAGGCCAGATGTCCGAGCAGAAGGACAAGGCCGGTAACGGAGGCGATGGCAATGACGAGGAAGGCATCATTATAGGCAAGAACATTGGCTTCGCGTGTCACCTGCTGGCCGAGCAATTGCAGGCCTTCGGCATTCAGCAGCGACTTGTCGGTAATGACCTTGCCATAGGACCCCGAGAGTTGTGACACGCGTTGAGCAACGAAGGGATTGGTGAGCAGGATGTGCTCGACCAGGACGTTTGAGTGGAATTTCTCCCGCAGAGTGACGAAGGTACCGAGCGCCGCCTGCGCAACGAGTGCGCCAATGCTTTGGGTGAACAGGAAGATCAACAGAAAATTGACAATGAAAGGGGCACCCTTGGCCATAGCCGTGGCAAATCCCTTGGACATAACCGGCGGAAGGAACATCGCTGCGCCCGCCGCAACCATCGCCTGGCTCAGATACATCTGCTCCGGCCGGGTCAGGCTGGTCGATTGGCTGTCCAGAAAAGCACCTGTGGCGATCAAGACCAGCGCCAGTACATGCGCCGTTTCGACATAGCGTGTCAGCATGAGAACCGTGCAAACCAGCCCACCGGCGATCGAAGCCAGCAAGATGATCGCATACATGGTCTGCGTCTGCTCGTTGAGCAAGCCAAGCTGCATATAGAAATTTGCCGCTGTCGTCGTCTGCTCGGAGCTGACGACGCGAAACAAAAGCAAGATGCCGGCCATGTGCATGTTCTCTCTCGAAAACACCCAGCGCAGATCGATCAACGGCATCTTGCGGGGCAGTTCAAGGGTAACCATCAGCGTCAACGCTGCAATGGATCCGGCCAAAAGCATCCCGAGCCAAGGCACCTCGAACCACCAGTAGAGCCGCCCGAGCGTCAGGAACACTGCCAGACAACCGAAACCAGTGGCGAGCAGCAGATAGCTGAGGATATCCATCTTCTGGATGACATTTGCGCGTGGCGGCGGCGTCAGCGGCAGGAGATAGACGACCGGCAGCGCCATCAGCGCAAGCCCCATCTCGAACGTATAGAGCGCGTGCCAGCCGCCAAGATCCATCAACGGTGGGGAGATGATGCGAGCGATCGGCGCCGAGAGCGTGGTGTTCATCAAGGCGAGGCTCAAGCCCACCGACAGCTTGCGGGCCGCCGGGAAGGCTTCGAGCATGTAGAGGAAACCGAGCGTCGACAAAGGGGCTGCGGCCATGCCGCTGAGGAAGCGCACGACGGTTGCCGAATGCAGGTCGGAGACGAAGATATTGAGAACGGAGGCAAGGACAAAGCAGACGATGCTGAGTTCGGCAAACCGCCGAAGACCGTATTGCATACGGATCTTGAACAGGGCAATCGACATCGAGGCATAGGGCGCGATGTAGGCGGCCGAGAGCCAGGCGATCTCCGATGTCGTTGCCGAGAGCGAACCCTGAAGCTGGTAAATATTGGCATTGAGCAGGTTCATGCCCAAGCCTTGGGTCAGGAACAGCAAAAGCGAGGACGCCATGTAAATGGCAGCCCTTGCAGGGCTCATCGGTTCGGGTGGTGGCTGAATGGGTTGCGGCACTGGATCGGCAATCGGCGTTTCCTGCGCGACGCGGTTATCGTTGGCGATGGGCTGTGCCGCCGTGTTCATCTGCCGCTCAATCCCTGCCGATGGAAACGAGATTGCCGGCCATCAGGCTGACGACCTGCAAGGCTATGGCCTTATCCTTGTTATCGACGCCCCCCAGAACCTGCTCGCGGATTTCGCAGGCCAGTTTGTCGATTTCGCCGGCGATGTCGCGGCCACGGGCAGTCATGTGGATCTGTTTCGCGCGCCGGTCCGTTGCCTCGACACGCCGCTCAATGAACCCCTGCTTCTCCATACCGTCGAGCAACCGCACGATCGTCGGCGTCTCGATGCCGAGTTCGTCGGCCAGTTCACGCTGGTTGAGACCGTCGCGCTTGGACAGGGCGAACAGGGCTCTTGCACGCGACAGCGTCAGTCCCCGCTCCTTCACCCGTGCATCAAACAGCGCTCGCAGCTTGCGGTTCACCGAGGCCAGCGCATCGAAGAGCTCGCGATTAACGGCAGAGTTGAGCATTTCATACCTTTTTCATATTAGTAGCACACTACTTATTTCAGTCCTACTTAGTTGAATGAAGCCCGACTTTCAAGCTGTTGATCCAACCCGGGCTGAAAACCGTGTAAAGCGCAGCCAACCGGGCTAGAATGCGGCAATCCATTGACGGGCACCGATTCGGGAGAAATCCGGTCAATCGAAAATAGCGCTATCGACAGATATTTCGAGTTCGACCATAAGCCCCTGTGAACAACGGTGACGGCTTGCCATCGCTGCCAATGCCGCGGTCACTGTTGCCGCCAAGTCATTGACGCATGGCTGCAAGACCCGCAGACCGGTAGCACACCAAAGAATGACGACAGACAGAGACGGGACGCCATGAACGAGATCGCGCGCAGACTTGCACCCATCGCCAAGGATCAGGCCGAAGCACAGTACCGCGAGGCGCCGAACAACGTTGAGGCGGAACAGGCGCTGTTGGGTGCCATCCTCGTCAACAACGATGCGTTCTACCGCGTCTCCGATTTTCTGAAGCCCGTGCATCTCAACGAACCCTTGCACCGCAAGATCTTCGAAGTTGCCGGCGACATCATCCGCATGGGCAAGACTGCCAATCCGGTAACCATCAAGACCTTCCTGAAAGCCGACGAGAAGGTCGGCGACATGACGGTGGCGCAGTACCTCGCCCGCCTCGCCTCGGAAGCCGTCTCCATCATCAACGCGGAAGACTATGGCCGGGCGATTTACGATCTGGCGCTGCGCCGCTCGCTGATCACCATCGGCGAAGACATGGTCAACATCGCCTTTGACGCGCCGCTCGACATGCCGCCGCAGAGCCAGATCGAAGATGCCGAACGGCGTCTGTTCGAACTGGCTGAAACCGGCCGTTACGACGGCGGATTCCAGGCCTTCAACGACGCGGTGGCGCTGGCGATCGACATGGCCGGACAGGCCTTCGAGCGTGACGGCCATCTTTCCGGCATCTCGAGCGGCATCCAGTCGCTTGATGCCCGCATGGGCGGCCTGCAGCGCTCCGACTTGATCGTGCTTGCCGGACGTCCGGGCATGGGCAAGACCTCGCTTGCCACCAACATCGCCTGGAACGTTGCGCATGCCTATGAACCGGAGGTTCAGGCCGACGGATCGTTCAAGGCCAGGAACGGCGGCGTTGTCGGGTTCTACTCGCTCGAAATGTCGTCCGAACAGCTGGCCACGCGTATCATCTCCGAGCAGACCGACGTTTCGTCCTCCAAAATCCGGCGCGGTGATATTTCCGAAGCCGAGTTCGAGAAGCTGGTCGGCTTTTCCCAGACGATGCAGAAGACACCGCTCTATATCGACCAGACCGGCGGCATCTCGATCGCCCAGCTGTCGGCCCGTGCCCGCCGCCTGAAGCGTCAGCGCGGTCTTGATTGCCTGGTGGTGGACTATATCCAGCTGATGACCGGCTCCGGAAAATCCGGCGACAACCGCGTGCAGGAAATCACCCAGATCACTACGGGCCTCAAGGCGCTCGGCAAGGAACTGAACGTGCCGATCATCGCGCTGTCGCAGCTCTCCCGTCAGGTGGAAAGCCGCGAAGACAAGCGCCCGCAGCTCTCCGACCTTCGTGAATCCGGCTCGATCGAGCAGGATGCCGACGTCGTGCTGTTCGTGTTCCGCGAGGAATACTATGTGAAGAACATGGAACCACGCGACGAATTCGACCCGAAATACGAAGAGTGGAAGCAGAAGTTCGAAGCGGTCAAGGGCACGGCGGACGTGATCATCGCCAAGCAGCGCCACGGACCAACAGGCACGGTCAAGCTCGCCTTCCAGGCGGAGTTTACCCGCTTCACCGATCTCGCCGATCCGTCGTTCACGCAATACGAGGAAGCGTAACCGGCGAAAAATGCCGCTGAACCGCACAACGGTCACTGGCCGTGTTGCAAATCCCCAGGCTTGCGGATAAGCGGAAAGAAAATTAGCAAAACCTTCGCGGCATTTTGCCGCGATTGCCGTCATCAGCCTGGGGAAATCTGTTCATGGAAGCTTTTATCGCGCTGCTGCAAGTGCTTGCGATCGATCTCGTTCTGGCTGGCGACAATGCCATTGTTATCGGTCTTGCAGCAGCCGGACTTCCTAAAGAACAGCGCGGCAAGGCAATCCTGATCGGTATCGCCGCCGCCACCGTCCTGCGAATCATCTTCGCCCTCCTCGCCACCCAGCTTTTGCAAATCCTCGGCCTTCTGCTGGTCGGCGGTATTCTGCTGCTCTGGGTCTGCTGGAAAATGTGGCGCGAACTGCGCACCGCCGCTCAGGAACAAAATGCCGGGCTGGAATCGCTGACAGGTGAAGACGTCAACAAGGACGGCTCGGTTGGAAGCGGCGCGCCCCGCAAGACGCTGAAACAGGCAGCCCTGCAGATCGTCATCGCCGATGTCTCGATGTCACTCGACAACGTTCTGGCCGTTGCCGGTGCTGCCCGCGAACATCCGAATATCCTCATCCTTGGTCTCGCCGTGTCCGTGGCCCTGATGGGCATTGCCGCATCCTACATCGCCAAGCTGCTGCACAAGTTCCCCTGGGTTTCGTATCTGGGTCTGGCCATCATCCTCTTCGTGGCGCTGAAGATGATCTACGAAGGTTTCATGGAAGTCGAACCGCTGATCACGTCTTCGCTGATGTAATCGGGCCTCTTGGCTGAAAGACGGCGGGACTTCCTGCCTGCAACGACAATCCGCGATGCCTTCGAAAGTGCTCGCGGATTGACCAATTGAGACGATTGCAGCCGCTGCCGCTTGGCTGTATTTCTCTCGCCATGGCCATATTGCACACTCCCCCCTTCGCCGATCCTGCCTTTGAGGCTGCGTCCAACCGCCTGACCATCGACCTCGGTGCGCTCGCCGCCAACTGGCGCCGTATGGACAAGCTGTCCGGCAAGGCGCGGGCGGCAGCGGTGCTGAAAGCCAACGCCTATGGTATCGGCATCGAGCCTGCGGCAAGCACGCTCTATGCCGCCGGGGCGCGGGATTTCTTCGTTGCCAGCGTCGAGGAAGGCGTGGCATTGCGCCCGATCGTGCCTGACGGACGCATCCACATTCTCGCTGGCATGTGGCCCGGCAACGAACAGCTATTCTTCGACAACGACCTCGTGCCGATCATCAATTCCGAGGAACAGCTGGCCTTCTTCATGTCGGTTCTGTCGGAGCGCGGCGACCATCCATGCGTCCTGCATATCGATACCGGCATGAACCGCCTGGGTCTCACGCTTGATGAAGCGCTGGCACTTGCAGGTGATCCCGCCCGCCCCGCCAGTTTTTCGCCTATCCTGGTGATGAGCCACCTCGCCTGCGCCGACGATCAGACCCATCCGCTCAACCGCCGGCAGCTCGAATCATTCCGGGCGGTTACAGCCGCTTTCGAAGGTGTCGAATCAAGTCTGGCCAATTCGGCAGGCGTGCATCTGGGACCGGATTTCCATTTCGACATGACCCGTCCGGGCATCGCCGTCTATGGGGGCGAAGCCGTCAGCGGTGTGAAAAATCCGATGAAACCGGTTGTGACCGCCGAAGCCCGCATCCTGCAGATCCGCCGCGTCCGGACCGGCGACACCGCAAGCTACGGCGGCTCGGCCCAGTTTGTCCGCGACAGCCGCGTGGCGATCGTCGCTATCGGCTATGCCGACGGCTATCACCGCTCGGTTTCCGGCGGCGGCGTGACACTGCGCCAGGCAACACCATCCGGTGCCTACGGCTTTCTGCATGGCAGACAAGTGCCGCATCTCGGCCGCGTCACCATGGATCTCAGCCTGTTCGACGTCACCGACCTGCCGGAAAATGCCGTTCGCCCCGGCGACTATATCGAACTGTTCGGCAACAATATCGCCATCGACGACGTTGCCCGGGCCGGTGGAACGATCGGCTACGAAATGCTGACCAGCCTTGGGTTGCGCTACGAGCGCGCCTATATCGAGGACTGACCGTCTGCCGGCATGATCTAGGCATGCCGGCAGACAAAATTCTTAAACTTTTCGCGCTTCATATGGGCTGAGCCGAAATCATACCGCAGCATATCCATGCATTCTCCGGGATGCGGCGCGGCGGACGGCCGCAGTGGCGCTGGAAGACGGGCGATGAACTCAGGTGACCAATTCGCATTCTTGCTGCCAGTGGTGCTGGCGCTCTTCGGGATTGCCTTCCTGATCGTCTGGCGCTGGGGATCAAAGCCAGCGCTTCACTGGGGCTGCGGTTATCTCTCGGCTGCCCTTGGCTTTTCCGCCCAGTTCCTGACCGGTATCGTGCCGATCGAAGTGCAGGCACTCACCGCTGACATCCTGTTCCTGTCGGCATTCTTCTTTTACGGTCAGGCGATGCTTGTCCATTTCGGCAAACCGACGCATCTGGCGCACCGGCTTGGTGCCTTTCTCCTTGGTCTCTGTGTTCTGGCCTATGTCGTCATCGTCGAGAAGAACCTGCAGGCCGAGCTGCTGGTCAGCGATCTCACCTGCGCCTACCTGTTGGCTATTCCGGTCATCTGCGTGCGCAAAAGCGGCCGGCATGGCGTCGAGACGACGCTGCTCGTGGTAGTGTCACTGGTCGTCGGCGAATTGCTCGTGCGTAACGCCGTCTTCGTATTTTTAGGCACCACCGGCGGGCTGGAGACGTTCGTCTCATCGCCCTACGCCTTCGTCATGAATGTCGGGGCGATGTTCGGCGGCATCATCATGGCCTTGACCGCCCTTGCCGCCGTCACCGTCAACGTTATTTTCCGCTATCGCGAGGCCGCCGAACGCGATGCTCTAACCGGGCTTCTCAACCGTCGCGGCTTCGAGCGGGCCATCGGCTGGACGAACAAGGCCAAGCTCGCGGTCGTCACCTGCGATATAGACTATTTCAAGCGCATCAACGATACGCTTGGACATGCGACGGGAGATACTGTTCTGCAGGGTGTGGCTGCGCTGTTGCGCAATACCCTACCGAAGAACGCCCACATCGCCCGATTCGGCGGCGAAGAGTTTGTCGCCTGCATCGCCGACTGCACGCTGCACGATGCCTATACGCTGGCCAATGCTGCCCGATTGGTGCTTGCCGGTCTCGACTGGAGCGATCTGGGCATATCCACGCAGATCACGGCCAGTTTTGGCGTGGATGTCTCGACTACAAACGATCAATCGATCCACGATGCCATCGGCCGTGCCGACACTGCGCTCTATCAGGCAAAGCGGGCCGGCCGAAATCAGGTTTTCCCCAAGCCCGAACGCCAGACAGACGGCGCAAACTTGCGGTTGATCTCAAAGAACGGCTCATAGCCCCTTCCTTATCGACCCCGCTGCATTTATGTACATATCGTGAACACTCACGGTCACGACGCAGCATGTCCTCCACGGACCTCCCCGAAAGCGAAATTTGATGGCGAAAGCCCGGACACAATTCATCTGCCAGAACTGCGGTACCGTTCACGCCCGCTGGGTGGGAAAATGCGAAGGCTGCAATCAGTGGAACACTATCGTCGAGGAAGACCCGATGGGCGGCATCGGTGGCGGCCCAGGCCGAACACCGAAGAAGGGCCGCCCGGTGGCGCTGACGACACTGTCAGGCGAGATCGAGGAAGCCCCGCGCATCATGACGGGGATTTCCGAGCTTGACCGGGCAACCGGTGGCGGCTTCGTGCGCGGTTCGGCGGTGCTGATCGGCGGCGATCCCGGCATCGGTAAATCGACCGTGCTCATGCAGGCCGCCGCCGCCCTGTCGCGTCAGGGGCACCGGGTCATCTATGTCTCGGGCGAAGAAGCCGTGGCGCAGGTGCGGTTGCGGGCGCAACGGCTGGGTGCAGCAGATACCGAGGTACTTCTCGCCGCTGAAACCAATGTCGAGGATATTCTGGCGACGCTCGGCGAAGGCAAGCGGCCGGATCTTGCTATCATCGATTCGATCCAGACGCTGTGGAGCGACACCGCCGATTCGGCGCCCGGCACAGTGACGCAGGTCCGGACCGGCGTTCAGGCAATGATCCGCTTTGCCAAGCAGACGGGTGCCGCCATCGTGCTGGTCGGCCATGTGACCAAGGACGGCCAGATCGCCGGACCGCGCGTCGTCGAACACATGGTCGATGCCGTGCTCTATTTCGAAGGCGATCGCGGTCATCATTATCGCATCCTGCGCACCGTCAAGAATCGTTTCGGCCCGACCGACGAGATCGGCGTGTTCGAAATGTCTGACAAGGGACTGCGCGAAGTCACCAATCCGTCTGAACTGTTTCTCGGGGAGCGCAATTCGAAATCGCCAGGTGCCGCGGTCTTTGCCGGCATGGAAGGCACCCGCCCCGTGCTGGTGGAAGTCCAGGCGCTGGTGGCAGCGACATCGCTCGGAACGCCGCGCCGTGCCGTCGTCGGCTGGGACTCAGCGCGCCTGTCGATGATCCTTGCCGTGCTTGAGGCCCATTGCGGTGTCAGGCTCGGTCAGCACGACGTTTATCTCAATATTGCCGGTGGATACCGTATTTCGGAGCCTGCAGCCGACCTTGCGGTCGCTTCCGCATTGGTTTCCTCGCTTGCCGGTCTTGCCCTTCCCTCCGATTGCGTCTATTTCGGCGAAGTCAGTCTGTCCGGGGCCATCCGGCCGGTTGCGCATACCGCCCAGCGCCTGAAGGAAGCCGAAAAACTCGGCTTTTCACAGGCCGTCCTGCCTGCCGCTTCCGCCGACCTGCCCAAAGGCAGTGGCATGAGTTGGGCGGAGATGGAAAGTCTGCCGGATCTGGTGGCGCGCATTGCCGGCTCGAAGGGAGCCCTGAAACAGGCCGACAATGATGATTGAGGAAACCGCCACTTAAAAATGGCGAATTCCGGTGAAAACAGTGTTCAATCATGGACCATCGAAAGACGCTTCCGGCGTCATCATATATGGTTCGCGGATAATCAGCGTGAGGTCGCCTGAAGGCGGTTTCGGAGTAGGACAATATGCCCATTACAATTCTCGACGGTATCGTTCTCGGCGTCGCGCTTTTCTCAGCCATCCTGGCCATGGTTCGCGGCTTTTCCCGGGAAGTTCTGTCGGTCGCAAGCTGGGTCGGCGCTGCGGCTGCCGCCTATTTCCTCTATCCGTACCTCCTGCCCTACGCGAAGAACTATACCAGCAGCGACACGGTGGCGATGATCGGCTCGGCCGGCGTCGTCTTTCTCGTTGCGCTGATCGTCGTTTCCTTCATCACCATGCGGATCGCTGACTTCATCATCGACAGCCGCATCGGCGCGCTGGACCGGACACTCGGCTTTCTGTTTGGTGCCGCGCGCGGCGTCCTGCTCGTTGTCGTCGCCATGCTGTTCTTCAACTGGCTGGTGGCACCGCCGCAGCAGCCGGTCTGGGTCACGACCGCCAAATCCAAGCCGCTGCTCGACAATCTCGGCGGCAAGCTGATCGCGCTCCTGCCTGAAAATGCCGATGCGACGATCCTCGACCGCCTGCGCGGCAAGGATACGACCGGCGAAGGTGAGAACGAAGCCCCGGCCGGCACGACCACCCAGCCTCCGGCTGAAGAAACGCCTGCCACCAACGGTGCAGCGACCAACGGCTAAGGCCGAACGATAGAATGAGGGCCCGCTTTTGCGGGCTCTGTCCATTTTGCAAGGATGATATGTGAAACCCTCAGGTCATTGTGACTTGAAGGCCTACGGCATATTTCTTAAATCCAAGCTGATTTGAGAATTATGCAGTAAATTGAAACTGCTGCAGCGCCACGCGTCATGACCGACACGTAGCGCTGTCGAGACCCGATACGATATGCCAAACGCCTTCCAGCCGTTAACACAAAGGCCAACAGCGATGACCCATTTGCGAGCCGCGGAAATTCACGATGAAATGGACGGCGATACGCTGCATGAGGAATGCGGTGTCTTCGGCATTCTGGGACATCCGGATGCGGCGGCGCTGACGGCGCTCGGGCTGCATGCCCTGCAGCATCGCGGCCAGGAAGCGGCCGGTATCGTCACCTTCGACGGCCAGCAGTTCCATACCGAAAAACGCATGGGCCTCGTCGGCGATCACTATACCGACCCGGCGATCCTTGCAAAGCTGCCCGGCAGCATCTCCATCGGCCATACGCGCTATTCGACCACAGGCGAAGTGGCGCTCCGCAACGTCCAGCCGCTGTTTGCCGAGCTGGAAGTCGGCGGTATCGCCATTGCTCATAACGGCAACTTCACCAACGGCCTGACGATGCGCCGCCAGATCATTGCTACCGGCGCCATCTGTCAGTCGACATCGGATACCGAAGTCGTCCTCCACCTCATCGCCCGCTCGCGCCATACCTCGACGGCCGACCGTTTCATCGATGCCATCCGGCAGATGGAAGGTGGCTATTCGATGCTGGCCATGACCCGCACCAAGCTGATCGCCGCCCGCGACCCTACCGGCATCCGGCCACTGGTGATGGGCGAACTCGACGGCAAGCCGATCTTCTGCTCGGAAACCTGCGCGCTCGACATCATCGGCGCGAAATACATCCGCGACGTTGAAAACGGCGAGGTTATCATCTGCGAAATCCAGGCTGACGGCTCGATCCAGATCGATGCGCGCAAGCCGGTCAATCCGCAGCCGGAACGGCTCTGCCTGTTCGAATATGTCTATTTCGCCCGTCCCGATTCCGTCGTTGGCGGCCGCAACGTCTATGTGGCGCGCAAGAACATGGGCATCAACCTCGCGAAGGAATCTCCTGTCGAGGCCGACGTGGTTGTTCCCGTTCCAGATGGCGGCACGCCGGCTGCCATCGGCTATGCCCAGGCGAGCGGTATTCCCTTCGAACTCGGCATCATCCGCAACCACTATGTCGGGCGCACCTTCATCGAGCCGACACAGTCGATCCGTGCCTTCGGCGTCAAGCTGAAGCATTCGGCCAACCGCGCCATGATCGAAGGCAAGCGGGTTGTTCTCGTCGATGATTCGATCGTGCGCGGCACCACGTCGCTGAAGATCGTCCAGATGATCCGCGATGCCGGCGCCCGCGAAGTTCACATCCGCGTGGCGAGCCCCATGATCTTCTACCCCGACTTCTACGGCATCGACACGCCGAACGCCGAGAAGCTGCTCGCCAACCAGTACACCGACATCAAGGCGATGGCGAAATTCATCGGCGCCGATTCGCTGGAATTCCTTTCCATCGATGGCCTCTACCGCGCCGTTGGCGGCGAAGATCGCAACAATGCCCGTCCGCAGTTCACCGATCATTATTTCACCGGCGACTATCCGACGCGGCTGCTCGACAAGAACGGCGATACGACCAGCCCGAAACTGTCCATGCTCGCCAGCAATGGCTGAACTTCTTCCTTGAGCCCGAAAGGGCTTGAGGAAACCGCGCTTGCGCCCTGAACTCAGGTTCCTGACTTGCGTCGGAACCCGGACGTGTGGCACAGCAAGCCCGCATCAATGAATTCGGAGCCACCCAGACATGATCGATCTCAAGGGCCGCATAGCACTGGTCACAGGCGCATCGCGCGGCATCGGCTATTTTACAGCACTTGAACTGGCCAAGGCCGGCGCGCAGGTGATTGCCTGCGCCCGCACGGTCGGTGGGCTGGAAGACCTTGACGACGCCATCAAATCGGCTGGTGGACTGCCGGCGACGCTGGTTCCCTTCGACCTTGCAGACATGGCCGCAATCGACAAGCTCGGCGGCGCCATCAACGAGCGCTGGGGCAAGCTCGACATTCTCGTCGCCAATGCTGGCGTTCTCGGCGTCATCTCGCCCGTTGGCCATGTCGAGGCCAAGGTGTTCGAGAAGGTAATGACCGTCAACGTCACGGCCACCTGGCGTTTGATCCGTTCCGTTGATCCGCTGCTGCAGCAATCCGACGCCGGCCGCGCGCTGATCCTGTCGTCGAGCGCTGCTCACAAGTGCAAGCCCTTCTGGGGCCCCTACTCCGCCTCCAAGGCAGCCGTTGAAGCTCTGGCGCGCACCTGGGCCGGCGAGACGCAGCGCCTGCCTTTGCGCATCCTCTCGGTCGATCCAGGCGCCACCCGCACAGCGATGCGCGCCCAGGCCATTCCCGGCGAAGACCCATCAACTGTTCCGCATCCGTCCGAGGTCGCCGCAAAGCTGATGCCGCTGGTCGGCCCGGATCAGACGGAAACCGGCAAGCTGTTCATCGTCCGCGAAAACCGCATCATGGATTACCGTCTGCCGGATTGAGCGGTGCTACACTCCAATGAAAAAGGCCGCCGCAGGATGACTGCGGCGGCCTTTTTCATGATGGGATAGTTCAGCCTATTTCTTTTCATCCGGCAGGCCGTCTTCGACCGGGGTCGGATGATCCGGATGCAGCGGCCAGTTGCCATACTTCTTCTGCCACTTGCGTGCACCGAATGGCAGGGTGCAGAGATAGCCGACCGCTGTGACCACCATCGTCTCCCAGGTGAAGCTCATCAGCGTCGCGACGTAGAGCACGACGATCAGGATCATCGGCAAGACGAGATCGCGGCGCACCCGGTTTTCCGATTTCCCCGACCAAACCGGCAGTCTGCTGACCAGCAGAAATGCGATCAGAACGGTGTAAGCCGCGGAAATGAGACCGATGGTGTGATCGGGCACAATGCCGAGAAGACCGACATACATCGGCAGCAGCACCAGCATGGCGCCGGCGGGCGCCGGAACCCCGACAAAATACTCGGATTGCCAGGAGGTCTTGACTTCGCGCTCGGACATCACATTGAAGCGGGCAAGGCGCATGCCCATGGCAATCACGTAAATCAGCGCCGCGATCCAACCCAGCGAACGCGCCTGATCGAGGACATAGGCATAGAGGACGAGTGCAGGCGCCACACCGAAGTTGACGATATCGGCGAGCGAGTCCATCTGTGCGCCGAACTTCGATGTCGCCTTCAACAGACGGGCGACCCGGCCGTCAATACCATCAAGGAAGGCAGCGACAAGAACCATCGCGACAGCCAGTTCGAACCGGCCTTCAAAGGCAAGCCGCACGCCCGACAGACCGGCGCAGATGGCCAGCACCGTGATCACGTTGGGGACGATCAGCCGCAGCGGAATTTCCCGCAGGCGCGGCCCCCGGGCTTCATCGTTGGGACCGTTCGGTTCAAAGGACGGAAAGGGTGTTTCCATAGTGTGTTCCTCTGTCTGTGTGTGAGCGGTCAACCGCGACGGCTGATGACAGGGCCCTTGGCGGAGCCGAACTCCGCCAGAACGGTTTCGCCGGCAACGGCTGTCTGGCCAAGGCTGACGCGAGGCTCGGCGCCTTCCGGCAGGAAGACATCAAGACGCGAGCCGAACCGGATGAGGCCAAAGCGCTCACCAGCCTGCAGCGTGTCGTTGGGGGCGGACCAGCAGATGATACGGCGGGCGACGAGACCGGCAATCTGGACCACGCCGATTTCGCCATGGGTGGTATCGATCACCAGGCCGTTGCGCTCGTTCTCGTGGCTTGCCTTGTCGAGTTCCGCATTGACGAACTTGCCGGCCCGGTAGGCAATACGGCGAATGGGGCCACGCATCGGGGCACGGTTCACATGGCAATTAAAGACATTCATGAACACGGTGATGCGCAGCATCGGCACTGTTCCGAGCCCAAGCTCTTCCGGCGGCGTCATCATGGCGATCGACGACACGCGGCCATCGGCCGGGCTGATAACGAGATCATCGTCAAGCGGCGTCATGCGCTCGGGATCACGGTAGAAATAGGCGCACCAGGCCGTGAGGACGAAGCCGATCCACATCAGCGGTTCCCACAGAAAACCGAGAACCAGCGAAACGACGAAGAAACCGGCAATGAAGGGATAGCCTTCCTTGTGCACCGGAACCAACGTGTTGCGCACTGTATTGATCAAGCTCATCTTACGGCATCTCCTGCAAATTTGTCGCCATGGACCTAACCTGAAAACAAGGCGGGAGCAATGCAGCGACGCCGCTTTGCCACCATGTTGACAATCTCGGCCCGCCGCGAGAAAATCTCTTCGTTGCTGTAGGGCGCGTCGGCAAGAGCCGAAGGGGCTATGCCCACCTACGACAGAAACAGTAGCTGCGCCCATGCCAAACCTCGAAAACCTCAAGAAGCAAGCCAAGCAATATCTGCGCTGGCATCGCGAACGGCATCATCCGGTGGCGGCGGTCATCCGCGCCACCCTGCCGCGTTTCAACCATCTCGCCGACAGCGAAACGCTGGACGCGCCGTTCTCGCTCACCGATGCGCAGGAGCTTGTCGCCCGTCAAAACGGTTTCGACCGGTGGGAGGAGCTCAAAACAGGTGCCCATGCCATGAATAACCCGGCAGAAACGATCCCCGCACGCCCTTACCTCAGCGGAACGGAAGCGGTCCTCTACGTGACAGATTTCGCTGCGTCCCTCACCTTCTTCACGGCGAAACTCGGCTTCACCACCGATTTCACCTATGGCGATCCGCCATTTTACGGCGTCATACAACGGGACAAGGCGCGGCTTTGCCTGCGGTTCGTCTCAGAGCCCGTCTTCGTTGGCGACATCCGCCGGCGCGAGGAACTGCTGTCGGCGTCGATCACGCTCGACAGCGCTGCGGCACTCAAGCGCCTTTTCCTGGACTATCAGGCGGCCGGGGTCGAATTTCACATGCCGCTGAAAAAGCAGCCCTGGGGCGCGCGTAACTTCATCATCCCCGACCCCGACGGCAACCTGATCCTCTTTGCCAGTCCGAACGACTGACTACTCCGCTGCTGGAAGGCCGCGCACCACGACGCCGAGATCGTCGCTCTCGCGCACCTTCTTCAACGTCTCCTCGGCCTGCGTCGCTTCGCGCTGACGGTTCCACATCGAGGCATAGAGCCCGTCGCGGTCGATCAGTTCGCCATGGGTGCCGCGCTCGGCGATGCCACCGTCCTTCAAGACGATGATTTCGTCCGCATGAATGACGGTCGATAGCCGGTGGGCGATGACCAGCGTTGTCCGGTTCTGCGAGACGATGTCGAGCGCGGTCTGGATTTCCTGCTCGGTGCGGGTGTCCAGCGCCGAGGTTGCCTCGTCGAGGATCAGGATCGGCGGGCTTTTCAGAACTGTCCGGGCAATCGCCACGCGCTGCTTTTCGCCTCCCGACAGCTTTAGGCCACGCTCGCCAACCATCGCGCCATAGCCTTCCGGCAGGCTCTTGATGAAACCGCCGATCTGGGCAATGTCGGCTGCGGCCTCGACTTCGGCTTGACTGGCGGAGGTGCGGCCATAGCGGATATTGTAGGCGATGGTATCGTTGAACAGCACGGTATCCTGCGGCACCATGCCGATGACGGCACGCAGGCTCTTCTGCTTCACATCGCGCACATCCTGACCATCGATGGTGATGGCACCTTCCTGCACATCGTAGAACCGGTAGAGCAGCCGCGACAATGTGGACTTGCCGGCGCCGGAGGGACCGACAACCGCGACAGTCTTTCCGGCAGGCACCTCGAACGAGATACCCTTGAGGATCGGCCGGGCCGGATCATAGGCAAAGTGCACGTCCTTGAAGGCGATGGCGCCCTTGTCAATCGCCAGCTCCTTCGCATCCGGGCTATCGACGACTTCGGCCTCGACTTCGAGCAAGTCGAACATCTGCTCGATATCAGTCAGGCCCTGGCGGATTTCGCGGTAGACGAAGCCGATGAAATTGAGCGGGATGGACAGCTGCATCAGCATGGCGTTGATGAAGACAAAATCGCCAAGTGATTGCTCACCGCGCTGGACGGCCAGCGCCGACATCACCATCATGACTGCCGTACCGGCACCGAAAATAACCGCCTGGCCAAAATTCAGCCAGCCGAGCGAGGTCCAGACCTGGGTCGCCGAGCGTTCGTAGCGCTCCATCGACTGGTCGAAGCGCTGGGCTTCCATCTGCTCGTTGCCGAAATATTTCACCGTCTCGAAGTTCAACAGCGAATCGATCGCCTTGGTGTTGGCGTCTGTGTCGCTGTCGTTCATCGCGCGGCGGATCGAGATACGCCAGTCGCTCGCCTTGATGGTGAACCAGATATAGATAACCACCGTGACGGCAGTAACCAGCAAATAGCTGAAACCATAGCCCCACCAGAAGATGATCGCCGTCATCAGAAACTCGATGAGGGTTGGCACGGTGTTGAGGATGGTGAAGCGGACGATGGTTTCGATGCCCTTGGTGCCGCGCTCAATGATGCGCGAAAGGCCGCCGGTGCGCCGCTCCAAATGGAACCGCAACGACAACTGATGCATATGGACGAAGGTTCGATAGGCAAGCTGGCGCACCGCATGCTGGCCGACGCTGGCAAACAGCGCATCGCGCAACTGGTTGAGCCCCGCCTGTAACAGTCGGGCGAGATTATAAGCCAGCACCAGCATGACAGCGCCAGTGAAGACGACCGGAAGGACACCGACGATATCGGTCTTGCCGTTCAGCGCATCGGTCGCCCATTTGAAGAAATAGGGAACGAGCAGCAGCACGACCTTGGCGATCAACAGGATGACGGTCGCCCAGACGACGCGCATTTTCAGATCCACGCGGTCACTCGGCCACATGTAGGGCCAGAGGTTGATGATCGTCTGCAGCGGATTGCCCGAATCCGCCGATACCGTCTTCTTTTGCGCTGCCACGTCCTGTCCCGCCTTCATTCCCCAGCCGCTTGTCACGGGCTGTAGTTCTTGCGCGCCTTCAATGTCACGACAATGAAGGACATTCAAACGGTGGCGCACAAAGACAATTTTTCAATCAAAAGCGGCGCCTTTCTCAAGGCGCCGCTTTGTGTTTCAGATAGGTCTCATCAATGACCGCTGCAATGGAGCGGCACGTAAAAACCGTCAGGGCAGATGCTTCACATGCTTGCGATGCATCTCTTCCGATTCGGATTCCGACATTGCCTTGTCCGGCACGCCGAAGATCTGGCCCGGCAGGATCCGGTCGGGATCCGTGATCTGGTCCTCGTTGGCGAGGTAAATCGTCGTGTACCGCACGCCCGAGCCATACAGGCGGCGCGAGATCTGCCAGAGCGTATCACCGCGGCGGATGATGACCGACGTCTTGCTCTGCTGCAGAGGCGCCTGCTGGACGGTTTCCGGTTCGGCAGAAGCCGGACCGGTCGCCGCATCCGCATTGCCGGTTGCCGTAGCGGCAGCACCGGACTCTGCGGAAGGTGCAACTGACTCTGCGGCAGGCTTCTGTGCCGTTTCTGCCGTCGCAGGCTTGGCGACATCGCCGCCTTCGGCTGGTGCCGTACCTGGAACTGCGACAGTATCCTGAGCCGGCGCCGGCGTCGCGGTTTGGCTTGCAACCGCATTGTTACCCGTGCCATCGGTGCGCGGCATCAGCGCTGATCCGACCGCAGTCTCGATCTTGCCAAGCGATGCAGACACGCTGGCCGCATCCTTCGGAAGTGCCTTCAGCATGGTCAGCGCATCCGTCGCGGCCGTGGCAGTCTTGGCTGCCATTTCCTTGACGTTGGCATCCAGATTGTCGGCGACCTTGAAATCAGCGAGCGACTTCAGCGCAATTTCGGTGGCCGAACGCGCAGCCGCCAGCTCTTCCGCCGTTGGCACCTTGCCACCGGCAAACAGCCCCTTCAGCAGGCTCAGCGCCTTGGTTGCTTCCAGGCGCAAGCCATCGAAGCTGCCGCCATCGAACGGCACGACGGAGCCTTGAGCGTTGCCTTGCGCAACAGCCGCCACCTGATCGCCGACCGGACGATCGAACGGCACGGCGGCGCGCAGCTCGACCTTGCTGCCGTCGGCGCCCATCATATCGGCACGGATTGTGTGATTGCCGACAGGCAGCTCGATCGTGCCGTCAACGACGAAGCGGCCCTGCTCGTCGGTCTTGGTTTCTCCGACCAGCGTGTCATCGGCATAGATACGCACCAGCGCACCGGCCTTGGCGTTGCCGGCAACGAAAATCTTCTTGCCTTCGATCTCGACAGCAGAAACCGCGACGAGCGATTTGTCGCCGGTTGCTGCGCCTGCTGCAGTAACGCCCGTTCCCGGGGTCTGCGTGGAAGCTGCGGTATCAGTAGGCGTAGCGACACCTGTCGCTGTGTCGGCCAAGGCTGGGGCTGGTTCAACCTTCGCCATGTCACCCGCGGCAGCGACCGTCGCGTCAGGGGCCGGCTTGGTGATGATGCGGCTTGCCTCGCCGGGCTTCGACACCATGGCGAGCAATTCGCCTGTCTTGTCCGCCGGAATCGAGACGGTCGCGACTTCTTCCGAGGATTTGGTCACACCGTTTTCACCGACACTGCGCAACGTCAGCTGATAGTCGCCCGCCGGCAGCGGCTTGTCGAAGATCGCAGCGAAATCGCCGGTCGCGCCGACATCGGCCGTCCCGATCACAGTCTCGCCATTGACGATCTCAAGTTTGGTATTGGGCTGTGCCCGTCCGGCGATCACAGTCGAGCCATCCGGCTCGACGCGCAGCACGTCGAAGCCCGGCACCGTCCATGCAGCGGCCGGATCGGCGGGTTTGGCGCCGGTCCCGGTTGTCGTCGCCGGGGCATTTGCCGTTTCGCTGCCAGCTGTCGGCCGCGCACCCTTTGCGTCGGCGCTGCCGGCGTCCGCAGGCTTGACGTCGGTTGCCTTTGCGTCGGGCTGCTTGGCCACACCATCGGCCGGGGCTGCCGCCGTGACCTTGTCCTTGCTGCCATTGATATTGGGCATGACAAAGAAAATCATCAGCAGTGACGCAATTGCCAGGACGATAAGGGCCACCCAGCCGGCCTTGTTCTTCATCATGCAAAATCTCCAAATGGCCCGGAACCGTCTGCGCCCGACATGAGCGCAGAAGGACAGCTTTTTCCAAGCCTTTATGCCCGCAGCTTTCCGCCTGTTTTTGCTGACCGGAATCAGCCTGTCCATAACGCCAGCTCAAGTTTAAAAAATGCTAACGATTCCCGAGGTTTTCCACAAGCAGCGCCGCATGTTCAGACCGGTCGAAAGCCTTGTTTCCCGTCATTTTTCTTGACGCATGCCGCCCCGCGATGTCTCTTTGGGGCATGAGTGAGAAAAATATCCCGATTCGATCCGTTTGCGTCTACTGTGGCTCCCAACCCGGTCGCGACCAATCCTTCATGGATGCCGGCCGGATTCTCGGCAAATCCATCGCCGAAAATCATCTCCGCCTTGTCTATGGCGGCGGCACCAAAGGCATCATGGGGGCGGTGGCAAGCGGCGTTCTTTCGAACGGCGGCCGCGTTACCGGCATCATACCAGAATTCCTGATGGATATGGAGGCCACCCGTCATTCCCTGGGACAGCTCAGCGAACTGATCGTCACGCCAGACATGCATGACCGCAAGCACAAGATGTTCGAGCGCTCGGATGCGTTTGTGACACTGCCGGGCGGTATCGGTACGCTCGAGGAAATCGTCGAGGTGATGACCTGGGCGCAGCTCGGCCGTCACCGCAAGCCGATCGTACTCGTCAATATCAACGGCTTCTGGGATCCGCTGATGAAGCTGATCCATCATATGGCCGACAGCGGCTTTATCCACACCGCCCATCTCGTCCAGCCGCTGGTCATCGACGCGGCCGACGAAGTCGTCCCCGCACTCCTTGCCCATTGGGCCAGCCAGGTCGACCGCGACGGCGACGACGGCATTATCGCCAAGCTCTGAAGGAAAAGCTTGAAGACTGTGAACCAGCCCGGCCGATTACTCGGCAGGGTTCGCTACAGCTGCACGCCGGGCGCGGCTTTCCATAATCATCGACGTCGAATAGACCGCCAGCGCTGCCCAGATCAAAATGAAGGCGATCAGCTTCGACGTGCCGAAGGGCTCGTGGAAGACGAAGACGGCGATGATGAAGATCATCGTCGGGGCGATATACTGCATGATGCCGATGGTCGAGAGCTTGAGCAGCTTGGCGCCATTGGCATAGATCATCAGCGGGATCGCGGTGACGACGCCGCAGGCCATCAGCCAGGCAACATCGGCCCATCCGGTATCTGTGAAATGTCCCTGACCTGTGAATTCCAGATAGGCGATATAGCCGAGGGCCGGAACGCTGAGCAGCAGCACCTCCAGGAAGAACCCTTGGTTAGGACCGACCGGCAGCGTCTTTCGGAAGAAGGCATACAATCCCCAGGACAGCGCCAAGCTGATGGAGACCCAAGGCAATCCGCCCGCATCAAAAGCGAGAACCACGACAGCGATAGCGGCCAGAACGATCGCGACGATCTGTGCCGGATTGAGCTTTTCCTTCAGAAGGACCGCCCCGAGAAAAATCGAGAATAGCGGATTGATGTAGTAGCCGAGCGCCGTTTCGAGCGCACGCCCTGCCCCGATCGCCCAGACATAAATGCCCCAGTTGATGGTGATCAGAACGGCGGTCAGCATCGCCATCTTCAGCATGCGCGGTGTGCGCAACGCCACCTTCACATCCTCCGTGCGGCCAAGCAGGATCAGGATGGCGCCGGCCAGCGGCACCGACCAGACAATCCGGTGTGCCACGACCTCGAATGCCGGGATATGGGCGACAGCCTTCATGAAGAACGGCAGGAAGCCCCAGAGCAGATAGGCCGTCAGCGCGAAGGCGAAGCCGCGGGGTGAATCGCCATTTTGCACCGCTGGTGTTTGTTTCGCGTCAGACATGGCATTTCATCCCGTTGCGGCTTGCCATGTGGCAGCTCTCAGTCAGTTTGGCCGTCGTACTCCAAAGACGATTGATCAACCAATTCATTTCCGTGAACCTTGCTACAGCAAAGCTCACAATGGATGGTAACGGGAAACTTACGGGCTTCCGAAAATACCCCAGATTTTACGGGGTGCATTCCAAAGGCTGCCGCTCTAGGTTCCCTGCAGGCAATGACCGGTCAGACGAAGGAAACCATGATGTCATCCATCCTCGCGCTTCACCCGATTACCCGCCGCTCGCTTCTGAGCGGTGTTGCGGCCACCTCCGCCCTTGTTCTGCTGCACCCTTTCGCAGCGCGGGCAGCCGCCAATCAGGCGCATCTGCGCATCATGGAAACCACCGACATCCACGTCCACGTCTTTCCCTACGACTATTACGGCGACAAGCCGAACGACACGCTCGGCCTTGCCCGTACCGCCTCAATTATTGACGCAATCCGCGCCGAGGCCGGAAATTCCTTTCTCGTCGATAATGGCGACTTCCTTCAGGGCAACCCGATGGGCGACTACATGGCCTATCAGCACGGCATGAAGGAAGGCGACGTGCATCCGGTCATCAAGGCAATGAACGTGCTGGGCTACGAGGCCGGAACCCTTGGCAACCACGAGTTCAATTATGGCCTCGACTATATGTTCAAGGTGCTCGGCGGCGCCAATTCCCCCTATGTCTGCGCCAACCTCACCAAGGGGCAGCTAGCCTCCAATCCGAAGGACGATGACCTGTTCTTCAAGCCCTACACCATCGTGGACAAAACCATTACCGACGGTTCAGGGGCGGCAAGCGAACTGAAGATCGGCATTATCGGCTTCGTACCGCCACAGATCATGCTCTGGGACATCAAGAACCTCGAAGGCAAGGCGCAGACCCGCGACATCGTCGAAGCGGCTAAGGCCTGGGTGCCTGTCATGAAGGAGGACGGCGCCGATATTATCATCGCGCTCTCCCATTCCGGCATCGACGGCTCAGGCCAGAGCGACCGCATGGAGAATGCATCGCTCTATCTGGCCGGGGTCGAGGGCATCGATGCTGTGTTTACCGGCCACCAGCATCTCGTCTTCCCCGGTCCGAAGAGTTTTGACGGCATCGAAGGCGTCGATCCGGTCAAGGGCACGCTGCTCGGCAAGCCCGCGGTCATGGGCGGTTTCTGGGGTTCGCATCTCGGCCTCATCGACCTGTTGCTGGAAAAGGACGGCAGCGGCTGGAAGATCGTCGATTTCACCACCGAGGCCCGGCCGATCTATCACCGCGAGGACAAGAAGGTTGTGGCCGACGTACCCGACCGTGCCGATGTCATCGCCGCTGCCACTGCCGAGCATGAGGCGACGCTGGCCTATGTCCGCACGCCGGTCGGCAAGACGTCGGCGCCGCTCTATTCCTATTTCGCCCTGGTGGCCGACGATCCGTCCGTGCAGATCGTTTCCAACGCACAGACCTGGTATATCAAGGACATGCTGAAGGACGGCCCTTACAAGGATTTGGCCGTTCTGTCTGCCGCAGCACCCTTCAAGGCGGGTGGCCGCGGCGGCGCGGACTACTATACGGATGTGCCTGCCGGTGACATCGCCATCAAGAATGTCGCAGATCTCTATCTCTATCCGAACACCGTGCAAGCCGTGGTCATTACCGGCGCGCAGGTCAAGAACTGGCTGGAAATGTCAGCGGGCATGTTCAACACCGTCGCACCGGGCGCCAAGGACGTCGCTCTGCTCAACACCACTTTCCCATCCTATAATTTCGACATCATCGACGGCGTCACCTACCAGATCGACCTCTCCCAGCCCGCCAAATACGATGGCGACGGCAAGACAGTGAACCCGGCTTCCAACCGCATCCAGAACCTCGCTTTCGAAGGCAAGCCGATCAATCCGGCCCAGAAATTCGTCGTCGCCTCCAACAATTATCGCGCCGGCGGCGGTGGCAAGTTTCCGGAGATCGCGGCTGACAAAGTTGTCTTCGCCGCACCCGACACCAACCGCGACGTCATCGTCCGCTACATCATCGCGGAAGGCACGATCAACCCGTCCGCCGACGGCAACTGGAGCTTTACGCCGGTGGAAGGCGCAACGGCTGTGTTCGAGAGCGGCCCGAAGGCACGCGGACTGATTGCCGATGTGAAGGGCGTGAAAATCGAGGACGCGGGTGATGGGGCGGATGGGTTTGCGAAGTTCAGGTTGGTTTTGTGAAGGGGGAGTTCCGGTAGGTGGCGCTCGCAGGCGACATACTCCACCCTGGAGAGTCGGTGCCCCCTTCGATCCCGAGCCGCCACTCAAACTTGGAAGCACACATCGCATGAGTAACAGTCCGTCGATCGCAAAGGCGGCAGTGTGGATGGTAACGTCTGTGGTTTTGATACTGCTTATGGCAGTATCGGGTCGCATCATTACCCGCGAGCTCGACGTCTTCCAGGCGATGGAAATGCGTTCCGTCATTGCCTTTTTCATGCTGTTGCCGCTTGTTTATCGCGAGGGCGGTATCCGAGCAATGCGAACCAGCATCCTGCCCAAACACATCGGCCGCAACGTTGCCCATTATGTCGGGCAGTACGCCTGGCTGATGGGCCTGACACTCATCCCCCTGGCTCAGGTCATTTCGATCGAATTCACCGCGCCCATTTGGGCTGCTTTTCTGGCGGCTATGTTCCTCGGTGAGCGACTGACATGGCGAAAAGGCATCGTGATTCTTTTTGGTTTGGCGGGCGTAGCATTGATCGTGCGTCCGGGAGCTGCCCCCCTCAATCCAGGCCACCTGATAACCCTGGGCGCAGCCTTCGCCTTTGCTATTTCCTTCATTTCCACAAAAGCGCTGACCCGCTCCGACAGTGCAACGAAGATCCTTTTCTGGATGCTCGTCATCCAATCGATCATCGGGATCGTTCCGGCGCTGAAAGTGTGGGTTTGGCCGTCTGCCTCACTATGGCCGTGGATATTCCTTTTCGCGTTCGCGGGCTCATTTGCCCATTTCTGCATGGCAAAAGCGTTGGCCCACGCGGATGCCACTGTCGTCATGCCGATGGACTATCTGCGGGTGCCTTTGTCGGCAGTACTCGGTTTTCTGTTATATTCCGAAGCGATAGACGGCTTTACGGCGATAGGCGCGGGATTGATCCTGGTTGGCAATCTTTTCAATCTGCGGCGACCGAATGCCAAGAAAGTCGAATCCACACCGACTTGACGATCGCACGAAGTGGTCACATTCGCGATGACGCTCCCCGTGATAACGCATGCGACAGTCACAGCAATGAGGAGTTGGCTTATGTCCGAGAAGCGACGGGTTACCGCCGTCATACCGTACAACGACCTCGCCGCCACTGAAGCCTTTTATGGCTTGCTCGGCTTTCACCGCGATCCCGATGGAGATGATTACGGCGACTACGTCATGCTGACCGATGAAGGCGGTGCCGAAATTCACCTGACCAAAGCCCCCGAAGGCTGGCTCATCCCGGGGAAAAGCCCCTTCGGCATCTATTTCTACGCCGACAATGTCGAAGCACTGGCATCCCAATTGGAAGGCAAGCTGATCCATCCTCCGAAACAGCAGCCTTGGGGTATGTTTGAATTCGCCGTGTCAGACCCGGGCGAGAATCTCGTGCGCGTGGGGCGCCGCACCAGCTAACCCCGACCTGTCTTGCGGCAACGCCACTTAGGGCCTAAAGCCCCTACTCCGCCGCAGCCAGCCTCGCCGGATCCCTGTTCTTCAATAGCTTGAACACGATCGAATCCATCAGTGCCTGGAACGATGCGTCGATGATGTTGTCGGAGACACCGACGGTCCACCAGCGGGCGCCAGTGCCGTCGATGGATTCAATCAGGACGCGGGTGATGGCTTCGGTGCCGCCGTTGAGGATACGCACCTTGTAGTCCACCAGCTCGAGATCCTCGATTTCCGACTGGTATTTGCCAAGATCCTTGCGTAGCGCCAGATCGAGCGCATTGACGGGGCCGTGGCCCTCGGCGACCGACATCGTCGCCTGTCCATCGACCGAGACCTTCACCACCGCTTCCGAGACGGTCTTTAGCTGACCATTGGCGTCGAAACGGCGCTCGACCATGACGCGAAAGCTTTCGACGTGGAAGAAATCGGGAACCGAGCCGAGGATCCGCTGGGCCAGGATGGCAAAACTGGCGTCGGCGCCTTCATAGGCATAGCCGGTCGCTTCGTTTTCCTTGACGATGGAGATCAGTTGATCGAGCTTCGGATCGTCCTTGGAGACGATGATGCCACGGCGCTTCAGCGCATTGATGAAATTGGCCTTGCCGCCCTGGTCGGACACCATGACCTTGCGCAGGTTGCCAACACTTTCCGGCGTCACGTGCTCATAGGTGCGCGGGTCCTTCAGCAGTGCCGAGGCATGGATACCGGCTTTGGTGGCAAAGGCGGAGGCGCCGACATAGGGCATCTGGTGGTCCGGCGAGCGGTTGAGAAGCTCGTCGAAGGAATGGGAAAGCTGAGTGAGCTCCAGCAGGCGCTCGGGATCGATCGCCGTTTCGAACCGGCTGGTATAGGTTTCCTTCAGCGCCAGCGTCGGGATTAGCGTCACCAGATTGGCGTTGCCGCAGCGCTCGCCGATGCCGTTCAGCGTGCCCTGCACCTGGCGCACACCGGCCTCGACGGCAGCCAGCGAATTGGCGACCGCCTGGCCGGTATCATTGTGCGCGTGGATGCCGAGATTGGCGCCGGGAACGCCGTGCGCAATGACGGCGGTGACGATATCGCGGATTTCCGGAGGCTGGGTGCCGCCATTGGTATCGCACAGCACGACCCAGCGGGCGCCGGCATCATAGGCGGTTTTGGCACAGGCCAGCGCATAGGCAGGGTTGGCCTTGTAGCCATCGAAGAAATGTTCGCAGTCGATCATCGCCTCCTTACCGGAGGCGACGACGGCCTCGACCGAGGACTGGATCGATTCGAGGTTTTCTTCGTTGGTGCAGCCGAGAGCGACACGGACATGATAGTCCCAGCTCTTGGCGACAAGACAGATCGCGTCGCTTTCCGCCTGCAAAAGGCTCGTCAGTCCCGGATCGTTGGAGGCGGAAACACCGGCGCGCTTGGTCATGCCGAAGGCAACGAAGCGGGCTTTTTGGGTGCGCTTCTTGCTGAAGAACTCCGTATCGGTCGGGTTGGCGCCGGGATAACCGCCCTCGACATAATCCATGCCGAAATCATCCAGCATCGTCGCAATGGCAATCTTGTCCTCGACGGAAAAATCAATGCCGGGGGTTTGCTGACCGTCCCGCAGAGTGGTGTCGAAGAGGTGGATTCTTTCACGCGTCATTGCCATCGGTGTTCCCTCCAAAGGAACGCAACATCATGTTTTTGGATTGCCCCTCACCCTAGCCCTCTCCTTGCAAGCTGAGAGAGGGGCGACGGAGCTTGCCGCTTTGTCCTTCTCCCCGTTCACGGGGAGAAGGTGGCCGACAGGCCGGATGAGGGTCAGCCCCCTACTGTTTACCCGCAAACCGGTCGGTCGATCGGATCAGCCTGTCGAGGATACCGGGCTCGGAATAGGCGTGCCCTGCCCCTTCGATCAGGTGAAACTCGGCTTCCGGCCAGGCCTTGTGCAGAGCCCAGGCGTATTTTGCCGGGCATGGCATGTCGTAGCGGCCATGGACGATGACGCCCGGAATGCCATGGAGCTTGTGGGCATCGCGCAACAGCTGCCCCTCCTCCAGCCAGCCGGCATTGACGAAGAAGTGGTTTTCGATGCGGGCGAAGGCGTGGGCGTATTCCTCGACTTCAAACGGCGTGGAGGTCGAAGGCTCCGGCAACAGCGTGATCGTCTCGCCTTCCCAGATGCTCCAGGCCATGGCGGCGGCAAGCCGGGTCGCCCGGTCATCGCTGGTCAACCGCCGGTGATAGGCGTGCATCATTTCGTGGCGTTCGTTTTCCGGGATCGGCGCGATGAAGCGCTCCCACTTGTCGGGGAACATTTCCGAGACTCCGAACTGATAGTACCAGTCGAGTTCGGCCTTGGTCAGCGTGTAGATGCCGCGCACGATGAGTTCGGACACGCGCTCCGGATGCTTTTCCGCATAGGCAAGCGCCAGCGTCGAGCCCCAGGATCCACCGAAGACAAGCCATTTGTCGACGCCGGCGATTTCGCGCAGGCGCTCGATATCGGCAACCAGATGCCAGGTGGTGTTGGCTTCCAGTTCCGCATGCGGGGTCGACTTGCCGCAACCGCGCTGGTCGAACAGCGTCACGTCGTAAAGCTTCGGATCGAACAGGCGGCGGTGGTTCGGCGAGATCGTGCCGCCGGGGCCGCCATGCAGAAAGACGGCAGGTTTGGCACCGGGCGTGCCGGATTTTTCCCAATAGATCGTGTGGCCATCGCCAACGTCGAGATGGCCAGAGGCATAGGCCTCGATTTCAGGATAAAGCGTGCGAAGAATTTCGGTCATGCTGTCTGCTTTCAAGGATGATTTAAAGCTGTCGATCAGGAGATGTGCGGAAATTGCGGCCAGACCTCGGTATCGTGGTCGGGGTGCTGGAAGGAGATGATCTGCTCCTGCTGCATGTAGAAATTCTGATCCTGATGCACCGGCTGGTCGAAGATCGTCGTCACCCAGGAATTGCGGGCGGCGAAATTCACCTGGATCTGCGGCGCGAGATCGCTGCGATCATCGAAGGCACCGATGGCGATTTCCAGCCCACCCGGATGCTTGTAGATCAAGGGTGTGCCGCAGGCAGCGCAAAAGCCACGAGCGATGTTGATGGAGGACTGAAAGTAGCTGGGCTCGCCGCGCGTCCATTCTGTCTCGCCCTTGGCGGTGACGAGCGGACCGAAGAAACCGCCAAAAGCCTTCTGGCACATGCGGCAATGGCAGATCGACGGGCGGCCGAGTGCGCCGTGGATCTTGAAACGAACGGCGCCGCACTGGCAGCCTCCGGTTCGATTGGTGTCTGTCATATCACTCCTCCGGTGGCCAATGTTGCGTATCGTAATCGGGATGCTGGCGGTTCGATTCGAGAATGGCAATATGCCGCCCGGTGCTCGCCTCGCTGCCATCATCAACCTCGGTGCCGGGCAATCCGGGCAGATGCGAAAACCACGGCATTCGCGACTCGACACCGGATTGCGTCAGCGGCCGCACGTCATAGGGGTCGTCGAGCGAACCCAACACGACGTTGATGAAATCCGCCTCGGGCATATCGTAAAACAAAGGCGTACCACAGAGAAAGCAGAAGCCGCGCCGCACCAGATGCGACGAGCGGAACCAGCCAGGGGCACCGCGGGTGATACTGAAATTGACGCGGGGCACATTGGCGAGCGGCATGAAGTAATTGCCGGATGCTTTCTGGCACATGCGGCAATGACACAGATGCGGATCGCCGAGCGTTCCTTCTGCCCGGTAACGCACCGCGCCGCACTGGCAGCCGCCGGTATAGATGCGGCTGATGCTCATCCGCGTTCTCCCGGTGGCCATTCGGCCGTATCGTGATCCGGATGCTGATAGGAAACCAGATTGGCAAGGAAGGACACGGCATCCTGATCCGCCATCGTATCCTCGCCCGGCAATTGCGGAATGTGATCGGCATAGGGCAGCTTGGCCTCGATGCCCCATTGGATTTTTGGAACGATGCCTTCCGGCCTGTCGAAGGCGGCAATGGCCAGCGCCACGCCATCCGGCGCCTCATAGGTCAGCGGCGTGCCGCAATCACCGCAAAAGCCTCGCGACGCTGCGTTTGAAGACTGGAAACGCTTGGGTCCGCCGCGCGTCCAGCTCAGCGTGGCCTGACGAACGGACACCAGCGGCAGATAGAAATTTCCCGCGGCCTTCTGGCACATCCGGCAATGACAGACAGAAGCATCCCCGAGCGCGCCCTCGACACGGAAGCGAACGGCGCCGCATTGGCAGCCTCCAGTGTGGATAGGAGGGGTCATGGGCTCTCCTCCACCGCCAACCAGTTTTCAACATTGAGCCCGTCAACGCGGGAAAACTCCCTGGTGTTGTCAGTCACGAGAATGAGATCGAGTGAACGTGCGTGAGCGGCAATCAAAATGTCCATGGGGCCGATGAGATCGCCACCACGTGTGAGCTGATCGCGAATCTCGGCGTAGTGCACTGCCGCAGCAGAATCGTAGGCTACAATATCGACGCGTTCCAACATGTTTTCCACGAGCGAAGACAGCCGCTCAGAGCCTCGCTTCGCTGCGCCATAGCGAAGTTCCGATGCGACGAGAGCACTAATACAAAGCGTGGTACTTCCAACGCTTTCAACGCGGTGCACAATCTCCCCTTCCGGCGCACGGATCATGTGCGACACAATATTGGTATCGAGCATGTAGTGCCAGGCGCTCACAGATCGACATCCTCAAGCGGCAGCTGCCCGTCATCGATATCCGGAAACGCCTCGTCCCACGGCTCGATAGTGGCCAGCCATTCCAGCAAGCCGCTTTTCTTTTTCGGCTCGATGATCAACCGGTCGCCTTCCTTGCGCATGATCGCCTCGTTTCCGGGAAGCTCGAATTCCACAGGAATACGTACGGCCTGATTGCGGCCGTTGCGAAAGAGTTTTACCTCGCGTCCGTCGTCAACCTGGATCACATTCATCACAGCCTCCTTCAGCATAGGCCGAAGCATATGCCTCCATTATCAGTAAGACAAGTTAGCGCCGAACCTCCCATGTCGTCACCCGCTCGCCGGTTGCCGCATCCTTGCCGTCCTTCAGCTGGATACCCTTGGTGGCGAGATCGTTGCGGATCTTGTCAGCCTCGGCGAAGTTTTTGGCCTTCAGCATTTCAAGCCGCATCGCCACCAGAGCGTCAACCGCCGATGCAACAGCACCGTCAACCTCTGCCTCCTTCGGCAAGACACCGAGCAGTGCCGAACTTGCAGCAAAAACCGGTAGCATGGCGGGGTCGGCATTAGCGGCCGATGCCAGCGCATGCAGAGCCTGCACCGCCGCGACCGTGTTCAGATCATCAGCCAAGGCGTTGAGCACGGACGCGTCCGGGGCGGCATCGCCGGGTTTGCCTGCTGGCCATTTGGCCAGCAGGCGTTCCGCCTCTTCCAGCCGCTTGATCGAGAAATCGATCGGCTCGCGGTAATGCGTCATCAGCATGGCCAGACGCAGGACCTCGCCCGACCACTTGCGGCCACCAAAAGTCTCGGTGTGCAGCAATTCGTAGATGGTGACGAAATTGCCTTCAGATTTCGACATCTTGCGGCCTTCCACCTGCACGAAACCGTTATGCATCCAGACATTCGCCATGACCTTGGTGCCATGCGCGCAACGCGACTGGGCGATCTCGTTTTCATGGTGCGGAAAGATCAGATCCAGCCCGCCACCGTGGATATCGAAGATCTCGCCGAGATAGGCGGCTGCCATGGCCGAGCACTCGATATGCCAGCCGGGACGGCCCCGGCCCCATGGGCTTTCCCAGCCGGGTTCCTCCGGCGACGAAAGCTTCCAAAGCACAAAGTCGCCAGGGTTTTTCTTGTGGACGTCTACGGCGACGCGTGCGCCAGCCTGCTGTTCGTCAAGGTTGCGTTTGGAAAGTTCGCCATAGTCAGCCGTCGAAACAGTATCAAACAGGACCTCGCCATTGGTTCTATAGGCATGGCCGCGTTCGATCAGCCGTTCTATCAGCGTGATCATGTCCGACTTTCCGTCTTCACGCGGCTGCACGAATTCGGTGGCACGCGGTTCGTGCGTCGGCTCAAGGCAACCCAGTATCGCCACGTCGGAATGGAACTGGTTGGCTGTCTTCTCCGTCACGCGCCGGATCGCCTCGTTCAGCGACAGTGTACCATTGCCGATCTCAGTACCGAAATCGCGCAACGCCCGGGCGTTAATCTTGTCATCCAGGTCGGTAATGTTGCGAGCGTAGGTCACATGGCTTTCGCCGTAGACATGACGAAGCAGACGGAACAGCACGTCGAAGACGATGACCGGGCGTGCGTTGCCGATATGGGCAAAATCGTAGACCGTCGGGCCGCAGACATACATGCGGACATTATCGGGATCGATCGGCGCAAAGACCGCCTTCTCCCGCGTCAGCGTGTTGTGCATTTTCAGTGTCGGCAGTCCGTGCATTCCAATCTCCATTCCGCATATGACCGAATCACGCAAGGCCCGGCTGGACCTTCGCGTTGTCATCTTGATTTTTGGGAGACGAAAACGGCCAGGCCAGCGTTGAGGCTAGCGAATAATAATCCGGCAGATAATGCAGATAACCGTTTTCATGGCTGCTTTATCGCGCTTCGCTCTGTCCCGGTCAAGAGGTCAGCCGCGCTCCAGCGTATTCTGTTGTGATCCTGGATTATTGGTCATCGTTTTGTCATGATTGCGCTTATCTGGAGAAGCCGGATGTCCGGGGACGCAGGGCTTTGAGCACTTGCACACTAAAGCCTGTTTCCTCGGGCACAATGAGAAGCGCCGTTCTCGTGAAGAATATACGGAACGAAGCGCTTCCGCTTAGGGAAAGCATCTGAGGAGAGTTTGAAATGCCTGGTACAAAAACCGACAAGAACAGCCCGCGAGCGGCGGCCGATCTCGTCGAGCAATACCGTCCGCTTGGCCTGAAGGCCGTGCTTGCTGCAGCCTTGCAGATCAAGCCTAAGCCGGTCAAGAAGCCGGCCTGATCGCTCAAAAGAGCGACAGCTGTGGATTTGCAGGTGGCTCCTTTGGTTTAGCGACAGGCCGTGTGGAGACATGCACCGGCGTCTGGAGATCAGCACCGGTATTGGCCACCTTGTTGACCCGGTCCGATACGGCGATGACGTCAAAATAGTCATCATCGACCGGCCCCAGCAGATCAGCGATATCACGCGGTTCCTGCGTCCTGCAATCAAGCCAGCGGGCAAAATCCTCCGGCTTGATCACCACCGGCATACGGTCATGGACATCGCTGATTCGCGCATTGGCATGCGTCGTCAGGATCGCCCCCGTATCGACTTCGGATCCATCCGCCGAAGACCATGTTTCCATCAGTCCCGCAAAAGCAACGATGCCGCCGTTTCTTGGCCTGATCCAATAGGCCTGCGGCGCCTCGCCACTCTCCTTCGACGGCCGATGCCATTCATAAAAACCGGACGCCGGGATCAGAACGCGACGATGGCGCATCGCCGCCTTGAACGAGGCTTTTTCGGCCGCCGTTTCGGCGCGCGCATTGATCAACAGCGGAAAATCACGCGGGTCCTTGACCCAGGATGGCGTCAGCCCCCAGCGGACCAGAAGCGCCCGCCGCTCCGGCAGGTTGCTGCCCGGCAGCTGGCGCTCACCGGACATGACAATGATGACTGGTTGCGTCGGGGCGATATTGAAGCGCGCCGGAAAATCCTCGGTCTCCATAAGACCAAAGATATCCGCCAGTTCCTTGGGTGTCGCCGTCAGCGAAAATCGTCCGCACATGGCTTTCAAATCGCACTTCGCCTAAGGTGGGTCAAGATTTTCAATGCTTTTCCGGTTCCATCACCATGACATCCACTCCTCAGCTTGCCTCGTCCGCCATTCTCGAACGGAACGGGCGCTACTTGCTTGTGCGCCGTGCCAATCCGCCGTCGGCCGATATGTATGCCTTTCCGGGTGGCCGCGCGGAAGCCGGGGAAACACCGGCGGAAACGGCTGTGCGCGAGTTTCATGAGGAAACCGGCATCCTGCCGCGCAACCCGCGTCTGTTCGAAACCTACGATCTGCCGCCCAGCCAATCTGACGGGGCAAGCGCGCGGCATTTTTTCCTTTCGGTGTTCAAGGTCGAGGCCGATCCCGATCTTGTCGCTATCGCGGCTGATGATGCGGCCGATATCGGCTGGTATACAGCTTCAGAAATATTCGACCTCCCCATCCCAGAAAGCGTGCGGGAATGCGTGGAAAAACTCGAAGTGTTGCGGCGGCAATGACGGCGTTTGCCAAAATCCGCTTGCCCGCCGGCGTGATTCGGGGCTTGAAAGGGTCATGATCCGTTTTCTGGCCACACGATCGTTTGTTCTCTTGGCTTTTGCCTGCCTGCCGCTCGGCGCACAAGCGCAGAACGGGCCGCCAACGGGCATGCCTGTTGCCGCCGCCGAGAAGCCCGCGCCTTATGATGCGCGCCTGCTGCGCCTGTCGGAAATCCTTGGTTCCGTTCACTATTTGCGCACACTCTGCAAGGATCCGGCCGCAGATACCTGGCGGCAATCGATGCAGGATCTGCTCGACAAGGAGGTTCAGGGCGAAGCCCAGAGGCGCGCGCGCATGACCGCTGCCTTCAACCGCGGTTACCGTACCTTTGCCTCCGTTTATACCGTCTGCACCCCTCCGGCAGTGGTTGCCGACGAGCGCTACCGTGCCGAAGGAGCAACACTTGCGTCAGAAATAACCGCCCGCTTTGGAAATTAACGATAAATTAACCTCTTTCTTCAGGACCCCGTGTCGTTTTGGGAAAAGGCTGCTAAGGTCGTTAAGAGAGTGGTAAGAAGTGGCATCGCCCCGAGTCTGGTGCCAAGTAAAGAGCGTGAAACGGCATGGAACGAATGATGGAACCAAGTCTGAATGACATCGACGACATGATTGTTCATGAGAAGATGCAGGCAGCCCTGGAACACCAGAATGAAGCCTGGGCGGACGGCATGGCAGATGGCATCGAGCCTGAAATCATCGCGGATGCCGCCATTGCGCTTGCCATGCGCGAAACAATCCGCCTTCACGGCGAAAACGGGGCTGAGGCCATGTTGAATTCGCTTCGCGAGCGCATGCTCGCCGGTGAATTCTCACCGGAACGCACCCTGCAGTAATTTCGAGGCCATCATGGAACGTCAGATATCAGCATGCCGGACGCGTGCGGTTCGCCTTTCCGCGTTGCTGCTCGCCAGCCTGTTCGCCTCCTCCGTCCTTCTGCCCCATTCCGCCTTCGCACTCAGCGAGCTGAAGCAGATACCCGGCGAGACAAGCCAGGGCGAAAAGGCCAAGGACATCCCCGCCAAGGAGCAACCGCGCAAGGCACCGATGCAGATTCCAATGCCGGATCCGTTGGTCAACAAGCCTGCGCGTGATGCCAAGGACGATACGGTCGAGGAAACAGCGCCTGCCGGTCCTGTCGAAGTGCTCTCCGATATTTCGAAAATTCCCGAACCTGTCGCCCGGATGCGCGAACTGATCGTCGAAGCAGCCGCCTCCGGTGATATCGAGCGGTTGCGCCCCCTGCTGGGCAAGGGCCCAACCCAGACGCAGGTCGGCGAAAACGACGCCGATCCGGTCGAGACGCTGAAGGGCCTGTCCGGCGATCCGCAGGGTATCGAAATCCTGGCAATCCTGCTCGACGTTCTGTCGACCGGTTTTGTACTGACGGAAAAGGGTACGCCTGACGAAGCCTATGTCTGGCCCTACTTTACCGAAAAACCACTGGCATCGCTCACGCCACCGGAAAAAGTCGATCTGTTCCGGCTGGTGACCGCTGGAGATTTTGCTGAGATGGAAGAAGGCGGCAATTATAATTTCTACCGCGTCGGCATCACGCCCGATGGTCAGTGGAAATTTTTCGTGGCTGGCGACTGACGACCGGCGCAAAGCGCTTGCCGCAGCGCTTGCGAAATCCTACCTGTTTCACCTGATGAACAGGACAAACGCCATGCAGCCCGTCACCCTTCCAGATCGTGCCATGATTACCGTGTCGGGACAGGACGCGCAGGAATTCCTGCAGGCGCTCATCACCACCGATCTCGATCTTCTCGAAGACGGCGAAGCCAAGCCCGGCGCGCTTCTGACACCTCAGGGCAAGATACTCTTCGATTTCATGGTGACGCGGGACGGCACTGCGATCAACCTTGAAACAGGCACCGAACAGGCTGAAGCGCTGCTGAAGCGACTGACCATGTACAAGCTGCGCGCGCCGATTTCCCTTTCGCTGACCAGTCCCGCCACCGTTTCCGTGCGCTTCGACGCGGCGCCGGGCGCCTATCGTGACGCCCGTTTTTCCAAGGCCGGACAGGCGGCTTACCGCGCCTATGGGGCTGAAGGCGAAACGGTTGCGACCGAGGCCTATGACCGCCTGCGCGTCCTGAACGGCATCGCGGTTTCCGGCGCTGACTATGCGTTGCAGGATGCTTTTCCGCACGACGTACTGATGGACAAGAACGGCGCGCTTTCCTTCAAGAAAGGCTGCTATGTCGGCCAGGAAGTCGTCTCGCGCATGCAGCATCGCGGCACCGCGCGGCGGCGCGTCGCGATCGTCACTGCCGAGACCGCCTTGCCGGAAACTGGAACGCCGCTCACCGTCAAGGGCCGCCCGATCGGTGCGCTCGGCAGCGTTATCGGCTCCTCGGGGCTGGCGATCGTTCGTATCGACAGGGCAGGCGAAGCCATCGCCACGGGCGAACAAATTCTTGCCGGCGATGTCGCCGTGACGCTGACCCTGCCCGCCTGGAGCGGCCTGGAATTTCCGGCGCAAGCCGACGAGGCAAGCGCCTGATGTCTGCCCGCGCCTGGCAGCGCATGCTCTCCGGACGGCGGCTCGATCTGCTCGACCCGTCGCCTCTCGATGTCGAACTGTCCGATATCGCCCATGGCCTTGCCCGTGTCGCGCGCTGGAACGGCCAGACAGAGGGTGACCACGCCTTTTCCGTTGCCCAGCACAGTCTCGTTGTCGAGGAAATCTTTCGCCGGCAGTTCAGCTGCACGGCCGAGGAATGCCAGATGGCGCTGCTGCACGACGCCCCGGAATATGTGATCGGCGACATGATCTCGCCGTTCAAGGCGGTGGTCGGCGGTGGATACAAGGTGGTCGAGAAGCGGCTGGAAGGCGCCATCCATCTGCGGTTCGGCCTGCCATCGACAGCTTCGGCCGAACTGAAGACCCGGATCAAAAAGGCCGACCAGATTGCCGCCTATTTCGAAGCGACGGTGCTTGCCGGATTTTCTCTGACCGAAGCCCGCAAATTCTTCGGCCAGCCACGCGGCATTACCCGCGAGATGATCCTGATCGACCCGCTGCCAGCCGTCGAGGCCCAGAAACTGTTTTCCGAACGATTTGACGCCATCGAGGCGGAACGAACGGCTATCAGGGCGGTGTCCTGAGATGCCGGTGATTGTGGTCTCGCCTTTGTCGCGTATCGCCGAAATGGCCGTGCGCCACCGCGCCAGCGAAATGATCAGTCTGATGGCCAAGGAACAGACGTTTCACCGTCCGGCGGTGATTGCGGCCAACAGGCATCTGCTGCTCGGGATGAACGACATCACGTTTGCCGGAAATGCCGGGCTGGTGGCGCCGGGCGAAGAACACGTGCTGCAGATCATCGACTTTGCAAAGCAATGGGACCGCTCGGCCCCGCTGCTCATTCATTGCTGGATGGGGATTTCGCGCTCGCCTGCCGCGGCCGTTATCGCAGCCCTTTCCGTGGAGCCCGATCAGGACGACACTGAGCTTGCCCTGCGGCTGCGTACCGCCTCCGCCTATGTCACGCCCAATTCCCGGTTGATCGAGTTCGGCGACCGCTTGCTGTCGCGCAACGGCCGGCTGGTGGCAGCAATCAAGGCGATCGGCCGTGGCGCTGATACCGACGGCAATGTGCCGTTCGTCTTTTCCCCGCTACCGGAGCCTGCCGTTCATGACGGATGACAGGACCGTCACCGTCGAAATCGGCCTCAATGCAGCGATCGTCGCGGTGACGAACCGCTCGCCGCGCATCCTCGCTGTCAACGACGAGCTCGGCGATAAACGCGACGGCCTGCCCTTCGGCCCCTTCGATCCCGCCCGTCACCGGACATTCGAAACCAGCCTGCGGGCCAGCGTCGAGCAACAGACTGCGCTTGATCTCGGTTATATCGAACAGCTCTATACGTTCGGCGACCAGGGCCGCCACCGCTCGGGTGGGGAAACCAGCACGCATATGGTGTCGGTTGGTTATCTGGCGCTGACCCGCACCGATGCCGAAAACAATGCCCGGGTGGCCGAGGCCGGCGCCCACTGGCGCGACTGGTACAGCTATCTGCCCTGGGAAGACTGGCGCCAAGGCAGGCCGGTACTGATCGACCAGCTTATCCTTCCGGCGCTTCGCCAATGGGAAAAGGGCGGGCAACAGGACGAACGCATGGGACTACCGCAAAGGCGCACCCGGACGCGCCTTGCCTTTGGACTTGATGATTTCCCCTGGGACGAGGAGCGTGTGCTGGAGCGCTACGAACTTCTCTATGAGGCAGGCCTCGTTGGCGAAGCGGTGATCGACGGCCGCGCAGCGGTGGCAGGTTCGCCGCCGGTGGGCCTGACCATGCGTCACGATCATCGCCGCATCGTTGCCACCGCCGTTGCGCGGCTGCGCGGCAAGATCAAGTACCGGCCGGTGATCTTCGAGCTGATGCCGCCCGAATTCACCCTGACCGACCTGCAGGCAACGGTCGAGGCGATTTCCGGCCGCCATCTGCACAAGCAGAATTTCCGCCGTCTGGTCGAAGGTGCCGAGCTTGTCGAGCCGACCGGCATGCTGACGGCCGCGACCGGCGGGCGCCCCGCCGCCCTCTTCCGCTTCCGCCGCCAGATCCTCGACGAGCGGCCGGCACCCGGCCTGAAAGTCGGCGGACGATAAGCCCTGCCGAACCGCCTGGTTGGGCTACTTACTCGATAACGGCGCAGGCAAGCCGCTCACCGGCATCGCCAGAGGGCTGGCTGCGGTTGTCGTCGGATTTTGCGTGAACCATCAGCGCCCGGCCGCGAATGCCATTTTCGGCATCGTCGAGCGCTACCATGCTGTTGAAGACCTGAGCGCGCATGACGCCGTCGGCGCCGACATATTGATTGGGCATATCACCGGCATGCGGGCCGTTGGCGGCGAGAAAGCCATGTTCCGTCTTGCCGGGATTGAAGTGTTTACCGGCAGATTCATGATTGTGTGCAGCATCGCATTTGCCGGTTTCGTGCACATGGAAGGCCACCCATGTGCCGGGCGGCAAGTTGGTCACCTCCACTTCGATCAGTACGCCGTTCTTGCCCTGCGTCAGCGCTGCCCGTCCCGTCTCCTTCCCATCCTTGCCGATGAAATTGGCAATGGCGGTCTGCGACGATGACTGAGCGGATGCGGCCGTAGCCGTCGCGAAAACAAGAGCGATCGTGGTGATCAGACGCTTCATCAGATATTCCTCCGGGGGCTGTGGTGTTCTCTCCATGCAACGTATCATGGAGGCATGCGGTTCCAAAAACAGTTTGCGGATAACCCAGACCGGACGGCAGCAACAGTTCAGAAAATCCGGATCGCCGACGTGGTGATGATGATCAGGGAGACTGCTATTAAAAGCGGCCTGACCGGCAGACGCTTGACGACAAGAGCGCCGATCGGCGCGGCCATCATGCCGCCGAGGACAAGGCCGACCGCCGAGCCAAGATCGGACCAGCCGAGCGTGAAGACGAACGTTGCCGAAATCGTCAACGTCACTAGAAACTCCGTGAGGCTGGTGGAGCCAATCACCTTTCTCGGTTCGTGGCCGCGGCCAATCAGCGAGGTCGTGACGATCGGCCCCCACCCACCGCCGCCAGCTGCATCCAGCACGCCGCCGCCAAGCCCGATAAACGGCACCGCCCAATCCCTGACTTCCCGCACCCAGACCGGCCGAAACGCCTTGAACAGGATGTAGATGCCGACCAGCATGAGATAGGCAGAGACGAAGGGCTCAATGACATCTCCATCGATATTCGACACGCCATAGGCCCCGAGCACACCGCCGATCATCCCGGCCGGTGCCAGACGGGCCACAAGGCGCCAGTCGATGTTACGCTGGTAGGTATGCGATGCGCCCGACGCTGCGGTCGTGAAAATTTCGGCGATATGGGTCATGGCGCTAGCCATTGCCGGCGGGATGCCGACCGCGAGCAGGCTGGTGGTGGACAGCAGGCCGAAGGCCATGCCGAGCGCGCCATCGACCAATTGCGCGAAAAATCCGATGGCAACGAACATCCAGAAATCTGCCGACACGAATAGTCCTTCTCCAAATCCGGCCTTTTCAAAACGAGGCTTATTTGCGCCAACCATGCCCTGTAGGTAAAGGTTCACCACCGGTAATTCACAAGCGCTGTGATGAAACAAGGACGAACCGATGAAGATGATTGCTCTTCTCCTCGCCGGTACTGTTCTGACGGCGCCGGAAGACAAGCCGGCCATTCCCGATTATTTCGGTGGCAACAGAACCACCGGCCAACCGGCGATCACCCAATGCAATCTGACCAGCGAAGACCTGAACGGACAGTTCAAGACCTGCCGCTACGACTGCGGCAAGACGCTGACCATCGGCGCACGCGTGGTCTGTCCCTTCGTGCTGCAGCGATAGGAGACAAGAGATGACGAGCTTCGACTGGCACGCCGATCCGATCGACCGCGATACGCCGGTTACGACGAGCTACCGCAACACGCAGAATGTCCGCCGCTTTCTCACAGTGGAATGCGGCGATGGCTTTGCATTCGACCGCGCCTTTATGGCCTGGATCAAGAATGGTGAGAAAAAGACGATGGGTGACGTCGCCGCCGAATGGAAACGCCGTCACGCAGCCACTGCTGGCTGACGCAGCGAAGGTTTAGCCGATGACGATATCCAGCCCGATATCCAGCGTCGGCGCTGCCATGGTGATCTTCGAGGTCGAGATATAATCGACGCCGGTTTCGGCGATGGCGCGGATGGTCTGGAAATTGACATTGCCGGATGCCTCCAGCTTGGTCCGGCGCGGATCGACGAGATAGGTCTCGCGTGAAAGCTGCCAGTGAGCTGTGTTGATGGCAACGGCTTCGCGCAGCAGGTGCGGCTCCATATTGTCGAGCAGGATGACGTCCGGGCTGGCGGTCAGCGCCTCGCGCATCTGGTCGAGCCCATCGACTTCGACCTCGATCTTGACGAGATGGCCGCAATAGACGCGCGCGGCGTGGACGGCGGAGGCGACACCGCCGCAGACGGCGATATGGTTGTCCTTGATCAAGATCGCATCATCCAGGCCATACCGATGATTGGAGCCACCGCCGAGGCGCACCGCGTATTTTTCCAACGCCCGCAGACCGGGAATGGTCTTGCGGGTGCAGCAGACTTTTGCATTCGTATGAGCAATCTCTGCGGCGAATTTCGACGTGTAGGTGGCGACGCCGCAGAGATGCATGAGGAAATTCAGCGCCACGCGCTCGGCCGACAGAAGGCCACGGGCCGGACCTGAAATGCGCGCTAACCCTGTGCCGGGCGCAATATGGTCGCCGTCCGTCACCAGCGCCTCGAAACGGATGGCGGGATCGATCAGGCGAAAGGCCGAGCGGGCGAGTTCCATGCCGGCAACGACGCCGCTTTCCCGGGCGTTCATGTCTGCTGTTGCAGTCCGCTCCGGAGCGATAGTCGCGTAGGTGGTGATGTCGCCGGCGCGGCCGAGATCTTCGATAAGTGCTGCACGAACCTGATCTTCAACCATCAGTGCGGGCAGTTCGGGGCGAAGGGCGGTTGGTGTCATGGCTGTTCCTCAAAAATATCATGCAAAGGCTCAGGTTTTCTCAAACCGTCCGCTCAAATCGCCATCCCCGGCCTTGAGCCGAGGATCCATGCTCACCCCTGTTGCGGATCATGCGGACATGGCGGAGTAAAGCGGACCGGCAGACGGCTCTAAACGCTTTCCGTTTCAGCCACCTCTGCGACCACCTGGTCGGCTTCGGCGAGCGTCAGGAATGTCCGATGTTTCCATTCCGGGCGCGGGTCGGGGCAATCGGAGCGGTAATGGCCACCGCGGCTTTCTGTGCGCAGATAGGCGCCGGTTGCGATCAGCTTGGCGGTGGTGACGATGTTGCTGAAGCGCAGCCGGGTGTTCTGCCGCTCGAGATTGGCGATGGCGCGGATGGCTTTGACCAGCGTGTCACGGGAACGGATGACGCCGACATGCTCGCTCATGATATGGCGCAGCGCCGTTAACGGCGGACTGTCTTCCAGTGTGACCGGATCGTCGTTCTCACCGGCATTGTCGCCCCAATCGGTGATCTTCGGTTCCGGCAACATGCCCTTGATGTTTTCGGCAATACGGGCGGCAAAGACCACGGCTTCGAGCAGCGAATTGGAAGCGAGCCTGTTGGCACCGTGGACGCCGGTGGACGTGACCTCGCCTGCGGCCCAAAGCCCATCGATCGAGGTGCGGCCTTCTGCATCGGTCAACACGCCCCCCATGTGGTAATGCACGGCCGGAACGACCGGGATCGGCTGCGTGACGGGGTCTATGCCGGCGGAAATGCAGGAGGCGTAGACTGTCGGGAATGCCTCGGGGAAATGCGCGCCAACTGCCTTGGTGCAATCGAGGAACGCGCCGCGCCCGGCCTGAACTTCGGCAAACACGCCGCGCGAAACGATATCGCGAGGCGCGAGCTCGCCGTCCGGATGGATATCCAGCATGAAGCGCTTGCCGGCCGAATTGATCAGGTGCGCACCATCGCCGCGCAGGGCCTCGGTGGCGAGCGGTGCCGGATCGCGGCCGATATTGATCGCCGTCGGGTGGAACTGGATGAATTCCGGATCAGCGATGATGGCACCGGCACGCGCAGCCATGCCGACGCCCTGCCCGCAGGCCTCGGTCGGATTGGTGGTGACGGAAAACAGATGGCCGACGCCGCCCGAGCACAGCACCACGGCACGCGCCGGAAATGACACGCGCGTCTTCGACTGGCCAGCATCCGGGCGGGCGATGACACCGGAGATGAAACGGCCCTGACGCACCAGTTCCTCGACCACATAACCTTCGAGAACCCGGATCGACGGCGTGTTGCGCACGGCCGCAATCAACGCCTCCATGATCGCCTTGCCAGCCATGTCGCCTTTGACACGGACGATGCGGCGCTCGGAATGGGCAGCTTCACGGGACAGAAGCAGCTTGCCTTCGAGATCACGATCGAACGGCACGCCATAATCAAGCAGGTCGTGGATGCGCGCCGGTCCTTCGGCGACCATCAGCCGAGTCATTTTTTCATCGACGATACCAGCACCGGCAATCAGCGTATCGGCGACATGCTTGTCGATCGTATCGCCAAAACCCATGGCAGCGGCGATGCCGCCCTGCGCCCAGGCGGACGAAGCGCCGTGGCCAATCGGGGCGGCCGCCAGAACCGTGACAGGACGCGGGCTGAGTTTCAGCGCGCAGAAAAGCCCGGCAAGGCCGCCGCCGACGATGACGATATCGTCGATGCCGTTGAAAGTCTGTGGGCGGAAATGATCGGTCAGCATGCTGTTGAACTCCGGCGAACATGGAGTGATCTCCCCCCTTGAGGGGGAGATGTCACGAAGTGACAGAGGGGGGTGAACCACGCGGCACGGGGCAAGATACCCCCCTCTGCCCTGTCGGGCATCTCCCCCTCAAGGAGGGAGATCGCAAGCCGAAAGCTTAGAGCTCCCCATTCATCGTCCGCGTTATTTCGCATTGGCCCCTCCCGGCGATCGTAGAAGCTACTGCTTCAAATTCACCATCCGCTCGACGGCAAGTCTGGCGCGGCCGGCGATTGCCGGATCGACCAGAACTTCCTCCGTCATGAACAGCAGGCTGTCGAGGATCTTCGGCAGCGTGATGCGTTTCATATGCGGACAGAGATTGCACGGCTTGATGAAATCGACACCGGTGATCTCGGCCTGGATGTTGGAAGCCATCGAGCATTCGGTGACCAAAAGGACGCGCGGCGGCCGCTTGTCCTTGACGTAGTTGATCATGCCGGCGGTCGAGCCAGCGAAATCGCAGACGGCGATAACGTCGGGGTGGCATTCCGGATGGCCTATGATCTCGATGGTGGGATCTGCTGCCTTGTAGGCCAAGAGTTCGGCTGCCGTGAAGCGCTCGTGCACCTCGCAATGGCCCTTCCAGGTGAGGATTTTCTTGTTCGTCTGCTTGGCGACATTCATCGCCAGATATTCATCGGGGATGCAGAGAACGGTATCGCTCTCCAGGCTCTCGACAATCGCCAGCACGTTGGACGAGGTGCAGCAAATGTCAGTCTCGGCCTTTACGTCGGCAGAGGTGTTGACATAGGTCACCACCGGCACGCCGGGATAACGTTGCTTCAACAACCGGACGTCGGCGCCGGTGATCGATTCCGACAGCGAGCAGCCGGCCTTGCCATCAGGGATCAACACGGTCTTTTCCGGGTTGAGCAGCTTGGAGGTCTCGGCCATGAAGTGCACGCCGCACTGGATGATGATCTCGGCATCGACCTTGGTGGCATCGCGCGCCAGTTGCAGGCTATCGCCGACGATATCGGCAACGCAATGGAAGATGTCCGGCGTCTGGTAATTGTGGGCGAGGATGACAGCGCCGCGCTCTTTCTTCAGCCGGTTGATGGCGTGAACATAAGGCGCATAGACCGGCCATTCGAAAGCAGGCACGAATTGTTTGACGCGCTCATAGAGATGCGCCGTCTCGCGGGCGATCTCGGGCGTGAACGTCAGGTCCGGCCGTTCGAGGATGCCGAAACGCTCTGCAGCGGTCTTTACCGCGCCGGAAGCCTGCATGGCCGCGTTGGTCTGTGCAATGGTCATCGAACTGCTCCTCTTGCCGCCCCTCCGGCGGCAGACCTATTTTGCTCAGTTTGAGCATAACAGGATCAAAACAAAACCGGCAGTGCCGGTGGATGAGATTTAGAAAGTTTTGTGACGGTTTTCAAGAATGCCCTCCCGCTATTTTCAGCGGGAGGGCAAGATTTTGCGGGTATCAGGCCATGGCCGGACGGACGACGGCCTTTTCCTCGATCGGCCAATGGACGATGGCGGCAAAGATGCCAAGCACCACTCCGAGCCACCAGACCGGATCATACGAACCGAAATGGTCATAGAGATAACCGCCCATCCAGACACCGAGGAACGAGCCGATCTGGTGCGACAGGAAGACGACGCCGCCCAGAAGACCGAGATGGCGCGTGCCGAACATGATGGCGACGAGACCGTTTGTCGGCGGCACAGTCGATAGCCACAACAGACCCATGACGGCGGCAAAGATGATCACCGATGTGGGAGACTGCGGCAGAAGCAGGAAGGCGGAGACGACGACGGATCGGCCGATATAGATCCACGACAGAAAATAGGGCTTTGAATAGCGCTGGCCGATGAAACCGGCAGCCAGCGAGCCGATGATGTTGAAAAAGCCGATCAGCGCCAGCGCGATCACCGCATAGCGTGCATCAATGCCAATATCGCCGATATAGGCCGGGAAATGCGCGGTGATGAAGGCCACCTGATAGCCGCAGACGAAGAAGCCCGTGACCAGCAGCAGGTAGCTCTTGTGGCTGAGCGCTTCTTTCAGCGCCTCCCCGATCGATTGCTTGTACTGCACTTCCTTCTGGGTTCCTGACGACGAGTTGCCGCGCAGCGGGATGGCAAACAGCGGCACGAGCAACATCAGTGCACTCATGTAGATCAGGCTGTCCGACCAGCCGAAGTTTGAAATCAGGCCCTGGCTCAACGGCGCAAACAGGAACATGCCAGCGGAACCGGCCGCCGTGCAGATGCCGAAGGCCATCGAGCGCTGCTCGGGTGTGACGTTGCGGGCAAAGGCCGACAACAGGATGCCGAAGGAGCCAGAGCCGACACCAAGCCCGACCATGACACCGCCGCCAATATGCAGCCAGATCGGCGCATCAGCGAAGGCCATAATGATCAGGCCGGCGGCATAGATGAAGCCGGAAAAGGCCAGCACTCGCCAGGAGCCATACTTATCGGCGATCGCCCCGAAGAACGGCTGGCTGACGCCCCAGGCCAGATTCTGGAAGGCCATGGCAAGGCCGAATGTGGTGCGATCCCAGCCGGTATCGGCAAGCATTGGCAGCTGGAAAAAGCCCATGGCCGAACGTGGCCCGAAGGTCAGAACCGCGATGAGAGAGCCGGCGATGATGATCAGCCAGGGCAGACCGGGACTGGCGGCAGGTGCCCGCGTAGCGGAGGCGGTGGAAACGGCGGACATGAGGCGACTCCGTGTGATGGGAGCTGCAATCTACGCTGTGACATCCTGCTAAAAAAGCGAAATAAAATGACGTTGCGATCAGCCATATTGATGGATGATCCCCCTTAGTTCAGCGGCGCGTACGGAAACTGTTGCGATAATCCCGCGGCGTCCGCATCTTCAACGCCTTGAATTGGCGATTGAAATTGGCGAGCGAGGCGTAACCGACCTCGCCGGCGATGTAAGCAATCGGCCGGTCGGTTGCCGACAACAGGGCGCAGGCTTCACCAATCCGCAGACGCATCACATAGTCCGATATTGTCGTCTGCAGATGACGCCCGAACAGGCGGTGAAGGCCGGAGGGACTGAGCGCCGCGAGACCGGCGAGCACATCAACCGGCAGGTTTTCGGCATAGTTCAGATGGATATGATCGAGCACCCGGTCGAGACGGGCGCGGTCGCCCTGCCCCGGCGCCGGCACAGCCAGCGTGCTCGACAGGGGTTTTGCCTCGGTATCTCTGGCAAGCAATGTCAGGATGCGGATGGCCCTGAGAAGCCGGTCTTCCGGCGCCTCGGTGAAAACGGCCTCGATCAGCGGCCGCGCCTGCGCCGCAAAATGCGGTGAGAATTTTAACCCCGGTCGCGCGCTCATCAGCATCGTCCGGGCAGCGGCAAGCTCCGTAAAGGTCGCATCCAGAGCCTCCACCCATTCCGGGCGAAACCACAGGACCAGCGCCACATGCGGCCGCTCCGTATCGATCCTTTCGGCGGAACACCAGGTGTGCGGCAGATTGGAGCCGACCAGCACGAGGTCGCCGTCGTCATAGGGTCCGATATGATCGCCGATGAAGCGCTCCCCACGCGAATTGAGCGTCAGTGTCAATTCCAGTTCGGGATGATGGTGCCACTGAAACGGAATGCCATCATCCAGCCTGCGATTGAGCATCGACCAGGACGAATCGGCGGAGGGGCGCAAACGCTCGAGATGTGGCTTCATTCGCGCATCCAGATTACCATAAACGCCAAAATAGTATCAGAACTCGCGCCATTGGTGCAACATGATCATTCTTAGGCGGCTATTCTCTCCTCATCGAAACACGTCGTGGACAGAGGAAGCCGCCATGCAGACAGCCGCCAAGAAAGATAGCCATCCGACCAGCAGTTCAGTCGAAACGCCGCTGAAGGAGATCCAGAAAACGCTGCCGCTGCGGGTGTTGTCTGAGGCCGATTGGCAGCATTGGATCACCCGCGGCTATGTCATCGTGCGTCAAGCCGTGCCGATGGCCAATGTCGAGCGGCTGGTCAATCTGCTTTGGCAGTTCGACGAGAAGGACCCGGCCAATCCCGACACCTGGTACGCACCGCAGCGCCGTGAACACAAGATGAAGGAGCTTAACAACACCGGCATGCTGGAGATCTACAATCACCAGTTTCTCTGGGACAACCGGCAGGAGCCGCGGGTCTACGGCGCCTTCGTCGATATCTGGGACCGCGAGGATCTCTGGGTGACCATCGACCGGGCGAACCTCAATCCGCCGAAGCGGGTCAAGGGCAATCCGAACGGCTTCATCCACTGGGACATCGACACCTCGATCGCCCCCTTGCCGATCGGCGTACAAGGCGTACTCAGCCTCAAAAAGCAGGATGGCGATGTCGGCGGGTTCCAGTGCATTCCCTGGCTGTTCGAGCATCATCAGCAATGGGTGGACACACAGCCCACCGACCGCGACCCGATGCATCCCGATACGACGGGCCTTGATGTCATCAATATCGAGATGGAGCCCGGCGATCTGTTGATCTTCAACTCGCTGCTCGCCCATGGCGTGCGGCCGAACCATTCCGGTGACAGGGTGCGAATGGCGCAATATATCTCGATGCATCCGGCCGAAGAAGACAACGAGACCGAACGGCAGGAACGCATCCGGCTGTGGCGCGAACTCGACTACCCCCAGCGCGACGCCTTTCCCGGCGATCCGCGCGAATGGGAGAAACACAATACAAAGACCGCAACACTGAGCGATCTCGGCGAAAAACTGCTGGGATTGAAAAGCGGAAAATAGCACAGCTTCGGCAGGCGCCGGCTGATCGGCTCCCAACCGCGGAGAGCTTCCGGACCGAACATCGCCGGGCAACTCGAAAAGGCGAAGCACCGAAGTGCAAACCGAGGTCAGTTCAATTGAGATGCGGCACCACCGTTTTCGATGGTGCCGCATCTCTTTCACATCAAGCGGCTATTCGCCGGGCCGCCTTGTCTGCGGCTTTGCGGTCGTCGCCGAACTGCTCAAGAATTTTCTGGGCATCCTCGATTGCAACGCGGTGTTTCTTCGCGAACGCAATCACGTCTCTGCCCGGCGTTTCCGCCTTTGTTTCTTTGGTCACGGCTGTCTCCTGGGATTGGTCGGCACCGGGCGCACAAGGCTGCAGTGGTGCCAGTGGTAGAGATATGGGGATTGGAGGGTGCAGTTTCCAGTCGTGACGGTATTCATGCGGTCAACGGACCGCATCAACGACATTCTGCACTAAAACTTTACAAACAAAGGTCCCGGTTCTGCTACAATCACTCATGTCTCACGAATGGCCCATGTTCATCCTTGAATGTGTTGTGTTGGTCGGCCTCGTCGGCGCTCTTTTCATTCGTGGTGCTGGGGATTAGGCCGACAGCAAACGCGAACAGAACTCCAATGCCTTCGCCAACCGGCATGCCTGCAAGAAATCGCTCTCGCGTTTTTCAGGCGTGAAGAGTGCCCTGCAAGCTTGTCTGTATGGTGCCGGCGAAACGGCTGATAGCCTCCACCGGTTATTCCAAGGGAGGCCATCATGCTCGACAGAACGAAACCAACCAGCATCACACTCTGGGACGGGAGCAGGATCCCGCGTCTCGGCATGGGTTGCTGGGCCATCGGCGGGCCGTTCTATGCCGGCGATGTGCCGCTCGGGTGGGGTGATGTCGATGACGCGGAATCGATCCGGGCGATCCATCGCGCCATTGAACTTGGCATCCGCTTCTTCGATACGGCATCGAACTACGGCGCCGGCCATTCCGAAGCGGTTCTGGGCGAGGCCCTTAGCGATCATCCCGATATCGTCGTCGCAACCAAATTCGGTTTTGCCACCGACCCGGTGACAAAACAGGCGACCGGCGCCTTCGCCTCACCGGAGTTCATCCGGGCATCCGTGGAAACGTCACTGAAGCGGCTGAAGCGCGAGCGGATCGACCTGCTGCAATTTCATCTCAACGAATTCGATCCGGTCGAGGCCGATGTGGTCTTCGCCACGCTCGATGGCCTGCGAGCCGAGGGAAAGATCACGGCCTATGGCTGGAGCACGGACTGGCCGGAACGCGCGGCGCGCTTTGCCGGGCGCGATGGCTTTCTTTCGGTCCAGCACACGATGAACGTGCTGGAACCGGCAGATCAAATGATCGCGCTTGTGGAACAAACGGATCTCATCTCGATCAACCGTGGCCCATTGGCGATGGGTCTGCTGTCCGGCAAGTTCAAACCGGGCGACCGGCTGGCGGCAAACGATGTGCGCAGCGCCGATCTCGACTGGCTGAAATATTTTCGCGACGGCGTGGTATCTCCGGAATTCTCGCGCCGGCTGGAAACGATCCGCGACCTGCTGCAAACAGATGGGCGGACGTTGACCCAGGGCGCATTGGCCTGGCTCTGGGCGCGCTCGCCAAACACGCTACCGATCCCCGGCTTTCGCACGGTAAAGCAGGTCGAGGAAAATGCCGGTGCGCTGGAAAAAGGGCCATTGTCCGCATCGACGATGGCTGCAATCGACGCCGCATTGCAGCGTTGATCCGGTTCTTCGGTGTGATTGGTTCTACGCCCTGATCTTCATCGGCCAGCGGTCTTCCCGCACTTTGACGATCCGCATCTCGTCGCCAAGATTGACGGTTCCTTCAGAGCGCGGCACAGCGTTCCAGCCGAACAGCACGCCGGGCACGCGGCGGTCGGCCGACATCCGTTTTTCGGCGAGCCCCTGGATCGGGTTGCCGCCGATCCGATCACCGGTCACCTGATCCTGCGTCGTCATGATGCAGCGGGCGCAGGGTTTGACGAGATCAAAGGTGATGCCACCAATCTCGACGCTTTCCCAGAAATCCTCTTCCCAGGGCTCGTCATTGTCGATCAGGATATTGGTGCGGAAGCGGTCCATGCCGACCGGCTCCTGCCCTTTGGCAATCAGCGTAACGTTGAGATCGGCCAGTGACGCAGTGGTGGTGATCAACACGGGGAAACCATCCGCGAAACCGACGGGCGCCGCCGTGCCTGCCCATTCCTCGCCAACGGCGCGCCGGGCCTGGTCATCCATATGCACCAGCTTGACCGGACGGCCGAACCAATCGGAAAGCGTTGTATTGACGCGATCCTCGGAAACGGCGGCGTTGACCTCGCTGTCCCAGACGCGGACATCCAGCCTTTTCGCCGGATCGAAGGACACGGCAACCGTGCGAGTGCCCATTTTGAGATGCACGCCGCCGGTCACATGCGTCGCTTCGACCTGTGCCAAAAGCTGCAGTTCGCGCTGGGTGATGAATTTTCCATCGGGATCGACAACCATAAAGCGGCGATCTCCAGCCAAGCCGTCGCGCTGGATGGAAACCGAGGTCTGGGCGATGGCGCGGCCGCTTTTCAGCGGGTGGATATTAAGACCGGTCACCTTCATGTCGTCACTCCCAGGCGTTCAGATTGTGATTCAAGCACATTGCAGATTGAATCCGGACATCATAGCAAGACTTTGGTTTGGCTAGATTTCCTCGAGCAGCATGCCGAGCACCGTTCGCAGTCTTTCCTGCCGCTGACGGGCAAGCGCGCGGCCGGCCGCCGTCTGGAAACCATCCGTCAGTTTGAACAGTTTTGTTTCGAAATGGTCAATGGCAAAGGCCTTGTCATCCAGCGGGCGATCTTCCGCCAATGGATCGAGCGGATCGTAGAGCCCGCTGCCCATCCGCCCGGCAATGTAGAAGCAGCGGGCGGCGCCGATCATGCCGATCGCATCGAGCCGGTCGGCATCCTGCAGGATTTTAGCCTCCAGGCTTTCCGGCGGGATATTGGCGGAAAAGCTATGGGTGACGATCGCATGGCCGACCGCAGCAATTTCCATGGTCCGCCAGCCCAACGCATCCAGTACCTCGAAGGCCTTTTCCGCGGCAAGCCGCGAGGCATGAGCACGATCGGGCGAATTCTTTTCGACCGAGACGCAATCATGCAGCAGAACCGCGGCTGCGATAATGCGCAGGTCTCCGCCCTCCGAACCATGGATGCGCAGCGCATTCTTCCACACCCGGATCAGATGGGCGGCATCGTGAGAGCCGTCATTGCCGGAGACGGCATGCGGCAGCAATTGTTCTGCAAGGGCCTGGTGAGGCGCGAAAGCATCGGCGAGCGAAGCACTGTGGCTCATACGGCATCTGTCCTAATGGCTGCGGGGCAATCGAAACACTCAGGCTGTTTGACCCGGTTCTGCGTCCATGTCCACCAGCGCTTCCTGCGGCGGTTCGGCACTCGCCTTACCCGAAAGGATCTTCTGGTAGAACAGCCCGATGCCGATCAGCACGGCCCCAAGGCCGATGAACGACAAGGCGCGCAGGAAACCTTCCAGATTGGCCATGTCGATCAGGAACACTTTCAGCACCGCGACGAAGACCAGCACCGCCGAAGCGATGCGGATGCTCTTGGCGTTGAAACGCGATCCCAGCACCAGCAACACCACGCCGAGCAGCAGCCAGACCACGGAATAGGTGTAGGTCTCGCCCTGCAGGAACCCTTTCCAATCGGCAATATTCTGTCCCTGCCAGAAACGGCGCACGGACAGCGTTGCCCAGGCAAAGACCAGCACGGCAGCCGCCACCGCAAGGACAGTCACGTAAGGCATGGGCCGCTTGCCGCGCGCATACCAGGCAAGACCGGCATACCCCAATCCGGGCAGCAGATAGCCGATCAACAGCAGATCGAAGAACGGGATCGAGCCAAGCAGTTCGCCGCTGAAATACGGATTGAGCCCCATCAGATGAGCACCGAGGATCGAAAGGATCGACAGGATACCGATCACCATGCTGCCATAGCGGAAGATCGGGCTTGGCGATTTCCGGTCGAGTGTCATCATGATGCCGGAGGCACCGATGGCGAGCAGCGTATAGATCGACTGTTCGCCCAGCGTCGGCACTGCACTGTCAAGCACGCCGCCGTTCATGGCATGGCGAACGATGATCGCCACGGTCAGCAGCACGAACAGGCTGGCGAGCGCCTGCAGCAGGTTTCGCACCCTCAGGTCCGGCCAGCGACGAAGCTCGAATGCGCTGAGAACGAGCAGCAGCGCCGGAATGCCATAGCCGGCGAGAAGCGCATTGAAGACCGGTGTTTTGCCAAGATTGAGCGGACCGACAATGGTCGGTTCCCAGGCGATGCGGGCAAGCACGGCGATGGCAGCACCGACCATCATCCACGGCAGCGCTGGCCACGAGCGTATACGTGTGGCTGCAACATAGGCGGTGCCGAGAAGCGCAATCAGGATTGTGGTGGCAACCCCATCCGTCAAAGCATGCAGCGCGATGACGATGAGGCCGAGAGAACCGGCGATCAGAAATGCCTGCGGCAGATCTAGCCCGTCATCGGGTACCTTGCTGCGTGAAAACCACTCGGCGAGACCGGGAAGTACCAACCCCGCCGCCAGCGCAAACAGTCCGTGCGGCAGGTCGAATGTCAGGTTACCGGTCATCAGCAGCGACATGCCAATGAGTGCGACCGGAACGATTGCGGTAATGGCGGCCCAGATCGTTGCCAGCGGCGGACGATCTCTCCCGTGCAGGTGAATGGCGAAAGCCCCCAGAGCGATGAAGACGCAGGACAGCGCCATGCTAGCCAACATCGCGGTGTGGCCGGAAACGGCCAAGGTTGCCACATGACCGGGGATCGTCGGGTCGATGAATGTCAAAAGACCGCTGAGCGCCGTCATGCTCCAGACACCGAGGACAGCGACGATTGCGGAAAGAATGGCAGGATAGACGGCATAGCTGCGCAGCGCGCCGAATGCCGCCAGAGCCGCAACGACAAGACTGAATTCGATGACGGGATAGCCGGACGCTGTGGCGAGTGGGCTGATCATCGCCAGCGCCGTCAGCAGAACGGAAATTCCGGCCGTTACCGTAATCGCGACCAAGGGCGGTGTCATCGTGCGTTCCCAAGACGTCCGCGCCGCCGCAAGCGGCTGATCGGTACCTGCCGGTTCGCTATCGAGGACGCCAGCCAACCTGCCGGGCCAGATGAAGGCGATACCGGCGATCATTACCAGCATGATCAGCGTCACCGGCCGTGTTTCGAACGGCGCCGAGGAGGCGATATAGGCCAGTGCCCAAAGGCAAAGGCCGATATTGGCCATCGAGGGCACCACTGTCCAGCGGCGGATGCGGGCAGCAAGAAGGGTGGCGATCCAGGCGACACCGAGAAATCCGAACAGGCTCCAAGGGCTTGGGCTTTCAGACGATACCAGTGCCGGTGTGATCAACGACGCGAGCAAACCAAGGCCGGCCAGCGCCTGCCCGTGCAACAGCGATAGACCGACGGTGGCAAGCGATACCAGGGCCAACAGCGCAAATGCCGTCACCGGCCCGATGAAACCGTAGACGCCGTGGGCAGCATAACACACGCCGAACAGCGTGACGGCACCCGCCGCCGTCAGAATGCCGGGGATCATGGCATTCTGAAATGCGTCGGCGACCAGAGGCACGGCGCGGCGGCGAACGAACTCACCGATGGCCATCAAAACCAGACCGAAGACCGCCGCCATGAACAGGCGTACCGCCGGGCTCAGCAATCCGGCATCGATCGAATACTTGACCATGAAGATACCGCCGAGCGCCAGCGCGATACCGCCGACCCAGACGGCCCAGCGCGCGCCAAGTCGACTTTCGAGACTTTCCTTCTGGCGGGGCGCGACAGCGTCGATGGCGGTTACTCCGGTAGCGCGCGCGGCCACCGGTTCGCCGCGCGAAGCCTTTTCGACAGCATCCTGGCTGAGCGGCGGCCCGCCGAAGATGGCATCGCCTTTTTCGATCTCACCGCGGCGCTTGCGCTCCACTGGTGGTATTGCCACCGGTTGCGGCGTACTTTCCACCACCTCCGGCTGATCGGCGGCCTCAACCACCGAATCAACGCCCGGAACAACCGGACGAAGTGCTTCAAGCTGCGCCAGATGCTCCTTCAGCGCGGCAATCTCGATATCCAGCTTTTCGGCTGTCTTGCGTCCGTTCAGAAATGCTGCGAGCGCTAGACCAAAAGCAGCGAAAGCAATGACTTCGAGCATGTTTTCTCCCTGGCACCGGTACCCGTGCATTGCTGCCGACCATACAGCTTTTCGGTGAAAGGCCAACTCTAAGACGGCTGAGCACGGTCATCTCTTCACCGGATTATTGCAAACCTGCCATTATCCGGCGGCCTGATCTCCCGGTGCCGAACCGGCCTGCTTACAGGCCTAGCGCATCAGGTTTTCGATCGGGAAGATCGCACAGGTTTCCGTGCCGTGCGCCAGAAGCTTGCCGTTTTTGTCCTTCAGCCAGGCTTCCGAGGTTGCCAACGTGCGGCCGCGATGGACGATCTTGCCTTCGCAGAACACCTCGCCCATGCCGGGCAGCAGCGGGCGGACCAGATTGACCTTGAATTCGACGGTCGTGTAGGCCTCGCCCGGCTTCAGCGTCGTCATGACGGCGCAACCCAGCGCCGAATCCATGATGGTCGCCGCCCAGCCGCCATGCACGGTGCCCAGCGGATTGAGATGCTCGGTGGAGGGCAGGCCCGCGAACACGACCCTGCCCTCTTCGACTTCGGTCAGTCCGAATTTGAGTGTCGCAGCCATCGGCGGCGCGGGGTGGACGCCTGCCAGGAGATCGAGCATCGCCTTCAGCCCGCCGTCGCGCGCGACAGCCTCGAGCGGCACCGTGCCGATGCCCGACACAGTCATTCCAGGGTAAAGTTCGACCGTCATTCGTTGGGGATTCCTTGTGGGGAGACGATGCTGCTTTGCGGTTTCAAGGCTTTCAGTGCCGCCTGAACGAAACCGTCGCGGGCCGCCGAAAGGCCGATGCCGCGCGGCTCGTAGACATGGCGGTGGAGAAAGAACGCGGTCATGCGGAAGGCGGCTGACAGGCTTTCATAATCGGCAGCACCGCCTTCGGCGAGAAACCCCGGTAGCGCCAGCATCTTGTCGGCATAGGGTGCGCCTGCCGCGCGGCTGACGGCGCGGCCGGATTTTGGCGAGACATAGACCAGCTCGTCGCGCGTGCCGGTCGCCGCACATTTCGCCAGATCGAGCCCGAAGCCGAGATCGTTCAGAACCGCAATCTCGAAGCGCACGAACAGCTCGCCTGCGTCGCGGGGATCGTGCAGATTTTCGAGGATGACATCGAGTGCTTCATAGAGATGCGGATGCGGGTCGCGCTCAGGCAGCAGCCTCAAGAGCGCGCCCATGGCCTGAACGCCGTAGACCGAGGTGGCCGCTTCCATCAAACGCGCTGCGCGAAGCCGCACCGGCTCCATCTTGAACTCGCCGAGATGCTCGTCGAGCCGCGCGCGCCAGGTGACCTCGACCTCGTTGCCGGGCTGCAGCACCGGCTGCATCGTCCGCGACCGGCCGCCGCGCACAAGCCCGAGATGGCGGCCGCGCACGCGCGTCATCACCTCGACGACGACGGAGGTTTCCCCGTGCCGCTTGACGCCGATGATGATGGCCTGATCGTTCCATTGCATGTCTGAAGTTTTACCCCTGGCAGCAGGCGAAGACAATCAGGGCGCAGCTCGATTGCCGGTGGTCCCGGCAATCGATTTTTCCTGTGCTCAGCGTCTTACTTCCGCTTCATCGCCTCGGCGAGTGCCGCCCCAAAAGCGCCTTGCGACGGCGCCTGCGGTTTCTGCTGCTCGACGCGGGACAAGGTCTGGCGCGCCTGTGCAGCAGCCTTCGGATCGCTCTTCATCTCACGGCCACTTGACTCTGCGGCACCGTCCTTGCGCATGGTGAGCGCAATACGCTTGCGGGGGATATCCACCTCTGTGACGCGCACCTGCACGACATCGCCGGCCTTGACGACTTCATGCGGGTCCTTGACGAAGCGGTCGGCGAGCTGAGAGACATGAACCAACCCGTCCTGATGCACGCCGATATCGACGAAGGCACCGAAGGCGGCAACGTTGGTGACCGTGCCTTCGAGCAGCATACCGGGCTTCAGATCCTTGATGTCGTCAACACCATCCGCGAAGGTGGCAGTCTTGAAGCTCGGGCGCGGGTCGCGGCCGGGTTTTTCGAGTTCGGCGAAGATATCCTTGACCGTTGGCAGACCGAAGCGCTCATCGACAAAGACTTTTGGATCGAGTTGCTTCAGCGCAGCGCTGTCGCCCATGATGGCACGCAGGTCGCGGCCACAGGCAGCGACGATCTTCTTGGCGACGCCATAGGCTTCCGGATGTACAGACGAGGCATCCAGCGGCTCCTTGCCGTCACGGATGCGCAGGAAGCCGGCGCACTGTTCGAAGGTACGGGCGCCAAGGCGCGGCACTTTCAGCAGGTCCTTGCGGCTAGTAAAGGCGCCGGTCGCATCGCGGTGAGCGACAATGGCTTCCGCGGATGATTTTCCAAGACCGGAGACGCGGGCGAGCAGCGGGGCCGACGCCGTATTGAGATCGACGCCGACGGCATTCACCGCATCTTCGACGACAGCTTCAAGCGAACGGTTGAGACGGCCCTGATCGACATCATGCTGGTACTGACCTACCCCGATCGATTTCGGCTCGATCTTCACCAGTTCGGCAAGCGGGTCCTGCAGGCGGCGGGCGATGGAGACAGCACCGCGCAGCGACACGTCGAGGCCCGGGAATTCATCGGCTGCCGCCTGCGAAGCGGAATAGACCGACGCGCCTGCTTCCGAGACGATGACCTTGGTCGGTTTCGGGCCTGCCGGCAATTGGGTGAGCATATCGGCGACCAGACGTTCGGTCTCGCGGCTGCCGGTGCCGTTGCCGATGGCGATCAGCTCGATCTTGTGCTTGCGCACAAGGCTGGCAAGTTCGGCCTGCGTGCCGCGAATATCGTTCTTCGGCGGGAACGGATAGACAGTCGTAGTCTCAAGCAGCTTGCCGGTACCATCGACGATCGCCACCTTGACGCCGGTGCGGATGCCCGGATCGAGACCCATGGTGGCGCGCGATCCGGCGGGGGCTGCGAGCAAAAGGTCTTTCAGATTGCGGGCGAAAACGTGGATCGCCTCTTCCTCGGCGCGCTCGCGCAATTCGCGCATCAGGTCAAGCGACAGCGACATCGACAGCTTGACGCGCCAGGTCCAGCCGATCATCTCCATCAGCCACTTGTCGCCCGCCAATGTGCCGCCAACCCTGTAGGCAGCGGCGATCGTGCGCTCCACCGGCTTGACCGGCGAGGTATCATCGAGATCGACGACGATATCGACCGAGAGGAACTCCTCGTTCCAGCCGCGCAGCATGGCGAGCGCCCGGTGTCCCGCAACGGTTGCCCATTTCTCCGAATGATCGAAATAGTCTGAAAATTTGGCGCCGGCATCCTGCTTGCCTTCAACGACCTTCGACCGCATCAAGGCGACCTGGCGCATATGAGCGCGCAGCCGGCCGAGCAGATCAGCATTTTCAGTGATGCCTTCAGCGATGATGTCGCGGGCGCCATCGAGCGCCGTCTTCACATCCGGCACATCGGCGGTGATATAGGCGCTGGCACGGTCTGCGGGCGCAACAGCCCGGTCGGCAAGGATGGCTTCGGCGAGAGGCCCAAGGCCACGCTCGCGGGCGATCTCGGCCTTGGTGCGGCGCTTCGGCTTGTAGGGCAGATAGATATCTTCCAGTTCGGCCTTGGTTGTGACACCGGCGATCTTGGCTTCGAGCTCTGCCGTCAGTTTGTCCTGCCCGCGGATCGAATCGAGAATGGAGGACCGCCGGGCTTCGAGTTCACGCAGATAGACCAGTCGTTCGGCAAGGTTGCGCAACTGCGTATCATCCAGACCGCCGGTCACTTCCTTGCGATAACGGGCGATGAACGGAACGGTCGAGCCCTCGTCCAGAAGCTCGATAGCTGCGATCGCCTGGGCAGGCGTCGCCTTGATTTCCTGGGCGATGAGGACGGCGATGGACTTTGATGGCAGGGACATGGAATTCCGGATTCAGTTGAGATGTGCAGGGAGCATAGATGCACATGCCATCAAGGCCAAGTGAAGGCGCACCTTCGCCTCGGCGCGTCCACAGATGGATACCGGCTTTCTGCCAGCCGGTGGCCTAGAATTCCACCGGCTCCAGCGGCGGGCGGGTCTTTTCGAACTCCCGTAAGGCCGCTTCCCGCTCGCCGATGTAGTTGCGCGTGTAAGGCACCGCATCCAGCTCGTGCGACAGCTGGATCTGGAAGATCGAAAGGTTGTCGTAGATGAAAGCCGTTTCTGACGACGCGAGATAGAATTCCCACATACGGAAGAAACGCTCGTCGTAGAGCTGGATTGCCTCTTCCTTGCGGGCCGTGAACCGTTCGCGCCACGCCCGCAACGTGTGGGCATAGTGCATGGGCAGGATCTCGATATCGCGGATCACCAGCTGTGATTTCTCGATCGCCGGAACCACCTCGGATAGCGCCGGCATGTAACCGCCGGGGAAAATGTATTTCTCGATCCAGGGATTGGTCGCCCAGGGCTTTTCCGCCTGGCCGATCGAATGCAGCACCATCACGCCCTTGGGTGCCAGCAGTCCGGCCATTTTCGTGAAAAAGCTGGCGTAATTGGCCATGCCGACGTGCTCGAACATGCCGACCGAGACGATACGGTCGAACTGGCGATCGATCATCGTCCGATAATCCTGCAGCTCGAACCGGACACGATCCTCAAGCCCGCGTTTTTGAGCCCGAGTGCGGGAGACCTTTAGCTGTTCTTCGCTGAGCGTAATGCCGGTGACATCGACACCGGAGGATTCGGCCAGATACATCCCCATACCGCCCCAGCCGGACCCGACTTCCAGCACCGTCTGGCCGGGTTCCAGCAGAAGTTTGGCGGCGATATGGCGCTTCTTCGCCGTCTGCGCCTCGTGAAGGCTGATCCCGGGCGGATCGAAATAGGCGCAGGAATATTGCCAGTCTTGATCGAGGAACAGGTCGAACAGCTTGCCGTCGAGATCATAGTGGTGGGCAACATTGTGCTTGTTGCGGTTGACCGGCAGACGGCTTTTAATCTGCTGCTCGGCCACATGCAGGAGTGCCGTCGCCGTGTTGCTGATCGTTGCTGCCTTTTCCATACCGTTGGCCTTCACCATCGATAACAGGTCGAAAATGTTGCCCTCTTCGATGACGATGCGCCCCTCGACATACATTTCCCCGAACCGAAGGCCCGGATCGTGCAGGATCGCCTTTTCGGCGTCCTCATCCAGCGTCCGCACAGTCACCGGAATACCGGACCCGTCGCCGAGAATGGCCCGCTCTCCAGACGAGAGGACGAGCGTCAGATTGCCTTTTTGAACCAGCCGTCTGAAAATTTTCAGAAATGTCGTGTTCATCCCGGACCTCAACCACAGATGCAGAGCATTCTGGTGAATGGTCACGTGCCGCCGGCTTTGGTTTTGCCGGACGTTCGGAAACGAGAAGAACCAAATCTGGCGCGCCGTCGGCGTCGTCCGGGGAACGGTATATCGGCAATTCGCAAAGGCGGTTGCCATCCGTCCGCACGACAGGTCGTCTGGGCGCTCCTGTCAGAGAGCTCTATCCATCAGAACACCCGTTAAAATAGTGCCGTTTTGGCGCTGCGCAATGGCTGCACTGGTCCCTCAAGGATTTATTTGCTTAGCAAATTCGAGGATCAGGCCGCCATCACGCCCTGCCCCGCAAGCTTTGCACGGTCATGCGGGCGGTCAAGATCAATCAGCGGGCCAAGCGGCACGACCTTCGTCGGGTTGATATGGGCGATCGAGTAATAGCCTCGCTTGATGTGATCGATGCGCGCCGTTTCGCGAATGCCCGGCCATTGATAGATTTCACGCAGATAACTCGACAGGTTCGGATAGTCCTCCAGCCGCCGCAGATTGCATTTGAAGGCGCCATGATAGGCGGCATCGAAGCGGATCAATGTGACGAACAGGCGGATGTCCGCTTCGGTAAAATGGGACCCGGCGATGTAACGCTTGGCGGACAGGTGCGCCTCCAGCGTATCCAGCATGTCGAAAAGGCTGATCACGGCCTCCTCGTAAGCCCCTTGCGTCTTGGCAAAACCTGCCCGGTAGACGCCGTTATTGACCCGCTCATAGATCGGCGCATTCCAGCGGTCGATGTCCCCGCGCAGGCTCTGCGGATAGAAATCTCCGGTATCACCGGTCAGGTGATTGAAAGCGGTGTTGAGGATGCGGATGATATCAGAGGACTCGTTGTTGACGATGCGGCCTTCCTTGCGGTCCCAGAGCACCGGAACGGAGACCTTGCCGGTATAATGCGGGTCGGACGCCGTATAGAGCTCGTGCTGATAACGGATTTTTCCAACGCGCGAACCGGCATCCTGCGGCTGCGCATACGTCCAGCCGTTTTCGCCAAGTTCAGGCTCGGAGATCGACACTGAAACGATGTCCTGCAGGCCTTTCAGAGCGCGCATCATCAACGTGCGTGATGCCCAGGGGCAGATGAAGGCGACGAACAGCTGATAACGGCCGGCTTCAGCGGGCAGAGATGTCTGGCCATCGGGTCCCGGCTCGCCATCCGGCGTGATCCAGTTGCGGAAACTGGTCGGCTCGCGGTGAAAAGCGCCGTTCTTCATTTCGCTGGCGGCGACATCGCCGGTTTCCCATTTTCCATCGACCAGCTGTGGCATCGTAATTGTCCTTCTTCCCCTGCATGAGGATACGCTCAACTTCACCAATCAAATCTCATGCACGTGAACATGCAGCAAGCCTGCGGATGTTCGACAGACTGTTCGATGATCGGCATCGGCGGCCAGAACAGTATCCATCTTGACGGAATCCTATTATGTCGATAACTCTCGACATATGGACAATACGACAACCATCAATGCCCTTGCAGCCCTCGCCCAAACCACCCGGCTGGATGCCTTCCGGCTGCTCGTTACCCATGAACCTGACGGGTTGCCTGCAGGCGAAATCGCCCGCCTGCTCGGCGTTCCCCACAACACCATGTCGACCCATCTGGCGACCCTGCAGCGGGCGGACCTGATCACGGCCGAGCGGCAAAGCCGATCCATCGTCTACCGCGCCAGCCTCGACAGCCTTCGCCAAGTGGTGACGTTTCTGCTGAAAGACTGCTGCGCCGGTCATCCCGATCTTTGTGCACCACTGATCGCCGATCTCGTTCCCTGCTGCACTCCAAAGGAAAAAGGCCATGCCTGATGATAACGAGCATCGGCAATCGCAAGGCTTTGGACTGAACCGCCGGGTCGCCGCGGAAGCGCTTGGAACCTGCCTGCTGGTCATGACCGTGGTCGGCTCAGGTATCATGGGCAATACCTTAAGCGACGACAATGCACTGGCGCTGCTTGGAAATACGCTGGCGACCGGCGCCATACTGGTGGTCCTCATCACCATTCTTGGACCAATCTCCGGGGCGCATTTCAACCCGGCCGTCTCATTGATTTTCACATTAAAACGCCAACTGCCGCGCCGCGAACTCGGATTTTATGTCGCGGCACAGGTTGGCGGCGGTATCCTCGGCACAATGGCAGCACATCTGATGTTCAACCTGCCGATGATCGAGGTCTCGCTGAAGGCTCGAACAGGTGGCCCGCAATGGTTTTCCGAGTGGGTAGCAACCTTTGGCCTTATCGGCGTTGTCCTTGCCGGTATGCGTTTCGAGCAGAAGGCCATCCCATGGCTGGTGGGGCTCTATATCACCGCTGCCTATTGGTTCACCGCATCGACGTCATTCGCCAACCCCGCCGTGGCGCTGGCGCGATCGCTAACCAACACCTTCTCCGGAATCCGTCCACTCGATCTGCCCGGTTTCATCGCTGCCGAACTCCTGGGCGCGCTTTGTGCCTTTGCACTGATGAATTGGTTGCTACGCCAACCCTCCGTCAACGTCTAATCCCTCAAGGCCAGTCATGACCGTCACCATCTATCACAATCCCAATTGCGGCACCTCCCGCAACACGCTGGCAATGATCCGCAATGCCGGGATCGAGCCAACCGTAATCGAATACCTGCAGGCCCCGCCGGGCCGAAATCAACTGAAGGCGATGATTGCGGCTGCAGGCCTCACTGTGCGAGAGGCGATCCGCGAAAAAGGCACCCCCTTCGAGGCGCTCGGCCTTGCCGATCCGTCCCTCAGCGACGATCAGCTTCTGGACACCATGCTGGAGCATCCGATCCTGATCAACCGGCCGTTCGTGACCACGCCGATGGGCACGCGCCTGTGCCGCCCGTCCCAGGTGGTCCTCGACATCCTGCCGCAGACGCACAAGGGCGCCTTTGCCAAGGAAGACGGCGAACAGGTTCTTGATGCAGGAGGCAAGCGACGTGTCTGATTTGCCCTCAGCCAGTACGGCACATCTTTGCCAACCGGACATGCGTGCGTTGCGATTACCTGCTCCCGGTCACCCGCCCCGTATTCTCATCCTCTACGGCTCGCTCCGCACCATCTCCTACAGCCGCCTGCTTGCCGAGGAGGCCGGCCGCTTGCTGACCCATTTCGGCGCGGAGGTGAAATTCTTCAGTCCGGAAAGCCTGCCCCTCCCCGACGCCGCTCCGGCCAGTCACCCGAAGGTACAGGAATTGCGGGATCTTTCCCTGTGGTCGGAAGGCCAGGTCTGGGTCAGCCCGGAGCGGCACGGTGCCATGAGCGGCATCATGAAGGCACAGATCGACTGGATACCGCTGTCTGTCGGGTCGGTGCGGCCGACACAAGGGCGAACGCTGGCGATCATGCAGGTCTCGGGCGGCTCGCAGAGCTTCAACGCACTCAACCAGATGCGCATTCTCGGGCGCTGGATGCGGATGATCACCATCCCCAACCAGTCCTCCGTTGCCAAGGCCTATCAAGAATTCGACGCCGACGGCAGAATGAAACCGTCAGCCTATTACGATCGCGTCGTCGACGTGATGGAGGAATTGATGAAGTTCACGCTTTTGACACGGGATGCTTCAGGCTACCTCACTGACCGCTACAGCGAACGCAAGGAAGATGCTGAAAAACTCGAACAGCGGGTGGAGTTGCGGAGCATATGACATAGAAAAAGGCGCCGTTTCCGGCGCCTTTTTGTTACTTCGGGAATTCCAGGCCCATCTCGCGGAAACGCTCGGGATCATCGCCCCAGTTTTCGCGAACCTTGACGAACAGGAACAGGTGGACTGGCTGTTCGAGGATTTCGGAGAGTTCCTTGCGCGAGGCCATGGAGATCGCCTTGATCGCATCGCCGTTCTTGCCAAGTGCGATCTTCTTCTGGCTGTCGCGCTCGACATAGATGACCTGCTCGATGCGCACCGAGCCGTCCTTGCGCTCTTCCCACTTCTCCGTCTCGACATGCGACGAATAGGGCAGTTCCTGATGCAGGCGCAGGAACAGCTTTTCGCGGGTAATTTCAGCAGCAAGCTGGCGCATCGGCAAGTCGGAAATCTGGTCTTCCGGGTAATACCACGGACCTTCCGGCAGCTTCATGGCGAGATAATCGAGCACGTCGTCGCAGCCCGAGCCGGTGAGCGCCGAGATCATGAAAGTACGTTCGAAATCGACGAATTCGTTGGCGGCAGTTGCCAGCTTCAAAAGGTCTTCACGCGACACCTGGTCGATCTTGTTGAGGACCAGCATCTTCGGCTGTTCGACATGCTTCAAACCCTCAAGAATGGTTTCCGCATCACCCTTCAGGCCACGTTCGCTGTCGATCAGCATCATGATCGCATCGGCATCCTTGGCGCCGCCCCAGGCGGTCGTAACCATGGCGCGGTCAAGACGGCGGCGCGGCTTGAAGATGCCGGGCGTGTCCATGAAGACGATCTGGGCGTTCTTGTGGATGGTGATGCCGCGCACGATAGCGCGCGTCGTCTGCACCTTGTGGCTGACGATCGACACCTTGGCGCCAACCAGCTTGTTGAGCAGCGTCGACTTGCCGGCATTGGTGGCGCCGATCAGGGCGACGAAACCGGACCGGGTCGGGCCCTTTTCGGTTTCTACTGCTGTTGGTTCTGTTTCGCTCATGGTGTCCGTAATTTCCGATTGGGCGACCGGCACCGCTGAGGCGCGCAAAATCGCAATTGTCTGTCAAAGGATTGCCTGATCTTTCGGGAGGAACCGTACCTCCGGACAGATCAGGCCGTCGTCGCTTTCTTCCAGACGCCTTCGCGCTCCAGAATCTTGGTGGCGGCCACCTGTTCGGCGGCGCGCTTGGACCGGTCGATGCCCGTTTCGGGACCGATACCGGGTATTTCGACCGTCACCGTGAAGCGCGGGTCGTGATCCGGGCCGGAGCGATCGTCGATCCGGTAGCTTGGCGTCACACCGAACTTGGCGTGGGCCCATTCCTGCAGTTCGGTCTTGGCATCGCGACGCGCACCATCGACCCGGCTTGCTCGCGACAACCAATGACGCTGGATGAAGCCGCGCGCTGCCTCAAGTCCACCGTCGAGATAGATCGCCGCGATCAGCGACTCTACCACATCGGCGCGCACATTAAGCATCGATTTTCCGGTGAGCTTCTTCACGTCCGCACCAGTGCGGATGAAGAGATGCAGCGACAGCGTATCGGCGACAAGCGCGCAACTGTCAGCGCTGACGAGCTGGTTCAACCGGACCGAAAGCTCACCCTCGTCGGCATCCTTGAAGGTGTCGAACAGCAGTTCGGCCACGCAGAGGCCGAGCACGCGATCGCCCAGAAACTCCAGCCGCTCATAGTTGGAACCCTTGGCATTGCGGGCGCTGGCATGAGTCAGCGCCCGGTCGAGCCGTTCCTTCTGGACAAAGCTGTAACCGATCGCGGCTTCAAGCCGCTGGCGGTCCTCGGTGTTCAGCGAACGGCCCTTGCTCATTCGACGCTCTTGAACAGGCGGTCGTAGCGCAGGTTTGTCGGCCATTTCCAGATTTCACGGAAGGACGTGTCGTTGCCGAGCGAGAAGAAGATCATCGAGGCGCGGCCGACAAGATTCTGCGCCGGAACGAAGCCAACATCGAAACGGCTGTCTGCCGAATTGTCGCGGTTATCGCCCATCATAAAATAATGGCCTTCAGGAACGATGAACTCGCGGGTGTTGTCGCCGCGCGAATCCGGGAACTGGTCAAGCGTGTCAAAGTTGACGCCGTTGTCCAGGGTCTCACGGAAAACCGGAACGTCAGCGCCGGTATCATACTGGTCGTCGGCACGGAACATGCCGTCCGGCACGCGCTGAACAGCGGTATCGTTGACGTAGAGAATACTGTCGCGAACCTGGACCTTGTCGCCCGGCAGGCCAATCAGGCGCTTGATGTAGTCGATGTCCGGGTTCGGTGGGAAGCGGAACACCACGACGTCGCCGCGCTTGGGTTCGCTGGCAAAGATGCGGCCTTCGAACAGGTCGGGTGAGAACGGCAGCGAATATTTCGAATAGCCATAGGCGAACTTGTTGACGAAGATATAGTCGCCGACCAAAAGCGTCGGCATCATCGAGCCCGACGGAATGGTGAACGGCTGGAAGAACACCGTGCGGATCACCACGGCGAGCAGAAGCGCCTGGATGATGACCTTGACGTTTTCCCAAAGGCCACTGCCCTGCTTCTTGTCGATATTTTCTGCCACGCGACTTGTTCCTTGATCTGATCCCGCACTCGCTGCAAAGCGGGGCGGCTATATTGCCTGGGGTTCCGTATCCTGCCGGGTCATCCGATTGGAGGCTGCCTGACGCATATCGTGCGCGGCGCCGTCCTTTCAAATAAACTTGAGCCCAATTATACGGTCCACGTCATCCGGACATGCTCTAAACGCTTCCTCAATCTTGAGCAACGGGCAGAGCCTCAATTATGACGAAGGCCTGCGCCAAGGGAAAATCATCGGTAATGGTCAGGTGGATAACGGCGCGATGACCGGCCGGCAGCATTTCGGCAAGCCGCGCGGCGGCACCGCCGGTCAGTTGCATGGTCGGTTTACCGCCCGGCAGATTGACGACGCCCATGTCTTTCCAGAAGACGCCCTGCGCCAATCCGGTGCCGAGCGCCTTGGAACAGGCTTCCTTGGCGGCGAACCGCTTTGCATAGGATTCGGCGCGGTTCTTGCGGCCTTCCGATTTGCGGATCTCGACATCGGTAAAGCAACGATGGCTAAACCGCTCGCCGAAACGCTCAAGCGAACTGGCGATACGCCGGATGTCGATCAGGTCACTGCCGATGCCGATAATCATCGAAATGAAAATACCCTAGTGAAAATACAACAAGAGCAAACAGTCCGCCCTCTGCCAAGTTAAAAATATGTCAGAAATCAAAGATCGTCAGCTCAGGCGACTGAACGTGCCTGTATCTTGCCTTGGCGGCGGATATGCCGCCGGGACTGAAACAGTTTGGCCGCATAGAAAGCCGCGACATAGAAAACAACGGCACTGACGGCTGCAAGCGGCACCGAGCCAATCAGCATTGGCTTCAAAACCGGTTCCCACAAATGGGAGATCTCAAGATGCCGCAGCATGTGGAGGATATCCTGACCGGCCATGGCGCCGTTACCCTCACTGCCAAGCATGATCAGACCAACCTCGTAGGTGGCCGCCAGGATGAACGGGATGGTCAGTGGATTGGCGAGCGCCGTCGATATGCCGGCTGCGATCATGTTTCCGGACAACAGATAGGCAAAAGCGAGCGCGATGAGGATGTGAAAACCGACAAATGGGGTTGCCGAAGACGCAGCACCGGCAGCGACGCCGACCGCTATCGAGTGCGGCGATGACGAGATCCTCAGCACGCGCATTGCCAAATACCGTGGCCCGCGCGAAAAACCTTTTCGCGGCCACAGGAACTCACGGAGCTTGCCCGACCAGGTTGCCGGCTTCTTGCGTCTGAACAACATAATGCTCTGATAGACGATGCGGATATGGCTGTTCAATGGCAGTTGCGCGGAAATCAGCACTTCCGGAATGGGAAGCGCAAATATGCCACATGCCGGGCAATCATTGTCGGCCGCTCAATACGCTTGCGCGTCATGCGCAAAAGCCAGCCCCGCCATACGCTCTGTGCATAGGTCCCGGCAGCCTGTATCGACAGGCAGCCGGACGGTCAGTTCGCTTAGAACGAGTTGCGGAACAGGCCGCGGTCGATCTGACGCTGACGGTATTCCAGGTCGATCCGGTCGAGCGAACCATTGAGATAGTTCAGTTCACGGTCTTCGACAGACGGGACGCGCAGGGCGTTGGTGATCTTCTTCAGTTGCTTAAACATGGTAAACCTCTTTTTGTTTACCTCCCGACGCTGAAGATAGTCGAACCCACCGCCCTTCACTAGAGCTACAAAGAGGCGGCAGCCATGCGCAGCGCGCATGCCCTGCACGTTTTCGCCCCAGAGAATGCACAATCAAAGTGCAATTGCCGCCAAGCCATGCGAAACGGCCATCAATCATGGCGAAAGATAGACACGATCTTCCGCCAGCCGTCGAACCATGCGCACGAGGCGGAGAGCTGACTGTCGATTTCAATCCTGTGCGCAAGGGCAACGCAGGCCTTACTCGAACACGCGCTTGACCGTGGAAACGCTCGGCAGGTCGCGGATCTGAGTGACGAGATGGTTGAGCTGGCGAAGATCCCAAACCTCGATATCCAGTTCGAATTCGCTGAAATCGGCAGCCACCCCTCCCATCGACAACGTCCGGATATTAATGTCGCTGGTGGCGATCGCCTGAGCGATCTCGGCCAGCGTACCCGGCTCGTTGAGCGCATTGATCTGGATGCGCGCCATGAAGCGAGTGTTGTTCGCCTCGTCGAGATCCCAGCGCACATCGATCCAGCGCTCCGATTCGTCGTCGAACTTCTGCAAGCTCGGCGACTGGATCGGGTAGATAGTGATCCCCTTGTCCTTTTCCATGATGCCGACAATACGGTCGCCCGGCACAGCGCCGGACGCGCTGAAATGGACCTCGGCATTGCCGGAAAGCCCGCGGATCGGCAGAGCCTCAGGCCCCTCGCTGTCCAGCACGTCGAACATGTCCTTGGGGCGTCCCGGCAGTTTGAAGACCATGCCTGCAGCACTGCGCATGTTGAACCAGCCTTCATCATTGGGCTTGACCGTCACCCGCTCGTCCTGATGATCGGGATAGACAGCGCGCAGCACATCGAGCGAAGACAGCTCGCCACGGCCAACGGCGGCGATCGCGTCTTCGATTTCCTTATGGCCGAGGCGATGCAGGACAGGCTTCATCCCTTCACGGGTGAAGGATTTTCCGGCCCGCTCGAACGTGCGCTCAAGGATGCGGTAACCGAGGCCGGAATATTGCTTGCGCACAGCAGCGCGGGTGGCGCGGCGGATGGCGGCGCGGGCCTTGCCGGTCACGACGATCTCTTCCCAGGCCGGTGGCGGCACCTGGATGCCGGAGCGGACGATCTCGACCTCGTCGCCGTTGTTGAGCCGTGTCACCAGCGGCATGATCCGGCCGTTGATCTTCGCGCCAACGCAGGTGTCGCCGATATTGGTGTGAACGGCATAGGCAAAATCGATCGGGGTGGCGCCGCGCGGCAGCGCAATCAGCTGACCCTTCGGTGTGAAGCAGAAGACCTGATCCTGGAATAGTTCAAGCTTGGTGTGCTCGAGAAACTCTTCCGGATTATCCCCTTCGGCGAGCGATTCGATCGTCCGCCGCAGCCATGAGTAGGCGTTCGACTTCGGCGACAGCTTGACCTCGCCGACAGGCTCGACGCTGTCCTTGTAGAGTGTGTGGGCGGCGATGCCGTATTCGGCAATTTCGTGCATCAGACGCGTGCGGATCTGCAATTCGATACGCTGGCGGGACGGACCGACGATGGTCGTGTGGATGGACTGGTAGTCGTTCTGCTTCGGTGTCGAGATATAATCCTTGAACCGGCCGGGAACGACGCGCCAGCGCGTATGGACGATCCCGAGCGCCCGGTAGCAATCGGGAATATCGGCGACGATGATGCGGAAGCCCCAGACGTCCGAGAGTTGTTCAAAGGAGAGCGACTTCGACTGCATCTTTTTGAAGACGGAATAGGGTTTCTTCTGCCGCCCCTTAACCATCGTACCCGTCAAGCCCCTTGCCTGAAGCAGCTCGTCCAGCTCGGCCTCGATCTTCCTGATCAGCCCTTCATTGCGGGTCGACAGCTCGTCAAGGCGGCGGGTGACCGTTTCAAAGGCTTCCGGATTGGTGTGGCGGAAGGAGAGGTTTTCAAGCTCCTCGCGCATGTCCTGCATGCCCATGCGGCCGGCAAGCGGCGCATAGATATCCATCGTCTCTTCAGAAATCCGGGCACGCTTTTCCGCCGACATATGGTCGAGGGTGCGCATGTTGTGCAGACGATCAGCAAGCTTGACGAGCAGAACGCGCACATCGTCGGAAATCGCCAAAAGCAACTTGCGCAGGTTTTCCGCCTGCTTGGCTTTTTTTGTTACCAGATCAAGTTTCTTGATCTTGGTGAGCCCCTCGACCAGCGCGCCGATGTCTTCCCCAAAGAGCTCGTCGATTTCGGCGCGTGTCGCCGTGGTGTCCTCGATCGTATCGTGCAGCAGAGCGACCGCAATGGTCGATTCGTCGAGATGCATCTCGGTGAGAATCGCTGCGACTTCGAGAGGATGGGAAATATAGGGATCGCCGCTCGCCCGCTTCTGCTGGCCATGTTTCTGCATGGCGTAAACATACGCCTTGTTGAGCAGCGCCTCGTTTACATCGGGTTTGTATTTTTGAACGCGCTCAACGAGCTCGTATTGGCGCATCATCCGCGAGGGACTCCAGGAAAGGTCCGAAAAACAAAAAAAGTGCGCCAATCGTAGGAGTGGCGCACTGCTTTGCAAATACCGGCGTTGCGCGAATTCTGAACGAAAACGCGGCATTGCATCAGAGCAGCGCGTCCGGCCAAGAGGCCGGACACCGCATTGGCTCAATAATCGTCGCTTTTTTCCGGCGGAACCAGGCCTTCGATACCGGCCAGCAGCTCTTCTTCCGACATGCGGTCGAAAGTCACGACTTCCGGCTGATCGTCGTCTTCACCGGACTGTCCGGCAAAGACGGAACCAGCATCGCCGCTGATCATCGAAGCTGGATCGGGCTCGGGTTCATCGACTTCGACATGCTTCTGCAGCGAGTGGATCAGGTCTTCCTTGAGATCGCCCGGCGAGAGCGTCTCGTCGGCGATTTCGCGCAGCGCGACGACCGGATTCTTGTCGTTGTCACGATCGATGGTGATCGCAGCCCCCTGCGAGATCAGGCGGGCACGATGGCTTGCAAGAAGTACGAGCTCGAAACGGTTATCGACTTTGTCGATGCAATCTTCAACGGTGACGCGGGCCATGCCTGTCCTTTGGATCTCAAGAGCGCAGCTAAAATCATGGATGCCGTAAGACGTCCGCTGCTGCGCTGATTAACAACACCGGAACCCGTCCAGCCGTCGGCTTGACGGTATCCGCGGCTCCGATTTCAGGAATTACCCTGCCCGATACAATCAAAACCGCATAAATTCAAGTTTTTCCTGCAATGCCAAAAAAGATATCCGGAAATCAGGGCTGCAGCGGTGTTGGAGACAAAAACGACATCCAGGTAACCACTCCCAATCGATTGGCTTTGACATCCGCTTAAATGATGATTGAATATCGTTAAATCCTGATGAGCCATGGAGGAATTGACGTTTTCGCCGAGAGCACCCGACCCAGGCCATCAGAAAAAAAATCTAATCAAAGCGGGATATTTCATATTTTTAGCAAAAAACTGCGAGAAATAGCTATTCCAAGCGGAATTTTCTTAGACTAAAGCGAATGCTGGCTTAGAACGCTGGAATATGATGGAACCTTAATGTATTCGACTGTTCTGCCACCGAGGACGCCTCCGCTCGCTAAGGTTGACAACAAAAAACATTGAGACAACAAAAAGGAATTACGATGTTCGACCCACGCGAAAAAATCGCGCTCTTCATCGATGGGGCCAACCTGTACGCTGCGTCGAAAAGCCTTGGTTTCGACATTGATTATCGCAAGCTTCTCAAGGCCTTCCAGAAGCGCGGCTATCTGCTTCGGGCGTATTATTACACGGCGCTGATTGAGGACCAGGAATATTCATCGATCCGGCCTTTGATCGATTGGCTAGACTATAACGGTTACAAGGTTGTGACAAAGCCCGCCAAGGAGTTTACCGATTCCCTCGGGCGCCGGAAGATCAAGGGCAACATGGATATCGAACTGGCCATCGATGCGATGGAACAGTCCGAAACAGTGGATCACCTGGTGATTTTTTCCGGTGATGGCGATTTCACCACGCTGGTGGAAGCGCTGCAACGCAAGGGCCGCAAGGTCTCCGTCGTCTCGACCATGGCGACCCAGCCACCAATGATCGCCGACGACCTGCGCCGGCAGGCAGACCACTTCATCGAGCTTGTCAGCCTGAAGGCCGAAGTCGGCCGCGACCCTTCAGAGCGCCCGGTGCGGGTGACCGAGCCGGTCAGCGAAGAATTCAACGACTGAAATGAAAAAGGACCGGCTGCAATCAGCCGGTCCCTTTTTTTCGATCCCAGTGTTCTTTCCCACTGACAAGCAGCGAACTAACGGTCCTTCATCAACCGGCTCTTCTGCCTGTTCCAGTCACGTTCCTTTTCGCTTTCACGCTTGTCGTGCAACTTCTTGCCTTTGCCCAGCGCCAGTTCCAGCTTTGCCCTGCCCTGATCGTTGAAATAGATTTTCAACGGGATCAACGTCATGCCGTCGCGGTTGATCGCACTTTGCAGCCGATTCGCTTCGCGTTTCGACAGCAAGAGTTTACGACGGCGGCGAGGCTCGTGGTTGAAACGGTTGGCCTGCAGATATTCCGGCAGATAGGAATTGATCAGCCACATCTCGCCACCTTCGTCGGTGGCATAGGATTCGGCGATATTGGCTTTGCCTTCGCGCAGCGACTTGACCTCGGTGCCGGTCAGAACCAGACCGGCCTCGTAGGTATCCATGATCTCGTAATTGTAGCGGGCCTTGCGGTTCTCCGCGACAATCTTTTTGACCACACGCTGGCTGCCTTTGGGTGCCATCAGTTCATCAGCCCCGCATGGCGTAGCGCGGCATCAATGGCGGCTTCCGTGGCTGGTTCCAGCGTCGACAACAGCGGCGAACGGACTGTGCGGCTCATTTGGCGCAGGCGATTGAGCGCGTATTTGGCGCCGCACAGGCCCGGCTCCATAAAGATCGCCTTGTGCAAAGGCATCAACTTGTCCTGGTAATCCAGCGCCTTTGCATAATCGCCGGCAAGGGTCGCTTCCTGGAATTCGGCACAGAGGCGCGGCGCCACATTGGCGGTGACCGAGATGCAGCCGATGCCACCATGGGCGTTGAAGCCAAGTGCCGTTGCATCCTCACCCGAAAGCTGCACGAAGCCTGCGCCGCAGGCCATTCGCTGCTCGGAGACGCGTTCGATCTTGCCGGTCGCGTCCTTGACGCCGATGATCGACGGATAGGCCTTGTGTAGCGCGGCCATCGTTTCGACACTCATGTCCACGACGGAGCGGCCGGGAATGTTGTAGATGACGATCGGCACCTTCACGCTCTCGGCGATGGCTGCAAAATGGGCAAAAAGCCCCTTCTGCGTGGGCTTGTTGTAATACGGTGTCACCACCAGAACGGCGTCTGCGCCCGCCTTTTCGGCGTGCTGAGCCAGTTCGACAGCCTCTGTCGTATTGTTGGAGCCAGCGCCTGCGATCACCGGTACGCGCTTGGCCGCGGTCTCGATGCACAGTTCCACCACGCGTTTATGCTCGGCGTGTGACAAAGTGGGCGATTCACCAGTGGTACCCACCGGAACCAGACCGTGACTGCCTTCGCTGATCTGCCATTCGACATGCGCGGCAAAGCTATCCGTATCCACAGCGCCGGAAGCGGTGAACGGGGTGACAAGTGCGGGAATGGATCCCTTGAACATGCACGACTCCTGACGGCCCGGGAGCTTGAAACCAACCCACGCTTTAGCCGCATTTCATGGTTAGAAAACTGGCGCACCTTAATCATGTGACGTGCCTGCGGCAAGCACTCTATCGCGCCATTCGTTGCCGGTTCCCGTCTATTACACCGGTATCAATGGCGATTTTCCGCATATCGGTGCTCGCCCCACCGCCGACAAGGACGTGTCAATATTTGTGGGATTGAATGGAAACGGGTAATCTTTCGGTAACAATTGCGTCGCCAAATGAGAGACTATTGTGGGGAAGCGTGGGGTTCTGAATGCGTGGTCATATGTTTCGCCACATGATTGCGATGCTGGGTGCATCGGCAATGCTTTTTTCGACATTGACCGTTTCAGCGCAAGACCTTCAGGCGCCACTGCCCCGGGCGAAACCACAGACACAGGTGAAGACCGGACGAGCCCCTTCCCCTGAAGTCACAGGTTCCATCATCTCCGCCACGGCCTCGATACCCGTCAACTCGCCCCTGAAAATGGGACTGGACGCTCTTTCCAACAAGGACGCAGGCAAGGCAATCGTGGCGCGCAATGCCATGGCCAAGGGTACGCTCGACCGTCATATTCTCACCTGGGCCATCGCCACCTCCGGGCAGAAGGGCGTACCATCCTATGAAATTGCCGCCGCACAGCAGGAATTGAAGGGCTGGCCAGGGCTTGGCGCGCTACGAGCCAATTCCGAGCGCGCGATGTACCGCGAGAACCCGGCCGCCGCCGATATTCTCGCGGCTTTTGGCACGACCCGGCCGGAAACAGCCGATGGCACCATCATTCTGGCGCGCGCCTTGCAGCAGACAGGCGACATGAACGCGGCAGCAAAATTGCTGCGTGGCCTCTGGCTGAAAGATGCCCTCGACAAGGAGACCGAAACCAAGATTCTCGCAGAGTTTCCGAGCCTTCTGACGGTGGCAGACCACAAACGGCGCATGGAAATGTTGCTGTATCGCGGCCGTCTCGACCAGGCCGCCCGTTTCAGTGATCTCGGCAAGGCGCAATCGCTTTACCGCGCGTGGATCGCGGTTGCCAAGAAGGCAGATAATGCAGCGGCGTTGATTGCCGCTGTCGACCGTTCCTGGTCCAACGAACCGGCCTACCTGTTCATTCGAGTCGAATATCTGCGCAAGCAGGAGAAATACGAAGAGGCAGCCAAGCTTCTGGCCGGTCTTTCGAAAGACAAGGACGCGCTCGTCAATCCGGGTGAATGGTGGGTCGAGCAACGGATCATCAGCCGGGGTCTGCTGGACCAAGGCAAATTCAAGGCCGCGTATGCGATCGCGGCAAACAACTCTGCGGTTGCCCCGGCCGATGTTGTCGATGCGGAATTCCATGCCGGCTGGTTTGCCCTGCGCGGGCTGAAGGACGCGTCGGTTGCAACGCAGCACTTTCAACGCATCCTGAAGGCGTCCAACCGGCCAATTTCGGTTTCGCGTGCCTGGTACTGGATGGGACGCGCCGCCGAGGCAGGTGCTCCCGGCGATGCAAAAGAGTATTTTGCCAAAGCGGCTACCCTTCCCGGCACATTCTACGGGCAACTTGCGGCAGCCCGGCTTGGCCGTAAGGGGCTGAACGTCACCTACCCGTCACCGACGGCCGATGATCGCGCGCGGTTCGAGGGCCGCGAAGCGGTTCAAGCTATCGCGCGGCTGGAGGAGGCAGGGCATGGCTGGCGCGCTGACAATCTCTACCGGGCCCTGGCCGAGGAACTGACCAGCCCGGGAGAACTCGCCATCCTTTCAGCCGGCGCAGAAAAAGCCGGTGGGCACCAACTGTCGCTGCAGATCGGCAAACTCGCCTTTGGCCGCGGGATCGACGTTGCGGCCCTCGCCTTCCCGATCGGCGTCATTCCGGCAAATGCCAATATCAGTGGCGCGGGCAAGGCGCTGGCCTATGCGATTGCCCGCCAGGAAAGCGCCTTCAATCCGGCAGCGATCTCGCCTGCCAATGCACGCGGACTGTTGCAAATCCTACCGGGCACGGCCAAAGGCGTCGCCGGCCGGCATGGCCTTGCCTATTCCCAGGAGCGATTGACGACAGATACCGCCTATAATGCCACGCTCGGAGCGCATTACCTTGGCGAGCAGATCGATGATTTCGGCGGCTCCTACATTCTCACCTTCATCGCCTACAATGCCGGTCCTCGCCGCGTGCCGGACTGGATCAACCGCTACGGCGACCCGCGTGGCAAGTCGATCGATGACGTCGTCGACTGGATCGAGCGTATTCCCTTTGCCGAAACGCGAAACTACGTGCAGCGGGTGATGGAGAACTATCAGGTCTACAAGTCCCGGCTCGGGCAGACGGCCGATATTGTGCAAGATCTACGGATGGGGCGCTGACGACGAACCACCCGTAGCCTGCCAGCCACAAATCCCGAATCTCCCGGAAGACATAAAGTGCCCGCCCCTCTTTCGGGACTGACGTGATCCGCTATGATTCTCCCAGCATTCATCGAAGGGAGACATCGTGACGAGCACCAGCAAGACTAGTTTTCAGGAACACCGGTTTTCAGCCAGCGACGGGTTGCAGCTTTATGCCCGCGACTACGGATATGACGATCCGCGGACAGTGGCAGCGCTTCCGATCGTCTGCCTGCCCGGCCTCAGCCGCAACAGCCGCGATTTCCACCTTCTGGCAACACGGCTCTCAACCCATCCGGATAATCCACGCCGCGTCATCGCGCTCGACTATCGGGGGCGCGGTTTTTCGGACTGGGACACGGATAAAAGCCGGTATCAACTGCCCGTCGAAGCCCAGGATGTCCTGAGCGCATGCGCCGCTCTCGAGATCGCGCGGGCGATCTTCATCGGCACGTCACGCGGCGGGCTGATCCTGCATCTTCTCGCCACTCTGCACCCGGCTCTACTCGCCGCAGTCGTACTGAACGACATCGGGCCGGTCATCGAAATCGCCGGTCTGCTGCAGATCCGGCAATATCTGGAAGCGCAACAGCCGCCGCAGTCCTGGCAAGAGGCCATCGAAAGTCTGAAACGGGTGCATGGTGCCGCTTTCCCGGCTCTTGATGACCCAGACTGGGAAGATATGGCGCAGGCGATCTTCCGGAAAAAGAGCGGCATGATCGTCGCCGATTTCGATCCGGCCCTGATCGAGCCCCTGAAAAGCATTGATTCTAGCACGCCGGTTCCGGATCTCTGGGAACTCTATCAGGGATTTCAGACAATGCCGTTGATGGTCATCCGGGGTAAAAACTCCAGCATTCTATCACAGGCCACCTTCACGGAGATGGGACAACGGCATCCGGACATGAAATCCGTAACCGCAGCGGGACAAGGACACGCACCGCTTTTGCATCGTCCGGATTTGCTTGCCGAAATCGCGGCGTTCATCAACACGATTTAGTAAGAGAAGCGCCTGGACACAGCCTGCGCCGAGAAAGCACCAAAGTAGCGAAAGCAACCAAACGAAAAAAGCCCGGTCTTTCGACCGGGCTTTCCATCACTGATATGAAACCAGAGATTAGAAGTCGCGCTGCAGGCGGAGGAAACCGCTTGTCGAATCATTGCCGTTGAAGTTGGTCGTCGTGCCAGCACGGGAATACGAACCACTGTCGATGTCCTGATACTGGACAGTCGCGAGAGCCTTCAGACCGTCTGTGATCTGGTAGCCAGCCGTCAGACCAACGCGCCATGCATCAACACCGTTGATGAAAGCGTAGTCGCCGAAGTACTGAGCTGCCGGAGTGATGGTCAGCTTGTCGGTTGCCTTGAACTCGTACGATGCTGCAACGGTCCATTCGGATTCGTTGTAGTATGCGTTCGGGTCAGATGCCCAGACACCAGCAAGGTTGAACGTGCCAGCACCGAGTTCAGCGGACAAGATAGCGCGGATGGCGCCTTCTTCACGCTCTGTGTCGTATGCGCCGAGCAGGGTAGCCGTTACGCCACCGACCGAGCCGGACAGCATGGCAGCAACACCAACGCCGTTATCCTTACGACCGAAGTCGTTCGGCAGCTGTGTCGGAGCAAACGCGCCACCACGGCCGATACCTTCGAGTTCGTCAACCGAGATACCGGCTTTGAATGCGCCGCCATCGTAGGTGTACGAGATCGAGTTGAACAGGGTGTTGGTTGCGAGAGCGTCGGTTTCGCCGGCAATGCCGTCGTCCCACCAGCTGTAGTAGTAGCCGAACTTGAAGCCAGCGATCGCGAACGAAGCCGTATCAAGGAAAGTCGAGTCGCTGTTGCCAGCCGCGTCGGCGTTGGTCTGCAGAACGATCGTGCTTTCAAGCGTGCCAAGTTCAGTGTCGTTCTTGGCGTCGAACTGCAACTGACCACGTGTGAACGTATCCCAGCTGGACGAACCGTTGCCTGCGAAAGCACCCTTCTGTACCTGGTCACGACCGAAGTTGGTCTGGAAACGGACGTAGCCGCCGATCTTCAGGCAGGTTTCCGTGCCCGGGATGTAGAAGTAACCAGTACCGAATGCGTCGCAAACGCGAACGTATTCCATTGGTTCCGGCTCAGCAGCTACGATTGCGTCAGCTGCCTGGGCGCCGGATACTGCTGCGAGAGCTGCAGCGGAGCCGAGAAGAAGGCTCTTGATGTTCATTTCTGACCTCCAGTCAGAGATAACCGACCAAGCGCTGTTGGTCTCCCCTGCGCAACCCCGACCAGCTTCGGGAAGACCAACAGCTTAGCGCCTGCTGAGATCTATTTATGCCGCTCCAGGATCGGCACGCACA